>CAMHCS010000012.1 GCA_946183785.1 uncultured Selenomonadales bacterium | reverse complement strand
TAATTGGCCCTTATAGGGCCTGAGCAAACCACCCGTTTAACGGGTGGTTTTGATTGTGCCGTTATTCTCTCGCAATGCCCGTGAATTTTGTGAACTGCTTCGCGAAGAAGAGCTGCACGCTGTCGATGGGACCGTTTCTGTGCTTGGCGATGATGACTTCGGTGATGTTGGCGTTTTCCGTCTCTTTGTCGTAGTAGTCCTCGCGATAGAGGAACATGACGATGTCGGCGTCCTGCTCCAACGAGCCGGACTCGCGGAGGTCGGAGAGCATGGGCCGTTTGATCTGGCGGGCTTCTACGCTGCGCGAAAGCTGGGAGAGCGCAATGACGGGGACGCCGAGCTCGCGGGCGAGGGCTTTCAGCGAGCGGGAGATGTCGGAGATTTCCTGCTGCCGGTTTTCGCTGGCTTTGCCGGCACGTCCCTGCATCAGCTGCAGGTAGTCGATGACGACGAGGGCGAGGCCGTGGTCGCGCTTGATGCGGCGCGCTTTCGAGCGGAGCTCGGTGACGGTGATGCCGGGGGTGTCGTCGATATAGATCGGCGCTTTCGTCAGCCGGTCGGAGGCGACGATCAGCCGCTCCCAGTCGTCGTCGGTCATTTCCCCGGCGCGCATGGCCTGCGAGTCAATGCCGCCCTCGGCGCAGAGCATGCGCTGGACGAGCTGGACGTTGGACATCTCGAGGGAAAAGAAGGCCACCGGCAGGCCGAGTCTGACGGCGACGTGGGTCGCGATGTTCAGCGTGAAGGCGGTCTTGCCCATGGACGGGCGCGCCGCCACGAGGATCAGGTCCGAGGGCTGGAAGCCGGAGGTGAGCCTGTCGAGGTCGGCGAAGCCCGAAGCGACGCCGGTCAGGGCGTTTTTTTGCTGCGCGCGGGTCTCGGTCTTTTTGAAGACCTCCATGACGAGATCGCTGATGGAGGTGATGTCGAAGTTGTTGCCGCGCCCGGTGACGGCGAGGATTCTCGTTTCCGCGTCGTTCATCAGGTCGGCGATCTCCTCGGAGTCTTCGTAAGCTTCGCCGGCAATCTCTGTAGCCGCGTCGATCAGGTGGCGGAGCTGGGCTTTTTCCAGCACGATGCGCGTGTGGTACTGGATATTGGAGGCCGTGGGCACGGCGTTCGCCAGCGAGGTGACGAAGGCGATGCCGCCGGCCCGTTCGAGCTGGTCGGTCTTTCTAAGCTGCTCGGTGACGGTGACGAGGTCGGCGGCCTCGTCGCGCTGGTAGAGGTCAGCGATGGCCTGAAAGACGCGGCGGTGCGCGTCACGGTAGAAGTCGTCGGCGTGGAGCTTCTCGGTGGCGTGGGCGATGGCGTCCTTGCTCAGGAGCATCGCGCCGAGGACGGCCTGCTCGGCCTCGATATTCTGCGGGGGGATTCGTTCAGCCGTTGCCATCGTCGTCCGTCCTTTCCGTTCCCGCGTCGTCCCATCCGTCTGCGAAGAGCAGGCGGAATGCTTCCTCCGCCGTTTTCACCGGATGGATCGAAAGGCCGAGGTGGCCTTCGGGAATGTCCTTTTTGTTTTCCTCGGGGATGATCAGGGTTTTCATGCCCGCCTGCTTTGCGCCGTAAGCTTTCTCGAAGACGCCGCCCACGGGGCGGACCTGTCCGTAAAGGGAGATTTCGCCGGTGACGGCGACGTCCTGCCGGAGCGGACGCCCGGTCAGCGCGCTGGTGACGGCGGAGAGAATCGCGACGCCCGCAGAGGGGCCGTCGATGTTGCCGCCGCCGACGACGTTGATATGGAGGTCGTAGTCGGAGAGCTCTTTGCCCGTCATACGGCGCACGACGGAGGCCGCGTTGAACACGGAGTCCTTCGCCATGCTGCCGGCAGTCTCGTTGAAGCGCACCGCGCCCTTGCCTTTTTCATGGGCGGGGAACGTGACGGCTTCGATCTCGATGACGGAGCCGAGGTAGCCGGAGACGCCGAGCCCGAAGACGTGACCGATCTCGGGCCGCTCCGAGGAGCGATCCTTGACGTACTGATAGAGGCGGCTGACCTGGGCGACTTCGTAAACGTCGTCCTTGCCGATGACGACGACGCCCTGTCCGTCGCGTCGCTCCAGCGCGAAGCTGTACGCGTCGGCCAGCAGGTTGATGGCCTTGCGGCCTTCAACGGTGTAGTCGCTGATGAGCTCGGCGACGCCGGCGGCCAGCGCCGCGTCCAATTTTTTCGCCGCGTTTTCGACGATGCGGACGATATGGGACGGGGTCAGCGGCTCGAAGTAAATCTCGGCGCAGCGGGAGCGGAGCGCCGGGCTGATGTCCCGCGCTTCCCGCGTGGTGGCGCCGATCAGTACGAAGTCGGCGGGAGCGCCCTCGTCGAAGAGTTTCCTGATATAGGGCGGCACCTTCGGGTCGGTGGGGTCGTAGTAGGTGGACTCGAAGAAGGCGCGCTTGTCTTCCAGCACTTTCAGCAGCTTGTTTTGCAGCATGACGTCCATTTCGCCGATCTCGTCGATGAAAAGGACGCCGCCGTGGGCGTCGGTGACGAGGCCGGGCTTCGGCTCGGGCACGCCGACGTCGGCAAGGTCGCGCCGCGCCCCTTGATAGATCGGGTCGTGGACGGAGCCGATCAGGGGGTTCGTCATGTCCCTGGGGTCCCAGCGCAGCGTAGTGCCGTCGGTTTCGACGAAGGGCGCGTCTTCGGCGAAGGGAGAAGCGGCCACATGCTTCGCCTGTTCAAGCACGAGGCGCGCAGCGGTGGTCTTGCCGACGCCGGGCGGCCCGTAAAGCAGGAGGTGCTGCGGGTAGGGGGACGAGAGCTTCGCCAAAAGCGAGCGGACGGCTCGGGGCTGCCCGACGATCTCGTCGAGGGTCTTCGGCCGCAAAAGCTCCATCACGGACTGGGTGAGCTTGACGCCGTCCATGCGTTCCAGGGCTTCGCGGCGTTCTTTTGCCTGCGGCGACTCGTCCTGCGGGCGTTCTTCGTCGAGGACCTGCATGCGAATGTCCTTCACATAGTCCTGATGATTTTCCTCGAGCTTTTCCGCGATTTTTTTCTCGATCTTATCTTCCAGCGAGCGGCGCGCCATCAGGTCGGCGATGCGTTCCGAAAGCTCGGTCAGGAGCTTGGGGATTTCCGCGTCGGAGGGGACGTGCTCGATGGTGGGATTTTCGAGGATGATGCGCTGCAGGGCAAGAACGCGCTCCCCGCGGCGCGGCGAGCGCATGAAACGCATGGCGTCCATCTTGCCCGCTTTGATGACGAGCTTGTCCGAGCCGAGAATGTCCGCCAGCATGCCATAGAGCGCGTCGATTTCCCGATCCAGCGGGTCGTCGCTCGAGGTGATATAGCCGCCCCGCTCTTCCGGGGCGGGTTTTTTCTGGAAAAAGTTGAACAGGTTTCCCATTCGCGTTTATCAGCCTTCCGTTATATGGACCGCAACCTTCGCCGTCGCTTCCGGGTGGAGCCGGATCACGGCCTCGTAGTCGCCGACGCCTGTAACCTCCTGTGTCAGCGAGATCTTCCGCTTGTCGATCTCGACGCCGTGGGTCGCTTTCAGCGCTTCCGCCACATCCTTGCCGGACACCGAGCCAAAGAGCTTGCCGCCCTCGCCGACTTTGACCGGGATCGTGACTTCCGCTTTCGCGAGCTGGGCGGCGAGGAGCTTTGCCTCGTCGGCCTCCTGCGCTTTCCTGTGGGCGGCAGAGCCCGCCTTTTGCTTGGCGAGGTTTACGTTCTGCGCGGTGGCGGGCAGAGCCAGCTTCTTCGGAAGGAGGAAGTTGCGCCCGTAACCCTCCGAGACCTCGATGACCTCGCCTTTTTTTCCGACGCTCTTGACGTCCTGCTGCAGTATGACTTTCATGATATCATTTCTCCTTGTCTTTCAGTATCTTAAAATTATATCATTTTCCATAGTGGACGTAAAGAAAACTCCCCCAGGACGATTTGACCGGGGGAGTTTTGCATATCCATTGTAATTATACGGCAATCTCGTGGCGAACCTTATTCGGAACGAAGCGGCGCAGTCGTTCTTCTGACAGTGGAGGGCAATCTTCATCGTATGCAATAGGATAACGGTTCATTTCTTCTGTTTCCTGCTTCCTTCGTTCAGGCGTCATGATTTTGTCAATCTCTTCCCGGGTCATAGTCACGATTGCCATAGTATTTCCTCCTCTCGGCCTTGTTCGCCTTGCGTGCGGAAATCAGCCGCACGATGTCGTTTTCCCGATACGTGCAAACGACGAAAATAATATCGTCAACCATGCCGATTACGTCATAGCGATCCTCATCGTCACTATGTTCTTCGTCAAATACTTCATACCGATATTCGTCGTCAAATACATATGTGGCGTATTCAAAGGAAATATGATGTTTCTTCTGGTTGAGACGATTCTTTTCTTCGTCCCATTGGAATCTCATGAGGCGATCCTCCTGCTCATATTATAATTGAAAGCGCTGTGAGAGGCAAGTATCTTAAAAGCAACTCTCCCCCAGGACGATTTGACCGGGGGAGAGTTGCATAGTTTCCTATCAGAGATCCTGGGTTTTAATGCCGGAATCCCGCATGAACTGTGCGAGCTTTGTCACGCTGTCCATCAGGTCGAAGTAGTTTTCCGGCGTCAGGGATTGGGGGCCGTCGGAGAGGGCCTTGGCCGGGTTCGGGTGCATTTCCATGATCAGGCCGTCGGAGCCGCAGGCGACGGCCGCGAGGGCCATCGGCTTGATGAAGCGCCATTTGCCGGTGCCGTGACTCGGGTCCACGATGATCGGCAGATGGGAGAGGTGCTTGATGGCGGCGACGGCGGAGAGGTCGAGGGTGTTCCGCGTGTAGGTCTCATAGGTGCGGATGCCGCGCTCGCAGAAGATGACGTTCGGGTTGCCCTCGTTTAAGATATACTCGGCGGCGTTCAGCCACTCGTCGAGGGTGGCGGCGAGGCCGCGCTTCAGCAAGACGGGCTTCTGGGTGCGGCCGACTTCCTTCAGCAGGCGGAAGTTCTGCATGTTGCGCGCGCCAATCTGCAAAAGGTCGGCGTATTCGGCGACGGTCTGGACGGCGTCGACTTCGGTGACCTCGGTGACGATGCGGAGCCCAGTCTTTTCCTTCGCCTCGGCCAGGTATTTGAGTCCTTCTTCCTCCAGCCCCTGGAACGAATACGGCGAAGTGCGGGGCTTGTAGGCGCCGCCGCGCAGGAATTTCGCGCCGCCCTTCTTCGCGATTTCGGCGGCTTCGAGAAGCTGCTCGCGGCTTTCGACGGCGCATGGCCCCGCCATCACGACGAATTCGTCCCCGCCCACCGGCACGCCGTCCACGTCGATGACGCTGGACTGGGGGTGGAACTCGCGGCTGGCCAGCTTGTAGCTCTTCGAGATCGAGACGCTGCGCTCGACGCCCGGCAGCGCGTCGATGGCGCAGGAGCCGAGCCGCGTCTTGTCGCCGATGACGCCGACGATGCGCTGCTGGGAGCCCTCCATGACTTTCGCGGAAAGGCCCGCGTCCTGGATCATTTCGATGACGCCCTTGATATTTTCAGCGGTGGCGTCGGGATTCATGATGATAACCATAATTTGTTCGCTCCTTTGAATATAAAATCTGGACTCCTCCCGGCACTTCGTGCCACCCTCCTCATAGAGGAGGGCTTTCGTTAGCCTCCCTCTATGAGGGAGGTGGCAGCCCGAAGGGCTGACGGAAGGAGTTTTCACGCTATTTCTCCAGCACCGGAAATCTTCCCAGGTCCTTGAGCCAAATGCTTTTTTGGCGCACGGCTTCGATGGAGGCTTCCAGCGGTTCTCGGGATTTTCCCGCTTCGATCTCGAGGTCGAAGAAGAAAATGTAAACGCCGAGACCGGTGCGGGCCGGGCGCGAGACGATGCGGGTCATGTTGACGCAGCGCCCTGCGAACTCCTCAAGTACCGCGCAAAGACTGCCCGCCCGCGCGCCGTCGATCTGGCAGATGATCAGCGCACGGCCGCTTTCCGCGAGGTCGAGTTCCGGCACGGGACGACGGCGAAGCTGGTAAAACCGTGTGGAATTCGTCATGCTGTCCTGTATCTCCGTGGCGATGGCGGAGAGACCGTAAAGTTCGCCCGCCCGCGCCGTGCAGATGGCCGCGGCTCCTTTTTTGCCGTCCGCCACGAGCTCGGCGGCTTTCGCTGTGCTCTCGGTGGCGACGAGCTTCGCCTGCGGAAAATGTTCCTTTAAGTATTGGCGGCACTGGGCCAGCGGCTGCGGGTGCGAGTAGATGATGCGCACCTCGTCGGACGGGTTCTTCGCCATCAGTTGGTTGTGGATATCCCAGATCAGTTCCCGCTCGATGGCGAGGTCGTCGCTTTGGGCCAGCGTGTCCATCGTCACGTTCACTGCGCCCTCCAGTGAGTTTTCCACCGGTACGACGCAGGTATCCACCTCGCCGTCCGCCGCGGCCTGCATGACCGAGAAAATGTCCGGGTACGGCCGAAGCTCCGCGCCGCCGATCCTGTCGCAAAGGAACATGGCCGCCGCCTCGCTGTGGGTGCCGCGCGGCCCCAGAAAACCCAAAGTCTGCAAAGTATCCCTCCTCACTTCATAACAAAAAAAGTCCCGTCCTTCAAAGGACGAGACATTCTCGCGGTACCACCTTGCTTGCCCGAGCTAACGGGCCTCTCCGTTCCGACGGAATGCCAGCATTGACAATCGATCGGCTTCCCCATGTAACGGAGGGGATTCCGGCGTCGCCTAATATTTCTTTCAGCGAGCGGCTCGCAGGCGAACTTCCTCCGCGCATCCCCGGCCGGCTTTCAGCTCCCCCGGCTCTCTGTGCGTTTCCGCGCGGCATACTTTTCCTGCTCATCGCCATTTTCCATTATGATTGCCTATCATAGCACGGCGTGAAAATATATGCAAGACGTTTGGCATTTTTTTCCGGCGCGTTCTATTATGCCAATTTATTATATTATTTATATAAAAAATGCATAAAACTATTGAATTGCCCTCTTTACGGTGCTATGATAAATAAATGCGATATGATGATGGAGAGATGGGAGCGTTTGCTATGCTGAAATTTTACACGAAACGCTGCAAGGGCTGCGGCATTTGTGCGCATTTCTGTCCGCGCGGCGTCCTTGAGATCACGGAGCTGAACAAGTCGGCGATCGTGCCGGGCAAAGAGAACGACTGTATTTCCTGTGGGCAGTGCGAGATGCGCTGCCCGGACTACGCGATTTTTGTGAAAAAGGAGGGAGCGTGATGAGCCGGGTTCTTCTTATGCAGGGCAACCAGGCGGTAGTCGAGGGCGCGATCGCGGCGGGCGTGCGCTTTTACGGCGGCTACCCGATCACGCCGTCCACGGAGATTGCCGAGGGCATGGCAAAACGTTTGCCGGAGGTCGGCGGGAAATTCATGCAGACGGAGGACGAGCTGGCGGGCATCGGCACCGTGCTTGGCGCGTCGCTGGGCGGCGTCAGGGCGATGACCGCGACTTCGGGTCCGGGCTTTTCCTTAAAGCAGGAGATGATCGGCATGGCGTGCAGCGCCGAGATTCCCTGTGTGATCGTGGATGTGCAGCGCGTCGGCCCCGCCACCGGGCAGCCCACGTCCCCGTCGCAGGGAGACGTGATGCAGGCGCGGTGGGGCACCCACGGCGATCATTGGCTGATCGCGGTATCGCCGTCCAGCGTGCCGGAATGCTTCGACCTGACGCGGCGCGCCGTGGAGCTCAGCGAAAAATATCGCTGCCCGGTGATCCTCCTGATGGACGAGGTCATCGGTCATATGCGCGAACGGATCGAGCTGCCGGACAGCTATGAAGGACTTGCCGCCGCCCGCCGGAAGCAGCCGGACGTGACGCCGGAAGATTATCTGGCTTATGCCGACACGGACGGCTCGAAGGTGCCGGCGATGGCGGACTTCGGCAGCGGCTACCGCTGGCACGTGACCGGCCTCGTCCACGACGAGACGGGATTCCCGAAGGGAACGCCCGCCGCGACGAAAAATTCGCAGGATCGCCTGCGGACGAAGCTGGAAGACCATGAGGACGACATTGTACAGACGGAGCATTACAGGACGGAGGACGCCGAGATCGTCGTCGTCGCGTTCGGCGGCGCGGCGCGCACGGCTTACGAGGTCGTCGATATGGCGCGGAACGAAGGCATTCACGCCGGATTGTTCCGGCCGATCACGATCTGGCCGTTTGCGGAGCGCGCCGTCCGGGAGCTCGCGGAAAAGACGCAGTGCCTGCTGGTGCATGAGTTGAACTGCGGCCAATACGTGCGCGAGGTCGAGAGCGCGGTGCAGGGCCGCGCGTCCGTCCGCCTGTACGCGAAATATGACAACGAGCCGGCGACGCCGGACGAGCTGCTCGCGGAAATCCGCGAAGCGGAAAAAACGATAAAGGGGGCGAAATAATATGAAAGGCATGGAAGAACTTGTCGATCTTTATTTCCGCCCCGGACGGCTGCCCCATCTGTGGTGTCCCGGCTGCGGCAACGGCGTCGTACTCGGCGCGCTCCTGAAAGCGATCGACGCCGAGGGCCTTGAAAAAGACGATGTGGCCGTCATTTCCGGCATCGGCTGCTCCAGCCGCGCGTCGGGCTACGTCGATTTCAACACGGCGAACACGCTCCACGGGCGCGCGCTGCCGATTTCCACGGGGCTCAAGATGGCGCGACCCGAGCTGAACGTCATCACGCTTTCCGGCGACGGGGACTGCTCGGCCATCGGCGGAAACCATTTGATCCACGCGGCCCGGCGCAATATCGGGCTGACGTTGGTCGTCTTCAACAACAGCATTTACGGCATGACCGGCGGCCAGTACTCGCCGCTGACCCCGCGGGGATCGCGGGCGACCACCGCGCCGTATCTTACCATCGAGCCGAGCTTTGACATTCTCGCGCTGGCCCAGGCGGCGGGCGCGACATTCACGGCCCGCGCCACGACGTATCATGTGCCGATCCTTGTGGACGTGCTCCGCAAGGGGATACGTCACGAGGGCTTCAGCATCATCGAGGCCGTCACCGGCTGCCCGACGAATTACGGACGCCAGAACAAGCTGGCCGCGCCCGCGGCGATGATGGAGTGGCAGAAGGAACACGGCGTCATGAAGGCGGCGTGGGACAAGCTGGACGAGCCGGCGCGGGAAGGGAAATTCCCGATCGGCGTGCTTTACGAGCGCACAGACCTGAAAGAATACACGAAAGCCTACGACGAAATAATCGAACGCGCGCAGGCCGGAAAGGAGGCGGCGTCGGCATGAAGCAGAATTTCCGCTTTTCCGGCACCGGCGGGCAGGGGTTGATCACCGCCGGGATCATTCTCGCGGAGGCCGCCCTCCTCGACGGGAAGCTGGCCGTACAGTCCCAGTCTTACGGCCCGGAGGCCCGCGGCGGCTCGTCGAAGGCCGAGGTCATCATCTCTGACGAGCCGATCCGTTTCGGCCGCGTCACACACCCCGATACCCTGCTCGTCATGAGCCAGGAGGCGGCGGATAAATTTTCCGGCGACTGCGACGGGTCGAGCCTGATCATCACAGACAGCCTGTTCGTCAGGGAAGTGCGCGCCAAAGACGCGCGCCGCGTCGATCTCCCCATCACCCACACGGCCCGCGAGGCTTGCGGCAAGCCGCTCTTCGCGAATATCGTCGCTCTCGGCGCCGTTGTCGCACTGACAAAATGCGTGACGACGGAATCGCTGGAGCGCGCCGTGCTGGACCGCGTACCGAAGGGCACCGAGGACGCGAACAGGAAAGCCCTCGCGGCCGGGTACGCGTTAGCTGAGAATAATTAAGAAAAAAGTTTCATTTTGGGACTTGCCAAGCAGTTGTTCTCCTCGTATAATACAGATGAAGATGTAGGATAGGCATTTTATCCAAAAATGCCTGAGGCGCTGGACACGGGGCTGCGGTTTCGCGTTACCGCCTCACAAGGAAGAAAGCGGGGGAAGGATCATGGCAGTCGGAGGAGTTTCAGGAGGAAGCGGATTCCTGCAGGTCAACCAGATGGTGAGCCGCATAGGCGAGGAAAAGGCCGCGATGTACATGGAGCGGTCGAAGTCCCACTATGAGGTTTCGAACTTTGGCAACGAGACAAAGCTCGGTACCAGCAGGTTCCAGAGAGAAAACGACAAGGTGCTGAACACCGGCGAGCAGAAAACGTCGATGCTCACGGAGCGCGGGAAAGCGATCACGGACGTGTCGAATTTCGGCAACGAGACGAAGTTCGGGCACAGCGAGTTCCAGCGTGAGAATCAGCAGGTGCTGAGCACCGGCGAGCAGAAGACGTCGATGCTGTCAGACCGCGGGCGCGCGATTACGAATGTGTCGAACTTCGGCAACGAAGTCAAGATCGGCAAGGGGGCGTTCCAGAATCTGCAAAACAGGGTTTCGCAGGAAGGCGAGTCCAGCGTGTCCGCCGCGATGCAGTCCGCGAAGCAGGCCTATAATCAGGGGCGCGCGCCTCTCGGCGGCGTCGTCAACATGACCAAATGATAGGAACGAGCGAAATCCCCGGGCCGGATCGGTTCGGGGATTTTTTGCAAAAAATATCTTTAAGGTACAATCTTCGTGATATAATAAAGGAAACACTGAATAAGTCCCGCCGCGCCCCTGACGGGTCTTTTTCCGTCATGCTGCGTCAAAGTGCTCTCGACGTAGCTCTGCTACGACTTCGAGCACTTTTCCTTGCCTGACGAAAAAATCCCTCGACAGGGCCACGACTTGACTTAATCAGTGCTTCCTAAAGTGAAATTTTTACGAAAGAAGTGATTCCTATGAAAATGACGAAGCAGTGGAACCGGCGGCTTTTCGCCGTCGCGCTGGGCACGGTGCTTGTGGGCGCGCCGCTTTTCGCGGTTCACGCGGAGGGGCCCGCCTTTACCCGGGAAGGTCAGCAGTACGACGTGCGGCGCGGCATGTACGAGAAAGAGGGCGGCAGCGACGAGCACGTCCGTCTCGGCCGTTACGCCGACGAAGAGCACCAGCGGGCGCGTGAAGAGGAGCGCTGCGAGGACCAGAAGAAGCGGCAGGCCGAAGAACGCTGCGAGGAAGAAGCCAGGACAGAAGCGCAGCGTGAAGCGCACAAGGAGGGAAATGAGACGCAGCAGCGCGAGAAGCGCGAGTACCGCTACGACGTGCGGCGCGGCATGTACGAGCAGGAAGGCGGCAGCGACACGGAAGTACGCCGCGGCATGTACGAGCAACCCAGCGACGACGGCGAGCGTCGTTCTCTCACCCGGTAAGCGGCGCTGCATATGGAGAAAAGCATATTCCTTTGCAGGAGGAGCCGGAACTGTTCGGCTCCTCTTTTTTTCCAAAAAAAGAACGCCCCGGGAGAGCGTTCCTTTTTCAAAGTCTGTCAGAAATACGAGCCGACGGCGCGTGCCGCCATGGCCGAGGCATAGGCCGCCTGGAACTTGCGGTTCAGGTTCGTCATCTCCGCGTCGGATACGACGCCCTTCATCACGCCGAGGCTGTTCAGATGGTTCAGCATGGAGACGTTCTGTGCCAGCGCATTGAGCGCCTCTGTGCCGTACTGGCCCCGGTTCCGCTCCAGATAGCTTTGGATATGCTTTTTCGGATCGGCCTGGTCGCTCCAGAAGCTGTCCGCCATCGCAAGCTTGTATTGGGCGATGTCCACCTGATCCATCAGCGCGTCCCACTTCTTCTGTTCCTCTTCCATTTTTGCGAGGACCTCGCTGAAAGAGTCCTTCGATTCCGTTGTCTTTTTCGTTTCCGCCGTCGGGCTGCTTTTCGCCGCCAGCGCTTTCAGAGCGGACAGCGCGTCCACCGAGTTCGTGCCCATGATCTTTCCTCCCGTCGCGTAGCTTTTCCATTCTATGTATCGAACGAAATGGGAAAAAACTTAAGCGGAAATTTCTCCTCCCGATTTTTCCTCCGACAACGGGATGGTCAGACGGATCGTCGTGCCTTTTCCCGGCTCGCTTTCAAGCTGGATGTCTATGTCGTGGATCTCGGCGATCCACCGGGCGATGGAGAGGCCGAGGCCGGTACCGCCCGCGCCTGTGCTCTCGCCGATCTTGGAGCGGGAGCTGTCCACGCGATAGAAGCGGTCGAAGACCTTTGCCTGATGCTCGGGGGCGATGCCGACGCCGGTGTCCCGGACCTCGACGCGAAGCGCGCGGCCCTCGCGGCGGGAGGACAGCGTGATGGCGCCGCCCGCCGGCGTGTACTTGAACGCGTTCTCAATGAAGATGCGGAGCATTTGACGCATCGTCACCTCGTCCGCGAAAATCGTGCCGGGCTCGTTCGCCTCCAGCGTCAGTTCATGGTCGCCCTTGACCAGATCCGCCTTCTTTGCCACGTCGGCGACCAGCGCCTGAAAGTCGATCGGCTCTTTGTTCAGCACCTGACGCTTTTGGTCGGCGCGGGCGAGGAAGAGCAGCCGCTCGATCAGCGCTTTCATGTTTTCCGCCTCGGTACGGATCGCGGAGATGCCCTCGTCCAGCGTTTCCGCGTCCTCGCGTCCCCAGCGGCTCAGCATATCCGAGTAGCCGAGCATGACCGTGACCGGGGTGCGCAGCTCGTGGGAAGCGTCGGAGACGAATCGCCGCTGCTGCTCAAAGCCCGATTCCAAACGGTCGAGCATGTGGTTGATGGTCTGCACCAGCTCTGAGAGCTCGTCTTTCGCCGGCGGCGTCTCGACGCGGCGGCTGAGATCGGTGACCTCGATGGCGCGGGCGGCCTCGGTGATGGCGCGGATCGGCGCCAGGGCGCGGCGGCTGACATAGTAGCAGGCGCAGAGCGCGAGTGCGACGCCCAGGAGGTTCGTCAGCAGGAGCCCGTTGCCCAGCGCGCGCAGGAAGTCGCGCTCCGCCGTGATCATGCGGATAAAGTGAAGCTGATAAGCCTCGCCGCGCCACGTCAGCGTCAGCGGTTCATAGTACATGTAGAAATTCTCGAATCGCGCGACCTGCATTTCCTTGTTCGCCCAAAACGGAGGATCGGAAATGATATGTTCCTCGACCTCTTGCACCGTCGGGTAATGCAGCGCGCTGTCGAAGATTTTCCGCCCGCTTGCGTCTACGACCCGAAGTACGACGCCCGGCGTCAGCACTCCCTCGCGGTACAGCAGCCGAAGGAACGGCGGCGGCGGCACCCAGTCCGGATTTTGCCGAAGCGCCCACTCTTTTGCTTCCGGCGGCATGGGCTCGGGGAGCTCCGCGTCGCTCATAGTCTCCGAGCGCGCGACGGAACGGCGCACCTCCGTGACGCTTCGCTCCAGCTCGACTTCCGCCTGATGGTAGAGGGAAAAATACAGCCCCGCGATCGTCAGGAGGCTCGTCAAAAGTAAAATGCTGATGAGAATCGCCGCGTTGACGAGCATCAGCTTCGTCGAGACGCGGAGATTCTTAATCCTTGATGACATAGCCGACGCCCCGCATGGTGTGAATGTATTTCTCGCCGAACCGTTCGTCGATCTTCGCGCGCAAATAGCGGATATAAACGTCTACCACGTTCGTATCGCCGATGTAATCATAGCCCCAGACCGTCGAAAGGATCTGGTCCCGGGACAGCACTACGCGCTTGTTCCGAAGCAAATACTCGAGGAGCTGGTATTCCTTTTTCGTCAGTTCCACCGGCTCGCCCTTGACCTTCACCTCGTACCGCTCCGGGTACATCACGAGGTTGCGCGACACGAGGATCTCGCCGCCGCTCTCCGGCTCCGCCGGCTTGTGCGCCCGAAGCACCGCGCGGATCCGGGCCAGGAGTTCCTCGATGGCGAAGGGCTTCGTCATGTAATCGTTGGCCCCGATGTCGAGCCCCTGTACCTTGTCCTCCAGGTCGTCCTTCGCCGTCAGCATGATGATCGGCACGTCGGACAGCTTCCGCACGTTTTGGCAGATGGCCAGCCCGTCCATCTCCGGCAGCATCAGGTCCAGCAGCACGAGATCGTAGGATTCCTGCAAGATCCGCTCATAGGCCCGCCGACCGTTGGACTCCGTCGCCGTGACGAAGCCCTCGTGCTCCAGCTCCATCTGCAAAAAGCGCGCGATGCGTTTCTCGTCCTCAACAATCAAGACCCGCGTCTTTTCGTCCATTAATGATCCCTCCCTGTCGTTCCTTTATATCTTATCGTTTTCGCGAGGAAAAGGGAAGGGATTTGCGCGACTTTTAAGGCAATTTTAAGATTCGGGCAAGAAACAAGGCCTTGCTCTTGCACACAGCAACATGCCCCTTGATTTTTTTGCGGTTCCATAGGAAAATAAACCAAAGTATATACGAAAAGGAGAACGATATGCGCAACCTCGAAAAAGACGAAATCGAAATGGCCGAACGGCGGGCGAGAATGCTGACCGTCGGCTTCCGCATCTTTTCCCAAAAGACCATCGAACTCGCCACTATGAAAGAGATCGCTAAAACCTGCGGCCTCGGCTATAAGACCATGTTCCGGTATTTCGGGACGAAGACCGCCTTCGTCATCGCCATCGGCGCGAAAGTTTGGAAGGAATACGCCGTCAAGGTGGAGAAAATGTACCGCGCCCGGGGCGGCGACGCCATGACCGCCGCCGAGGAGCTGGCCTTCTTCCTCGACTGCTTCATCGATCTCTACCAGAATCACAAGGACATCCTGCGGTTTATCCGCAACTTCGAGACCTATATTCGGCACGAGAACGTGTCGAAGGAGGAACTGGGCGTCTACAACGAGGTCGTCGACGGATTCGCCCGGAAATTCCACGCGGTGTACCAAAAGGCGGAGCAGGACGGCACCCTGAAGCTCGGACTGCCGGAAACGGAATTCTTCCCCGCCATCATGTACATCATGCTGTCCGCCGCGGAAAAATTCGCGGAAGGACTGGTCTACCCGCCGGAGCGCGAGAAGGATATGACGGGGGAGCTGGAGCTTCTGAAAGCCATGATCCTGCGCATGTACACGAACGATAAAATTTGATTCCGATTATTGCGGCACGCAAAGGGGCGTGATAAAATATCAAATAAGAAGCATAGAAAGTATATAATATTTTTTCGCCGATTATGACACTCAATAGATCAGTATGTTTTTCGGCGTCGGGAAAGGGCAAAAAAATCCCCGCCGAAGCAGCGTACTCGGCGGGAATGCCTTGATTCATTTGTCGCCGTAATGGCCTTTGCAGGAATGTATCAGAAGATTTTCGCCGTCCACCTCATACAGCAGACGGTTCTTTTGATCGATGCGACGGCTCCTTTTTTGTTTTCGTTCTAAAGCCTCATCGCAAAGGGGCAGCGCCCCTTTACCACGACGTAACGCTTACGTCAAAGACGTGCCGTGGGAAGAACCCCTCCGCCCCTTCGGGGGAGAATGCGACAACGTAAGCGTCGCGTAAATGTTCATCGTAAGAGGAATCCCCCCACCACCGCTTCGCGGTCCCCCGCCCCCCAGGGGGCGGACAATAATCGGTGCTTCGACGGATATGTATCTGAAGCTGTCGCTTCTCCAATCTCCCTAGGGGGATGAGGTCTTGCAGCGCAACGCAGGAGGGGCATAGAGCGTGCGTGTATTATGTGCTATAATCTGGGAAAAAGCAGAAGGACGGTCTGTAATATGGAAATCTTTCATAACGACTGGGCGAAGTATCTGGACGAGGAACTGCAGAAGCCCTATTACCGTGAACTTCGCGCGTTCCTGATCCACGAGTACCGCACGACGCGTATTTATCCCGACATGTACGCGATCTTCAACGCGCTTCATTATACAAGCTACGCCGACACGAAGGTCGTCATCCTCGGGCAGGACCCGTACCATGGGCCGGGGCAGGCGCACGGGCTGAGCTTTTCCGTGCAGCCGGGCGTACAGCCGCCGCCGTCCCTCATCAATATCTTCAAGGAGCTGGCTTCCGACCTCGGGTGCAAGATGCCGAACAACGGCTGCCTGAAGCCGTGGGCCGAGCAGGGCGTGCTGCTCCTGAACACGGTGTTGACCGTGCGCGAGCATCAGGCGAATTCCCATCGCGGGCGCGGCTGGGAAATTTTCACCGACAAGATCATCTCGCTCCTGAACGAGCGCGAAAAGCCGATGGCCTTCATTCTCTGGGGCGGCCCCGCGCGAAAGAAAAAATCCATGATCACGAACCCGCGCCATTTCATCGTCGAATCCCCGCATCCGAGTCCCCTTTCGGCGAGCTACGGCTTTTTCGGCAGCCGGCCGTTTTCAAAGGTAAACGACTTTTTGGAAAATATAGGAGAAAAGCCCATTGATTGGCAGCTTCCTGACCTTTAAACTTTCGCAACATAGGCCGAAAGGCGCAGTTCCTTGCCTTGTACTTTTATGATATAATATCAATACTTCGCGGTGGGCGTTGGGGCGCCCCCTGCGGTATCCGGTTTATTTGATTGTTTGTAGGCAACACGACGTTTTGGGGGCGTTATTTTTGAGTAATCGTTCATCGACGGACGAGCGCGGGAATTATGTCATCAAGATCATTCCCGACCGAGGCGCCAAGATGCACAGCATTCGCCTGTCGAAGCAACTGCTTCGATATGGGCTGTATTCTCTTGCCGCTGCGTCCGTTCTTTTTGTCGGGTCTTTCGGGTATTCTGTTTACAGCGCATTTTCGGCGGCCAGCGACCAGCAGGAGCTTCACGACCTGCGCTCGGTCAACGCGGCGCAGCAGGAGCAGCTGACCCATCTCGCGAAGAAGGCCAACGAGCTGCAGGACGAGATGGAAAAAGTCAATGAGATCGAGCGGGAGCTTCGCCAGATGGCGGGCGCCGATCCTGTGGAAGAGCCGAAAGACACGGCGGTACAGTCCGCGAATCCTTCCGGCGATCCTGCGGGCGGACAGGGCGGCCCGTGGATCGAGCCGAACGCCCGTTATGTGGGCAATGCATTGGACAACATTCGGGAGCGTCTGGAGAAAAGCCGCGCCAATCTGGAGCGTGTGCATGAAGCCCTGCAGGAGCAGCAGCGCATGATCGGCTACCAGAATCGGCTTTCGGCGGCGGTTCCGTCACTTTGGCCCGCCGGCGGCGAGCTCAGCTCGCCTTACGGCCTGCGCTGGGGCGGTTCGGATTTCCATCCGGGCGTGGATATCGCGAACGACTATGGGACACCCATCGTCGCGGCGGCCAGCGGCACGGTCACGGCCGCAGGCTGGAACTCCGGCGGCTATGGCAACATGGTGGACATCGACCACGGCAACGGCATCTGGACGCGGTACGGCCATGCGGAAGCCGTCGTCGTCACTGTCGGCGAGACGGTACAGAAAGGGCAGCTGATCGCCTACATGGGAAGCACCGGCTTTTCCACCGGTCCTCACGTCCATTACGAGGTCCATGTGAACGGCGAGCTCGTCAACCCGATCCTGTATCTTGGCGGCGAATGAGCATCATTGGATAAGAGAGGCGCATGCTATATGTTTGGCAGCATGAAAAAACGAGTTGACAATCCCGCTGCAGACATCGAGACAATCGTTGGCCGGGATACGACGATTAACGGAAAAATTAGCGGATCCGGAAATATCCGTATTGACGGGCACGTCGACGGCGGCATTTCCATTACCGGAGACGTGGTCATCGGCGAGAGCGGCGCCGTGCAGGGCGATATCAAGGCCGGCAGCCTGACCGTCGCCGGGACGGTCACGGGCAACGTGGACTGCGACGGCAACCTCAGCATTCATTCCACGGGACAGCTCGTCGGAGACGTTCGCGTCCGCAGTCTGAACATCGCCGACGGGGGCGTGTTCAAAGGGCGCAGCGAGATGGACACGCATTTGGGGACGACAGCTCACGCGACTCCGAGTTTATCCCCCGCAAATTGAAATCTTTTAGGAAGCACTGATTAAGTCAAGTCGTGGCCCTGTCGAGGGATTTTTTCGTCAGGCAAGGAAAAGTGCTCGAAGTCGTAGCAGAGCTACGTCGAGAGCACTTTGACGCAGCATGACGGAAAAAGACCCGTCAGGGGCGCGGCGGGACTTATTCAGTGCTTCCTTTATTGAAAAACGACAGCCGCCGTGCGTGTTTGCGCGGCGGTTTTCTGTTTGACAGTCCCGCGCCATGCTTATATAATTGAATGGATAATTCGCATTCATAGGAGGCTTTTTATATGTTGGACATGAAATTTGTACGCGATCATCTGGACGAGGTGCAGGCGATGCTGGAACGCCGCCACAATCCGATGAAGCTGGACGACTTCGAGGGACTCGAGAAGCGCCGCCGCGAGATCCTCGGCGAGGTCGAGGCCTTGAAAGGAAAGCGCAACGCTGCCTCGAAGGAGATCAGCGTGATGAAGAAGAACGGCGCGAACGCCGACGCGCTGGTAAAGGAAATGCGCGAGGTCGGCGATAAGATTTCCGCGCTGGACGGCGAGCTGAAGGAGACGGAGGAAAAGCTCCGGGAAATCCTGCTCCGCATTCCGAATATGCCGAAGGAGGACGTACCTCTCGGCGTGGACGACAACGACAATCCCGAGCTTCGCAAATGGGGCGAGCCGCGAAAGTTTGACTTCGAGCCGAAGGCGCACTGGGATGTCGGCGAGGGGCTTGGCATTCTCGACGCGGAGCGCGCAGCGAAGGTCTCCGGCGCGCGGTTCACATTTTACGTCGGACTCGGCGCGCGTCTCGAACGCGCCTGCATCAATTTCATGATGGATCTCCACGCGAAGCAGGGCTACACCGAAATGCTGGCGCCTTACATCGTCAGTCGGGACAGCATGATCGGCACCGGGCAGCTCCCGAAGTTCGCCGAGGATATGTTCAAGCTCGAAGGGCTGGACTCCTATCTCGTGCCGACGGCCGAGGTGCCGGCGACGAATTTCCATCGTGAGGAGATCATCGACGGCGCGAAACTGCCTGAGCATTACACGGTCTACACGGCGAGCTTCCGCGCCGAAGCGGGCAGCGCGGGCCGCGACACCCGCGGGCTGATCCGCCAGCATCAGTTCAACAAGGTCGAGCTGATCATGTTCGAGAAGCCGGAGAACTCGTGGGCGGCACTGGAGACTATGGTGGACAACGCCGAAGAAGTCCTGCGCCTGCTCGAGCTCCCGTATCATGTCGTGACGCTCTGCACCGGCGATATGGGATTCACCTCGGCGAAGACCTACGACATCGAGGTCTGGTTCCCGAGCCAGAACCGCTACCGCGAGATCTCGTCCTGCTCGAACTGCCTCGACTTCCAGGCGCGCCGCGCCAACATCAAGTTCCGCCGCACGCCGAAGGACAAGCCGGAATTTTGCCACACGCTGAACGGCTCCGGCCTCGCAGTAGGCCGCACCGTCGCCGCGATCCTCGAAAACTACCAGCAGGAAGACGGCTCCGTCGTGGTGCCGAAGGCGCTGGTGCCTTATATGGGCGGGGAGACGGTCATCAAAAAGCCGGAATGAATCACGTCAAAAGAGGCCTCGCAGTAATTCGACGGCCTCTTTTCCGTTTGTGAAAGGAATGGGCGGGAAATGATCAGAACCGATGTGCTTGTGGTCGGTGCGGGAGCTGCCGGGGCGGCGTTGGGCTTTATGCTGAAGAGAGCGGGAAAGGAGACGCTCCTGTTGGAAATGCAGGACGCCCGGAAAAAGAGCAAGCTCTGTGCGGGAGCGCTGGAAGGGCGGGCGGAAAAGGCGTTTTTTGCCGTGTTTGGCGCGACGGTGGATGAGGCGGGGCTTGCGCCGGCGCGGTTGGAAGCGGTGCGTGCCCGCTTCGGGGGATACGAACTGTCCAAGGTCCTTTCCCGCTGGACGCCAGGCGGTCAGGTCACGCCGCCGCCCGAACCCCGGAGCATCGTCGCCTCCATTCGGAGTCTTTTCCGTTCTGGTGGAAGGAAGGTGGCGCGGCTGGCGCTTCGTCATGCTATGGGACTGCACCCAGAGGAAGGCTATACCGTCCGGTGCTTGCCGCGCAAACGGCTGGACGACTACATCCTGGGCCGTTATTTGTCAGCAGGCGGAGAACTCCTCGATCACAGCACGGTGCGGGCCATTGACGAGGAGCGCTGCGTCGCGCGGTGCGTCAATCTCGTCACAAAGGAAACTTTTGACGTGCAGTACCAGAAGCTTGTTGGTGCGGATGGCGCGGCTTCCATCGTGCGGAGCCTGCTGGATGGGCGGAGGCAGCGCTCGACGCTGGCACTGGAAGCAAGGGTCCCCTTGTCTGGCGAAGAAGCCGTCATCCGGCTCACGAAGGGCGCCAATGGATATTGCTGGTACATCCCGCGCGGCGAGGACGCCACTGTAGGCTGCTATTATCATGACTTAACGGATAATGCGGACGTCATTTGCCGCGAACGCCTATCCGCATTCTCTTCGGAGGTGGGAACTTCACTTTCGTCAAACCTCCGTGGCGCGTTGATTCCGACAAACGGCGACGTTCTCCTGCGTGCCGGGAAAAACGCCTTCCTCGTCGGCGACGCCGCCGGGCTCATCGATGTGCTAACAGGCGGCGGCATCCATTACGCGCTGATCTCCGCTAAAGCGCTGGCCGATGACCTGGTCGGAGGCGAGCCGTACGAAACAGCCATGCGTTCCCAAGTGGACTTCGTGAAGAAAAACGCTGCTCATGGGGAATTTTTCTTTTCCGTCGCCCGCAGCTTCGTCCAAAAAATCGGAAAACCTATCGTAAGATAGTTGAAGGAAAGTTTAAGGAAGCACTGATTAAGTCAAGTCGTGGCCCTGTCGAGGGATTTTTTCGTCAGGCAAGGAAAAGTGCTCGAAGTCGTAGCAGAGCTACGTCGAGAGCACTTTGACGCAGCATGACGGAAAAAGACCCGTCAGGGGCGCGGCGGGACTTATTCAGTGCTTCCTTATACGAAAACCCCCGAGTTTTATGGCTCGGGGGTTTTTTGGGACATTTTGCCAAAAGTTCATAAAATTTTTGATTTTCATTCTTTCCCATTTTATAATATGCTTGGTATTAGAATATCGAAGGAGTGCTAAAAGAAGAATGGGACAAACACAGGCTCCGGTCTCGATCGCCGAGAAAATCCATATCATGGACCAAAAGTTCCGCGCCAGGGTCATTTTCCGCATGAGGCCGAAGCAGGATGTCACCAATATTCTTTTGGGCTGGCCGGGCTGCGATTCCGCGGCTGAGGGCGCCAATGGCTACAAAGGATGGATACTGAGAAAGGGACAGCCGCTATGATATCCAGGAATCTGACCGTCGCATTCGCCGTGTCGCTCGTCGTCTGTTTCGCCAGTATGTACGTCAATTACCGGGCCTATCAGGAGAGACATTATCTCGAATGGAGCTATCGAAGCCACGGCGGCGAGATCACGATCGAGTTCGCGCCCGGCTGGCATTCGGTGCATATCTACGCGATGCATCCCGACGAGCACGACTCTCACAAGCTGGTGTTTTCGCCCGTGCTCCTCGCGGTCGCTTTGTGCGTGTTCACGCTGGTCGGATGGGCGGCGCTGGCCAAACTGTCCGCCGGAGCCCCGATCCGGGACTTTTTCATGCTCCTCGTCGGCTATGCGGTCCTGTTTTATGGCGGCAGGATCCTTGCCGAACTTTGGGAAGACTACTTTGGATGATTCGGAGGAAACCATCATGACAAAAGGCAAGAAAATCCTTTCTGCGCTGCTCGCATCCCTCGCGCTTTCGGCGACGGCATTTGCCGCGCCGCGTTCGCCTTCGGAGCAGATACAGATTCTCGCGGAGACGGTGAACTCCGGGCAGGAGGGCGGCTGGTTCGTCTCTCCGGAAAAGGACGCGGACTGGAACCGCTGGTTTTACGCCGTGACCGATCTCGACCACGACGGTCGGCTGGAGATTTTCAAGGCAAAGCGCGGCGGCGAGGGAATCGCGCCGGAGATTCGCTGCGAGGAACTGAACGACAGCTGCGACAAACGGACCTGGGGCCTCTTCTTCGCGGGCGGCTCCGACGTGCCCGACATCATGAGCGGCGAGTCTGCGACCGCGCCCATGATGTATCATGAACAGGGCAGCGACGACTACCATTACGTCTTTGTCAGCTCGAAGAAAGCGGACGGAGACGAATGGGACTTCGTCGATACGAAAGTCGCGCTGACGATGCACGGCGACCTGATTATCGAGGACCTCGCCTTCATGACGGTGAAGATGCCGTCGCCGGGCTCCGATCTGGCGGCGCGGAAATTCTTCCTGCCCGGGTGGCTGAAGGTGGAAGCGGAAAGCGGGCAGATCGGCACGCCGGAGGAAATCGACCTTCAGCGGTACGCGGATATTGAGCTGGCGCGGTTCGGCGTCGAATCGGGACAGACGGCGCCTCTCTCATGGTACAGGGCCGAGGAAATACAGAAGCGCATCGGACTGGCGGAGCTGCCTCTCGTCCTGGAAAATTCGTACAAGGCATTCCTGAACGGCGGGCAATACGATTGACGATGGAGGGGACCGACTGATGAAGAAGAGCAAAAAACTCGCAGTCATGCTTGCCGCGTCCCTTTCGCTTTTTGGCGCGTTCCCCGGCACGCCTGCGTTTTATCCTCCCGCCGTGGCGGAGGCGGAGGCGACGGGACCGCTTTTCATGGAAAATCTGGGCTGGGGGCTGCCGCTCAGAGTATTCCAGTCGTATTCCGGGCCGGAGTGGACGACGGTCAGGCGCCATTTCCCGGGCATCATGTTCAAAGGGGAGGTCGGGGAAAAATGGCTCCCCATTGCGGGCGCGCTGGAAGGGTACAGCGTGGACGAGTCGAAGGTTGCGGAAGAGGAGGGTCTGGACGTCATCAAGACGATTCGGGTCCGCCGCGCCGACAGCCGCGCCGTCAGCTTCGTCGAGTCCTGCGCCGCTTATGGCGGCGGGATGCGCGGGCGCTTCGGCGTCTACGGCAGGAACTACGATACCGCCATGGGCAAGGAATTGTCCTTTGACGACGTATTTGTCAATCGGGAACAGCTTGCCAATGAAATCGCCTATCGGCTGGGCGGACTCTATCCCGGGCGGTTTCCCACCGACAAATTGGGCAGCGGCGATTACGACGCCTTCTGCGAAAAAGTGAAGCGCGTCATGGCAGGCGGCGAGTTCTCGTGGAGCCTCGATCCCTTCGGCGCGACGTTTTACTTCAACCCCGGCTCGCTGACGTCCGACCCTTACGACGACATTTATTCAGTGACGTTTTGCTTCGCCTATACGCCGTACCATTTCCAGACGAAGTACCGCTCCTGCCCCGAATCGTTCTGCATGGACGTGGAGCCGCGGCTGCCGACGATGCTTTGCTTCGACGAGTCGAGCGACAAGCTGACCGAGGTTGCGGTTCATACGAAGGGCGTCGTCATCCGGCGGAACGGGGAAGAATTTATCGACCCCGGCGAACTGGAAGGCATTCGTCCGGTCTTCGTCATGACGCGCGACCGGCGGAAGTATCTCTATGCGGACTGCGCGACTGCCGCGATGCATCCGCAGCATGAGCTTCGCGTCTACGATCTGAACGGCGACAAAATCTTCCGCGTGGAATGCGACAGCAATTTCACGATGCTCGCCACCGAGCCGGCGGAAGAAGTCCAGCGCATTTGGCATGTTATGACCGACCCGGACGGGTTCACGCTGACCCGCACGAATACGCCGTTCCTGCAAGACTACGTCGACTGCAAGGTAGGCGCGGACGGCGCGCCCGTGGTTTTAGGCCACGCCTCCGTCCGCCCGTGACGGGACACCGGCCTTTCGCATAAGATAGGATATTGCTGCAAGTTCTATTTGAGGAAAGGAAACTGCCATGAGCGAGACGAAGAACAATCCGCTTGCCGTTTACTGCTCCTACTGTGGAGCGCCGGCGGAATACGACATCGTGCATCAGGAGTATCACTGCGGGTATTGCGGCGGCACTACGGACATCCATGAGCCGGTGCAGCGGCTCGGCGAGTGGCGGGACGCCCGCAAGAAGGAAGTGCTGCGGGACAAGAGCGTCGCCGAGGAAAAATGCGTGTGCCAGAACTGCGGCGCCGAAGTCGTGATTCCCGAAGGCGAGGCCATGGGAAACTGCGAATTCTGCGGAGGCAAGTTCGCGCGGCGGGCCTTTGCCATATCGGAGCTGCCGGAGGTCATCATCCCGTTTGTGCTGACCGAGGACGAGGCCCGGGCGCGGCTTCAGGAATGGGCGCAGAAAAACCAGAAGCAGGAAGAAGCCAAGACCGTGCTGGCGTCCATCAAGAACCTGCGCGGCTATTATCTCCCCTATGAGCTGATCCGCGGGCCGGTGAGCGCCGAGGCGGAGCGCATGGAAACCTTTTCCGACTACAAATATCATGTGGGCGGCTTTTTGAACGGCCTCGCTGTCAACACCTCGAAACAGCTTGACAACTTAGTGCTGGACGCTATGGAACCCTTCGAGTGGACGGAGGCGCGCACCTTCGAGTTCGCCTTCATCGCGGGCCAGCGGGTCAAGCTCTCGGACATCGACGCGAAACAGACGGAAGCTCGGGTGCTGGAGGAAGTCAGAGAGGGCTTCCGCCCCGACGTGGAAAAACAGCTCCAGACCACGGGCGTTACGATGAGGATGCACGCGGGGGACATCCTGCGCCTGCCCGCGCTGCTGCCCGCCTATGTGCTGAAGATCGGTCCGGTGCTGGCGGTGGTCAACGGCCAGACGGGCCGCGTCGCCGTCTCGAAGACGAAAGAGGAAAAAGTGCTTTCGTGGCTCATCGAGCCGACGCTCATGACGCTGCTGGTGACGTTCATGATGTGGCTTTGGCAGCCGAATCTCGAGCTGGCAGGCATGACGGCGATGGTCTTTGGCGCGATTTTCTTCACGGCGTTCAGCGACGGGCGCGGCGAGGAATTCCGGCGCGTCGTGTTCAAGACGGAAAAGAGCCGTGCCGAGCGCGTGCAATCAAAGCTCAGTGTCACGCAAGGTGAGGACACCATCGAGGACACGACGACGAGAGCCGTCTTTATGGAGCCGGTGAACGGCGAGATGGTTCCAGTCAAGATGGCGTTCTATACGCCCTTCCGCGTTATCATGACATTGCTCGGCGCCATCGTGTTCAACGGGCTGCCGGCAATTTGCGCGTGGATGCTGGACTTCGACGGCGTTGCGCAATACCAGTATAACGGGGTTTGGATGGTGTTCACCGTTCCCGTCACCATCATCCTCTGGATTGCCGTCGGGCGAATCCGCGTCTACAACTACCCGGTCTTCCGAATGATCCTGCCCGACGGAAAGACGAAGCCCGTGAAGTCGGACAACGCGCGAAGCACTTCCATCTGGGGACTTATCAAGGACCTGAAGGAAATTGCGGGCTGGGGCCCCTTCTTGGCCGTGGGCGGCTTCCTGTTGCTCATGTTCCTCGGGACTCTGGCCGCGATATTGACGCCGGATTGAGTTTAATGAGCCTTCCCCTTTGGGGGCGCTTTGCGCGGGAGTCCAGTGGACTCCCCGGACGGTGGCGCGCGAAGCGCGACGGATGAGGTCTTGTTACGTAACGCTTGACATAAGCGAAACGTTGTGAGACCTCACCCACCGTCTTCGCCCGAAATGTGCCACTGGCACATTTCGCTCCTCCCCAAAGGGGAGGGCTATAAGGATGGAGAAAAGAAAATGCAGCATTTCAAAAAACTTGCGAAGACTCTTGCTTTTCTTGCGGCCGGGACTATGGCCGTTTCCGCCACGGCTTTCGCGAAGCCTTACGAATACGGGCTGGAGCTTGTCGGGCTGCAAAACAGTCCCGTCGTCAACGGCATCGACTTCGAAGACGCGAAAGCGAAAAACGCCTGCTTTTGCGTCAGCGACATGGACGGCAACGGATGGCTGGAATTCACTGTCGCGGAAATGGACGAGACCGGGATGTATCTGGATTATGCGTGCTATGAATATGACTCGGAGAGCGAGGACGTATTGAAGCCGATCGAGATCCGGCCGCCGGAGGCCGGGTTCAAGCCGAGGTTCGTCGGGATGGCGGGCGAAAACAAATTGACGGCCTATCGCGTGATCGACGAAAGCAGTCGCGAGGAGCGCTATTATCATATCGACACGTCTTACAGGAAAACGAGCCTTCCTCGGCTTCAGGACGGGGAATATATCGTAGCCCGGCAGCTCCTCAACAAGTCGAACGATATGCTGTTTACGTATCTTGCCGCGACGGAGCAGGGCGTGATCAAAGAGTCCGAAACCAGACCGGGGATGCTGGATTTTAGGCCGGAAAAATATATGGATCCAAACGGCGCGGAAATCGGCAAGGAAACCTTCGATCGTTCGGCGGACGTTTATATCGTGAACGCGGAGAAGGTGGAGGCGACTTTCCTCTGGATCCCCGTCGCGGAATTGGAAAAGGCCATCGGCCTCGGACGGGACGAGACCTGGGAAGTGCTTCAAAAATCATGGCAGGGCTTCCGCTTCGGCAACGTGCCGCAGGGGTACGACCCGACAGGGGACCGCCCGTCCATAGTGTACTGATATGGGGAGGAATGACATGATAAAGGGAAAAAAGCTCTTCGCCGCTGTTCTCGCGGTTTTATCCTTTTGCATCGCGCCGGTTTCTCTGCGGTCTGCCGTGCCGTCCTCCGCAATCTGTGAAGCGGCGGCGTCTTATATCGACGAGAGCCTGCGCCCAATCCAGCCGATGGTGACTTCCTACGATTCCATCGACACGGACGCGGGGGAAGAGATTCTGCTCGCGCGCTGGAACGAAGTGCGCGTCGCGGGCGCTCCGGGGGAATTCTCGGCGCTCAATAATGCCCTGAAAAAATACAGCGAGAACGCGTCGCAGGGCGTGAAAGACATCCTTCTCGAAGCGACGCAGGATATACGGATTGCCCGCGCCCAGACCGCCAAGCCGGGTACGCCTTATGTGGGCAAACACCGTTGGCTCGCCGACGTCTTCGTTCGCCGCGCCGACACATTGGCGATGAGCTTCCTGGAAGGCGTTCTGATCGATAAAGGCGACGGCTGGGGAATGCGCTACGTCTTTGGGAAAAACTATGACGCGCGCACGGGAGAAGCGCTTTTCCTGTCCGACGTGTTCACGGATATGCAAGGACTGGCGGGCGCCGTCGGCGAGCAGCTTCGTCGCGATTATCCGAGCGCTTCCTTCATGGAGGACGGCGGCCTCGCCATGATGGAAAAAATTGAGGCCCTCGCCGGGGAAGGGAATCTGAACTGGACTTTAGATCCCTGCGGAGCGACATTCTACTTCAATCCCGACTCGCCGTCTGTTCATAGTCCTCACGCTATCGGCGCCTTCAAGGAGGGTATTTTCACGACGACGATCCTCTTTGATGAGAGGCCGGAGCTTTTTAACGACGAATATCGCCGCGCCCCGAAGTCCTACTGCATGGAGCTTCGTCCATGGACGCCTGTCCGCACGGCCTTCGCCAACGGCAGCGCCAGAGCGGTGCAGGTGCAGCAGACTTCCGCCACCGCCGAAAAGCTGACCGTCATCTGCGGCGGCGCGAAGCATATCGAGCCGGGATTCGCCAGGGACGTCAAGGCGACGCTGGTGAGCCTCGAAGACGGACGGCGGTATATCTACGCAGATATCCTGTCCGACGATAAAGAATATGAAACGTATATCTACGACCTGAACGGCGACGAACCGACGCGCATTCCGACGAAATGGCCGATGACGCGTCACGCGGCTTTCCGAACGGCCGCGCCGGGAAGTTCGGGTGAAGACATCTTCTACATTCTGTCCGACCCTGAGAATTTTCTGATCAACGCGCTGGACCTTCCGGAAGGCCTTCGCCCGCTGCGTCGCTGCCGCATAGGAGCGGACGGGCTGCCGGAAGCGACATGGATACAGGGCATGGGATAATAAGCGACGAAGGGAAGGATGGTATGCAATGAAGCGCATACAAAAAACAATCATCATGGCACTGGCTGCCTTTATGCTGGCAGCCTGGAGCAGTTTCGGACAGGCGGCTCCGTCGGCGCAGACCCCGGTCGTCGCGGAGGGGCTTGCCAAGATTGCCGTCTCAGGGACAACCGATCTTCCAGGGAACTTCTACCTTTCCTTCGCGTTCAGCCGCAACCTGATCATGCTGGACGGAAAAGGCAACATCGTATGGTCGAAGCACGAAGAGCAGCCGAATGAAGGCGCAAACACCGGCTGGTGGGATTTCAAAAAGCATGTGGTGAACGGCAAGACCTATTACAGCTACCATGACCAGACGGGCGCCTATGACACCTATGGGCTTACCGGCTATGCGCCGGGAGAACGGGTCATTCTGGACGAAAACTTCAACGAAGTGAAGCGGATCACCTTTGAGGCTTCGGACGTCACCGCCAAAGGCGCGCCGCTGGACGGCCACGATTTCCTGATGCTGGATTTGGACCACTACATCCTGTCCGGCTATCTGCACGACACGGTCTATAATATCCCCGGCTATGAGCAGGGCTCGAAAGTTGTCTATTCCTACCTGCAGGAAGTCGACCACGGAAAAGTGGTCTGGGACTGGAAGAGCATCGACTATCCGGAGCTTTATGCCCTTTCTGTTACCGACGCGGTGGACTCCGCCAACGACTTCGCGAATGAGAAGTCCGACGTACCGGACTATGTCCATTTCAACGCCATGCGCCTCGACGCGGATGGCCGGCTGATCTGCTCCTTACGCCATCTCAACTCCATTCTGTGTTTGGACCGCACCAGGAAAAGCGACCAGATTTTATGGAAACTGTCCGGCGGCGGGGACGAATTCGGTCTTGCCGAAAGCCAGAAAACCTCCTGCCAGCATTATGTAACGTTGGACGATGGCTGGATTTCGGTTTTTGACAACAACAATCTCAGGAAAGCCTCCCGCGTCAGTTCCTACGCGGTTGACACCGACCGCCGGCAAGTGGTGGCTGTCCGCTCTTACGCATTCCCCGGCAAGTTCTCCTACGCCTGCGGTTCCGCCCAGATGCTTCCGGGGGATCTCTGCGTCATCGGCTGGGGATTGGCAGTCCGGGATCCGGAGTGCATGTCCGTCTACGATTTTTCCAAAGGGAAAAAACTGATGTCCATTACTCTGGAAAATCCCCAAAATGTCACCTACCGCTGCGTATACTATGATTGACGCAAACGGCAATGATACTAGTCTCAGTTAAGATTTTTAAATCTTTACTGAGACTGCATGAGACGTCATTTGCGCCGAAGGCGCAAATGTAGCCTGCGCAGCAGGCGTATCTCAGTTCAAACTTTTTATTTAAAATTTTGGCCTGAGATTAGTATGAAAAGAAAGGAGAATGACCCAATGAAGAAGCTTCGGATGACCGCGTTGACTGCCATGGCGGCGTTTTCCCTGGGGGCAGGGCTGCCCGTGCAATATTTTACGCCGGTTGTCGCGCCTGCTGCCGTCTGCCAGGCGGCCTCGCATATCGACGAATCGATCCGTCCGATTCAGCTCGCCGTCAGCAACCACCGCATGATGGACGCCGACGAGCAGGGCGAGCTTTTGCGCTCCTCCGAGATCATGGTGGTCTTTACCGGCTCCGCCGTCGCCGAGGGCGTCGAGGAATTGCAGAAAGCGCTTTGGGCTTACAACAAGGAAACGGCGGAGCAAGGGCTGAAATTCCGCGAGAAGCTGGTCGCGCAAGCGAAGCAGGACAGGGCGGAAAGGAAAGCGGCCGGAGCGACGTCTTTCTCCGCCTACGAAGACGTGAACGACGTTTTTATCCGCCGCGCCGACACCCTGGCGGTGAGCCTTCTGGAGTGGAGCTTTAATTACGAGGGCGGCGTCCACGGCATGTCCGGCGTTCGCGGACGAAATTTCGACTCGAAGACCGGTCGGGAGCTTATGCTGTCCGACGTGTGCCCCGACCTGCCCAAACTGGCGGAGGTCATCAGGGCGCAGCTTTGCCGCGAATACCCGGACGCCTCCTTTGCGGCGAACGGCGCGGAAAACGTCAATCTCCTGATGGGCGCCGGCAATATCGCCTGGACGCTGGATCCCACCGGCGTGTCTTTCTATTTCAATCCGTACCTGATCGGCTCCTATTCCGAGGGGATTTTTGCCACGACGGTGCTGTTCGACGAGCACCCGGAGCTTTTCATCGAAACCTACTGCCGCGCCCCGAAATCCTACTGCATGGAGCTTCGCCCGTATATTCCCACACGGGCGTCCTTCGCGAACGGCGACAGCGCACTGGTGAAAGTCACGACCACGGACGGCGGTCTGCGAATCGTGCTGGACGGTGCGATCCTGGACGATTGGGGCGAGACCTACGACCTACGTCCGGTGCTGGTGAGCCTCGCCGACGGGCGGCGGTATCTGTATGTCGATGGTCTTGGCGCCGGGGACGCATGGGAGCGGACGACCATCTATGACGTCAACGGCAATCAGCCGGTGCTCGTCCCGATGCAGCAGCAGTTCACGCGCCGGGCGGACGTGGACGAGGACTTCGCCGAGGCGGAGCGCGGCCCGATCATGATCGATGAGAAACGGGACAAGGCTTTCTCTGTCATGGCGAACCCCGAGGACTTCTATATGACGCGTCTGAACGAGGCGACGGGCAAGGCGGAGCTCTGCCAGTGCCGCGTCGGCGCGGACGGCACGCCGGAAGTGCTTTGGGTGCAGGGCGAATCATAAGGAGTTGGGAACATGCGGCACTGGATGCATTACCTCGCGGCGGCGGCCTGGGGGCTTGCGACGCCCGTGCTGATGGGCGAATGCGTAGAAGAAATTATGGAAGAGTTTCCCATCGGCGCGGCAGCCGCCCCGCGGATGGGGCACCCGACCCCGGTGGAGTTCTTTCTGCTGTTGGCCATCGTCGGCGGTCTCTGTCTCCTTGCGTTCCTCGTTGCCGACCTCTTGAGCGCCGTGTTTTTCCTGCCGAAAGACGGTAAGCGGGCGCGCCACTTCTTCCTCGCGCTGCTCCTCTATATCCCTGTCGCCGGCGTCGGCTGGGTGATTCTCGCGTTTTTGGAGAGGTGGATTTTCGCCGTTTTTTCCTGAAGGAGGAGCCTATGGAGCTCGAATGGGTAGAAGGCGCCGAGATAAGCGTCAGGGCGGAGGACGGCACGGTGGTTCTGTCCGCGAACCGGGAGGGGCTGCTGTCGCTGGCGGGGCATTTCGCCGCTTTGGCGAAGGAAGCGCCGGGCAGCCATCTTCACCTCGACGAATCCAATGCTCTGGAAGACGGCTCCGCCGCACTGATCGTGGAAAGGACAAAACAGGCTTCCCGAATCCGGACGACAGGATGAAGTCTTTTTGTGCAGTTTTTCGGAAATGGATGGAAAAGGAGGGATTTTCATGCAAAATGGGGTCCGCACGCCCCGCATGTACGACCTCATCACGAAGAAAAAGCGCGGCGGCGAGCTGACGAAGGAGGAACTTCGTTATTTCGTCAAAGGCTGCGTGACGGACGATATTCCGAAGGAACAGCAGGCCGCGCTGCTGATGGCGATTTGGTTTCAGGGCATGACGGACGCGGAGACGGCGGAGCTGACCGTCGCCATGACGGAGTCCGGCGAGACCATGGATCTCTCCTCTCTGCCCGGCGTCAAGGTGGATAAACATTCCACCGGCGGCGTGGGCGACAAGACGACGCTGATCGTCGCCCCGCTGACGGCGGCCGCGGGGCTCACCGTGGCGAAGATGTCCGGGCGCGGTCTCGGCCATACCGGCGGCACGATCGACAAGCTGGAATCGATTCCCGGCTTCAGCACGTCGCTGACGATGGATGAGTTCTTCGACGGCGTGCGTCAGAACGGCCTTGCTCTGATGGGGCAGACGGGAGAGTTGGCGCCCGCCGACAAGAAGCTCTATGCGCTGCGCGACGTGATCGCGGCGGTGGACAGCATTCCGTTGATTGCTTCGTCCATCATGAGCAAGAAGCTGGCTGCCGGCACCGACGTGATTCTTCTGGACGTCAAGGTGGGGAGCGGCGCTTTCATGAAGACCACCGAGGATGCGGAGAAGCTGGCGCGGGCCATGGTCAATATCGGCGAACATGCGGGAAAGCGCACAGAGGCGCTGATCACGGACATGAACCAGCCCCTCGGCCTTGCCGTCGGCAATTCGCTGGAGGTGGCGGAGGCCGTCGAGGTGCTGCATGGAAACGGCCCCGAGGACGTGCGGGAGGAGAGCCTCATGCTCTCGGCGGAGCTGCTGTATCTTTCCGGGCGCGGCGACCGCGGGGAATGCCGCAGCATTGCGGAAGAAACGCTGAATTCCGGGAAGGCCCTGGAAAAGCTCTGCGCTATGGTCACGACGCAGGGCGGCGACGATTACGTGATCCGCAATCCGTCGATGTTCCTGCAGGCGCCGATCGTCCAGGAAGTGTTGGCGCCGGCGGACGGGTATATCGTCGGCATGGACGCGGAATCCATCGGCGAGACGTCGGTCATGCTCGGCGCGGGTCGAGAGACGCTGGATGACGCCATAGACCCGGCGGCAGGCATCTTGCTGAAGAAGAAGTACGGCGCGCCAATGAAAAAGGGCGAGCCCATCGCTGTTCTCTTCACCTCAAGGGAGGCAGCAATCGACGGGGCGGAAAAGCGTTTCCTCGAAGCGATTTCCGTAGGCAAAGAGCCGCCCGCGCCGCGCAAGCTGATTTACGCGCGGGTGGAGAAAGATAAAGTCGTCAGATATTAAAAGTCTGGTCTTCCCCAAAGGGGAAGGCTATAAAGAAAAGGAGAGGATTTTTATGCAGAAAGGCATCTTGGCAAAACGGATCGCGGCGGGGCTTTTGACGGGCCTGGTCTCGGCGGCTCTTGTTACGGGCTGCGGCGGTGGCGGCGGCAAGTCGAGCGGCGGCAGCGGCGGCGGCGCGGCGAACAACCCGCCGAAAATCGAGACTCCCGCCCGGGCGCCGGTTTCGACGCCTCCGACCATGACCTTCAAGTTCGGCGAGACCGAGGCGAAGGTCTACGAGCTGACGGGCGTCGATCTCAAGAATATCATCCGCACGAATCGGATCGTGATGCTGGGCGACGATATCTTCTTCCACACCGATACCAAGCATTATGAAGACAAATTGCAGCATGTGAATAAGGTCACCTTAAAAAACGAGACGATTTCCAACCTCGTCGATCTCGGCCCCAGCGGCGACATCCACGAGATGACGACGAACGGCAAGATCGTCCTTTGGCAGTCCAACCGCAAAGCCACCGAGAAGGACAAGCTGGTGATCTACGACGGCAAAGAGGCCAAGGTGGCCGGCAAGTGGTCCGGCTCCCCGTCGGGCGACCCGGATTCCAACAATTTCTACGTACTCTGGGGGCATGAGCTGCGGGAGCAGACACTCGAAAACGGCGAATGGAAGATCGGCAAGAAGCTGATCGAAGACTACCAGAAAATCGATCCGGAATTTGGGCGCGTGTCCTTCAAGTCCGTCTGCGTCAAAGATGGCGAGATCTATATCCGCTATTTCCTGCCGAAAAAGGACAACGAAAAGGAAGATACGCCGATGCTCATCGCTTTCGATAAGAACGGCAAGGAGCTTCGCCGCTATGAGGGCATAAAGGACCTGCCGCGGGGCTGGGCCGTCACGGATAACTATGTCATCCATTCCGGCTCGAAGGGAGACTTCCGCGTTTACGACAGGAAGACCGCAAAGCTCCTGGGGGAGGCGAAGATCGAGATGCGTCCCTTCGTGCTCTGGACGAAGACAGGCAACGACGTCATCGCCTATGACGATCGTGCGAAGAAACTGTACCGGATTGATTTCTGATGTGTGAACTCCCTCCGCCCTTCGGGCACTTCCCTCTATGAGGGAGGCAAGGCAAGCCCCCTCCATGAGAAAGGCGGCGAAGCTGACGGGGGGGAGTTTTCAGAAAAAATACAGGAGGCGAAATCTTTTGATGAACCTGAAAGGAAAGCTTTTGAGCGTGGCGGCGGCTGCACTGCTGACGGTGTCCTTACTGGCGGGCTGCGGCGGAGGCGGAGGAAACAGCGGCGGCAGCGGCGCGCCGAAAGTCGAGACGCCGAAGACGGCGCCGACGATGACCTTCAAATTCGGCTCGCATGAGGCAAAGGTCTACGAGCTGACAGGCGTCGACCTTCGGAACAACATCAACACATGGGAGCTCGGCGTGCTGGGCAACGACGTTTATTTCCAGTGCGGGCGCAAACCGCCCCACATGGGCAAGGTCACGATGAAGGGCGAGACGATTTCCGACTTTACCGACCTCGGGGAGACGGATGACAACCATACGATCGCCATGAACGACAAAGTGGTGCTTTGGAAAGGTCCGAAAGACGCCCTCGTCGTCTATGACGGCAAGACGACCAAAGTCGGCGGCAAGTGGCCGGGACAGCTGCTTGCGAAAGTCGGCGGCGGCATTTCCGGGCGGGATGAGTTCTATTTCCTCGGCGGCAAAAAGCTGAAGATGGGCAAGCTGAAGGACGGCTCCATCAAGGACGTGCAGGAGATTATCCCGGATTTGACGGCGACCAGCCCGGACTTCAAGAACGCGCAGTTTTTCCCGGTGGCTTCCGACAAGGACGAGATCTTTGTGCGCTCGGTTCTCCAGAAGCCCGGACAGAACAAGAAAGTTCCCGTGCTCGTCGCCTTCGACAAGAAGGGCAAGGAGCTTCGCCGCTATGAAGGCATGGAGGGCAGCCGCAAGGGCTTCTGCGTCACGGACAAGTATGTGATTTTCATCGATCCAGACGGCAATTTCCGCGTCTTTGAGAAAAAGTCCGGCAAGAAGCTGGGCGAAGGGAAAATCACCTTCGGCGTCTTCGCGCTGGCTACAGTCAAGGGCAACAGCATTATTGCGTACGACGAGAGCGCGAAAAAACTGTATCGTATCGACTTCTAAAAAAGTATAGGGCGGGCAGCACTTTTATTGCCCGCCCTTAGTATTATGAAAGGAGTGCACCGATGAAAACAGCGGCGATGCTTTCTCTCATTTCGCTTTTTCTTCTCGGCGCTTTTTCGACTGCTTTCGCGGGCGGCGCGTCCCTCGACGGCGCGTGGAAACCCCGCGACTACGGCACGCGTATCGAGATCGACGGCAATCACATGTTGATTCTTTGGATGAACCGCCCCCAGCTGGAAACGACGTTCACCGTCACGGAAGAGGACGGGAAGACGGTGCTGCATCTCGAAAAGACGGGTCTCAGGGAGCGCGGGGATCAGAAGGACTACGCGCAGATTACGGGCCTTTGGGTCGAGGACGGCCAGATGCATTTTGTCAAGGTCTTCGACATCGCAGGGGAGAAGTCCGAGGTCCTTTTGCCGACGACAGAAAGCCGTTACGGAAATGTAACGGTGGTCACGGAGAAAGAGCTTCCGCGCATCGAAGGCGTCTGGAAGACGAAGGACAGGATGGATTACACGCTGAAAATCGAGGGCGAAAAGATTTCCTGGCGGTTTGCGAAGTACGAATGGGAAGGCCCGGTGGAATTTGCCGTGATTCACGAGAACTGGGAAACCGACCCGGACAAGTTCAAAATCCGCCCCAAGAATCCCGCGGTAGATTATTTTACCGGGTTCACAACCTTCGACTACCGGGACGGAAAGCTCCATACGCAGATTCCGGTCTACGACGCGGAATCCCCGCAGCTGGTGTTTGAGAAAGTGGAATAATTTAGCCTCCCTCCATGAGGGAGGTGGCATGCCGAAGGCATGACGGAAGGAGTTTTTGTGGTACGATTTCTATAAGAGATTTGGAGGGTTGTTCATGAATCTCAAAGCAAAATGTTTATGCGCGCTGTTCGCGGCGCTCTTGGTCGTGCCGATATTCGGCTGCGGCGGAGGCGGCGGCCAAACGGGCGGAGGAAGCGGCGGCGGGAAATCGTCGGTGCAGGCGTCGCGCGGGACGCCGGACAAGGAGCCGGTAGACGCGGCCTGGCAGGAAGCGTTGAAGCGGAACGGCACGTTTTCCGAAGCGTTCCTGCGGCTCGGCGACATCATGCAGACCGAGCAGCCGAACCACCCCGACAACGTGAAGCTGCCGAGGGAACTGAAACACGCCAGCTACGACAATCAGTACCACAACAAGAAATACCATTACCGCGACGGGGAAATGCAGAGCGCGAAAGGCCCCGTCGATATGAAGAAAGTTGCGGGCCGCTGGGTGCAGGTGCAGGAATATATCTATCCGGGCATGGGCATGCTGATCGGCCACATCGCCAACGGCTACCATTTAGTGCTGAAGGAGGACGGCACGGGCACCTTTGACAAGTACGGCGCCGTAGATGGCGACAACTACGTCAAGCCCGTCAAATGGAACGACAGGACGATCACGCTGACCTTTCCGCATGAGACGTCCGGCCATTACAGCCTCGAGGGAAACCGCCTGATCTACTGCCAGCAGATGCGCGGAAACATCGAAGAGGTTTACGTCTTCGAGCGCGAGAGCGACTTCATGGCGAAGTCGCCGCTGTCTCCGGGCATGGTGCTCCAGCTGGGCGGCTCGGTCAGCGACACGGCGTTCTCGTCCAACGCGATCATCGACGGCCCCGACCTCGGCAAGGAGCTTCCGGGACAGGTCTATCGCCTGAAGCAGTGGACCGAAGGCGGCAAGGTGACGAAGGCCGACGCGGGCGACCCGACGACGAACCCCGCCGATCATTTTATCGTGCTGGTGCCGACCGGCGAGCGCGGCGGCTACGGCTATGTCCGCAGCGGAGATACCGAGGACAAGTGGTTCTTCCCGCTGGGCGAAGACGACAAATACCGCAAGCAGAAGAAGGATATTGCTTTCGCATTCCTGCACGATATGTTCTTCTATTGGGACAATCGGGACGGCCTGACCGAGTACTGGTACATCGAGCGCCCCGGCTACGGCACGGAGATTAAGTACGGCCGCATCGAGGTAAGCGGCAGGATCGTGAAATGGTATCCGCGCTGGTTCGGCGGAATCAGGACGGACCTCTGCCTCGAATATGAGCTGGCCGAGGGCGAAAAGCCGCCCGTCAGCCATATCGCCGTCGGCCCCGCGAACAGCCGCAAGAGCTTTGGGATTCCCGAAGGGCCGCGCACGAAAGCGGGATTCTGGCGTCTCGACCGAATCCAGGGCTACAAGGATTTCGTGAAAACGCCGATGACGAAAGAGGAACGGGAGAAAGCGCCGAAAGGTCCGGCGGAGGCAGCCACCGTCGAGGCGCTGCAAAAGCTCATCGACGAGCGTTTCACTTACGGCGAGGACGCCCGCAAGTACGGCGTCGATCTATGGTATGTGCTGGAGCCGGACGGCACCGGCTACATGCGCGTATGGGACAAGTATTTCGATCTGGTCTGGAACGACAACGAGATTTACTACTATGACGTCTCGGGCCGTCATCTCCTGTCCATCGCCGTCGGTTCCTTCTACTTCGACCGGGGAGGCGCGGCCTTCGTTCGCCTCTTCAAGGACGAACAGAATCCGGTCCCGCCGAGACCGGCAGAATTGGGCGGAAAGTGAAAACCATACTCCCCTCGTAGAGTGGGGCTATTAACTGCCTTCCCTTCATGAGGGAGATGGCTGCAATGGAAACAGGAGGCAGGCATATATGAAAAGACATAAAAAGTTAGCACTCGCGCTGGCGGCGTCCTTTGCCCTTTTCGGGGCCGTTTCCGACGCGCCGCAATCTTTCGCGCCGTTCTGCACTGCGGCGGAGGCGTCGGACTTTGAAACGGACCTTGGGACGCCGATTCCCCTCCGGACCTATTCCGTGTATTCCAAACCGGAGTGGGCGGCGGAAAAAAGACATTTTTCGGGCATATTGATCGACGGGCCGTCGGATTCATGGCTCCCTCTGACGGTGACGCTGGAGGGCTACGGTGTGGAAGCGTCGGCGGTGGGAGATGAAGAAGGACCGGACGTCATCGAATCCCTTTATGTCCATCGCGCGGATTCCCTGGCCGTGAGCTTCGCCGAATCACAAGCCGCGTACGGAGGCGGGATGCGCGGGCGTTTCGCCGTCATAGGGCGGAACTACGATACCGCCACAGGGGCGGCGCTGACCCTGGACGACGTGTTCATCAATAAGCCGATGCTCGCCAACGAGGTAGCCATCGTGCTGCGCCGCAATTATCCCGACGGTCCCTTCGTTTCGGGCACCGTGACGGATCTGGCCGTCAAGGTGCTGAAAATCATGGAGGAAGGCGGCTGCTCGTGGACCTTGGACCCCTGCGGCGCGACGTTTTACTTCAACATGTTCAGTCTTTCCGATGACCCCTATGCCCCGATTTACACGGCGAGCCTGACCTTCGACGTCAACGGCTTCTGCTTCCAGGAGAAATACCGCCATGCCCCCGACCAGTGGTGCATGGAGATCGAGCCGAGAACGCCGATGCGGGCTTTCCTCGGCGATTCCGTGCTGAGCACGATCGAGGTCAAAGGCGACGCCAACGGGATCCATATCATTCGCGGAAGCGCGGCGGCGACAGGCAGCGACGGGATCCTCAGCAAGGAGGAAACTGTGTTCACCGATTCCGTGCGGTCCAACGGCATCCATCCCGTGCTGGTGAAAATGAGGGACGGGCGGAAATATCTCTATGTGGACGTCCTGATCGCACCTGCGCCGGAAGACTACGAAAAAGGCTATGACGCACAGACCATGACGGAACTGGAAAACCGACACGAACTTCGGGTCTATGACCTGACGGACGGAGCCGTTCGTCGCGTCGATTGCGACAGCAATTTCACGCTTCGGAACGAATTGATTTTCGCCGAAGAGACGCCGAAGGATTGGTTCGTGATGACCGACCCGGAGAATTTCAAGCTGAACGTCACCGGGGTTCCTCTCCGCGAAGCGCATCGCCGCTGCCGCGTGGGAGCAAACGGCGCGCCGGAAGTCATTGAGGTCATCCAATAGCGAGAAGAAACGGCTGTTATAATCTGCACAGGGGAGTATCGTCTTCATCGACGCATATATCCCCTGTTTTAATTTGCGTTTTATGGCTGGAAATCTTCGGTGAGCTTTGGTATACTTGGTATAGAAATAAAGGAACCACTGAATAAGTCCCTCCGCGCCTCTGCCGGGTCTTTTTCCGCCTGTCGTCGTCAAATCCCTCTCGACGTAGCGATGCTACGCCTTCGAGGGCTTTTCCTAGACAGTCGAAAAAATCCCTCGACAGATGCACGAATTGACTTAAGGAAGCACTGAATAAGTCCCGCCGCGCCCCTGACGGGTCTTTTTCCGTCATGCTGCGTCAAAGTGCTCTCGACGTAGCTCTGCTACGACTTCGAGCACTTTTCCTTGCCTGACGAAAAAATCTCTCGACAGGGCCACGACTTGACTTAATCAGTGCTTCCTTAATCAGTGTTTCCTAAAATAAGGATTCGGCAGGAGGCGAACGAGATGAAACCACGCGAAACGGTAATATATCGTTTGCGGCGGTTTGCCGCGCTCCTGCTTTGTTTTTTCATGACCGCCGCTGCTTTTTCGCTGCCGGTTACGGCGCACGGCGCGGGAAAAAACGTACGCGTCGGATGGTTTGAATCGCCGTTCAATTCCACGGACAAATCCGGGCGGCGATCCGGTTATGCTTATGAGTATCAGCAAAAGCTGGCGGCCTATTCCGGCTGGACGTATACTTATGTGAGCGGAAGCTGGCCGGAGCTTATGCAGATGCTGGCCGACGGCAAGATTGACTTGCTGAGCGACGTTTCCTATACCGGGGAACGCGCGGAGAAAATGCTGTTCCCGGAAATACCGATGGGAACGGAGGAATACACGATCTTCATATCTCCGGGCAATCAGGAAATCACCCCGGAAGATTTGTCGACCCTGAACAGCAAACGGATCGGCGTGAACAAGGGCAGCATTCAGGCGGATATCTTTCGGCAGTGGGCGGAGCAGAACGGCGTCCAGGCGGAGGTCGTGGAACTCACAGCCACGGAGGTCGATTCGCTGGATATGCTCGACGCCGGAAAACTGGACGCCTATATCACGCTGAACGCCTACGGCTATCCGGATCGACTGATGCCGGTGTGCAAGATCGGCGCTTCCGATTTCTTCTTCGCCGTCAGCAAGAGCCGCCCCGATCTGCTGGTCGATTTGAACAGGGCGATGAAACGGATACAGGATGAAAACCCGTATTATAACCAGAGAATGTTTGAAAAGCATGTCCGGCGCTTCGGGTCGAACGCATTCCTGTCTTCGTCGGAAGTATCCTGGCTGGCCGCCCACGGCGCTATCCGGGTGGGATATCAGGACAATTATCTCGCTTTTTGCGCCAGGGATACGGCGACGGGAGAACTGACGGGCGCTTTGAAGGATTATCTGGCTGCCGCTTCCGGCTGCTTCAAGGGCAGTCATATCGACTTTGAGGCTAAGGCGTTTCCCACTTCGGCGGAGGCTTTGAAGGCGCTGAAGCGGGGAGAGGTGGATTGTGTTTTTCCGGCAAACCTTGCCTGCTTTGACGGCGAGACGATGGACATTTTCATGACGCAGCCGCTGATCCGCACGGACATCTATGCGATCGTGCGTCAGGCGGACAAAAGCATCTTCGCCAACAAAGAGCATGTGATCGTGGCCGTGACGGAAGGCAACCCGAATTACGAAACGTTCCTGCTTGACAATTACCCGAACTGGCGGAAGGTTTATTACGCAAATACAGCGGAGTGTATGAAGGCGGTGGCCGAGGGCGTGGCGGACTGCGTCCTGGTCGCCAGCTACCGATACAACAATATTTCCAAGCAGTGCGAGAGGTACCGCCTGACGGCGTTTGCCACCGGCGTTGGGATGGACTACTGCTTTGCAGTGGCAAAAGGGGAAACGGAGCTGTATTCCATCCTGTCCAAGGCTGTCGGCCTTGTCCCGACCTCCACGGTCAACGCGGAATTGTCCTACTATGTTGCCGAGGACTCCAAGCGCACCCTTGCCGATTTTGTCGTGGACAATCTGACGCCTGTGATGCTCGGAACCTGCGCCGTGCTGCTTCTGATCCTGCTGTTGATGGCGCGGAGCATGCGGGCGGAGAACCGGGCCCAAATGCTGATTTCCGCCACGGAGATTGACGCCCTGACCGGGCTGTATAATCGCGATTACTTTTTCCAGTATGCCAACCGCATATACCGGGGGCGCAAAAAAAAGCCGATGGACGCCATCGTTCTGAACATTGAGCAGTTCCATTCCGTGAACGCTTTGAACGGGAGGGAATTCGGCGACCGGGTCCTGCGCGTCCTCGGAAACAAGATCAGTGGGGTTGCATATGAGTTCGGGGGGATTGCGGGCCGGTTCGGGGCGGATCGTTTCGACATTTACTGCCAGCATACGGATGATTACCAGGGCATTTTTGACCGTTTGCAGACTACGCTTGACGCTTTGGCGCCGAACGCCAGTATCCGCCTGCGCATGGGCGTCATGCCCTTCCAGCCCGATCTGGAGCCGGTGCAGCTTTTCGACAGGGCGCGGACGGCCTGCTCGATGGCCCGGGGCCATTACAAAAACCACCTGATCGTATTTGACAAGAAGGTGCTCGAGCGGGAGCTGCTGGAACAACGGCTGCTGAACGATTTGCGCCGCGCGTTGGACAGCTATGAGTTTGAGGTTTACTATCAGCCGAAGTTCAATATCCAGACCGAGCCGCCGAAGCTCGTGGGCGCGGAAGCGCTGATCCGATGGCAGCATCCGGAGTTGGGCATGATCGCCCCGGATGTTTTCATTCCGCTGTTTGAACGCAACGGGAAAATCGGGGAGGTGGATAAATACGTTTGGGCCAAGGCGGCAAGGAAGATTGCCCGATGGCGGACGGAGTACGGCGTGACCATCCCGATTTCCGTCAATCTGTCCCGTGTGGACGTGTTCGATTCGACGCTGGAGGAAACGTTGGACGGCATCCTTTTACAGCATGGGTTGGGTCATGACGCGCTGAAGCTGGAAATCACGGAGTCTGCGTACACGGAAAACGCGGATCAGGTGATTCAGGTCGTGGAGCATTTGCGCCAAAAGAAATATGAGGTGGAAATGGACGATTTCGGCACCGGGTATTCTTCGCTTCACATGCTCTCCGCCATGCCGGTGGACGTACTGAAGGTCGACCGTTCGTTTGTCCGGAACATCGAGCGCGACGACAAGGACGTCCAGCTCGTGGCCCTGATTCTCGGCATTGCTAAGAACATGAAGATCCCGGCTATCGCTGAAGGCGTGGAGTCAGAGGGACAGCTCAGGATACTGAAAGAACTGGGCTGCGATTTGGTGCAGGGATATTACTTTTCTCCGCCGCTGCATCCCACTGCGTTCGAAGCAAAATTCCTTCGGGGAACGATAAATGAGTCTTCATTGTGAATGTATGAGGTGATACGCAAATGCGTTCGCTGCGAACAAAAATTACGCTGATGACAGTGTGCGTGATCCTTTTCACGCTTACTGCCGTCATGCTTTTCAGCGTCATCTTTATCCGGACAAACGAACACCACAAGTCCGAGCAGCTTCTTCTGCTGTTGTGCGAGACGGGAGAGCGCAATCTCGACTATTACTTCAACAGCGTGCAGCGGTCGATCCGGAAGGTCGAATCCTTTGTGACGTCGGACCTGGATGGATTGGAGGAGCAGCAGCTTCAACGTCACATGGAACGCGTGAGAAAGTATTTCGATGAAATGGCTTCCAAGACGAACGGCGTGCTGACCTACTATTACCGCATTGACCCGACAGTCTCGAACACGGTCAAGGGGTTCTGGTACACAAACCTGGACGGGGAAGGCTTTGTCGAGCACAAAGTGACCGATATCACGCTTTATGATACGAAGGATACCACCCGCCTGGTCTGGTTTACCGTTCCGAAGGCTACGGGCGAAGCGATCTGGCTTCCGCCGTATATCACGGAAAATCTGGACAAACGCGTCATTTCCTACAACGGCCCGATTTATTTCAAGGGAACGTTTGTCGGGGTGGTGGGCATCGAAATCGACTATTCCACTATGGCGGAGCAGGTGGACAGCATCCGGCTCGGCAACGATGGATATGCGTTTTTGAGCGACGCGGAGGGAAATCTCTTCTACCATCCCCGCATCGACGTCGCGCAGATGACCAAAGAGACGCAGATTCCGGTTCCGGACGGCATTCTCAGCACAAGCACTTTCATCCAATACAGTTTCGGCGGCGTGGAAAAGCAGGCAGCGTGGCTGCCGCTCAGCAACGGCATGCGTCTGAATGTCGTGGTGCCGCTTTCCGAAACGGAGGGGGACTGGCAGAAGCTGATTGGAAATATGCTGCTCGTCGCCCTCGGCGTGCTGGCGGTGTCAAGCATCTTTACCATGTATTACACAAAACACATCACAAAACCGTTGGAGGAATTGACCGAAGCCGCGGAGCAGGTGGACAAGGGCAACTACAATATCGCCCTGGATTACAGCGGGAACGATGAGGTCGGCAGACTGACGAGCACCTTCAAGGGTTTGACCGCTCACATGAAGGAAAATATCACTACTCTGAATCGACGGGCCTATATTGACGCTCTGACCTCCGTCCGGAACAAATGGGCCTATGCCAGCTTTATCGACGATTTGCAGACATGCCTGGACGCGGACGACGGACAGATGCAATTTGCCGTGGGCGTGTTCGACTGCGACGACCTCAAGCTGGTCAATGACAAGTACGGCCATGACAAAGGCGATATCTACCTGAAGAAGGCCAGCCACTTGATGTGTCATGTGTTCCAGCACAGCCCCGTATTCCGGATCGGTGGGGACGAATTCTCCGTGATTATGCAAAACGACGCGTTCCGGGACAGGGAAGACTTGATCCGCGAGTTCCACAAGGCCATGGCGGAAACCAACGCCGCGGCGGAAAATCCGTGGGAACAGGTGCGGGTCTCGTTCGGCATCGCGGAGTACGACCCGGAGCAGGACGGAGCAGTAATCGACGTGGTGCGCCGCGCGGACAAGAATATGTACGAAAACAAGCGCATAAGAAAGACGCAGGAAGGGGAAGCATGAGACTGAACGCAGCAGGTGAAAGCTCCGGCGCGAAGGTAGTCACGGAGAAAAGCCGCTTATCAAGGGGCTTTGGAAGACGCACGATAGAATGAAATATACGTAAATTCCGGTCTATGACGCGGAACCGCCGAAGCTGATGGTTTAGAAAGTGGAGTAACATGTAGAAAAAGCGTTGAATTTTTCAAGGAATAAAGAACTGGCAGCAGTTTCGCTGCCCACGCTATTTTTGAAGAACGTCTTTGAAACGCCGCAGGGTGGATTTTGTCTGTCGACAAAATCTGCTCTGCGGCGTTATAATCATATAAAAGAAGAGATAAGCGGAGGAAACCCCTATGGCAAAGACCTCGAAGAAAGCAAACCAAACGAGCGCCAACATCGGATTTGAAAAACAGATATGGGACGCGGCCTGCGTGCTGTGGGGGCATATTCCCGCCGACGCCTACGAGGAAGAAAACATCTTCTTCGTGCCGGAAAACGCCCGCTGGGGAAAAATCGCCGCCGCCGCGCACACGCCGGAAATCGGCACGGTCATCGACGACGCCATGCGAGCCATCGAAGACGATAACAAAAAGCTCAAAAACGTGCTGCCGAAAAACTACGCCAGCCCCGACCTCGACAAACGCGTTTTAGGCGACGTGGTGGACCTCTTCACCAACATGGACATGAGCGATACCGAGGGAAACAAGGATTTGCTCGGCAGAACCTACGAATACTGCATCGCACAGTTTGCCGCCTATGAAGGCGTGAAGGGCGGCGAGTTCTATACGCCCGCCAGCGTCGTCAAAACCATCGTCGCCATTCTGCGCCCGTTCTCGAATTGTCGGGTGTATGACCCCTGCTGCGGCAGCGGCGGCATGTTCGTCCAGAGCGCGAAATTTATCCAGGCGCACGGCGGTAAGCGAGGCACGATTTCCGTCTACGGGCAGGAATCCAATGCCGACACATGGAAAATGGCGAAGATGAACTTAGCGATTCGCGGCATCGACGCGAACCTCGGCGAGTATCAGGCGGACACCTTCTTCAACGACCTGCACCCCACGCTCAAAGCGGACTTCATCATGGCGAATCCTCCCTTCAATCTCTCCGGCTGGGGACAGGACAAGCTGAAGGACGATGTGCGCTGGAAGTACGGCACGCCTCCGGCGGGCAATGCCAACTATGCGTGGATTCAGCACATGATCCATCACTTGGCGCCGAACGGGAAAATCGGCCTCGTACTGGCCAACGGCGCGCTGTCCACCCAGTCCGGCGGCGAAGGCGAAATCCGAAAGCGCATCATCGAAGACGACCTTGTGGAAGGCATTATCGCCATGCCCACGCAGCTCTTTTACAGCGTGACGATTCCCGTGACGCTTTGGTTCATCACGAAAAACAAGAAGCAAAAAGGCAGGACGCTCTTCATCGACGCCCGCAATATGGGGCACATGGTGGACAGGAAGCACCGCGACTTCACGGACGAGGACATCCAGAAACTCTCGGATGCCTTTGCGGCGTTCCAAGAGGGTAAGTTGGAAGACGTCAAAGGCTTCTGCGCCGTGGCCGACCTCGCGGAGATTGAAAAGCAGAACTATATCCTGACGCCGGGGCGCTACGTCGGCATCGAGGAGCAGGAGGACGACGGCGAGCCCTTCGACGAAAAAATGAAGCGGCTGACGGGCGAGCTTTCGGGACTGTTCGCCAAGTCACATGAGCTGGAAGATAAGATTCGCAAGAATTTAGGGGCGATTGGGTATGGGATTTGATGTAAAAAATGTCACATTAGATAAAATCGCAGATATTCAAACAGGCCCTTTCGGCAGTCAGTTACATAAAGACGATTATGTACAATCGGGAACTCCCATCGTCACGGTAGAGCATTTGGGTAAACGAAAATTTGCGACACAAAATTTGCCGTTTGTTTCTGATGAAGATGCGGAACGATTATCAAAATATACCATGGAATACGGCGATACGGTTTTTAGTCGTGTGGGGGCAGTAGATAGATGTTCTTACGTTAATAGAGAAAATAGTGGATGGCTGTTTTCAGGTCGTTGTTTGAGAATACGTCCAAGAGAAAATGTATATCCGCTCTATTTATATTATTATTTGACCGCAGGGAGTACAAAACAATTTATTCGGAATATTGCCGTTGGCGCCACGATGCCATCCATCAACACAAAGCTGATGGGAGAACTCCCATGTGTATGTCCATCAATGATTCAACAAAAGAAAATAGCTACTATTTTGGAAGAATTAGATGGAAAAATAGAAACAAATGAATCCATAAACAAGAATTTGGAAGAGCAAGCACAGGCGATTTTTAAGTCGTGGTTTGTGGATTTTGAGCCGTTTGGTGGCGAAAAGCCGTCAGATTGGAGCCTTGGCACATTAGAAGATTTGGGTAATAATATAGTTTGTGGGAAAACTCCTTCTACAAAACGAAAAGAGTACTATGATGGAGAAATACCTTTTGTGACCATACCTGATATGCACGATCAAATATTTATTACCGAAACTGAAAGGTATCTTTCCAACCAGGGAGCAGAATCTCAACCAACTAAAACATTGGCAAAGAATAGTGTTTGCGTTAGTTGTATTGGAACAGCAGGACTTGTTTCTCTGATTTCGAGAGATAGTCAAACCAACCAGCAGATTAATTCCATTACTCCCAAAGATAGTATTTCTCCATATTATGTTTATTTTTTGATGAAATCACTTTCCGAGACCATTCGTCAGTTAGGTGCAAGTGGAAGCACGATTGTTAATTTGAATAAAAGTCAGTTCGCTAAGATTGAAGCAACAATTCCCAGTGTTGAAGTGATGAAGTCTTTTCATGATGCATTAAATCCTGTGTTTGAGCTTATTTTATCTAATCAGCAAATGATTATTCGACTTTCCGCACTGCGCGACACTCTCCTTCCTCGCCTCATATCTGGCGAAATCGACGTGTCGAAGGTTGAGATTTAGTTCCTACCGGAGGAGGATTCATAGTGCGCAAAAGGAGTGTAAAATCAGTTAAAGATGAGTTGATAAAAAAATCAAGAGAAGCAATGTTGGCAGCTGTACAACTTTATAACAATCCACAAATTACATTTAAGACAGAATCTTTCATTACATTATCTATTATTGCTTGGACATATTTGTTACATGCATATTTCCGAAAGGAAAAAATAGATTACAGATATTTTACGCCCGGAAAGAAACGGAAGATATATGCTAAAACAAAACAAGGGGCATATAAACATTGGGAATTGGAACGATGCCTAAATGATAGAAGGTGTCCTTTGGATAATGAAACAACGAGTAATTTGAGGTTTTTAATTGGTATTAGACATGAAATTGAACATCAAATGACAAACAAAATAGACGAATATATTAGCGCAAAATTACAGGCTTGTGCTATCAATTTTAATTATTATATTGTTAATCTATTTGGTGAGAAATATAACATAAGCAATGAATCAGCGTTAGTGATTCAATTTTCACCATTATCGATTGAACAACAAGAATTTCTACAAAATAATTCACATATTGCTACAAATGTCAAAAATTTTATAGTCGAATTTGAAAAGAATTTAACAGATGAATTGATTAGCAGTTCAAAATATGCATATAGGATATTGTTTACAGCGTATAACGCTAAACGTGTAGGACAAGCGGATAAGGTTATAGAATTTGTTCCGATTGATTCTCCGCTTGCTGAAGGATTAAAGAAAGAATATGCGTTTATTAAAGAAACAGAAAAGGCAAAGTACCTTCCGGGGGAAATTGTCGCTAAAATGAAGGCTGAAGGATATGAAAAATTTTCAATGCAGAGACATATTGAGCTTTGGAAGAGTCGAGATGCCAAAAATCCTAAATATCACTATGGAATCCAAATTGCAACTACTTGGTATTGGTATGATAATTGGTTAAAAGAAGTAAAACAGTATTGTGAGAAGTGCGCCAATTTGTTTAAGGGATAACAAAAGAGCGAAAACCTATGTTCACCACCTATATCGAAGCCGATATGAAAATTCCATTAGTGAGCTTTTTGAGAGCATGGCCTACACCCATCTCTACGGCTCGGACGTGGAGCGCGATTATAGAAGTCCTCTCTATGACGCGGTGCTGGAAGATTCCCTTGTGCGTTTGAATCCCGGCTTGCCCGCCGACGCGCTATTCCCTCGCCTCCTGTCCGGCGAGATTGATGTGTCGAGTGTTGAAATATGATAAGAGGTACACCATGAGACACGAATACATGAAACTTGTTCCTCAAAACATCACCGTTACTTTCACTGACATACACGAATCTCCGTCATCCGGTGAGAGCCTAAGCATATGCTTGGAACGTCCTTCGGAGCATGGCTTTGACGTTGCTGAGTATATATTGCCCTCTTGCCTCTTGAAAAAGTGCATGGGGTTTCAGGAAGATGAGGAGTACGGCTTGCGCCAGTTCGTGAAAAACAACAGCCACTTGATTTGGGAAATGGCTCGCGAGGATGGTGAGATTATTGCCGACACTATTTGAGATATAAGGCTATCGGCGATAATCGCTGCTTTGGGAAGAGGATTTTTTAGAGGAGGAAAGATTATGACTACATTGCAAGTAACCGTTGACGACGCCATGAAGCAAAACGCAGATCAACTATTTGGTAGTCTTGGGTTGGATACGTCTACCGCAATCAAGATTTTCTTGCAGGCGGCTATCGAGCATAAAGGGATTCCGTTTCCCGTGCGGCATCGCTCATTGCCGAGCGACTTGATGGAAGCCGTCTCCGATAGCCGTGAGCGGCGCAATCTATGCGGCCCGTTCGATTCTGCAGATGAGGCCGTGGCTTCTATGTTGGAGGATTGACGTGTACAAGATCGTTTATACGAACCGTATGAAAAAAGACGTTCGTCGTGCCAGGAAGCGTGGCAAAGATATAAATAAGTTGATTCATGTATTGGAATTGTTGCAAAGAGGAACTCCTATGCCGGAGACATATCACGATCATTCACTGAGCGGCGAATTGAAGGATTTTCGAAAATGTCATATTGAGTCCGATTGGTTGCTGATGTATCAGATTTTTGAAGATGTTTTGATTTTATCTGCGACAGCAACGGGAACCCATGCCGATTTGTTTGGAGAATAGAAAGGGGGATAAAATCATGCGACACGAATATATGAAACTCGTTCCGCAAAATATCACCGTCACATTCACGGATATACACGAATCCCCTTCGTCCGGCGAGAGCCTGAGTGTCTGTTTGGAACGTCCTTCGGAGCACGGTTTTGACGTTGCGGAGTATATATTGCCCGCTTGTCTCTTGAAAAAGTGCATGGGTTTTCAGGAAGACGAGGAATACGGCTTGCGCCAGTTTGTGAAGAATAACAGCCCCTTGATTTGGGAAATGGCCCGCGAGGATGGTGAGATCATTGCCGACCCTGTTTGAGATATATGGTTATCGGGTGTTCTTCTGGTCGAACGAGACAGGCGAGCCTGTTCACGTTTGCAAGGGGAAGCCAACGGCGAACGCCACCAAGATATGGCTCCCGCCGGAAAGCAATCCGATATTGGCGAACAATAACAGCAACATACCGGATAAAGAGCTGAAACGTATCCTGAAAATGATTGCCCTAAACCGCGACAGCATTATTGCCCAGTGGTATGATTATTTCAAGCAGTGATTGTTGAAGAAAAGGAGGCGTATGTGATGAAAACTATATTCACATTGGAAAATATCAATCGACTCGTTAAGCCTCTTGCAGACAAGTACCGTGTGAAAGAAATATATCTCTTTGGCTCTTATGCGCGAGGCGAGGCTGACGAGGACAGCGATTTGGATTTTCTTGTCTATGGCGGCGAGGGCTTTAAGCTGACGAATATATTGGCACTTGGCGAGGAATTGCGGGAAGTTCTGAAGAAAAAAGTTGACGTCTTTGAAATTCGTGAAGTGAATCAAGACAGCGACTTTTATAAAACGATTATGAAAGAAAAGGTTTTGGTGGCATGAAATATTCAGATCAACAGCGAATCAACAAAATATATGAATACGCCAGCCGCTTGAATCAATATGTGCAGGACAATAATATTGCCAGAGAAGCTCTGTTGACAGATTTTTCCTTGCAATGGTTGGTGACGACACCGTTATATAACATTGGCGAACATGCATATAATATATCTTCGGAATATAAAGCAGAGCATAGCGAAATTCCTTGGCCGATGGTATCAGGGCTACGCCATCGCTTGGTACATGACTACGATGGTACTAATTGGAATATGATTGTTGAAGTTGTGTTTGATGAATTGCCGATTCTGGTTGAGCAAATGGAGAAATTGATTTAGCAATGCAAACGATGCGCGCCTTCCTTGTCTGATGTCTGGCGAAATCGATGTGACTAATATTAAATTCAAATAGAGTATTTCCAAAATTAGAGGGGATGACAGTTTTGGATAATCTGGTAAATATTGATTTGAATCCTGTATGCACTGTAGCTAATAATTTGATAGATAAATTATCCGCTGCTGCTGGTTGGGCGGCAAATCATGAAACACCAGAACGATTGGCTGTAAAAAATTATATAGAAGAGATTCAAAAAAGCAATTTACCGCCTTTGGAAAAAGCCGCAATAATCTCTAATACAAAGAAAATATTGAAAGAATATAACAACCAAAACGACATAGTGCAGATTGCTATTGAACACATGAAGGCAGATGCAAAGCCTGAATTGCTTGATGATGATTGGATCGCAAAGTTAATGGATAAGTCACGTCTTATTTCAAATAAAGAATTCCAACTGATATGGGGATACCTATTGGCAAAGGAATGTAACACGCCGTCTAGTGTTCCCGTTTCTCTTTTGTATATTTTGGAGCGAATGGATAAAAATGATGCGAAGACTTTCAATAAATTGTGCTCGGTGTCTTTATATACAATGACCATGGGACATAAAAGCTATATTCCCATGATTATTTCTTCAAAGCTAAATAGCTTCTACGGGAAAATTGGAATAAACTATGAGGCATTATCTAATTTACAATCTTTAGGATTAATAGAAGCCTCTATTTCAATGCACGACAACGCATATAGTCAGACGATAAATGATACTGTTCCTATAACCATTCACTATTTTGATGAAACCTTTCAATTACCAAATGAGATGCGTAAGTTCAAGTGTGGAAATGTAATTTTCACAAAAGCTGGCCAAGCGTTATGCGGGGTTATAAATGCGACTAAAATAGACGGTTTCTTTTCTGAACAATGTTTACCTGTATGGAAACAGCAAATTGAGGAACTACTTCGCTCAAATAATTAAAAGAAGCGGCTGAATTTGAAAAAAAGCTATCCCTTTGCGTGAAAGCCGTATTTAATTTGATGTGATTGTATTAGGAGAGAGTTCTTATGTCCACCGCTTACACAGAAGCCGATTATGAAAACTCCATCATCGAGGTTTTTGAAGGCATGGGCTACACTCATGTCTACGGGCCGGACGTGGAGCGGGATTTTCGCAGCCCTCTTTATGACGCGGTGCTGGAAGATTCCCTTGCGCGGCTGAATCCCGATTTGCCCGCCGACGCTATCGCCGACGCGCTTTTCAAGCTGCGGAATTTCGAGAACGGCGAGCTGGTGCAGCGGAACGAAGTCTTCATGGACTATCTGCAAAACGGCGTTCCCGTGAGTTTTACCGTCAAGGGCGAGCAGCGTTCCGCAATTTGCTATCTCGTGGACTATGAGAACCCTGACGCCAATTCCTTTATCGTCGCGAATCAGTGGACGATCGTGGAAAACAGCACGAAGCGCCCGGACGTGATTCTCTTTCTGAACGGTCTGCCCGTCGTCCTGATGGAACTGAAATCTCCGTCGCGGGAGGAAACCGACGCTTCGGAGGCGTTTCTCCAGCTTCGGAACTATATGCAGGAAATCCCGTCCGCGTTCGTTTACAACGCGATTTGCGTGATGAGCGACATGATGACGTCGAAGGCGGGGACGATTACCTCCGGCGAGGACCGCTTCATGGAGTGGAAGACGAAGGACGGTAGCTATGAGAACACGCAGCACGCGCAGTTCGATACGTTCTTCGAGGGGATTTTCCAAAAGGCGCGGCTGTTGGACATCCTGAAAAATTTTATCTGCTTTTCCGACGAGGGCTTGCAGTCCTTCAAGATACTGGCGGGCTATCATCAGTATTTTGCCGTCAGGAAGGCGGCGGCCTCCACGGCGCGCGCTGCGGAGACGGACGGCAAGGGCGGCGTATTCTGGCATACGCAGGGCAGCGGCAAGTCGCTTTCGATGGTGTTTTACGCCCATCTCCTGCAAGCGGCGCTGAACAGTCCCACGATCGTCGTGCTGACGGACAGGAACGATCTCGACGATCAGCTTTTCGGACAGTTCGCGAAGTGCAAGGCATTTCTGCGGCAGGAGCCGATACAGGCCGAGAGCCGCGAGCATTTGAAAAAGCTGTTGGCGGGGCGGAAGGCCAACGGCATTATTTTCACGACGATGCAGAAATTCGAAGAGTCCGACGGGCCGCTGTCCGCGCGGCGCAATATCGTGGTGATGGCGGACGAGGCGCACCGCGGGCAGTACGGGCTGACCGAGACCATCCGGATGACGCGGAACGAAGCGGGCGAGGAAGTGGCGAAGCGCGTCGTCGGCACGGCGCGGATTATCCGCGACAGCCTGCCGAAAGCAACGTATATCGGATTCACGGGTACGCCGATTTCCGCGAAGGACAGGGACACCCGCGAGGTATTCGGCGACTATATCGACATTTACGATATGACGCAGGCCGTCGAGGACGGCGCGACGCGGCCCGTGTACTACGAGAGCCGCGTCATCAAGCTGAAGCTGGACGAGGCGACGCTGAAGCTGATCGACGCGGAGTACGAACTGATGGCGCAGAACGCCGACCCCGCGACGATCGAAAAGAGCAAGCGCGACCTCGGAAAGATGGAGGCCGTGCTGGGCAACGACAAGACGATTGATTCCCTCGTCACGGATATTTTAGACCACTATGAAAATTTCCGCGCCAATCTCCTGACGGGCAAGGCGATGATTGTGGCCTATTCCCGCGCCATTGCGATGAAGATTTACCAACGGATCTTGGAGCTTCGTCCCGATTGGACCGAAAAGGTCGCCGTGGTGATGACCGAGAGCAACAAGGACCCGGAGGAATGGCGAAAGGTCATCGGCAACAAGCGCCGCCGTGACGAACTGGCTAAGACTTTCAAGGACAACGGCAGTCCGCTGAAAATCGCTATCGTGGTGGATATGTGGCTGACGGGCTTCGACGTGCCGTCGCTGGCGACGATGTATGTTTACAAGCCCATGAGCGGCCACAATCTGATGCAGGCCATCGCCCGCGTGAACCGCGTATTCGGCGACAAGGCGGGCGGCCTTGTCGTGGATTATGTGGGAATCGCCTCGGCGCTGAAACAGGCGATGAACGACTACACGGTCCGCGACAGGAAAAACTACGGCGACACCGACATCGCCAAGGCCGCCTTTCCGAAGTTCCTTGAAAAGCTTTCGGTCTGCCGCGACATGTTCCACGGCTATGATTACTCGAAATTCGCAAACGGTACGGACCTGGAGCGGGCCAAGGTCATCACGGGCGCGGTCAATTTCATCGTGGCGCGGGAAAAGGACAAAGAAAAGGACGCTTTCATCAAGGAAGCGCTGCTCTTGCATCAGGCGCTTTCCCTCTGCTCGTCCATCGCAGCGGAGGATTTGCGCTTTGAGGCGGCGTTTTTCGAGGCGGTGCGCGTGCTCGTCCTGCGGCTCGCCCATCAAGGCGAGGGCGAGAAGATTTCCCTGCCGGAGATGAACAAGCGCATCAACGAGCTTTTGAAGCAGAGCGTCAAGAGCGACGGCGTCATCAACCTTTTCTCCGACGTGAAGACGGGCTTTTCGCTGTTCGACCCGAAATTCCTGGAGGAAATCTCCAGGATGAAGGAGAAGAATCTCGCCGTCGAGCTGTTGAAACGGCTGATTGCCGAGCAGGTGCATATTTACCGCCGCACGAACGTGGTGAAGTCGGAGAAGTTCAGCGAGATTATCCAACGGGTGATGAACGCCTATCTGAACGGGATGCTGACCAACGAGCAGGTCATCGAGGAGCTCTTGAAGCTGGCGAAGCAAATCTCCGAGGCGCAGAAGGACGGGGAAAAGTTAGGACTGACTGCCGACGAGCTGGCTTTTTACGACGCGCTGACGAAGCCCGACGCCATCAAAGACTTTTACGAGAACGAGGAATTGATCGCCATCACGAAGGAGCTGACGGACGCGCTGCGGAAAAACCGCACGATCGACTGGCAGGAGCGTTCCAGCGCGCGGGCGAAAATGCGGATGCTCATCAAGAAGTTATTAAAAAAGCACCGCTATCCGCCGGAAGGAATGGAGGATGCGGTGCAGACGGTGATGGCGCAGTGCGAGCTTTGGACGGACAATCAGGAGATGGGCTTGCGCTATGAAAACGTCGGCGAGCAGGAGCTTCCGATGGCGGCGGAAGCGCGGGCGCGTTACGGAAACGGCGCAGACAGGCGCAAAAACGATTAGGAGGCAGAAAAATGGACGCTTATGAAGCAATCCTCACGCGGCGGAGCACGCGGAAATACAAAGCGGACCCGGTGGCGCCGGAAATCCTGCAAAAGGTCGTCGAGGCGGGACGCTATGCGCCCAGCGGCGGGAACAACCAGACGAATCATTTTCTCGTGGTGCAAAGCCCCGACGTCGCGGAGAAGCTCGTCGGGCTCGCGGAAGCCGCCTTCGCGAAGATGGAGGCGGACGAGAACACCTATCCAAGCCTCCGCAATTCCATCCTCGCGTCGAAGAAGGGCGGCTATGTGTTCACATACCGCGCGCCGGTGCTGATCGTCGTCGCGAACCGGAAGGATTACGGCAACAACATGGCCGACGCCGTCGCCGCCGTCGAGAACATGATGATCGCCGCCAACGCCCTCGACCTCGGGAGCTGCTATATCAATCAGCTTTACTGGCTGAACGAGGAACCCTCCCTGCTGGCGGCGCTGCGGGAACTCGGCCTGAAGGAAGACGAGCGCGTCTATGCCTCGATGGCGCTCGGCTACGCCGCCACCGGGGACGGCCTTCCCAGCCGGAAGCCCCTGGAGCGGAAAGGAAACGAGGTCACGTTCCTGTAAGGTGCGGAAGATACGCCTGTGGGAATGACGGCCCTCGTGCAGCCGTGAAGCTGTCCTATAGGAAGCACTGATTAAGTCAAGTCGTGGCCCTGTCGAGGGATTTTTTCGTCAAGCAAGGAAAAGTGCTCGAAGTCGTAGCAGAGCTACGTCGAGAGCACTTTGACGCAGCATGACGGAAAAAGACCCGTCAGGGGCGCGGCGGGACTTATTCAGTGCTTCCTATACGCGCAAAAAGCCGAAGACCGCCGCGCAGCGGGCTCCGGCTTTTCCTTTGTCCGGCAGGAAATGGGACGCGGCGATATTTTTTGCGCGACAAGTCAGCGAGAATGTGTTATAATAGCGTCGCTTTCATCATACCATTGTCCGCTGTGAACGGACGCAGGAGGGATTCTGTTCATGGAAAGTTTTATCCCGATGCTGAACAGCATCGACTCGATCGTCTGGGGACCGCCGCTGATCGCGCTTTTGGTCGGCACCGGCATCTATCTGACCGTGCGCCTCGGATTGATTCAGGTGTTTCGGCTGCCGCTGGCGCTTTCGCTGATTCTCGGCGCGAAGAACCGCGGCGAGGGCGACGTCAGCAGCTTCAAGTCGCTTTGCGTGGCGCTGTCCGCCACGGTCGGCACCGGCAACATCGTCGGCGTCGCGACGGCGGTGAAGGTCGGCGGCCCGGGCGCGCTTTTCTGGATGTGGATGGCGGCGTTTTTCGGCATGGCGACGAAGTACGCCGAGGGACTCCTGGCGATCAAGTATCGCTCGAAGGACGAGAACGGCGAGGTGGCCGGCGGCCCGATGTATTACATCCTGAACGGTATGGGCGAGGCGTGGAGGCCTCTCGCTACCTTCTTTGCGGCCGCCTGTATCCTCGTAGCGTATTTCGGTATCGGTACGTTCCCGCAGGTCAACGCGATCGTCGATTCCGTGCATCTGACCTTCGGCATATCGAAGTTCGTGACAGACGCTGTGCTGACCGTACTGGTCGCCGCCGTCACCTTGGGCGGTCTCAAGAGCATCGCGAACGTCGCCGATAAGGTCGTGCCGTTCATGTCCGCCGTTTACGTCGTGCTCGGCGTCGGCATGATTATCGCGCATCTCGGCGATATTCCCGCCGCCGTCGGCATGATCCTGTCCGACGCTTTCACGGGCCATGCCGCTGTGGGCGGCTTTGCCGGCTCGACGATGATGATGGCGATGCAGAGCGGGATCGCCCGCGGCGTGTTCTCCAACGAGTCCGGTCTCGGCTCCGCGCCGATCGCCGCCGCCGCCGCGAAAACGAAATGGCCGGCGGAGCAGGGCCTGATTTCTATGACGGGCACCTTTATCGACACGATCATCATCTGCACGATGACGGGCCTTGCGCTGATTTTCACCGGCGTCTGGTGCGGCGACGCGGCGGGCGCACAGATGACTTCCGACGCTTTCGCGGCCTCCTTCGGCCCTTCGGGCGCTGTGGTTTTGACGATTTCGCTGGTGCTCTTCGCGTTCACGACGATTCTCGGCTGGAATTATTACGGCGAGCGCGCGGCGATTTATCTTTTCGGCACCAAGGGGCTTATGCCGTACCGTTTGATTTTCATCGTGCTGATCGCGTCCGGCGCGTTCCTGAAGCTCGAGGCGATCTGGATTCTCGCCGATATCGTGAACGGACTGATGGCGATTCCGAACCTAATCGCGCTGATCATGCTTTCGTCGGTCATCGTCGCGGAGACGAAGCTCTATATGGAGCACAGGAAAACCCACGGCGAGGATTAATCGCGTCTGCAAAAAAGAGAGCCGGGCGGCTCTCTTTTTTACGGGAACGCTCTGTTGACGGCAATGGGAAAACACCCCGCCGCCATTTAAATTGAAAAAATAGTTAAGGAACCACTGAATAAGTCCCTCCGCGCCTCTGCCGGGTCTTTTTCCGCCTGTCGTTGTCAAATCCCTCTCGACGTAGCGATGCTACGCCTTCGAGGGATTTTCCTAGACAGTCGAAAAAATCCCTCGACAGATGCACGAATTGACTTAATCAGTGTTTCCTTAAAAACTGACCAAAACGAAAATCCGCGTGGGGAAAAATCCTCGCGCGGGTTGTTTTTTGCGGCTTTGCGAAAACCCCTTATTCCGGTTTCTTTTTCGTCTTATATACCTCTTTTCGATGTCCGAGCCGCAAGATTGTTATTAAGATTTTATCGTCCTGTATATTACATATAATCCTGTAATCCCCGGACCGATAGCGCCATAATTCGGAAAGAGTCCCTTTGAGCGCCCGTCCTCTTGATCTCGGGTCGTCAAGCGCCGCAACCTCGTCCATATAATTCTTGATTTGTTTTTGCACCGGCTTATCCAATTTTGAAAGCTGCCTGAACGCCTGCTCGGAGTATTCGATCTTCAAATCCTCAACTCCTTATATACGTCTTCCGCCGGATATGTTTTCTGTTTTCCGCTTCTGATCTCGGAAAGGATTTTTTCGGAAAGGTAAATATCCTCAATCTCGTCCAGGTAATCCTCCAGCAACAGATTGTAATAAAAACTTGTGGAACGATGGGTTTTCTTTGCAAGGAAATTCACTCGTTCTTTTAATTCCGGAGTTGTCCGGAAGCTCGCCGTTGCTGTCATTGCCATAAATTTCACTCCCTTTCGTATTACATGGTATACGTTGTATTACATTTTGTCAATATCCCGGTCATTCACAAACCAACCTTATTTGCTGTCATCCTATATGCGTTCTGATCAAACCCGGCTAATTCCAAAGCCGTTATCTGATGGCTCTTTGGTGCCTCTCATCCGAGTTTTTGGACCATGCGCTTGGCAATCAGGATCGCCTGCTCGCGGGTGGCCTGGGCGTAGCCTGCGGCTTCTTCGGATTCGGTCGTCGCGCGGGGCGCGAACTTGTTGCCGCCGACGCCGTCGATGACGCTTTTCGCTTTCATGAAATAAACGCTGTCCTTCGCCCAGCCGGAAATGTTCTTGTCGTCGGCAAAGGGCGCGGGCGTCTCGTACATCCCCCGGAAGGTCCCGGCATAGTTTCCGTCGGTTTCCAGCGTCCAGCCGTCGATGGCGATCTTCTTGTAAAGGCGGGTCAGCATCGTCGCCGCCTGCTCGCGGTTCAGCAATTCCTCCGGGGAGAAGCTGGTCGGGCTTGTGCCGTTTGTCACGTCGATATTGTAGGCTTTCAATACCTCGGCGTCCGTGGTGTCGGTGAAGGGATTGGGCGCGTAAGGTTCGGCCTTCATGTCGGTCAGCGCCTCGTAGCACTTGACGCTGACGGCGGCGAATTCCGCGCGAGTAATCGGAGCGGTCAGATCCGCGCCCTTCAGGCGGTCGGGGATCAGCCCGAGGGCCGCGGCTTCTTCCAGCTCGCTCTTCGCCCATTCGGACGCGGTGAAGGCGGACGCCTCTCCCGCATTATCGGGCTTTTCATTTTCCGTGGCGTCGGTGGTATTGACGGCGTTGGTGGCGTCGGGCAGCACGGGCGGAGCCTCGGCTTCCGGCGCGGGCATTTCCTTCTGCGTGCCGTTCAGTCCGATGGAGGTTTCCGGCGACCACGGGGAGAAAATGCGTTGCTTTTCTTCGCTGTCCCCCCAGTATTCAAGCACCAGACGGCAGCGAACGGTCAGCGTGTGGTTCGTCAAGTCGTAATGATAGTTGACGCCGCCGTCGCTCATGGTAAACGGGGCGACAATCGGCGCGAGGAAGCCTTCTTTCCCCTTCTCCAGATAGGTCAGCCAGCTCAATTCCATATTGTCGCGGGCTTTGCGCGGATTGTTGCTCAGTCCTTCATTGACGTGGAAGGCTAAATTGTGCGGCACGTCCAGTCCGGGCCAATCCGCAGCGTCCCACTCGGCGTCATACTGCCACGGGCCGTCGTCGATGCTGGCGTCGGTCTGGAGATACAGGTGGTAATCCTCGACGCCGAAGCAGGCGGCAAAGCCGTCGCGCCCGTCGTTCGCATCACCCCAGCGATTGTAAGCGCCGGCCAGCGCCAGCACGTCCTTCGGCAGGACATACCACATGGTGATGGAGTCGCCGTCGTCTTTTTTGCCTTCGTATTGCAGGAACGGCGCTTGCGGCGCGGTGATTTCCCCGGACGGAAAAAACTCCCCGACGATTTTCGGCGCCGCCATGACCCTGAGCGGCAGCAGCAAAAGCGTCAGCAGGAACACCGCGAATACGGCGGCGGATTGTCTTTTCATATCGGTTCCCCCTTACAGGAAATAATCACGTCAACGATTTCTTGAGGCCCTCGAAGCCTTCACGCCTGTAAATTTCCTTATAATATCGAAGTTCCTCCTGTATGATGCCGTCGATGGCCCTCATGCCGAGGAGTTCCACCGGGGCCTTGTCGTCGGTCAGCGGCTCGCCGCCCCGCGCGGGAGACTGCCACCGCGCCGCCACATGACGCATCAGCGAGGAAAGCACTACGTCCGGCAGGGCGGCCGCCTTCGGAAGCAGCGCATCCAGCGTCGCCTCATCCCTCGCGGCGAACAGCGCCAAATTCGTGTCCCCCGCCACCGGGACGACGCGGATTGCCGGGAACACGGCGGCGATGGTATCGATCAGCCGCTCGTTGATATTGCCCTTGCCGCTGGCGCGCATATTGAAATTCACCGACACGACGCCGCCGGGGGCAAGGTGGTCCTCCACCATGCGGAAAAACTCCACGGAGCTCATCTGGAAGGGAATCGTGATATCCCGGAACGCGTCCACCATGATCACGTCATAGCGGTTTTCGTCCGCCTGCAGGAACGCCCGCCCGTCGTAGGCGACGACGGGGATTTCCTCGGGCAGCTCGAAATACGTCCGGGAAAGCGCGATGATTTTCTCGTCGATCTCGACCCCCGTGATCCGCGACGACGGGAAATAGCGGCGGCACTGCTCGGCGAAAGTGCCCGTGCCCATGCCGAGGACCAGCACGTCGCCGCCCCCCGTCAGCGTCGGGGCCGCCAGCGCGTAGTCGAAGTACATGCCGGTCAGAGAGCCGTCCTTGACGCGCTTCGACTGGACGCCGAACATCACGTTGGTGGAAAAGACGGTCTTCCGTTCGTCGTCCTTGACCTGCAGATAGTTATAGACGGATTCGCCTTCGTAGGCCAGCGCCGTTTCCCAAAAGGCGGGGCTGCTGCTCGCGCCGAAAACCGCGAAGAGCAGGAAGGCTATGAGGGAGGTCACGCAAAGGCGTTTCCCCGTGCCCGCGCAAAAGAAATAACCGATCCCCAGCAGCAGCAGGACGCCCGCGAAAACGAGAAACGTCGCCGCCGTGCCCGCCGCAGGGATGGTCACGAAGGTCGGAAGGAACGTGCCGATGATGCTGCCCGCCGTGTTGAACGCGCCGATATTTCCGACGACGCGCCCGCTCTCGTCGAGGCTTTCCGTCGCGTACTTGACGAGAGACGGCGTGACCGTGCCGAGCAGCAGCAGCGGGAAGACGAAGATCGCGGCGCAGGAGATAAACGCCGCCGTCACAAGGAGGTTCGTCTCGATGGCGACAATCAGAAGGCCGGAGACGACGGCAATCACATATTTTCCCAGCACGGGAATCGCTGCGATCCAAAGGGCGGCGACCATCAGCCGCCGATAGAGCCGCGCCGGATCAGGGTCGCGGTCGGCAAGGTGCCCGCCCCATACGTTGCCGAGGGCGAGGGCGATCATGATGACCCCGATGATGATGGTCCAGACGATCTGCGACGCGCTGAAATAAGGCGCCAGCAGGCGGCTCGCGCCGATCTCGACCGCCATCACCGACATGCCGGAGAAAAACGCCGTCGCGTAAAGATACGCCTTGCTTTTTAATATGGAATTCCACCCGTTTTTGGGGGACGAAGCCTTCATTTCTATCACTCCTGTTTGCATTGTGAATATTCGCCGGTTTGGTGATTTTTCCTGCAAAAGTTAGAAAGTGAAAATTATTGTCGTGCATGACAAGGATTTTTTGCCTCGCATCGCGAATATATAATATATTTTGTTTTCGAAAAAGGAGGCGGGCGAATGCTGGAGACGCTCAGGGCCGCTGTGGTGCGATGCGCGCAGGCGGCGGAGGCGGAAGGGCTTTGCCGCTGGCGGTCGGGGAATTTCAGCGCGCTGGACGAGGACTCAGGCTTGATTTGCGTGACGCCGTCGGGCGTCGAGCGTCGTACGATGACGCCGGCGGACGTCGTGGTCATGGATAGGGACGCGCGCGTAGTCGAGGCGGCAGAGGGACGGAAGCCGTCCAGCGAGGCGCTGATGCATATCGCGGCTTATGAGGCGCGCCCCGATATCCGCGCCGTCGTTCACACCCACTCGCCATTCGCGTTGGTTTTCGCCGCGTTGGAGCGCCCGATTCCCGGCCTCGTACTGGAAGCGGCGCACCTTCGCTGCGAGGGCGGGACGATTCCCGTGGCGCCTTTTGCGCCGCAGGGAACGAACGCGCTGGCGGACTCGGTGCGGGAGCCGCTCCGGACGGGAGACGCGCTGCTCCTGGCTCGTCACGGCGCGCTGGCTGTCGGTGCGTCGCCGGAAGACGCGCTCTTGAAAGCGGCCTATATCGAGGAACTGGCGGCGGTCGCCTTTCGAGCGGCGGCGATGGCGGGAGAGGAAGGCGTTTCCCCGTTGCCGCCGGAAGCGTTCGCATTGCATTATCCGGATCAGATCAAGATGAAATAAGGAGAGATTCCGATGTTGGAGGAAAAGGATCTGCTGAAGCTGCAAAACGGGAGCGACATTCGCGGCGTGGCGATGGAGAGCGAGACGGGCGAGCCGGTGACGCTGCCGCCCGCCGCCGTACATCGTATCGCGGGCGCCTTCGTGCGTTTCATCGCCGCCCGGGAGGGAAAACAGCCCCGGGAGCTGACAATCGCCGTAGGGACGGATTCGCGGCTGACGGCGAAACCCTTGAAGGAGGAAGCGCTTTCGGCGATTCTCGCGGCGGGGGCGAAAGGACTGGATTGCGGCATGGCCTCGACGCCGGCGATGTTCATGGCGCTGCAATTTGACGAGACGCGGGCCGACGCTTCCATCATGCTGACGGCGAGCCATTTGCCGTCAAACCGCAACGGTATGAAATTCTTCACGCCGACGGGCGGCTTGGAGAAGGCGGATATCACGAAGCTTCTGCAAATGGCTGCCGAAGAGACGCCGACGATTAAAACCGCCGAGGCGACGGCGCGTCCCTGTGCGCTGATTACCCGGTACACACGGTTCTTGCGGGACAGGATCAAGAGCGCACTGCCGGAGCTCGGCACGAGGCCGTTCGAGGGCATGAAAATCCTTGTGGACGCGGGAAACGGAGCGGGCGGCTTTTTCGCTTCCGAGGTCCTTGAGCTGCTGGGCGCCGACGTCACGGGCAGTCTTTTTCTGGAGCCGGACGGCCATTTCCCGAACCATACGCCGAACCCGGAAAATGCGGAGGCGATGGCGGCGATCCGAAATGCGGTGACGGAAAGCCACGCCGATCTCGGACTGATTTTCGATACGGACGTGGACCGCATGGGCGCAGTACTGTCTGACGGCACGGCCATCAGCCGCAATGAACTGATCGCGATGATGGCGGCGATCCTTGCGCCCGAGCACCCGGGCGGCGTGATCGTCACAGACTCGGTGACGTCGGACGAGCTGACGGAATTCCTCGAGAATGAGCTGCACCTGAAGCATCACCGCTTCAAGCGCGGTTATAAGAACGTCATCAACGAGAGTATCCGGCTCCGAAAGGAAGGCGTCGATTCGCCGCTGGCCATTGAGACGTCGGGGCACGGCGCGATGGCGGAAAATTATTTCCTCGACGACGGCGCGTATCTGGCAGTAAAGCTCCTGATCGCGGCGGCAAAGCTGCGGCGGGAAGGCAAGACGCTCTCTTCGCTGATCGCGTCGCTGGGGCGTCCGGCGGAAAGCTGCGAATACCGGCTCCGCATCTATGGGACGAATAATCCGCAAACCGTAGGCGCCAAGGCTTTGAAACAATTCGAGAGCCGGGCGCGGGCGAAGGGCGTTCCCGTCGCCGAGCCGTCATATGAGGGCGTGCGCCTGATCTTTCCGGAGGGCTGGGCGCTCTTGCGCATGTCGCTGCACGATCCGGAAATGCCGCTGAACGTTGAGGGCAGAAAGCCCGGCTCGGTGGCGCGCATTTCGAAGCGTCTGTCCAAATTCCTGTCCGGCGTTTCCGGCCTCGACCTGACGCCGCTGACAAAGAATTAAGGAAACGCCGACAGAGGAGATTTTGTCTATCGACAAAATCTGATCTAAGGCGTTATAATATTCAAATGATTTTACTCTGTTTTGAAAGGATGACTGTATGGCAACTCGCGTTACTTCGATGACGGAAAGCGGGCTTTTGGCCGCTGTTACCGTCGTCATGGCGCTGATCGGCGTCTATGTGCCGCTCCTCGGCACGGTGGCGGTACTGATGTGGCCGCTGCCGATTCTTGTGCTGATTGTGAGGCACGGCCTGAAATGGGGCGTCATGGCTGTCGTTGTCGCCGGGGTGCTGACGGCAGCGTTGGTGGAGCCGGCGGTCTCGCTGCGCCTCGCGCTGGCCTTCGCGCCGGGCGGGATCGCTTTGGGACTCGGCTTTCGGAACGACTGGTCCTCGGTGCGGACGCTGACCACAGGCATCGTCTGCTCGATGGCGGCGAAGCTCGCGGCGATGGCGCTGCTTTTCGCGCTGACGGGCGTCGAGCCGTTTTCCATGCAGTTCGACGTCATGGAAGAATCCTTCGACAGCTCCGCGGAAATATACAGGAGCATGGGCATGTCCGAAGCGCAGATCGAGGAATCGCGGAAGATTTTCACCGAGAACCTGTCACTGGTTCGGCTCTTGCTGCCGCTGATCGTGGTTATCATGGGTCTGATGGACACGATGCTCAACTATTTCGTCGGCGGCGCGGTGCTTCGCCGTCTCGGTCACGATGTGCGGATGCTCCCGCCCTTTGCCGAGTGGCGGCTGCCGTCGGTATTTGTCTATGTGTTCGGCTTTTCCCTCGTCGGCGCCTATTGGGGATCGACGCGCGAGATCCCGCTTCTGTATCAGGCGTCGCTGAACTTTTCCATGCTGGCGACCTTCGCCGGCTGGGTGGAAGGGCTGTCCGTCTATATGTACGCGTCGCGCCATTTCCATTGGCCGAAGCTCTTCTCGATGGGCTTCCTGTTTTTCGTGACACTGAACAGTTTCCTGCTTCGCATTCTCTGCCTCATCGGTTTGTTTGACATGGTGCTCGACTATAGGACGAGATACTGGGCGGAAGATAAATCCCGGGGGTGATTTCCTTGCCTCGCAATACTTCAGCGTGGCCTGACATTTGCGTTTTACTGACAGCCTGTGGGCTGCTCGCCGCTGCGATTTTCGCGTTCAACCCGCTGTTTGGGATCGGCGCGGCTGTGCTTTTCCTTTGCCTCGCCTTTTTCGTGCGGGGGCGGCAGATTCGGCGCGAGCGCGACCTTGACGCCTATTTTCGCGACGTCGTCAGCCATATCAAGCCGGTGACGAACTACGCGATAGAGCGGCTGCCGGTGGCGATCCTGATCGTGGATGAGGAGGGTCGCCTCCAATGGTCGAACGCCGAGTTGGCGCGGTGCATAGCCCCGGCTCCGCATCCGGAACACGGCACGCCGGTCAAGAATTTCTGGCCGGAAATGATCCTGAAGCCGATCTGGGGTATGACAGGCGAATACATGTTCCGCGCGGGGGAGACGGCATACCGCGCCGAGTATCGTCCCGTGCCGCTGGAAGACGACCGCCTCCTGATGGCGTTTTACGTTACAGACGTGACGGATTTCGAGCAGATGCGCGCCGACCTCGCGGCTGGGCAGACGGTGCTCGCCTATATCCAGATCGACAACTACGACGAGGCGCTGCAGGGCCTCGTGGAGGCGGAGCGCTCGACGCTGTCCTCGACAATCACGAACATGCTGGATTCCTGGGCGAATGAACTGGGATTCCTGATCCAGCGGCTCAACGAGGAAAAATACGTGGCGGTCATGGAACGGCGCGCGCTCGACCAGGCGGTGCAGAGCAAATTCGACATTCTCGACCGCGTCCATTCGCTCTTGGGCTCGAACAAGCTGCCGGTCACGCTGTCCTTCGGCGTCGTGACGGTGGATCAGCAGTCGGTTCACGACGCGGCACGGCAAGCCCTGAAAACATTGGAACTGGCTCTCGCCCGCGGCGGCGACCAGGCCGCGGTCTGCATCGACGGCAAGACGCAGTTTTTCGGCGGCAAATCCCCGGCGGTGGAGAAACACACGCGGGTCAAGGTCCGCGTCGTCGCCCATTCGCTCCGCGAGCAGATCGAGGCCTCCGACGAAATCTACATCATGGGCCACAAGAATGAGGACTTCGACGCGCTTGGTTCGGCCATGGGCGTGGCCCGGCTCGCGCTTTTCTCGAAAAAGCCCGTGAAGATTGTGCTGTCCGATATGAATGAAGGCATCGACAAGTTTACGGACCTGATCCTGGACAAGCCGGAATACGCACATCTTTTCGTCCACGAAAGCGAGCTGCCCGAAGTCATCACCGGGAACAAGCCCCTTTTGGTCATTGTTGATACCCATATCCCGCACATGGTCGCCTCGCCGCGTGTGCTGGCGGCGGTGCAGCGCCGGATCATCATCGACCACCACCGGCGCAGCGAGGAAGCGATCGAGAATCCGCAGCTTTCCTATATCGAGCCGTCTTCCTCCTCGACCAGCGAGCTGGTGTCGGAGCTGACGATTTATTATGCAGACGACCTGAAGCTGACGCGCTTCGACGCAACCGCGCTGTACGCGGGCATCGTCGTTGACACCAAGCACTTCGGCGTGCAGACCGGCGTCCGCACATTGGAAGCGGCGGCCTACCTCAGAAAGGCCGGAGCCGATCCGGTCATGGTGCGCCAGCTCTTCCGCGAAGACTATGCGACCAATCTGACGCTATCGAAAGCGATGGCGGCCTCGACTCTGTACGAAGGAGGTCTGATCGTCGCCACATGCCGTGACATCCAGCCGAATATCCAGGCTGTTGCCGCGCAGGTGGCGGACTCGCTGCTCTACATCGAGGAAGCCCGCATGAGCATCGTAGTATTCCAGCTCACCCCGGACATCGTCGGCATCAGCGCGAGAGCCGTAGGCGAGCTGAACGTGCAGGTCATCATGGAAGAGTTCGGCGGCGGCGGCCACCAAAACGTGGCAGGCGCCCAGATCAAAAACGGCAACCTCGACGAAATCCAGGCAAAAGCCGTGGAAATCGCCAGGAAGTATATCGAAGAAAACGGCTGAAAATGAAGACAAAAACCTCCCCCGAACGCATCGTTACGGGGGAGGTTTCGTTTGACAGAACCACCGATTCGTTGTAAAATTAATTGTATTCAGAGGAAGCGATGAATAAGGCAGTGCGTGACACTGTCGAGTTTTTAAACGCTTCCTTCAGACGAGGTGAAGTCTGTCTTCGCAGACCTTCTCTGAAGAAAGGATTCGGAGGCGAGGGAAATGGCGATCAGGGAAAGATTGCTGAAACAACTGCAAATCGTCCGGGACGGCCTGAACGCCATGCCGCCCTTTATTTCGCGTGACCTGCGGGCGATTCATGACGCCCTTGTGCAGGCACGCGATTTGTGTTTTCAGGGGCTTTCCGAAAATCGCTTTGTCGAATACAAAGACACCTACGACGGCCTTCTGCTTGCCGCGGAGCAATTGGCGGCAGACGCGTCGGATAAAGACGAGATTGTCTCCCTGTGCAGCGAATTGCTGCAATATATGATCACGCAAACGCAAAAAGAAACCGCCTTCAAAAAGGAAATCTTCTTCTTGCCATACAAAGCCAGCATGTGGGACAGCCTTGAGAGCGTCTGGAAGGCGGCGGACGAGGATAAAGAACACTGCATCGCCTATGTCATGCCGATTCCTTATGCCGACCTTACGCCGGAGCACACCGTCGCGGAGTGGCATTGCGAGAGAGACCAATTCCCGAAAGACGTGCCGACGGTGAAATGGGAAGACTTCGATTTGAAGGACATTCACCCTGACGTCATCTTTATTCATAATCCGTATGACGGACATAATTACGTTACGTCTGTGGAAAGTAGATATTATTCTTCCAATTTGAAACCGTGTACGGACCTTTTGGTATATATTCCCTATTACGCAACTACGGGCGGCATGGCGGAAATGCAACGGATGTGTCCGGCGTATCTGAACGCCGATTATATCGTTATTCAATCGCCATATTTCAGGAAGCTGTTCGACGAGTCGCTTCCGGATGAGAAATTCCTGCCTTTCGGCTCGCCGAAATTCGACAGGAGCCTGCAAATGTGCATGAATCCCCCGCAAGCTCCGAAGGCATGGGAGAAAAAAATGCGGGGGCGAAAGGTGTATTTTTACAACACCAGTCTCGGCGGGATGCTCTACGACACGGGGACATTCCTGCAAAAAATGGAGTATGTGTTTCAGACGTTCAAAGGCCGAAAAGACGCCTGCCTGATCTGGAGACCGCATCCGCTCATGGAGTCGACCTTCTCGTCCATGCGGAAGGAATTTTATCCGCAGTACACCAAATTACGAAAAACATTTATTGAAGAGAATATCGGCATATACGACGATACGCCGGATATCGAGAAAACCATTGCACTTTCCGACGTCTACATCGGCGACGACGGTACCAGCGTTACCTCCCTGTTTGCTGTGGCCGGCAAGCCCTTGTTCCTGCTGAACAATTTCATTCTTTCGAAGCCAAACCCCGGCGACTATATGGGCGTCTTTAATTTTGTCCCGGAGCATACAGACGAGTGGCTGGTTTCGCTGTACAATGTCCTCTACCATCGGGAAGGTTCGCGGTACCGATATATCTGCAATTTGTCACGATACGCCTGGGGCAGTTATTACTTGCCCGTATTCGAACAGGACGGCAGCCAATATGTATGTTCGCTCAACGCGCAGGACGTTCTGAAAATTGCCGACGGAAAGATAGAGAAACGCATTCCTTTAGAACGACGGTTGGAGCAGGCGGGCGCATTTGCGAATGCGTGGCAGCTCGGAAAATATATTTTTCTCTTGCCAATTCAATATCCCGCAGTCGTTCGTTTGGATACGGTTTCGGACGCCGTCGGGTATGTTGACGGGCTTCAGTCTTTTTTTGCGCAAATGGTGGACGGGGAATGGCGCTTCGGCGGAAGCTGCGTCTGGCGGGATAAGCTGGTCATAGCGTCGCCGGTCGACGATTCGATTGCAGTAATCGACGCGCAGACGATGGAGCTGCAACAGCTAACAATGGAGACGCCTTCTTTCCGCGGGTGCATGGAGATTACCGTATACGGCGATGAGCTTTGGCTCGTGCCTTACGCAGGGGATACGGTCATTTGCTGGCAGCCGAACAGCGGTAAAATTGAGACATACCGCGGCTTGCCCGACGGCTTTGCCTGCCGTCATATTCCCTTCGGCTTTCTTTGCGACACGCGGCCTTTCGGGCATCCGGCGGTGGACGGCGAGCAGGTCATCTTGCCGCCATACTGGGGTAATATGTTCGTCCGGCTCGACCGCAAGACCGGAAAGATGACGGAATGGAAGCCAACCGTCGAGATGTCACTTCGATGGGAAACCGGATATTATTTCACCTGCGCGGTCGGGATGTTCCTGTATCGGGTGAAGGATTCCGTTTGGCGCTTCTTCCACGCCATGAGCCGGCGCCTCTACGATATGGATATACGGACAGGTGCGTGTACACCCGTCTCTATTGACTTCGATGAAACGGAAGTGGCGGAACACAGCGCGGGTTTCCGGGAACTGGCGGAATGGCTGCGCTATGGGTGCAAAGAGGACGCGTTCAATTCTTTGGAAGACTTGTTGGACGGCAATATTACCGGCCCTCAATTTAACAAAGAGCGTCAGCTTCGGGCGTATGGCGAGGCGGCGGCGAATTTGGACGGCACTTGCGGAGAAAAGGTCTATCAATTCGTGATGAATAAACTGAACGAAGGGAATCCGAAGTAATCCCGTCGTCAAGGAGGCGAGAGCTATGGTCAAGGTTATTACATACGGCACATTCGACCTCTTTCATGAGGGGCATTATCGTCTGTTGAAACGCGCTAAAGCCCTCGGCGATTACCTGATTGTCGGCGTTACCACGGAGAGCTTTGACAAAGCCAGAGGCAAGTTGAACGTCATTGACTCCCTGATGACTCGGATCGAGAATGTGAAAAAAACCGGCTTCGCCGACGAGATTATCATCGAGGAAGCCGTAGGCCAGAAATTCAGCGACATCAAGAAATATCATATCGATATATTCACAGTCGGCTCGGACTGGGAAGGACAGTTCGACTATCTGAAAGAGCATTGCAAGGTCGTATATCTGGAGCGGACGAAAAATATCTCCAGTACGATGCTCCGGGCGAAGAAACGCAAAATCCAGCGCATCGGCGTCATCGGCACGGGGCGCATCGCAGGCCGCTTCATGAGCGAAGCGCGCAGCGTCAGCGGCGTCGAGGTGCAGAGTGTTTACAACCCGCACCCGGTCAGCGCGCTGAAATTCGCCGAACAGTGGGATCTTGACGCCTACCGGGACATCGAGGACTTTTACAACAACGTGGACGCGGTCTATATCGCTTCTCCCCATGAAACCCATTACGGCTATATCAAGGCGGCGCTGGAGCATGGGAAAAACGTCATCTGCGAGAAACCGATGGTTCTGAAAAAAAGCGAGGCGGAAGAAGTCTACAAATACGCCAAGGAACATGACCTGATCCTGTACGAGGGCATCAAGACCGCTTATTGTCCGGGATTCCATAAGCTCCTGGGCGTTGTATTCAGCGGACGCATCGGCGCGGTACGGAATATCGAAGCCTGCTTCACGAAGCTGGAAAACCCGCAGAACCGGGAACTGACCGATACGAGATACGGCGGCAGCTTCCTGGAGCTTGGCAGCTATGTGCTGCTCCCGGTCATGAAAATCTTCGGCACGGAATATGAGAGCCTGAATTTTGAAACCATCAACGGCGACAACGGACTCGACCTTTTCACAAAAGCGAATTTCCGCTATCCAAACGGAATCGCGACCGTGACCGTGGGATTGGGCGTCAAGGCGGAAGGCCGCCTGCTCGTATCCGGCACCCAGGGCTATATCGTCGTTGGCGCGCCGTGGTGGAAAACCAGCTATTTCGAGGTTCACTACGAAGATCCGAACAAAGTGGAAAAATACACCGAGCCATTCCTGGACTTCGGCCTGCGCTACGAAATCAGCGACTTCCTCTCCAAACTGAACGCCAACGGCGAGGAAGATTTCAAGCTGACAAGGGAAGAGTCCATCACCATGGCCGGAATCATGGAGCAATTTATGGACGAGGAGCGGAAAAGCGATGAAACGAGTGCAGGTCTGGGGGCACAGGGGGGCTGACGGCTGGGATGTGCAGTACGCGCCGGAAAACACCCTGCCTTCCTTTCAAAAAGCGATCGACATGGGCGCGGACGGCGTCGAATTCGACGTGCAGCTTTCAAAAGACGGAGAAATCGTCATCTGCCACGATGAAAAGATTGACAGGACCAGCGACGGCACGGGATGGCTCAAGGACTATACACTGCACGAACTGAAGCAATTCAACTTCGCCAAGCCCCATCCAGAATACGGCTGTGTGGAAATCCCGACGCTGAAAGAACTACTGGCGCTGCTGAAACCGACGGACATGGCGCTCAACATCGAACTCAAAACCGGCGTAATTTATTATGACGAGTTGGAGGAAAAAACGGTTCAGCTCGTGAAAAAATACGGTATGGAGGAGCGGGTGATATATTCCTCTTTCAACCACTACTCGCTGCAAAAGCTAAAAACGCAGTTCCCCGAAGCGCAGATTGGCCTTCTGATGGGGGACGTTTTCGTGGACATACCCGACTATCCAAAACGCTTCGGTGCAATAGCAGTTCACCCGCCAGTAAACGTTTTGACGAAAAAATATATTGATCGTTGCCATGAATACGGCTTAAAGGTGCATACTTGGACTGTAGATAATCTCATCATGATGCGCGGCGTAATCGCAATGGGCGTCGATGCATTCATCACCGACTGTCCGGACAACGGGCGAAAAGTCGTGGATGAATAAAAGCTGAAACAATGAGGGTTGCATATGAAACCATACAAAATCGGCTATACACAAGGTGTATTTGATATGTTTCATATCGGGCATTTGAATCTTATCAATCATGCCAAAGAATATTGTGATTATCTAATAGTCGGTGTCAACCGGGACGCATTGGTGTGGTCGTATAAACGGAAGCATCCAGTGGTTTGTGAAAATGAGCGTAGGGTAATTGTTGATAACATCAAGGCGGTTAATCAATGTATTTTGGTGAACACGTTGGACAAAGTGGATCTGTGGCAGGAGTTGCATTTTGATTGCGTTTTTATTGGAGACGATTGGAAGGGCAACGAACGTTGGAAACAGACTGAAATGGATTTGGCGAAATTTGCCGTTAAGGTGATGTATTTGCCGTATACGAAGGACATTTCATCAACATTGATGCGAATTCAGAAGGAGAATCGAGTTGAAGGATGATACATGGTATATTATATGGCGTAAAATAAAAGGGCTGTGTTTAAAAATCCTTTTTATGCTTATGCGTGTATTTCCTGTGAAAAAAAATAAGATTGTTTTTTCAACATTTGAAGGAGATGGGGGGTACTGCTGCAATCCTAGATATATTGCGGATGAGCTCATACGTCGGGGAAGAAAATATGAAATGATTTGGTTGCTTCATGATACAGGCAAATCTTTTCCGAATGAAATACGCAAAGTAAAGGATTCATTTCTGAATGTTGCCTATCATCTGTCGACAGCTAAAATTTGGATTGACAATTACCGGAAGCCGTATGGAACCCTAAAGAGAACCGGGCAGGTATATATACAGACATGGCATGCCAGCATGGGGTTCAAAGCGGTTGGTCTTTTCCGTGGGAAGAACTTTCCAAGGATTGCTGAATTGGTCAGCCGTAATGATTCTGCATTAATCGACTATTTGATTTCTAATTCAGATTATTGCACTGCAATCTATCCGAAAAAGCTTTTATATGAAGGGCCAGTATTAAAAACAGGGTCGCCTCGTTGCGACTGTTTATTTACCTCAGCAGAAATACTGCATCGACAAATTCGCAGTAAATTTGATTTGCCTGCAGAAATTCGTATTGCCTTGTATGCGCCGACCTTTCGAGGCGGTAGCCAAAACAAAAAGAAACAAGTATTTTCAGAAATGCCTTCCCTTGATTTTCCTAGGTTAAAGGAGTCTCTGGAAAAGAAATTTGGTGGGAAGTGGATGGTTTTTCTTCGACTCCATCCCCAACTTTCGGCGCAGTTAAAGTCAATGCCGATTCAAGTCCATTTTGACTGGTTGCTGGACGTCAGCCAAGAAGATGATATGAGTGAACTTTTAGCGGCATCCGATGTTCTGATTACTGATTATTCCAGTTGTGCCTTTGATGCCGCCTTCGCAATGATACCAGTTTTCTTGTATGCGGACGATGTACAAAGTTACCGGAATAGTCGGGGGCAGTTTATGTGGAAACGGGAAGAATTACCGTTTCCAGCTGCAGAGAATAACAATCAGCTTATTGAACGTATTGTCGCCTTTGATTATAACTCTTATCGATCTGTGATGAGGCAGTTCATGAATCATCATGGCGTCATTGAGGATGGACATGCCAGCCAGCGAGTAGTGGATGTGATAGAGAAAATCTGCGGAATATGAAGGGAAAGGATTCATAATGGCGAAGTTTAAACAATGGAGAAACGAAGACAGAACACCATTAAAAGATGTTGTCCCACTTGGTACGCCATATAATATGCGGCTTGAGATATCATCATTATGTAATCTGCGTTGTGTGTATTGTGCCCATTCGGCTGAGCATGGACAGTTTGAAGGAAATATGCCCATGGAATTGTTTCAAAAAGTTATAAAGGATATGATGGACTTTCCTGAGCAAGTCAAGAAAATAGATATGTTTGGATTTGGCGAGTCACTTATGAATCCGTGTTTTCCAGACATGGTCAGGATAGCTCGTATGGCGAATGTGGCAGAACGGATTGATATAACTACCAATGGAATATTATTAACCCCAGAAAAAATAGATGCTGTGTTAGCTGCAGGGATAGATATAATTCGTATTTCTTTGCAAGGTCTTGATGCATATAGTTACAAAAAAACATGCGGAGTTAGCATCGATTTTGAAAAATTTCTTCGTTCGTTACATTATTTATATGCTCATCGTGACAAAACACGCGTGTATATGAAAATTGCCGATGTGGCAATCAAAGGCATTCGAGATGGAAAAGGAAGACTTGAGTCATTGTTTGGGGCAATTTCAGATCGATTATATATTGAAACAATACTTCCGATTTATTCGAATGTTGCTTATGATGCAATTGATACACATATAAGTAAAAACTATGTTGCGGGGCGAGAGGGTGTTCCAACCTTAAAAGTACATAAAGTCTGCCATCGGCCGTTCTTTCGCCTTTCCGTTCGGGCCAACGGGGATATCACGGCAGCTTGTTGTGATGCAACTCGTGATGTGGTTTATGGAAACGCTTATAGAGATAAGGTTGCACAGATCTGGAACGGAGCGAAGCATCATGCTTTTTTAAAAATGCAATTACAGGGGAAAAGATTTTTTCACCCGTCGTGTAAAGACTGTGTAATGCCGAATGACATTACGACACAAGAGGATATACTTGATCCATGGGCGGAAGAGATCTTGAAAAGAATTGGATAATATGTTCTGTTGCCCGTTAAAGTCTATGTTACTTTTGCTTTAGGGGATTGATGAGCATTTTCTGGCGATAAACGATATGTGGAGCAGCATTTTTTCCTGCTGGAGGCCAGTTGAGGAAAAACGCAGTGCTTAATGAGCAGTCACTAATTATTTCTTTTCAAGAGTACTTATCGCTCTATCTTGATATCATAATTGTGGTAAATACGCAGTGTGGTGCGTGCGATATTTCAGAGTAATTATTATAAGAGTTGAAAAAATGCTATGAAAACAATGCAAATTAAAGTCTTGCAATTTCCTATAGGAAATCGAAAAGGTGGAAGAACACAATATGTTCTTTCAAATTGGAAATTTATTGATCATAGTAAATTTCATTTTGATTTTGCAGTTATGGACTCCTATGTTAGCTTTGAGAAAGAAATCCTTCAACAAGGGAGCAAATTGTATCATATTCCTCGCTATGCAGAAGATGACGACAGGAGTTTTTATAATTATTTTTATGATATTATAAAAAAAGAGCAGTATGATATCATCCATTTGCATACTTCCTTTTGGAAAAGCTGGACAGCGGAACGTTCGGCAAAAGACGCAGGAATTAAACGAATCATCGTTCACGCTCATTCGACTGGAATAGTAACAGGGGCTATAGAGCGGAAAGAGGAAGATTTAAAGCATCACTGGAAAATGGTTTCCGAATTGCGCCCCGATTTGGCGACTGACTATTGGGCATGTTCGTGTCCAGCCGCGAAGTTCCTTTTTGGTGATAGTATTCCTCGGAAGCGGGTTCACATTATGCCTAACGCCATTGAAATAGAGCGTTTCAGCTTTGATAATGAAAAACGTCGGCGAATCCGTGCCGAGCTAGGCGTTGAGAATCGTTTTGTCATTGGTCATGTGGGAAGGCTAGCATATCCGAAAAATCAAGGATTTTTGCTCCGCGTGATAAAGAAAGTAAGTATGGAAAATCCTTTGGCTTGTCTGCTTTTGGTCGGTGATGGGGAAGAAAAATCCTCGTTGGAAACATATGTAGAACAAAATAACCTGAAGGGAAATGTAATCTTTACGGGATTTCGCATCGACATAGATTCAATTTTGCAAGCGTTTGATGTATTTGTATTGCCTTCCTTTTTTGAGGGATTTCCGCTTGCATTACTGGAAGCGCAAGCGGCTGGATTGCGGTGCTATGCCAGCGATTCAATTACACAAGAAGCAAATGTTACAAAAAATGTTAGCTTTCTCCCCTTGATAGAGGAAGTGTGGGTGGGAAAGTTATTAGAAGCCTCTAGGCAACTGTATGCCAGGGAAAATATGTACGATATCATGACGCAGGCAGGATTTAATATTCGTTATCAAATCAAAGAAGTCGAAAAAGGATACCGAGGAGAGCTTTGAAAATATGCAACAGCCTTCTTTTTCGCATTATCATATCGCGTATAAAACCAAGGCAATGGAACAATTCCAAATCGTTCCGGCGCCTTCCTATGGCTGGACGGCCGATCCTTTTCTAGTGGAATATGAAGGAGCTATCTATCTTTTTGCAGAAATATTTCTCTATAAGACAGAGCGAAATGGAAAAATCGGATATTGCAAATATGAAAATGGAAAGTTCGGGGATTGGACAATCACAATGGATCGGCATTGGCATCTTTCTTATCCAAATGTATTTGTCGAAAACGGAAAACTCTACATGTGTCCCGAGTCGTATCAAAGTGGAGAGGTCAGCGTTTATGAACTGGTCTCGTTTCCTGACCAGTGGCGAAAAGTCAAAACATATATCAATGATGTGGAATACTGTGATTCGACGTTTTGCCGCATTGACGACGATATGTATATGTTCGCATACGAGCGGTGCGGTAGCGGCGTAAACGGGCGCGGCCTTTTATGCAGGATTGTCGATGGCGCTATTCAAGAAACAAAATTGATTTCTGATAATCCGGCAGGATCAAGGCCGGGAGGCAATATTATTCAGAAGGACGGAAAATATATCCGCGTTGCGCAAAATGGAATTCCGGCATATGGGACCGGATTGATTTTCTACGAAATAGACAGTTTTTGGCCGGAATATCGCGAACATGAAATAAAGCGCATATATGCGGAAATCATAAATCCGGAATGGAAAGGGAAATACTGCGGAGTGCATACATTTAACCAATTAGGGGATATTACGGTTATCGACCTTAAGGAACAGACCTACAGCGAAGAAGAATACAAAGCACAACAGCGAGTGCGTCAAGTTTTCTTGAATAAATATCGGTAATGGTGGCGATGAAATGAAAGGGGATATTATAGTTTTTGGGCGTGGGGTATATTATCAGGCTAAAAGAGTAGCCCTGCAAAAAGAATTTCATGTTGTCGCCTATCTTGACAATAATGCAAAACTGGGCGACAGCGAAGAGGGGATTCCCGTATATCGTCCTGAAGAACTAAGCAATTTGCCCCCCTATCAAATCGTGATTATGACATCGCGGTGAAGTGGTAAGCTTATTTTGGACACAGAGGGGGTAATTTTTGTACAAGGGATGT
>CAMHCS010000011.1 GCA_946183785.1 uncultured Selenomonadales bacterium | reverse complement strand
CTTCAGGAGCTTGTATTTCCTGAAACCTTGCAATTTTTAAGTGGCAAACTCGGGACGGCTTTTCCGGCGCGAAAAAGCAGGACAGACGAAATGGATTATTTATATAAAATGGAGCGCCGATTTCGACGCTCCTCTTTATATGTTCATATCCGTTGCCTTTAAGGAAGCACTGAATAAGTCCCGCCGCGCCCCTGACGGGTCTTTTTCCGTCATGCTGCGTCAAAGTGCTCTCGACGTAGCTCTGCTACGACTTCGAGCACTTTTCCTTGCCTGACGAAAAAATCTCTCGACAGGGCCACGACTTGACTTAATCAGTGCTTCCTTAACGCTTGCTCACATTCCGCAGGTCGCTCCCCAAAGTCGCAAGCCAATCCTTCGGCGCAACATCCTTATGCCTGCTGCCTCCACAGGGCAGATGCGGAGGCGTACAATTCTTTGGTCAAAAGACGTCTCGGATTAAAAAGTTTTCCTCATAAATCCTTGCTTCCAGCGGAGCCAACGTCTCCACTTCTTTCGGGACCACACTGGAAAGCAGCAGTGTTTTTCCGGCGGCGAATCCCTTCGGCAGGGGCGCCGGATACTTTGAGAAGTTGGCGGCGGTGACGATCCGCTTGCCCTCCAGCGTACGGGCGAAAGCAAATATCTTCTCATCGTCCGGCAAGAGTTCCTCATAGCTGCCTTCGGTCAGTTCCTTTCGCTGACGACGAAACGCAGAAAGCTTCCTGTACCATGAAAGCACAGAATTCGCATCCTTCGATTCCGCCGCCGCGTTAATTCTTTTATAATTGTCGTTCACAGGCAGCCACGGCTTTCCCGTAGTGAAGCCTGCATTCGGTGTGTCGTCCCACTGCATCGGCGTCCGCGCGTTGTCTCGGCTGAAATAATGGACGAACTTCATCGCCTGTTCAGGCGTGAATCCCTCTTTTATTGCAAATTCATACTGCCCATGGGAGGAAATGTCGTTGTAGTGGTCGATGGACTCCCATGCCACGTTCTCCATGCCCAGTTCCTGCCCCTCATAGATGAAGGGCGTGCCGCGCAGTGTCAGCAATACGGCGGCAATTGTCTTTGCAGCGAGGAACGTGTCCGCGCCGGGTGCGACGAAATGATTGACGCATCGAGGTTGGTCATGGTTCTCGAAAAACACCGGGCACCATCCGTTTTCCTTCGTAGCGGCCTGGCTCGCAGAAATGCCTCGTTTCAAATCCGGGAGCTTCCACCAGTTCGGGCGGCACCAGGTTTCGCCGTTCTCCAGCGGCAGGTTCATGTGACTGAACTCAAAGACCATATTGAAGGCGCCGTTCGTCCCGACCCACGCGGAAAGTTCCTCGGGCTGCACGCCGTTCGCCTCGCCCACGGTGAAGATGTCATGGCCGTCGAAAACCTCGCGTCGGAACTCCCGCAGGAAATCGAGAATGCCTGGCGTGTTGGCGGTCATCGCATGAATGTTCGTCATGCCGTCGGCGCCGTCGGGTTCGCCGTCTTCAAACACGGCGGGCTTTTTGATATAGGTGATGGCGTCGATGCGAAAGCCGCCGACGCCCCGGTCCAGCCAGAAATTCGCCGAAGCGTAAAGCGTACGGCGCACCTCGGGATTCTCCCAGTTCAAATCGGGCTGCGCCGGCGCGAATGTGTGCAGATAATATTGCCCGCGTTCTTCGCACCACGTCCATGCGGAACCGCCGAAGATGCTGCGCCAGTTCGTCGGCGGGGTCCCGTCCGGTTTCGCGTCCCGCCAGATATACCAGTCCGCCTTGTCGTTGACGCGGCTTTTTTTCGATTCCAGGAACCACTGATGCCGGTCGGAGCTATGATTGTAAACGAGGTCCATGACAATGCGGATATCGCGTTTTTTCCCCTCGGCCACAAGGCGGTCGAAATCGTCCATCGTACCGTAATCGGGGGAAATATCCGTATAGTCCGAGATGTCGTAGCCGTTATCCACCATGGGAGACGGATAGATAGGCGTGAGCCACAACGCCCCGACGCCAAGGCTCGCCAGATAGTCGAGATGCTCCGTAATCCCGTTCAAATCGCCTGTGCCGCTTCCCGTGGTGTCGGCGAAACTCTTCGGATAAATCTGGTAAACGATTGTTTTTTGCCACCAGGCCAGCTTCTCTGACGCCAACGCACGCCTCTCGCCCAGCGAAAGCATCGGGTAGAACCACGCTCCGGCAGCAAGAGCCGCCGCGCCTTGTAAAAATTCTCTTCGATTCATGAACAGCGCTCCTCCCTGTATCCAATGGGCTCATGGATTGCTACCGTTCTTTATTTTCGGCGCATCGTGCGGAAATGTCAAGAGCGACTCTCGCGAAATAAGGTCAAAAACAAATCCCCTTCACCGCAGTTGTGCAGCGAAAGGGATTTTGATCTGCTTCTCGCGTCGATCAGACATGGACGACGCCTCCGTCCTTTGCATAGCGCAGATAGTTCTTCACGAAGTCCGCGTATTTCTTTTCCGCCAGCAGCAATCGCTCGCCGTTTTCGAGGCGGATCGTGCGCGGGCCGTAGTCGGCGATTCGCGCGAGATTGACGAGATAGCAGCGGTGGCAGCGATAGAAATCAGTTCCCAGCGCAGATTCCATCGTTTCCATCGATCGGCGAATTTCATGCGCGCCCTCCGTCGTGTGGATAGCGACTTTCTTGTTTCGGCTCTCCAAATAAAGAATGTCGCGCAACGCGACCTTTCGCATAAGACCGTCCAGACGCAGCAGGATATGGCGCCCCTCCCGGCGGCGGATTGCCTCGGCCTCCATCCACGCGGCGGCAAGAACCTCGGCGAACTTTTTCGCGTCCACCGGCTTCACCAGATATTGAAACGCGTGAACGTCAAAGGCCTCCTCCATATAGTCGCGGTAGCCGGTCACGAAAACAATCACGCTGCCCGCGCCGCCCCGCTCCCGCGTACGAAGTTCCCGCGCGGCTTCGAGCCCGTCCGCCCCCTGTATGTCGAGAAAATAAATCGCGAAATCCGTCTCCGAGCCCAAAAGCGCGTCCCCGGATCCGAAAGCCGCGACCTCGGCCCCCGGCTTCTCCGTCTCGATCATGCGCACGAGCTCGCCGCGCAGCTCCTCGTTCGGTTCGCAGACCGCAACGGCAAGCCCCGCCCGCGCTTCCGAAATCACCCTCTCTTCCATGGAATCCCCCTCCGCTTTTTACTATACCATAAAACGGAGCAAAATTTCGCCGCAGGGCGCGAACGGCGGATTTTTCGGCGCGAAATCCTCAGTCATACGGAAACAAAAGCCCGGTCCATTACAGCAGCCGCTATATCGTTTCGTCGCTTTTGACAATCGATCCGATTATCACGTTTTCATTCAATCCATTCGTTGCTGTAACTTTTTTCAGGAACGCCGTCAACTCTTTGCATATACCGCACAGTCATGATGATCCGCAAAGCGTCGCCGATATCGCACTGCTCAAATGTCGAAAACGACACGTCGCTGTTTACGAAAATTCGCAGCATATCCGGCGGCACGAACGATATTGTCGAAGAATTGTCGTCGAGAATCAAACTGACTCCGTTGCCATCGTCGTCATATTTCAACCATGAGAACGGGATCTCTGCAAGCTCTAATATTTTCGCCACACGCTCTATTTTATTCATAACAGCCTCCAACGTGAAAATACCTTCTGTCAAAAAAGGCACCGCCGCAAATCACGGCAGTGCTTTTTATACGTTCATTCAAGACAACAGCAGACTGTCGCTTGTCATTTCACTGCCCGCCGCCTGCTCGAACATTTTCAGGAGGTCGGGAACGGTCAGCCGCTTCTTTTCTTCTCCGGCCACGTCGATCAGGATTCTGCCCTCGTACATCATGATGAGCCGGTTGCCCAGTGCGAGAGCGTCGCGCATATTGTGCGTGATCATCAGTGTCGTGAGGTTTCGCCCTTCAACGATGGTCTTTGTGAGGCGAAGTACCTGCGCCGCCGTCTTCGGGTCGAGGGCCGCGGTGTGCTCGTCGAGAAGCAGCAGCTTCGGCGAGGCCATCGTCGCCATCAGGAGCGTCAGCGCCTGCCGCTGTCCGCCGGACAACAGGCCGACTTTTGACTCCAGCCGATCTTCCAGCCCAAGGCCGAGGGAAAGAAGCAGCTCGCGGTATTCCTGCCGCTTTTCCTCCGACGAGCTCCAAGCCAGTGTCGGCGGTCGCCCGCGCCGCTCTGCGATGGCGAGGTTTTCCTCGATCATCATGCCCGCCGCCGTTCCCATCATCGGATCCTGGAACACGCGGCCGATATATCTTGCGCGCCGATACTCGGGCCAGCGCGTAATGTCCTCACCGTCGATGAAGATTTTCCCGCGATCCACGAAGAACGTGCCTGCGATGGAGTTCATCAGCGTGGACTTGCCCGCGCCGTTGCCGCCGATCACCGTCACGAAATCGCCGGGGGCAAGGTGCAGAGAGAGCCCCGTCAGCGCGACTTTTTCGGTAATCGTGCCGGGATTGAAGGTCTTGGCGATATTCTCGATTCTCAGCAATCAGTCCACCGCCCTTCTGCGCCGTTCCTTGACCTTGCCCTGGAGCAGCGGCAGCGCCAGCGCGGCGGCCACGAGAATCGCCGTGAAGAGCTTCAGGTCGTTGGGCGGCATGCCCATTTGCAGCACCACCGCGATGACGATGCGATAGACGACGGAGCCCATCACCACCGAGATCAGACAGCGCCAAAAACTCGATGTGCCGAACAGCACCTCGCCGATGATGACCGACGCGAGACCGATGACAATCGTACCGACGCCCATGCCCACATCCGCGAAGCCATTGGACTGGGCGACGAGCGCGCCGGACACCGCCACAAGGCCGTTGGACAACAAGAGGCCGAGGATAATCGTCACGTCCGTATTGACGCCATTGGCGCGGATCATGTTCGGGTTGAAGCCGGTGGCGCGAATCGCCGCTCCGATCTCCGTCCCGAAAAACCAGTAACAAAGCGCGCCAACCAGCAGTACCACCACAAGGCCGACAGCGAAAACGACGGTCTGCTTGTCCTCGGAAATCCAGCCAAATTGCGTGAACAACGTATCGATGCCGAGCAGCGGCAGATTCGCCTTGCCCATCACGCGGAGATTCACCGAGTACAACGCAATCATGGTCAAAATGCCCGATAAGAGCGCCGGAATCTTGAATCTCGTAGTCAGAATACCGGTGACGACGCCCGAAAGCATACCTGCGAAGCACGCGATGAGAATCGACGAAATCGGCGACCAGCCGGCGACGAGCAGTGCCGCCGCCACCGCCGCGCCTAGCGGAAAGCTGCCCTCGACGGTCAGATCCGCCACGTCCAGCACGCGAAAAGTCAGATAGACGCCAATGGCCAGCACCGACCAAAGCAGACCCTGCGAGATTGTAGGGATAATCAAGTCCAAAATCTTTCTACTCCTAACAAATTATGATGGCATAAAAAGCGTGGAGAGTGGAGCGCGAAGAGTGAAGATATTGCGCCGATTCACGCAAGCTCCACTCTTATCTCCACTCTCCACTCGTAACTCTTCACTCTGTTACTGAATGATCTCCGCCGACTTCATCAGGTCTTCGGGAATCTTGATGCCCAGCGCATCAGCGTTCTTCTTGTTGATGCTCGCCTTCAGGTCCTTCGCGGTCTGGATCGGCATATCGGCAGGCTTTTTCTTGCCGTCGAGGATGTCCGCGCCCATTTCGCCGGTTTGGAGGCCCAGCTTGTAATAGTCGATACCGTAAGTCGCGAGACCACCAGCCTTGACCATGTTCTCTTCGCCGCAAATGACCGGCTTCTTCGCCGGATCGGTGACGGAAATCAGCGTCGGCATCGCGCTGGCCAGCACGTTGTCCGTCGGAGCGTAGAAAGCGTCAACCTTCGTGTTCAGGCTCTGAGCCGCCTGCTGGATGTCGTTGACCGTGGAGATGGTCGCCGTCTCGACCTTGAGGCCTTTCGTCTCGGCGTATGCCTTCATCGCCTTGACCTGCACCTCGGAGTTGACCTCGCTGGAGCAATAGATAACGCCGATTGTCTTCACATTCGGGCAGAGCTTCATCAGAAGGTCCACCTGCTCCTTGAGCGGGTTCATGTCGCTGGTGCCGGTCACATTGCCGCCCGGCTTCCCGTTGGACTTCACCAGTTTCGCGCTCTCATAGTCGGTAATCGCCGTGCCGACAATGGGGATGTCCTTCGTGGCGTTGGCTACGGTCTGCGCCGCAGGCGTCGCGATCGCGCAGATCAAATTCGACTTATTCGAGATGAATCGCTGGGAAATGTTCGCGAGGTTCGACTGGTCGGCCTGCGCGTTCTGTCGGTCAATTTCGATGTTCTTGCCTTCTTCATAGCCGCGCTTCTTCAGCCCGTCCACGAAGCCCTTGTTCGCCGCGTCGAGCGCGTTGTGCTCGACAAGCTGCACAATGCCGATCTTGTACATCTTCTTGCCGTTCTCGGCTTTCTTCTCTCCGCCGCCTCCGCAGCCCGCGATCAATCCCGCCGTCAGTACCGCCGTCACGCCCATGACGAGGCGCTGCCATTTCTTGCCCTTCATCATACTCTGCCCCTCCATACATATCATAACATTTCCGCGCCTTTGCGCGATTAAACTTTATTATACATAATATTATCGGAAAAATCTACCGCTTATATTGACATTTTCAAAAAGCGGGGCTTACAATGCAGGCATACAGATTCGGGAGGGAATTGTCTATGAAAGCGAAACGGATTTTCAAAAAGCTCCATTTGGGATTTCTCGCGGCGGGCGTCACGGCGGCGCTGCTCGTGCCCGCGCCGCCCGTCGCCGAGGCGGGAATCTGGGGCACCGTCATCCGGGGCGCCATTGGAGCCGTACGCGCGCAGGGGAAATACAACGGGCTGAAAAACGAGATCCTCGCCATGGGAAACAGCCCCGTCGTACAGAAAAAACTACTGGACCAGGACGTAGCAAAGCGCGGCCACGACCCCTCGGAGGAAGACCTTGCCCTCGTCGACGGCGTGATGAACCAACTCATCGAACGCGGCGATTACGCGCTCGCGGCGAACTCTCTGCCCTTCCGTTGGAACGTCAACGCCGACGACACCTTCAACGCCGCCTGCACCGCCGCCAATTTTGTCAGCGTCAACCGCGGCCTGATTACCGCGCTGCACGGCGACCGGGACGAACTGGCTGGCGTCCTTGCCCATGAAATGATCCATGGCCTTCATCAGCACATCGCTCACGACATGGCAAAAGAAGCGGGCATCCAGACTGTCGCCCAATCCCTGTCCGGCGGCGCACTGACCAGCTACCTGACGAATATTTTGACGAACTACAATACGGCGAAAAACATCACCGCTACGTCGGAAAAGGACGCCGACGAGTCCGGCTTCTGGCTGATGGCCAGCGCCGGCTTCAATCCCGGAGGCTTTGCCGCGATGACAATCAAAATGCCGGACAGCCGCGCCGAGTCGATCGCCAATCCCGACGACCACCCGGAGACCTCAAACCGTCTGAAGCGCGGCCTGAAATGGCTGAATGAATACAGCCTCGGCCACGTCGAGGCGAAAGACGACACCGTACTCATCGACGGCGAACAGTTCCTGACGCTGGCGCCCACTGAGGAATACAGCGCCGGGGAACGCGCCTGTCTGGTGGCGGGCGGCCTTGCTAAAGGTTTCCACGATCACGCGTCGGTCTCCGGCTGGCAGTTTGCGAAACGCGCGGACGGGGTCATGGAATTCCTGAACGACGGCGACGCCTATCGTCATTTAAAAACTGCCGTGCAGGAAGCGAATCTCGGCGAAAAGCTCCAGGCCCTTGTAGACGCCGCTTACGCCGGGGACAAGAAATCGGACAGGCGTGAATCCTATCTGGAAAAGGAGCAGGAACGCCGGGAAAAAATCGACAATCAAAAGGAAAAGGCGAAACGAAATACGAAAGAGAACGTCGAAGGTTACAAGGAAAAGAGTCTGACCTACAACGCGCTTGAGCTTCCTGGGCTCGCCGTCCACGAGGCCGACCGCCTCCTCGCCTGCGAACCGAACGACGAAGCGAAGGCATGGGCCCACGCCGAGCGCGGCAGCGCATTTTATCAGCTCGATATGTATGATACGGCCCTCGCCGAGCTGAACCTGTCGGCAAGCCTCGCGCCGAAACAGGCGCGTACCTATCTTTATCGCGGCTACACCCACCATGCCCTCGCCGACTACGACGCCGCCCTCGCGGACAGTCAGACAGCGGAAACGCTCGCCCCCGGCGCCTTCGCCGCAAACCTCCGCCTCCAGGGCATGGCCTACGACGCGAAAGGCGAAGACGCGCTCGCTCTCCAGGCCTACCGAGCCTATCTCGAAAAAAATCCCAAAGGCGACGTACCGGAAAAGTATGCGGAACTGATTGGGAAATGAGGGAAACGAACGCCCCGGCGCGGTGAGCCGGGGCGTTTTTCATATTTCCTCCATGCGGTCCTAACGCGTTTGTGCTATGATGGACGAGATATGATGAAGAACGGAGGGATTATTCCCCATGAAATTATTACGCTCATGGAAGCGGCGGCTCCTCGCGGCCGGGCTGTCGGCGCTCGCGATCTGTGCGCCTGTTGTGCCTGCCGCTCCGCTGCCCGCGCGAGCGGAAGCCGCGAGCAGTGCGGACGTTTTTGCCGCGCTGGCGGGCGTGCTCGGTACGGCAGGCATGTACAGCGGCTATCTCGCCGCGATTCTCGACGCGGGGAACAACGCCTATTACCAGGAACAGACGCGGCTCTACGACGCGTATGAGAACGGCGTCGACCGCAACCCGAGAAACCACCAGATCGTCGACGAGGTGATGAGCGGTCTCGTGGAGCGCGGAACGTATGTGCTCGACATCCGCTCGCTGCCCTTCCGCTGGAATGTGAACGACAGTGAAGAATTCAACGCGGCCTGTTTCCCGACGAATTATATCACAGTAAACCGCGGCCTCGTGATCGGACTGAACGGCAACGTCGACGAAATCGCGGGCGTGCTCGCCCATGAAATGACGCACGGCATCAAGCTGCACGCAGCGTACAATTACGCCCGGGCGGCGGCTCAGGCCTTCGGCATCAATTTCCTCGGCATGGTCACAGGCGCGGTGCGTCCTGACGTAGTGGGCGTGCTGGCTGATTACTCCGTCGCGAAGAATGTGATCCTGCCTGCCGAGTACGAAGCCGACGAGGGCGGATTTTACCTCGCTGCCAGCGCCGGTTTCAATCCCGGCGGTCCGGCGGCTGCGATGGCGCGCATGGACTACATGACGAAGCACCCGGACACCTTCGACCGAAGCTACGGCGCCGACCCTTACGACCATCCGGACACGGACCGGCGCGAAGCGAAGCTCGCGGCGATGATGTCCGCTTACAGCGCAGGCCATGTGACCGTTAAGGACAGAAAAGATATTTTAATCGACGGGCAGCCGCTGCTCTCGGCGATGTACTCCACCGATGTCTACGATGACACGCCGGAACAGGCTTACCTGATTGCCGGCGGGCTGACGCGGGCGTTCCACGAATTCGCGACCGTGGAGGAATGGAATTTCCGTCCCGGGGAGAACGGGCGCATTGCCTACCTGGACGACAACCGCGTTTATGCGTACCTGAAGGCCGCCGTGGAGAAGAACCACGCCGAAGCCGAGCTGGAGCGTCTGGTGCGAGCCGCTTACGCGGCAGAGAGCACGACGGGCGCACGGGAAACGATGCGCGCCGAGGAACAGGAGCGGCTCGCTTACTGGCAGGAGCGCACGGCGAAAAATGTCGCCGCCGACAAGAAGCTGGTGGAGCGGCTTTACAAAAATGCCGACGCATACAACGACATCAACGAGCCGGAGCTCTCCATCGAGGAAGGCGCGCGCACCTTCGGCTGCAACAACGCCAATGTGAAGCTGGCGGGCGTTTATGCGGTGCGGGGGCGCGCAAAAGCGCTCACGGGCGACTTCGCGGGTGCAACGGCAGACTGCGATCACGCCGTAAGTCTCGACCCGAATGACGCCTATGTTTACCTGAACCGTGCCGAAGTGCGCCGTGCGCAGGGATTGCCGGAGGCCGCGCTGGAAGATATCACAAAAAGCATCGCGCTGGACCCGAAGGCCATCGCCGCGCACAAAATGGCCGCCGACGTGGAGGACGAACTTGGCAACGACGCCGCGGCGCTCCGCCATTACGCCGACTATTATAAGCTTCTGCCGGACGCGACAGATATTCCCGATGAATACTACAGGCGAATCAACCCGAAAGGCTGGGAGCGCATGGAAAAGGAACGCGAAAAGCAGCGGCAGGAAGAAGCCAAAGCACGTGAGGAGAAAAAGGCCGAGACCGAAAAAGCCGAAGCGGACAAAAACGCCCCGAAAGACGAGACGTCGAAACCGGAGGCTGCGGCAAAATCCGCCGCGTGACCCCAAAAACGCACGCTTGCAATTTCCAACGATTACCTATAATATATTGTAATGTGAAAAACTACCCGCAAGTTTGTTGAAGGGATTGATCGTATGGCAACCGAGAAGAACGACGCGCCTAAGAAAACGCGCCGCAGAAAAAAAAGCGACACGGAGACGGCAGCCGCGGTAAAGGAGACGGAAACCACCGAAGCGCCGAAAAAACGCGCCCCGAAGGCTGGCCCCCGAAAGACTGCAAAGAAGCCCGCCGCGACGAAAAAGAACGCGGCGGAGCCCATTTTTGCCCTCGATATCGGTACCCGCAGCGTCATCGGCATCGTCGCCCGGCAGGAAGAGGACGGCACGATAACGATCCTCGACACCACGCGCCGCGAACACAAAACCCGCGCCATGCTGGACGGCCAGATTCACGATGTGCCGCAGGTCGCCGCCGTTATCAGGGAAGTCAAAGCCGAGCTGGAAAAGACCGCCGGGACGCTGAAAAGCGTCGCCGTCGCCGCCGCGGGCCGCGCGCTCTACACTATGACCGCCGACGCAGAAATGGATTTTACCGGCGTCATCACCGCCGACGGCGAACGGCTACTGGACTTCGCAAGCGTGCAGGCCGCGCAGGAAAAGCTCGCCTCCTGCTCCGAGATTGACGATCCGACGCACTACTACTGCGTCGGCTACAGCACGATCAAGTACACGCTGGACGGTATCCGGCTGAAATCCCTCGTCGGCCAGCGGGGGCAAAAAGCGACGGCTTCAGTCATTGCCACGTTCCTGCCCCGTCAGGTCATCGACTCGATGGACTCGGCGCTGACCGCCACCGATCTTCGTCTCCGGGCCGTCACCCTCGAGCCGATCGCCGCGATCAACGTGTTGATCCCGCCGACCATGCGTCATCTGAATCTGGTCCTCGTCGATATCGGCGCGGGCACGTCCGACGTCGCCATCACGAACAACGGCAGCGTCATCGCCTACGGCATGGTCCCGCAGGCCGGGGACGAAATCACCGAAGCCATCAGCCAGCACTTCCTGCTGGACTTCAACGTCGCCGAGCGCATCAAGCGCGACGCCGCCGAAGGCAAGGAAGTCATGTTCACCGACATTCTCGGCATGCAATATCAGCTCAGTGCCGAAGAGGTGCTTTCGCCGATCCTGCCCGCCGTCCAAAAGCTCGCCGAAGCCATCGCACGGCAGATCACGACGCTGAACGACGCCGAACCGCAGGCGGTATTGCTCGTCGGCGGCGGCGCACTGACGCCGCGCCTCGCGGAGTATGTGGCACAGGCTCTTTCCCTGCCCCTGCCCCGCGTCGCCGTCCGTCATCCTGAGTCCGTGGACGGCGTGGCGGCGCTGCCGCCGGAGCTGACCCAGCCCGACGCGGTGACGCCGCTTGGCATTTTGAAAATCGCCTCGCTAAACACGCTTCACTTCCAGACCGTTTACGTCTCGGGCGTCGAGTACCGCCTGTTCAACTTCCGAGAGCTGACCGTCTCCGACGCGCTGCTCTCGGCGGGGGTCCAGTTGAAGCAGGAAAGCGCCCCCGACTTTGGGCTTCATATCACCGTGGACGGCGAGCCGAAATTCTTCCCCGGTATGGCCGGAACCGCCTCCAACATCACCATGAACGGCGAGCCTGCCGCCCTCGACACGCCCATCATTCCCGGCGCGCATATCGAGATCGCGCAGGGCGAGGCGGGAACGCTTCCCGTCGTCACTTTGGCGGACGTTCAGGAAATGCAGGAGCCGTATATTCTCTATATCAACGGCAACAAAAAGAAAATTACGGCGGGGCTTCTCGTCAACGGAGAACCCGCCGATGACGACGCTCATCTTGCGGACGGCGACGTCATCGCGCGCAGGGATACGCTCAGCGTCGGCGAAGCCTTGAAACTGGCGGGCTATCCGCCCACGGGCAAAAAGATCAAATACAAGCTGAACGGCGCGGAGACACAGTTTTCCTGTATCCCGGAAATCCTCCTGAACGACCAGCCCACGACGCTCTCCGTGTCAATCCAGGACGGCGACCGCATCGAGTACAATCTGCCGGACGACCCGAAACTCGGCGAAGTACTGGGGCTTTCCGAGCGTGAAACGAGCCTCGTCGTTTATTTCAACGGCGCCGAAAAGAAGATCCCTTCCGCCACTGTAACGCTGGAGCTGAACGGGCGTCCCGCCACCGCGAACACGCTCGTCACTGAAGGCTGCAGCGTCCAATACGAAATCTCCGAACGGCGCGTGACCGACGTCAGTGCAGTGCTGGCCGCCGTGGGATTCGAGCCTCCGGCCGCGAACAGCGGTCTGGTCGTATCGATCCTGGTCAATGACAAGCCCGCGACCTTCAGCAGCCCGGTCATGAACGGCGACCAGGTCGACGTCGATATCCATCTTTCCGATAAGACCAAGCCGACAACGCAGGCAGCGGCAGCTGCGGAAGCCGAGCCGCCGGCCCCCGCAGACGAACCAGCCGCGCCCGCACAGACGGAAGAAGCGCAGCCGCCTGCCGCCAAAACCGAAGGCGAACTGAAGGAAGGCCTGCTTGCCGATTACCTCGCGCAAATTGAAAAGGAAAAAACCAGCGGCAAGTAATCATACACTTGAGAAAGGACGCCGAAGCGCGATTGTGCGCTTCGGCGTCCGTCGTTATTTGTCTTCCTGTCATATCAACTTTTTGCTCTCGCTTCAATGGCGTCGAGGAGTGCGCGATATTCTTTCATAAACGGCTCATGCTTTTCCATAATCTCGTCGATATGGTCGTCGCGGGCGGCATATTCCAGCTCCTTCGCGTGTTCGGAAAGTTTCAGCGCTCCGACGGTCAACGCGTTGCCTTTCAGCGAATGAACGACGATTCGATAATTATCCCAATCTTTCGCGCGGAAAAACGTCTCGATCTGCTTTGTCTTTTCATTCTTGCGGAACGTGGCGAGCATTTTCTCCAGGAACGTACGGCTGCCCATGCAATACTTCAGCGCGCTTTCTTCGTCAATGGCGTCCTTGAGGACGTCGACCGCATGCGACGATGCGACCCCCGTCGATGCATGCTCTTCCGACGTTTCCTCCACCGGCTGGAGCAGCCTCGCGGGAAGGAGGCGCCGCAAAATATTTTCCATGCTCTTTGGCGCGATAGGCTTCGCCAGGAAAGCCTGAAAGCCAAGTTTCTTATACTCCGCGGCCGCGCCGGAAAGCGCGTTTGCGGTCAACGCGACGATAACTGCCTCCTCGCCTCCCTTCATCATGCGAATACGCCGCATAGCCTCGACGCCGTCCATACCCGGCATCATGTGATCCATAAAGATGATATCGAAGGTTTCCTCGGCGAAGCGCTCAAGCGCCTCCGGTCCGTTCACAGCCCTGACGATTTTAATCTTATACGGTTCAAGAATTCCTTCCGCCACTTCGAGGTTCATTTCATTGTCATCGACGACGAGCGCGCGGGCCTCCGGCGCGCAGAACGTCGCATGGAAAGCGGCGCCCGCCCGTTCCATCGGAGTCATCTGCGCTTCACTGAGGTTTTGCCAGCCCTCCACCGCGCTGACGACGTCAAAGAAGAAGGTCGTGCCTTTGCCGTATTCGCTCTCCACGCGAATCGAGCCGTCCATCAGCTCGATGAGCTGGCGGCAGATCGCGAGGCCGAGGCCCGTGCCTTCAACGGCGCGGTTGCGCCTTGTATCGACCTGCGTGAAGCTGGAGAAAATATTCTTGAGGTCTTCCGGCTTGATGCCGATGCCCGTATCGCTGACCGTGCCGAAGAGGCGGCAATGGGTAGCGTCGATTTTTTCATGGCGCAAGGTCAGCGTGATAGAGCCTCCGTGCGTAAATTTCAGCGCGTTGCCCAAAAGATTGATCAGGATCTGTTTCAGGCGCACCTCGTCGCCGTATAGCCGGTTCGGGATATTGCCGTCGATCTCGGTCTTGAAGGTCACGGGTTTCGTCTGCAGGCGCGCGTTCAGCATCGAGGTGATGTCGGCAATCAGGTGGGAAAGCTGGTAGGAGTCGTTGACCAGCTCCATCTTACCCGACTCTATCTTTGAGAAGTCGAGAATATCGTTGATAATCGTGAGCAGCGTCCGGGAGGCAGACTTGATCCGCGTGGCGTGCCGCTTCGCCACTTCGTCCGCGCTGTCGCGCAGGATAAATTCCGCCATGCCGACGATGGCGTTCATCGGCGTGCGGATCTCGTGAGACATATTCGCGAGGAAATTGCTCTTCGCCTTGTCCGCAGCTTCGGCACGTTCCATCGCATTGACAACTTCCGTCATATCGACGAACAGAATGTTCAGTCCGGCGACGACGCCGTCCTGCCTCATCATGCACTTGATCGTGATCTGCCAGTCGATCTTCTTGCCCGCGACGACGGCCCTGAGCAGATACGGGGGAACCGGCTCCTGCCAAAGCGCCGCCTCGCACTTTTCCAGCAGGATCGAAAGGTCAGTCTCCGGCAGCACGCCCGCCAGCACGTCGCGAATCGGGACGCCGCGACGGATCTCGTCGCGCTCAAAAGCGCTGCTGTAGCGGAAAAACACGTCCGAGATCATGACCGTCTCGAGGTGCTCGTCCGTCAGGATCAAAAGGTATGGATATGTCTTCAGGAGCTGGTTGTTGTAAAAGACCTGCCGTGTACTGTCTTTCTGAATATAGGCCTGCGTGCGCGCCGCCTGGTCGTTGGCGATACGCAGGACCTCATTGTCCTTCTTCAGCCGTTTGATCTCGCGGCTGAGTTTTTTATTTTCCATTTGGAGGCGTTTCTCCGGGCTTACGACGTCCATGCTGATCTCCCTCGTTATCGTGTATTAACTCTTTACTCTTTTTACAGCGCCACAATCGTAAACGTGAAATTGTGGAAAAGATTGTAGCTGTTCCCGGTCTTGTTGCCCTTTTCCGGGCAATACTCGCCGTAAGCGTAAATGCCGACAAGCGACACGTCGTCCGGCAGACGGTTGATATAGGCGTCCGTTTCCTCCTTTGTGTTGCTCGCCAGCGCAAGGAATCGCGCGCAGCAGGAATTGCAGAGCAGCGTCTTGTGCTTGTGCCCTGAGGCTTCCAGTTCCTCGAAAATCCTGTCGAATGCCTGCCGCACCGATTGCTGCACATCCGTCCGGCCGATCAGCCCGACGCTCAGAATCGAGCCTTCCGGCACCGCGCCGAGAAACGTCCCCGCGCCCGTCGTATGATTCAACGTGGTGAGATTGCGGGCGACCTCAACGCTGTCGCCGTCTTCGCGTTTCATCATCAACACGAAAGGCGAAAGCAGATAGTCCCCGAGCACGTCCGATTTGTTCACCGCCATGTCCTCGTGCTCCAGCGCCTCGAGGAAAGTCCCGCTGCCGAGGCGTAAAACTTCGTTGTGCCGAGCCTCCGTAACCTCGTAGGAAAAGTTCGCGCGATTCTCGACGGAATTGATGGCGACGAATTTCGGATCGATGGGGCCGGCAATCAGCGCCATCATCTGCCCGTTTTGCACCGATTCCCCGTTGCAGAATACCCTAAACCCGGTAAAATTGAAGCCGTCCGCCGCCAGTCCCCCGAACAGCGGTATGTTCTTTCCCGCTGCTTCGGTAATCGCGTCCACCATGTCGTCCCCAGATACATGTTCCTCCGCCCTGAACATACCGCCATAGCTCAAAATCAGCTTCGGCTCGGACGGGAGCGTTTCGCGGAGCGACCGATACGTCTGTGCAATCTTGGCCCGGTAATTGTCCGGAGCCAGGTCCCTTGCCATCCCGGCGGCAAAAAAGCAATCGTCTGCAGTCAGAAGCAGCACGAAAATGCCGATGGCGCAATACCCCTGCCTGCCGAGCATGCCCATCGTCGTGCAGCCGACGACCGGAAAATCCCAGTGCTCCGCCAATATCGGATAAAGCCCCTCGAAATCCGTATCCTCCTCCGTAAACAGTATGGCAAGAGAATGCTTTTTCAGCGGAAACTCCCATGTCTGCACCAGGAGTTCCGCCGCCGCTTCCCTCAAGTCGTCTATTTCTTCCGTGTAAAGGACGATGGAATCCATCTTGCTGTTTCTCCCCTTTTGCCGCTTTGTTCAGTATTTCCTTAAGGAAACACTGATTAAGTCAATTCGTGCATCTGTCGAGGGATTTTTTCGACTGTCTAGGAAAATCCCTCGAAGGCGTAGCATCGCTACGTCGAGAGGGATTTGACAACGACAGGCGGAAAAAGACCCGGCAGAGGCGCGGAGGGACTTATTCAGTGGTTCCTTAAATCGCCATGATCGCGAAGGTGAAGTTGTGGAAGAAATTGTGGTTCTTCCCGGTCGTCTTCCCGCGCAGCGGACAATACTCGCCGTTGCCGTACAGACCGAGCATTGAGAGGTTTGCCGGCAGGCGTCCCTGATAGGCCTGCGCCTCCGCGTCCGTATTGCTCGCCATCGCCAGATACCGGGCCGCGCAGGAAGTGCAGAGCAGCGTATGCCGCCCGTCGCCGGACGCCGAAAGCGTCGCCAGCATTTTCTCAAAGGCCTGATTTATGGATTTCTGCACGTCTTTCTGGTCCAGGATGCCGAGCCGTACAATCGAGCCTTCCGGCACTGCACCGAGAAAGACGCCCGTTCCCGTTTCCAGATTCAACAGCGAAAGCGTGCGCGTAATCTCGGCGACGTCGCCGCCTCCGAGATCGACGGACAGCACAAAGGGCGAAAGGAAATAGTCCCCGACCACGTTTTGCTTGCTGACTTCCATATTTTCGCGCTTCAGCGCCTCAACGAAAGTGCCGCTGCCGAGCCGCATAATTTTGTTGCTCTGCGCCTTTGTGACCTTATAGGAGACGTCCGCCCTGTTTTCCACCGAATTCGTCGAGAAGAAGATCGGCGCGATCGCACCCGAAACGAGGGCGACCGCCTGCCCGCTCTTCGTTACGCGGTCGCCGCAAAACACGCGGTAATTGCTGAAATTGAATCCGTCCGAAGCGACGCTGCCAAAAATCGGAACGTCTTTCCCGAGCGCTTCCTCGACGGCGTCGACTATTTCGTCCCCCGGCACGTTCTGTTCGCTGGCGACCATGCCGCCGAAAGTCAGCACGAGCTTTGGCGCGGTGGGCAATGCTCCGGAGAGCGACTTGCAAAGCGCAGTGATTTCCGTTCGATAGTTTTCCTGGTCCAGTTCGCCGGTCATGTCTACGGCAAACTCGCAGGTGTCCGCCGTCATCAGCATTACGGAAATCCCCGTCCGCGTGCAGCCCTGCTCGGCGAGCAGCATCGCCAGCGTCGTGCAGCCAATAATCGGGAATTTCCAGTGGGAGGAAAGCAACTCATACAGCGCGGGATAATCGGTCTCCTCCTCGACGAACAGGACGCCGAGCGTGTTCTTATGCAGTTTGAAGCCTTCCGCCTGGGCGAACAGCTCCTCTGCCGCCTCGCTCAAATTGTCAATTTCTTCTGTGTAAAGAACGATAGATTCCAAGGATAGGCCTCCTTCCTAAAACAGCAGCTCTTTCCAGCGCTTGTTTTAACCCGCCATTTGATCTTCACTCTATTTCATTTTCCCTTGTTTCCCCTCAGTTTAAAGTCCCTGTCCTCATCCATCATTTGCAGCATGGCCTCCGCGACTTTCGGGTCGAACTGCGCCCCCTTGTTCTGCTCGAGCTCCTCGCGTATTTTGCTCTGGGGCAACGCCTTTCGGTAAATCCTGTCCGACGACATGGCGTCATAGCAATCCGCAACGCAAATAATCCGTGCAATTTCCGGTATATCTTCGCCTGCTTTGCCGTCAGGATAACCGGCGCCGTCGTACCGCTCATGATGCCAGCGCGCGACGGCGGCAAGCTCCGGCATCTCAGAGATCGGGGCCAATATTTCATAGCCCTTCAGCGAATGGTTTTTGACAATCGCGTACTCGTCACCCGTCAGCTTGCCGGGCTTATTGATAATCGCACTGGGAATGGCAATCTTCCCGACGTCGTGCAAAAGTGCGGCGTTGTATATTTTCTCAAGCTCCTCCGCCGATTTACCGAGGCGGCGCGCCAACTCGCGCGCGTATTCCGCCACCCGCACCGAGTGGCCGTTCGCAGAGTAGTCCTTCGCATCGATGGCGCCCGACAACGCGCGAATGATTTGATCCGAAAGGCTGCTGATTTTCCTGTTGCTCTCCTGGAAAGCGCGGGCCTTGCGGTTCACCTCGTCATGCAGCGAATCCCGCAAATGCTTATGCTCCAGAATACGGCGGATGCGATGCATGGCGACCTGCATGACCAGCGGCTTCCCGAGGAATTCTGTCGCCCCCGCAGTAAAAAGCGCCGCTTCCGTTCCCGGATCCCTGTCAGCGGTCAGAAACACCACCGGCAGGTCTTCGCAGCCTTCCATATCGCGAATCCGCTCCAGAACCTCCAATCCGTCCATGCCGGGCATGCGCAGATCGAGCAGCACAAGATCAGGCTTTTCCTTCTCCATCTCCGCGAGAGCCTCCGCCCCCGAGGAGGCGCAGCGCACGTCGTAGCGAATACCAAACAGCGTCTCAACGGTCATAAGGCTCATCTCGTCGTCGTCCACGGCAAGGATCTTGTCCTTCTCCTGCTCAAGCAGCGCTCTCTGCACTGCGGCAACAAGTTTTTCCGGAAGCGCTGGCTTGCGAATGAAGTCCATGGCGCCGAGCCGAATCGCCTCCGTCATATCCGCCGCCTGGGAGGAGGATGTCAGGAAAATCGTTCGGATCCCACTGATCTCCGTCATATCGCGAACGCGCGCCAGCGTTTCGATACCGCTCATGCCGTCCATAATGATGTCGAGCAGCATCAAATCATACTGGTTTTGCTGCAGGAGCTCAATCGCCGCCTCGCCGCTCGTCGCCGTCTCGACCTCATAATGCATTTCTGAAAGCACCATTTCGGTCATCATCAGATTGATCTCGTTGTCGTCCACCAGAAGTATTTTCGCCATACGCTCACCTTCTTCCAGTCCTCGCTTCTTTCAATTATATCATGTTGGAAATTTTCACTCAATATCCATCGTTTTTTAAGACGTATTTAATTTGCTTCGGTTATATTTATTGCAAGCAAGTTGTCAAGGAGGTTTTTCAGATGAATAAAAAGTTATTCATGGCGATGGCGGCCGGCGGCGTCCTGATCGGCGCGAGTTTGTTCGGCGGCGTCGAGGCGGCTGAAGTGCACGGCGGCTACAACGGGCCGATGGAACATCGGCAGGAAATGCAGGAGCGCATGGGACCAGGGGCGTGGCGAATGAGCGACGAGGACGCCGCCAAGCGCGCAGCGGAAATGTTTGGCGTGGACGAGGCTGAGGTCGCGGCCTATCTCGCCGAGAATCCCCGCGCGTTTCGCGACGTGTTCCCCTGCTCGATGCTGGCGCGGACCAGCGGCCGTTCCTTTGCCGAAGTCATGGCGATCTATGACGATCAGGGCGACTGGCGCGCCGTCGGCGAATCGCTGGGCGTCACGCGGGAAATGATCCATGAGACGATGGGCGAACTGATGGCAACCCGCCTCGCCGACGAAAAGACGAACCTGACGCCGGAAGAGGCGCGGACGTTGCTTCGCGAGGGCTATCACCCAAGAGACGTCCGCGCGGCGGGCATTCTCGGCAAAGCCGCGAACAAAAGCGCCCGGGACGTCCTCGCGCTGAAGAAGATCAACAACGGCTGGGACGATGTGGCGAAAGAGCTCGGCCTCGACGCCGGCGTACTGCGCGAAGCCTTCCGCCCCGGCTGGATGATGGGCGGTCCGGGCATGGGCCGAGGCCCGCGCTGGAGGCACGACGATCCAATCCCAGTGCCGCCGCCCCAACCGCCGGCAGAAAAAGAATAAGAAAACAACAACCAGGCTGCCGCATGATAGTCAGATCTTCATGGACAGCCTGGTTTGTTTTAAATGCCATCAATATTTGTCGTGATTGTAGACGTCCCAGTCCCTGAGCTTTTTCAGCTCGCCGATACTGTATTCGATGTCTCGGAGCAGGCTTTCCTTGTCTGCGGGCAGCGTTGCCTTCAGCGGCACATAGTTCGAGATGTGGTTGCTGCGGAACAGGCAATGCTCTGTCTCGGGGAGCTCGACGTGCTCGATCATCAGCTTCAACTCTTCCATCAGCCCCGCAGGGGACAGCGGCCGGAACTCGCCGCGCTCGAACTCAGCCTTGAGCTCGCTGCCGCGGTAGAGCATCAGGCAGATCGCGCCGAGCATCGTCGGGCGAATTGCGTTGATAGCTTTCGCCGTCTCCAGTGCGTGGCGCTCCGAACCGTCCTCGCCCGCGATACCGAGGATCACCATCATGGAGAGCTTCATGCCCGCCGCGATGACCCGCTGGCCGACTTCGATGGATTCTTTATCGTCGACGCCCTTATTGATCTTAGCCAGCGTCGCCGCGTCGCCGGTCTCCATGCCGTAGTAGAGCAGCTCCAGCCCCGCCTCACGGAGCGCTTTCAGCTCCTCCACCGATTTCCGCAAGATGTCTTTCGGCGCCGCGTAAGACGAAGCGCGCTCGAAATTTGGAAACACCTCATGCAGGGTTTTCAGCACGTTAAGCAGACGCTCGGTGGAAAGCACCAGCGCGTCGCCGTCCGCGAAGAACACGCGGCGCACGGCTTTCGCGTTGTACGCCCGCGCCATCTCAATCTGCCGCATGATCTGCTCGTCGGTCAGCACCTGGAACGGCACGCCGCGATACATATTGCAGTAGGTGCATTTGTTATGGGCGCAGCCACGCGTCAACCGAAGGATAAAGCTCCTTGCCTCGCTAGGGGGACGGAACACCGGGCTGTCATAGTCGTCGAAATACATACAATCATCTCCTTTACCGCAATAAATAACGTATATTTATTAATTGTTTTTTAACCATATTTTTTAATTATTATATTACAGGAAGATTGCTCTTTTGTCAATCGTCTCTCAATAAAAAACCGCCGACGCAAAATCGATCGCGTCGGCGGATTCTATATTCATCGTTTTCTTGACGGTACGCTGCTCGGCAACGGGTTCGACGGCGCGACGGGCGGCGTGGGAGTCGCCGGCTTCGCGGCCGTCTCCGGCGCTTCGCCGCTGTCCCCCTGTGTGTTCGCCGGTTCCGCTTCCTTTGGTTCTTTTGTCGACGTCGTTTCCGTCGTTTCGGGTTCCGGCTCGGGCTTTTCTTCCCGCGTCGGTGCGGCAGGCGAAGGCGCGCCTGGCCGTGCCGGCGTCGTCGTGGATGAACCGCCCGGCGATGTCGGATGCGTGGATGGGCGCTCATCTTCCGAGCCCTTGCCCGGACGCGTGGAAGGCGTCGTCACGCTGTCCCTGTCTCCCGTGCGAGGCGGCCTTGTCCCCTCGCGGACGAGACGGCCGATCGTAGTATCGTCCTCCGGCACTTCCTTGGCGTTCGCCGGAATTGACGCCGCATAAGCGGAAGCGTCACGATCCATCTCATTTTTCGCGTTCTCGCTGATGGTGATGCCAAGCATGTCGGCCATATCCTCGCGGGTGTCGTAGAGATCGGGAATCCAATAGCTGATTTCATCGATATACATCGGCCGTCCGGCGACCATTTTCGTCTTGAGCCCGCTCGACTGCGCTTCCTTCAGCGCGCCCATCAGCTCCAAGCTCTGCCGGAAGGAAAGGTCTGTCTCCACCGCGCCCATAACCTCACGGATAATTTCCGGCAGGCGCGGGATGATCGACGGGGACAGTATCTGATCCATGGCGGCTTTCACGAATTTCTGCTGCCGCTCGATGCGCCCGATGTCGCCGTCTTCGTCGCGGTAACGGACGTAAGTCATGGCGGTTTTGCCGTCCATATGCTGCCAGCCCGGATAAAGGTCGATGACGAGGCCGCCGTCATCGTCCCATTCGTCGACGTAATACATGCGCTTTTCCACATTGATGTCCACGCCGCCGATAGCGTCAATAATGCGCTTGAAAGCTGGAACTTTCACCAGGACGTAATGCTCGACCGGCGTGTCGAGAAATTCCTCCACCGTGTCCCGCGTCAGTTCATGACCGCCAAGGGAATAAGCGACGTTGATCTTGTCGTATCCATAGCCGGGAACATGTACGCGGGTATCGCGCGGAATCGAAAGCAGCGACGCGCTTTTTTTCTTTGGATCGACAGTTGCCAGCATCAGCGTGTCGGAGCGGCCCACGTCGTCCACTCGCTCGTCGACGCCCATGATCATGACCGTCGTCTTATCCTTCGCCACCAAAAGCGCTTCCGTCGGCTGGTACGGACGGGACTCCGTGCGCGGGCGGCGCGCCGGCTTGTCAAAAAGGCTCGAGGATGCAAAATAAAAGCCCGCGCCGACTCCAAACGCGAGGACTACGAGAAGAACCACCCACAGCCAGAAGGCATAATCATGTTTTTTCCTGTGGGCGGGCTTATGCTTCTTTTTATTGCTCTTTTTGCTCAAAGCGGTTCTCCCTTTATCCAAGGATTTTTATTCTTATGGAATCACTGAATAAGTCAAGTCGTGGCCCTGCCGGGGGATTTTATGACCGTCCGGGAAAAGGCCTCGAAGTCGCAGCATCGCTATGTCGAGAGGACTTTGACAACACCCGTCGGAAAAAGACCCGGCAGGAGCGCGGCGGGACTTGTCCAGTAGTTCCATTAAATCATGCTTTCCTCTAAAAAGGCTGAAAATGGGGCTCCTTCCAACACCAGCAGCCGCGCTTTTCTGTCAAGGCCGCCGGCGTAGCCGATCAGGCTGCCGTCCGCGCCGATCACCCGATGGCAGGGCACGATCAGCGCCACGGGGTTATGCCCCACCGCGCCGCCGACGGCCTGCGCCGCCACACGCGCTCCGCCTCGCCGCGCAGAAATCTTTTTCGCCAACGCCCCATAGGTCGTCGTCTCACCGTAAGGAATTTCAAGCAGAAGCCGCCAGACCTCCAGTCGGAACGGCGTGCCGTCAAGGTGGAGCGGCGGCGTGAATCCCGGATCGCGCCCTGAAAAATAAATATCGAGCCAGCGCCGCGCTTCCCGCAAGATCGGATGATCCGTCGAAAGAAGCCTGCAAGTCTCCGCCGTGAAATCAAGCCCCGTCAGTCCTTCGTCGTCGGCGGACAGTAAAATATTTCCCAGCGGAGACGCATAATTTGCGAAACAGGTCATGGCTTGACGCCCCGCTTCCTGTCTGCCGGGTCTGTCACGCCGGGAAGCGCGCCGCCAGAGACCGCCCAAAGATAAAGGCTCGCAACGCTCCCGTAAGGGGAAAAGCGGCGACGATACCGCTGGAACTGCGCCTTCGTGATTTCGCGATGGCGATAGACCATGCGAAGTCCGCGCTGAATCGCGAGATCGCCGAAGCTCAGCACGTCCGGCCTTTCGAGACAGAACAGCAGGATCATTTCCGCCGTCCAGACGCCAATTCCCGAAAGGGCTGTCAGCGCGTCAATCGCCTCGTCGTCGCTCATTTTTTTCAGGGCCGTGAGGCGAAAATCCCCGCGCCCGACCTTCCGCGCGAAATCGGTGATGTACGAAGCTTTCCGAAAGCTCATGCCGAAGGAATGCAGTTTTTCCTCGCCTGCGCCAAGCACCGCCGCAGCGTCCACCACGCCGAGTCCCTCCAGGAGACGCCCCCAGACCGCGGCCAACGCCTTATTGGAAATCTGCTGTCCGACGATATGGCGGACGACGGCGGAAAACAAATCCGTGTCCAGCGGACGACGAATCGGCCCGACGGCGTCGATGACCGCCGCGAGCTTTTTGTCCCGTGCCTTTAGATAGGAAATTTCCTTTTCCCCGTATCGAAAATATTTCATCCTGCCCATGCCGCTTCCCTCACCGCTTTCATATGATTATAGCATACATTGTTCACCGAAGAAACACGCTCTTTCTCCCCGCGCGTTTTTCCTGTATAATAATAAACGAAATATAATTCCGGGAGGGAACGGATATGACGGCGGACACTCGCTATGCGGAACTGATTGCAGCGTTCCACAAGACATGGGAAAACTTTCCGGGGCAGGCGCGGCTCATCGACGGCAAACATCATGTAATTGCCGTCAACGCTTTCGCGGCGAAAAACGGGCGGACCCCCGGTGAAATCTGCGCGGCCTTCGGCACGCCGGAGAGCCACAAAGGCTGCCGCAAAGCCGAAGCGCTGGCGACCGGCGAAGGCAAGCTCGACCGCCCTTTCGCGGAGCGCGTGCGCGGGTGGGTGCCGCTGGAGGACTGGCCGGACGTGGTCGTGCATTTCTCTTTGGCCGTTCCCGAGGTGAATTCCTGAAAATAATCTGAACGGGTACGAATGTTTGTACACAGCATGGGGATAAAATTGTGGACAAATCGAGAATTTTTTGCCCACCTGCTGTGGAAGTGAGTTTTTCGACGGGAAAGGATACGACAATGAACGAAAAAAAAATCATGGCGGCAGCATTGGGCGCGCTGCTGTTTTTCACCGGTCCGGCGGCGACGCTGCTGCCGGAGGCCTGTGCCGCCGCGAAAAAGGATGACGGCGACAAAGAAAAACCGCCGCCCCGGCAAAAGGGCGGCCAGCCCGAGGTCCTGACGTACGAGCGGGCGATGGAGATCGAAAACAAACGCCACGAAAACAGGCTGGAGGCCATACGGAAATTTTACCGTCACCACCGGCCGAAACGCCGCCTCGCCACCCAGCAGGAAAACGAATTCCACGCGAAACGCGTGGAGGAAATCCAAAAGAAATACGGCATGGCTTAATTTCGCACTTCCCAAAAAGGGGCGCCTGCGCAACGCAGACGCCCCTTCTGATTCTGCTCACTCCACCCGTTTTTCCTGCAAATACGTCTTGAAATCGAAAGGCGGCTCAATGGTATAGCTGGCTTCGAACATCCGGTTCCACGGGAAGCGGACTTCCAGATACTGCATGTCCGTCATCGGCGGCAGGTTTTCTTCGATGAAGCGGCGCATGAACTGCGTCGCGCGCGCCTCCGCCGCAGGCCGTTTCTCGTCGAGGCTCGAATAGGCGCCCGACGCGCGGAACCACCCCAGCTGCCGCGCCACAACGTTGCGGACGTTTGCCTGATACGCCCAGTCGTCGATATAGCGCGCCGTCAAAAGCTCGTCCATCGCCTCCGTCGTCATCTTCCCCGACAGCATGCCGAGCCCCAGAACGAAGCCTGTGCTATTCGTCGCCGTATTCCACCCCGAATAGGCACAGATCTTGTAAAGAAGTTCGCGATTTTTCAGCATCTCCATCAGCGCGTTGTCCGATCCGTTCGCGTAAGCAATATCTGCCACACAGGTCGGCTTGCCTGACGCCACGCTTTCCTCCACCAAATCGGCGAAATATTTCGTGCCCTCGTGCGGCTTCGTGTCGTTTTTGCGGTCGTTCGCCTCGCCGGTGCGGCCGCTGGGATTCGTATTCACCAGGAGCGTAAAGTCAGCGTTCTTCGGCGAAGTGACCACCATGCCGCCAGCCGCCAGCACATGGCCTTTAATGCTCTCCGAAATTTTCTCGTCGGAATACGACGGCACCGTCTCGCCGCCGCGGCCCCAGTTGTACTTCACATAAACGAAGGGCACCGATTTCGTCCAGTCGTTCACCGCCCGTGTCAGCATCAAAAGGCCGAACTCGTCGATCCCCGCCAGCGCCTGAAAGCGCGTCGGCGCCAAATCCTTGCCCGCCTCCGCGAGTTTCCGGCTCTCCATGTGCGTCTGCGAATACGGCGCGTTGTCGTCGCGCCCCAGCGCGAAATAATCAAACTTCTGATTCCGCGCCAACGCAATCATCTCGCGGCTCGCCGCAAAATTCTTCTTTCGGCGATCGAGCCAGTCGTCCATCGCTTTTTGCGGAATCAGCCGCTGCAAGAACTCGTATTCTTTTTTCTCCCGCCGCGTCAGCCCTTCCGTCTCCTGCTTGTCCGTCAAAGCCGTATAACGGAAAATGTCGTTGCCGTAACTCGCATAATAACTCGGCTCTTCGCCGCCCGAAGCCTCCGCCGAGCGCGGCGTCCGCATGATCGAACCCCAGACGTAAATTTTCATCTTCGGGTGAAGGCGCTTGAATTCGCGGAACCGATCGATACGGTCCCGTATTTCCCGCTCGCTGTACTGATGCTTTCGGGAACCGACAAGGCTGCCGTAGAGCAGCGTATCCGAAGACAGCACCGCAATATCGGCCCTGTCTTTCAGCGCGTGTTCTTCCAGCCAGTTCCAGACCTCTTCAGGCTGGCCGAGCCGCCCCCGGGCGCCGAGGATGTCGTCCGGCGGCACCTCGATGTCCCAGCCCAGCTTCCGGATGACGTCCGCCGTCTGCTGGTCGGAAATCGGCCGATTGTCATGCGGCACGAAAAGGACCCGCGGCTTATTCGGATCTGTCTTTTTTGCGAAAGCGGGCTGCGCCGCAAAGAGAAGCGCGCAGAAAACCGCCAGCGCAATCCGCAACCAACGTTCCGTCATTTTGTTTCGCCTCCGCCCGCCTCGCGCACGTCCGTCCAAAGCGACCGGGCCCGCTCATATATCTGCGGATCGGTCGTGCGTAGATTTTGATCGCTGATCAGGCGGCTGATATACTGCGTCGCCGTCTCGATTTCCCCCAGCTCGTAATACAGCGCGCCGACGAGGAAGATTGCCATCGTGTCCGTCATCTGCCCAATCGGATAGCGTTCCGTCATCACCGACTGGTCATAAAGCTCCGCCGCTTTCCGAAGCAGCGGTCGCTCGTTCTCCGCGTCGCCCGCAAGGCGGTAAATCCACGCCAATTTCAAATACATGCCCGCGCGGTGCGCCAACGAAGCGTTAATCATTTCCTCATAGTAAATGGCCAGACGATAGGCGGCTACCGCCTCCGGCACGCCCCGCGTCTCCGTGAACTTGAACTTCACATGCTTCGCCAGCAGGAACTTCATGAGCATTTCCTTATGACGCGCAGGCAAAGGCGTCATGAATGTCTTCTCGTCCGCCGCGTAGCCGCAATGCTCACAGACCCAGATCGTGTACAGATACGGATTGAACCCCTTATAATGCGTGCAAAGGTCGACGTCCGTCTTCTCGACAATGACGCGCGAGCGCGTCTTCGTAACCCGCGTCCGCTGCTCGCAGACCGGGCACTGCTTCTCCACCACAAACGTAAAACCTTCCGCCAATGCAATCACTCCTTGTCTCGAGCCTCTCTCTTCCATCCAAACCATGCGAGAGGTAATTGTATGATACCATAAATGTGAAACAAAAAAAAGACGGCACGGAACAAGAAATTCTTGTCCGCGCCGTTTCCAATTATAATCAGCCTTTGTAGAGCGGCACCGTCAAACTGCCCGTCGGCATCAGCGTCATCGTGTAGTCCTTGCCCACATATTGCTCGGCCAGCTTCAACGCCTCGTCCACATCGTCCACCGCCGCGGTGAACAGCATGTCCTTCGCCAGCTGCTTGTCGAGCGCCGTCACGAGGATAAACTTCGCCTTCTTCATCAGCCGTGTGACCGCGTAAGCCTTGTTCGCGCCGATTACGAACCGCTTTTTCAGCTCCTCCTCGATGGCCTCCGGAGAGCCGAGCCGTTTGCAGGTCTCCTCGAGAACCTTGCTGCCGCTGCCCTCCTCACACTCGGCCAGCAGCACCACAACGCCGCCCTCGCGCACCGCCAGCGACGCATTGTCCATCGTCTTCTGCATCTGATAGACGTTGATGTCCTTCGGATAGCCGCCGCAGCTCACGATGACCACGTCGGCCTCTTTCTCGATCGGCACGCCGTACGTCGCGTCAACGAACTTGCAGGCCTCGATGTGCGCCTTCACATAGTCGCCGGCGAACATCTTCAGGAAGCGATGCTCAGCGTCCAGCACCGCGTTGAACAGGAACACGCTGCGCCCCTTCGCCCAAAGCGCAACGCCTTCAAGCTGGTCGTCGTAAACCGGATTGCCCGCCGCTTTGCCGAGCCCCGCCCGCGGATCCATCATAAAGCTGTGGTTGTGCCGTACCGTCTCCATCGCCGCGCACCCGGGCAGGACCGCCTTGCGCCCGCCGCCGTAGCCGCTGAAATAATGATGGACGATCGTGCCGGTCAGGATTACATGGTCGCTGTGGCAGATGCGCTTGTTGATCAGCACCGGCGTAAAGAAGCTCGTCGTGCCGAAATACTCGAAATCCTCGGGTATGTTGCAGTCGCTGTTGTACATCTTGAGCCGCGACGCGACCTCCTCGCCGACGCCCTCCCTCATCTCCTCCTCGGTCATCAGGCGATGCGTGCCGAGGGAAAAGACAATCTGCATATTCTCGTCGGGGACGCCGAGCCGATTCATCTCGTTCACGAGCACCGGCATGAAATCGAAGCTGTTCGCGACGCGCGTCGGATCGTTGCAGATGAACGTCACGGTATCGCCGGGCTTCACAATCTGAGAAAGCGGCGGCGTCCCGATCGGATGCTCAATCGCGTCCAGCACAGCGCTCTTGATATCGGTCAAAAGCGGCTGTTTCGGCATCTCGATAACCTTCAGCACGCGGCTCTCGTCCACAGAAAACGTCTTCGTCCCCCGCCCGTAATGGAAAGTGTACTCCTTCATATTCCGGCCTCCTTTTTCGCAGTTCCGAATGAATCTTATGCCTCTATTATACAAGATTCCCTCAAAATGCAAAAGCAAAATTTATCAACGGCCGTCCCATGATGTGCAATTTTTATAAGAGAGACCGAACTGTAAAAAAATCTTCCCGATGATATGGTCAATCTGCTTCTCCACCGTATCCGCGCCGCCGTAAAACGTCAACATCGGCGGCACGATCTTACAGCCGACCTCCGCAGCCTCCTTCAGATTGCGCAGATGCACAAGAGAAAGCGGCGTCTCCCGGGGCACAAGCACCACCTTCCGCCCCTCCTTCAGGCAGACGTCCGCTGCCCGAAGCAAAAGATTATCAGCATATCCGCAAACAATCCCCGCCAGCGTCTTCATGCTGCAGGGAATCACAACCATCCCGTCCGACCAAAAAGATCCGCTGGCAATCCGCGCCGCCATATCCCGCAAGTCGTAAACCACGTCCGCCAAAGCCGTCAAATCTTCCAACCTAAACGAAGTCTCGCAGGCCAAAGTCCGCTCCGCCGCCTCGGTCACGACAAGATGCGTTTCAACGCGAGCCTCACGCAAAGCCTTCAGTAAATGATATCCCATAACGACGCCGCTGGCGCCGGAAATGCCGATGATTATGCGCATGATTTTACCACCTCGCAACTATGCTCATAGATATCTTATCACATCCACTGTCGATTTGCACTGTAAATCAATACTATCCCGCGAACACTAGACGCTACTCATGTCCTGTGCTATGCTTTCCATGAAAATCTTTTTGACATAAAAGGGAGACCAACATCATGTGGAAATTTGAATCCTACCTTAAAGAACACAAAATCGCAATGCTGGACGTCGGCGAATGCCTCGCGGAGCAATATGAAAACATCGACACATGGCCCATCTATCAATCCTTATCCAGCCGATGGGATAAAAATCTCTTTAAGATATATGAACATCTGCCCCAGCAAATGAAACAAAAAATTGACGCCAGCAGATGGTATGGCGAATGGAAACACCACATCTCCGACTACGACACAATCATCATCGGCAACACACTGCGCGGCAGAGACGTTATCGAATACATCCAAGCACGCAACCCGAAAGCTCGCATTATTGTGTATTTTTCCTCTATCATTGGAGAAAAGAACAGAAAAGACCCGCGCCATTACGCGGGCCTCAACATAGAATTTTGCACCTTTGACAAAGGAGACAGCGAACGCCTCGGCATCCGTTTTCTCCCCTTTTATCATAGTTGGCTGCTGCGCCCTCTCACAGATCTACGAGAGGAGTACGCATCATACCTGCCAGAAAGAGACGCCTTCTTCGTGGGAATGGCCTATGACCGGGCGGAAAAGTTAGTCAAAATGCACGAAATATTTCAAGAGCAAGGCGTCACAAACAAAATGGTCATCGTAAAAAACCCCCACGGCCACTACAAACCAAATATTGAAAAGCATCTAACCGAAAACCGCATTTCCGACGAAGAACTCCCAAAAGAAATCTCGAAAAGCCGTTGTGTGCTGGAAATCGTCCAAGGCAACCAGCAAGGCATAAGCTATCGCCCCCTAGAGGCAGCCATACTCCAGCGAAAAGTAATTACCGACAACAAAGCCATAGTTAATTACAACCTTTACACACCAGACAACGTCTTCATCATAGGCATAGACCCCATCGAGAAATTGAAAGACTTCATTAAAGAACCCTATGTATCTCTCCCCGACAAAGTCTTTGAAAAATATACACCGCAATATTGGCTGGATGCATTGATGCAATGAGCCTTTTTTACATTTTCCCTTCCAATATTCGTTGCAATGATTCCCTGCGCAAATGCATCTCGTCCGTGAAATCCTCCCCAGATACACCACACAGTGCGGGATTATATGAACCGACCACGGCGATACCATCTTCCATCGCCAATTCCTTAATTAACCGCTCCGTCTTTAATGCCTTTTCGTACCTCTCTGCATGCTCCAGATACGAATATACAATTGGATGATACGGCGTCAAATAAAGAACAACCTCAACGTCCTGCTTGTTCAAATAGGAAATAAGCGCTTGAAACTCTGTTTTTTCACTGTCATCATAATTCTCCAAGGCTTCGATACGCTTGGCAATAAACTGCCGCGCCGCCGCGTCGGCGTCTTTTTCCCGTTCCTTCGCCGGCGCAATATGCGATCCGTCTTGAAGGACAACGGCTGCATTCTCCTGTATTTTCTCCAAATTGTCAACTTCGCAAACCCCATCCGCACCTTCAGCAGCTCGTTTTCTCTTCATTTTTTCAATTGACGCTTTAAGGTAGGGCCAAGAAATCAATTGGCTGTATTTTTCGAGGAATAACTTTCTGGCACGCGGCTCGTCACGAGAAATTTTTGCCATACCGTAAGCGTACGCATCCGCAATAGACTGCCAACGCGATTCATCGTGATTGTGGTTTAGCAACCATGCATCAACGCCAATAACAACTTTTTTCGGCGTCCCGTGCCATTTCTCATACAAAAAATACAACGCGACGTCGTCCTTTAAGGACGCGCCCGAAACACTGTAGTTTTTGAACGATTGCCCCGGAAATAATTCCCGCCCGATTCCCATACTCCTGCTGGAACCAATCACCACGACGTCATACGACTGTTTATCATGCTCAATCAGGTATTTCTGAAGCAACCGTTCATCGTAATTCTGTGTAACTGCAACGGCACGTCCTTCCAAAAGCCATTCCCCGCAGCGCTTTAAGATTTGATCCTTCCCGAAAAGATTCCCCGAATCCATCGCATAATTAACAGCGGCCACCATGCCTAGCAGACAGAATACTAAAGCCAGCGCTCCAATAATATAGCGTTTATACGGCATAAATATAGCTCCTAAAATTGAAAATACAAAAACGGTGAATTTTTCGCAATATGCAGGATGCCAACCGCAAGGCTTAGCGCAACTGCCACGCTCCATTTCCAATCCGGTCGAAACGACGTCTTCATCAGCTCTATCGGATTCGGCAAGAATCGAAGAACTAAAAGCAATGCCGCCAACGTCCCCAATGCTTTTTCCAAATGCACCTGCATCATCCACGGAGCAAAAGAGATGCCAACGCTCTGCAAGAAGCCTAACTCTTTCGCATTCTTGGCAGGTAACACGATATTTCCCACGTCCACCATCGACGTCAATACTGCCAATGCGTCATGCAAGCTCTCTGCCCGGAAAAACACCCAACATATAGTCACACACAAGAAAGTGAGCCCCCAGTTCATAGCTTTGGGCAACTGCACATTTAATCGTCGCCACTGATGATTAATCATCAGAAGAAATCCATGAATTCCTCCCCAGAAGACAAAATTCCAACCTGCGCCATGCCAAAGCCCAATCAGAAGCATGCTCAAAACCAAATTCCGCATCTTCTTGAATTCGCCGCCTCGATTGCCCCCCATCGGAATGTACAGATAATCCTTCACCCAAAGCCCGAGCGTCATATGCCAACGCCGCCAAAAGTCGATGATGCTTGACGACTGGTACGGCGAATTAAAATTGACAGGGAACCGAAGGTTAAACATCAATCCGAGACCAATCGCCATTTCGCTATAGCCGGAAAAATCAAAATATAGCTGGAAAGTATAGCTGAGTGCGCCAATCCACGCCTCCAAAAACGTCAGCGAATCCGGTCGCGAAAATACTTCTCCCGCCCATGGCGACAGCGAATCCGCTATGACCGTTTTCTTGAAAAGCCCCATTGCGAAAAGCGTAAGCCCATACGCGATATTTTTATAATCGACGGCAAAATTCTTTTCATCCGTAAATTGCGGCAACATATCGCGGTGACGAATAATCGGTCCTGCAATCAAATGAGGAAAAATCGTCACGAACTCACAGTACGTCAAAAAAGAATGGGCCGCTGTCTCTCCCCGATATTCCTCCACCAAATACGCCGTCTGTGTAAAGGTGAAAAAGGATATTCCCAAAGGCAAAACGATATGTGGAACATCAAAAACTGCGTCCCTAACTAACATATTAACCGTCGATAGAAAAAAGCCCGTGTACTTGAAGTACCCGAGCAAAACAAGATTCCCAACAATCCCGGCCAACAGCCAAGCCTTACGTTGGCTGTCGCTTCTAATCCGCCCACCGACGTAAAAATTGAAACAAATCGAAGCAAAAAGGAGCGGCACATAATGCCAATCCCACCAACCGTACAAGAAGAACGACGCCGCCGTCAACCAAAAGGTCGCCGCCCGTAGCCCGCTGCGCTTTGCCAACACAAAAAACAATATAAAGGTAATCGGCAGAAAAAGAAAGATAAACTCATAGGAATTGAACAGCACTCACGCTACCTCCCGACGCACCATTTCACCATTTGCAGAGCCGTATGCCCCAGTACGATCCGTTATTATACTCAACCTTTCCACAGGGAAACCATGTTTAAATGTCGATGAAACAAGGGAATGCTACACACCGGATATCCTTCTATGAAACAAATTGGGCCATTGAAAACACCCCGCCAGACCGCATGAAACCGTTTGGGGTTATTGGGGTATTGTACAATTTCAGCCGCCCGTAAAGTCTTTTCCTTATTGATATATCCCATCGACAAGCGCTTCTTTTTGTGTTTTCCATGAACTGCCCAAAGCGTCTATTTCACCCACTTAGCCTCTTCTTCGCCCTGCAAATAGTCTTGATCTTCTTCAACACAAAGACCGCCGCTGATAATTATTCTTATTGCTGTCCCAGCAAAGGCCTACACATTCATTCCAATACATCTCACAGACTTCCTCCGGGAACGCGTCTGCCAATTGTTTCGTCAGTCCATGCCCCACATCCAACCCCAGGGAGAAATGCGCGCCGCCGGCGGCGCCGACACCTTGCCAAAATCCTTTGAATGCAATTCCTGCTTGCATACTTCGTACCACTGGCGCACCTTCCTGCCATCGCATACCTCCACCATCTTCAGCAAATATTCTTTTTTCCTGTCATAGTCGGCCTTGTAATGCTCGAACATTAGCTGAACAACTGTATCGACATCCCACCCGTTTCGAAGGGTCACCTGATAAAGCGCCTCGATCTTGTCCTCTCATTTCCGCTTCCTGTATGACGCAAAAAGCCACGCACAGACTGCCGGGCATCGGCCCCATAAAAAGGATGTCGCCAGATTTGCCTGATGCTTTCCCCATTGCCGGAATAACGATTTCCAATAATCCGGAATCACGTTTCCATATTTTCGGACTCTCGATTTCCGGATGCCAGAATATGCACATTGGACTTCTTGCAGCCCTTTTCGCTTCCTTATGTTATTGACACTTGTCAGCGATACCCTGTTATCAGGAAACTGCAAGACCTCCTAGGTATGCGGTCAATACCTTGACTTCTCGCCCTTCTTTTAAACACCGGCGGTGCCTTACCATTCTCGCGATAGCGAATGGTTTGTGCTGGTTGCGACCAATTGGATACCGATTCCTCGCTAGGGCTCGCCACGGCAGGAGTTTTCCTTTCTATATTGACTGCATCGAACTGGCGCACCATATACAGTCCTCCTAAGAATCGAGTATAATACGCAGACTAAAATCATCTCCTTCATCTGCTTTTTATTGCAACAATATATTTTAGCTCAGAAGATAAACCGCAAAAAACGATATTGTAAAGGTACTACAACATATAATGGAATAATCATAAAAAAAAATATACACCCTGTCGGAACACATCCTCCGAAATTGCATTCAAAAATATTTTTAAAGATCCACTCTAAGAAAAATCTGAATAGCGGCTCCAAACTAGGCAACAAAATTCCAAATCCCATTCCTAAAAAAGTCGCATCATCTTTTAATAATTCACAGTTCTATATAAGCTTATGGATTTGAATATATCCACTTTGTTAGCGTCGGGCGATTTTAGCCATTACGGGTCGGGAGATTTTCGCCAATTTCAGTCGAAACAAAATAGCCAATCCATTCTTCATGTGCGCTATACTTGAACCGTCAACGGCTCAGGGAAAAGAGCAAAATGAAGAATATAGAATCCAACGACAAACACGCGTCGCGGAGGCCCTCGAAGCAATGCGAGCCGAAGCGGGACGCAGGTTTTCCCTTGCCACGGTCAATCTGGCGGAATTGGAACGTCGCACTGGCATCTCACGGGCGAAGCTTCGTAGGATGAAACAGAACGGTTTTAAGGTTCTGCCCCATGCCAACAAAGGCAGAAAGTCTGAGCACACCATACTTACGGGATACAGTGGTATGCTCGACACTATGCTTTCGAGCGGCATTGCCAACTCATCCGTCTGCTTTGAGCGGCTTCAGGAAGCCGGTTATTGCGGCGGACTGACGGCAGTGAAGACTTACATCAGCCATCACAGGAATCTTATCCCTGCCCCGCGCCATCTCGTGACGCCGCAAGGCAACCGTGGCCGCCGCTACACGACGAAGCGGGGAGAAGCCTTCCAGATGGACTGGGGCTTCGTCAAGGTGCAGGATCATACGGGCAATATGTTCACGGCTGCCTGCTTCGCAATGGTCTGTCATTACTGCAGGGAACGGTACGTCGAATTCTTCCCGAACGCCAAGCAAGAAAGCCTGTTCATCGGCATGATCCATGCCTTCCGGTATATGGGCGTGCCCCATCATGTCCTTACAGACAACATGAAAAGCGTAGTTATTCGCCGGGATATGGAAGGCAACCCCGTCTGGCAAGTTGCAGTTGTCAATTACAATGACCTCGTGCCCTTCGTTTAGCAGCCGATCAACAATATGCGAGCCGATAAAGCCGCATCCGCCCGTCACCAACGATTTCATATGCCTTGTTCCTCCTCGCTTTCTTCCATCAATGCGTCCACCACTTGTTGCAGAATGATATTATGCACCGATTCGACAATCCCGTATTCTATACTTGGCACATAAATATTCAACTCGCCCATATGTCGCGCCTGGTTGTCCTCGCGAAAACCTGTCAGTGTAACAACCCTGCAGCCTTTTTCTTTCGCCGTCTCAATGCCGTGCAAAATATTGGGTGAATTGCCAGAACTGGAGATTGCCACAAGAAGGTCGCCAGGTCGCGCCAAAAGTCCAAGTTGCTTACTGAAAACGAAATCGTATCCGAAATCGTTCCCCAGGCAAGTTATCGTTGCCGGATTATACATGCTCACCGTCCGCATTCGTCCGTTTTTTAGAAAATCTGCCGTCATATGAACAGCGATACCAGCGCTGCCAACATTACCGATAAAATACAACAACTTGCCCGACTCACGAACAGCACGGAAAACATCGATAAGGACCTCAATATTCGATGAGTCATCCTGTTCCGTACAAAACTTCGTTTTTCCCCACGCGTCACACAGCCGCTCTCTATAGGCGTCATTATAATGATTATTCGCACAGGCCGTCAAGTATAAAACTTCCTACTCCGATAAAAATCGCTTGATCCATCCATCAAAAGTATATTCTCCCAAGACATTTTCCGGAATTGGCTGAAACGATGAGCAAAGAAATGAAGGCAGTTCCTCCAATCGACGTTCTCCTAGGATGAATATGTTCTCTGGCGAATAAAAATCATAACATCGCACCTCTGCACTTGTTGTTATTAACTTTTTTCCGAAAAACATTGCCTCATACACACGTTGTGTAAGGTTTGTCTGCCCGCCAGAACTCATCTCTAAAACAGCCCGACTGTTCCGAATTCGTTCTATTACCTCAGGATAAGGCATATAGCTATTCTTCTTTCTTCTGCGAAAAAGGCCTCGATGCCGATTCTTGGGAACCAAATGAAACTCATAGGTCAGCCCGACCTTGTCTAAAACAGCAGCAATCTCAGCAAGCTTTTCTCCGCGGTCTCCTTTTTCCTCGCCAACGAAAAAGACATCCTGTTTCTCTGTCACATGCGTCAAACGCGAGTATTCATTAAAGTCGTACGGCGAGAATATATAAAAATATGGCATAAATGGTAGGCCGTATTGTTTTGCAACCTTTCGATCACAGGTAACAAACCGAATCGGCAAATGCTTGTATCGAGAGGGATCTTTTGCAGACCCTGAGGCAATAAGCGTATCAAAAAAAACACACAGATTGCAGCTTGGGTTGTTTTTCAAAATATATTCGAATACATCACTGCCGCGAATCTCATCAATGAGAATCACAGTGTCAAACGATGTGATCCGTTCTTTCCAGTCCCCATACCAATAACTCGGCGTTACCGAATCAACAAACTGTAAAAAAACAGGAAGATGAAACGATAAATCTTTCAGCCTTTTCTGCCGTCGAGGAAGATTCTCCTTATAAATACGGGCTGCAACAACATTAGGATAATCAGCCAGCCAAGACTGAATCGGAGTGACTGGCCAGCCCAGAATAAGTATGCGATGTGTTCCGTTGATTCCATTCGGCTTTGACGTTGTTTGACATATCGTATTTTCCATAGCCATTGCAACTTTCTGATACACGGCAAACGTCCTTTCCTAGCCTTTTCTTTAAAAGGAATCGTTTATAATTGTAGTACCGCCTTTTTAGAAGGCGTTGTCTTTAACCGGACACAATCATTTTTACATACGTGCCTCCATCAACATTTCTGCGATTTTAAAATCGAAAAGCGTGTCAATATCATAGGATCTTTCATGTGGCATCACATACCCCAAAGTATCGTTTCCAACAAAGCCTTGCGTCTTTTTTAAAAATGCAACACTTTCAACATACACTGCGCCATTCAGTTGGTATACCTTCGGCAGCTTTTGCCGTTGATAACTTTCTTCTTTCTCTATTTTCAAAATCGGCTGCAAGCATGCCTGGCTATCCAAACGATACATCCAATACGGACTGTGCGTCACTTCTACCACGCTGACGCAAGACTCGCGTTCTTTTTCCATGCAATGAACGATTGCCCCATCAATGTCCTCCACTGTCCGCAGCGGCGACGTAGCTTGCAAAAGCACAATTAAATCATAACCTGGCATCAATTCCATTGCATGAAGCACCGGCTCAATTCCCGGCGTATCATCTTGCGCCAATTCCGCCGGACGCATAAAAGGAACGTTGCCACCCCAAGCTTCTGCCACCGATTTAATTTCCTCGTCTTCCGTCGATACAACGCACATATCAATTAATTTGGACTTATTCGCCTCCGCGATCGTCCATGCAAGCAACGGCTTGCCTGCCAACATCTTGATATTTTTCCGTGGAACGCCTTTCGACCCTCCACGAGCGGGAATAATGGCGAGAATTTTCTTGCCTTTGTACATTGCGCCCTCCTTCTACGATTCTTTTCCTTCCATAAAGATTCCGCCATAGTCTTCCTGCGCACGTTCAAAGTCATCCTTACGACCAATGTCAAGCCAGTATTCACGCACAGGATAGACGGTCGTTTTCCGTCCTTTCTCAATCAAAGAGTTGAACAACTGTGGCATATCGAAAAATTCTTCCTTGTCCACTCGTGCCACTGCCTCAGGACTCAACGCGTAAATGCCCGCATTGACAAAAAATGAATACGACGGCTTTTCCCGGATGCCTTTGATACGCTCTCCATCGAAATCAATCACGCCATATGGCACTTGGTAACTGTATTCGCGCACAGCCATTGTAGCCGCCGCGTCCTGCTGGATGTGGAAGTCCAAAAGTTCACCGAAATCCACCTTCGTCAATAAGTCTCCGTTCATCACAAGAATTGGCTCTTTCGGAAGTTCCGGCAAGAAGTAGAGCGCCCCCGCCGTTCCCATGCGCTTTTTTTCATGCAGGTACTCTATCTCCGCACCAAAGCGACTGCCATCGCCAAAATAATCTTCAATCATTTGCGATTTGTAGTTAACCGCAAAATAAAAACGATAAAAGCCGGCGTCGAGAAAACTCTCCAAAATCGTCTCCAATATCGGTTTTGCGCCGACTCTCAAAAGCGGCTTTGGAATCTTGTCCGTCAATGGACGCAGTCGCGTTCCAAGCCCACCCGCCATCAGTACGACGACATTATCCCGCCTCGCCCGATATAAAAGGTCTTCCATCTGTGCCAAGCCGACAAGATGGTTTTCTGCATCCACCAAAGGAATCTGTCGGATCACCTTCAATTGCATTAGCCGAAGGAGCGCAGATCTCTCAGTCCCCTGCCTTGCCGCAACAGGATGACGATTCATGATTCTTTCCACTGCCGCAGAAAGCGCCCCCCCATGTAGAAGGCTCCGACGAACATCCCCGTCCGTCACCGCTCCCAAAAGGCGGTTCTCCTCGTCAACCACAAACGCAATCTGGAGAGCGCTATTATCCATAACTTGCATCACATCTTTAACAGACGCCGTAGGCAAAATCACGCTTTCCTTCCAATCCTCTCGTTCCATTCGCCGTCCTATCCCCCTATTAGTTGCACCTATTTCTTCCTTTAGCCGGAACGCCGAAGACCATTTCTTTGGCACCAATATCCTTTAAGACGACTGCTCCCGCCCCAACAACTACTTCTTTTCCTATATAAACGTTCTGCACAATTGTCGCTCCTGTCCCGATGTGACTGCCAACGCCTACCGTCACACCGCCGGACAATGTAACACCAGGTGCAATATGCACATGTGCGCTTATTATACAATCGTGATCAATAGACGCGTTTGTATTGACAATGGAATTTTCGCCAACATGCGTCCCAACATTGACGACCGCCCCAGCCATAACCTGAACACCTTCGCAAAACTCCGCTCTCCGCGAAACAATAGCACGCGGATGAATCACCTGCCGAAAATGATACCCCTGCCGCTTGAATTTCTCATAAATTCTCTGTCGCAAAGCGGTGGAAGCAATCGAACCAATACCATTGACAAGCGCAATTGCATCCGGTGAATATCCCAACACATCGGAATCGTTTCCAATCACAGGAACACCGTACAAATCTGATGAGCAATCCGCACCTTCTTTTTCAGCAATGCCTAAAATCTCGACATTCTGTTCCAGCAAAATATCGAGCAAAACTTTTGCGTGCCCACCCGCGCCTAAAAGGATGACAGGTTTTTCCTCCATTTGCCTCTACTCCTGAATCAAAGCATCCGCTTCATAATTCCGGCTTGCCTTTTTCCCTAGCAGCTCCCAATATCGCATCGGGCTTGTCCCCAATGCAGGGCGTTTCACAACAAGATTGTCATCCGAAAAAAGCTCCCCTTCTCTGATGTCGCGTTTAGCCACAAGGCTTTTTCGCACGACGGAAAGATTTCCAAATTCTCTTGCTGTCGGCGCCTTACATCCATCTCCGATTGCCGCTTCAATCTGCCGGATTCCTCGCACCATCGCCCCAAGCTCTTCAGGCGCAAGCGACGCCTTATGATCCGGCCCAGGAAGCGTCTTATCCAACGTGAAGTGCTTTTCGATAATCTTTGCCCCGCGTGCCACCGCAGCCAACGGAATCGCAATACCTTCCGTATGATCGGAGTAGCCAACTTGAAGCCCGAAAGCCATCTTCATCGCATCCATCGCCGCTAGGTTCACTTCGTCATATGGAGCAGGATATTCCGTTGTGCAATGCAAGAGGCTGACCTTTTCGCGCAGAATGTCGCAGTTCTGCGCCTCCGCAAAGGCGCGTGAAAGCTCCTCGTTTCCCCTTGGGGCGCCCTCGCGCAAATAACCATACGCTAAAACCGAGAGGGCCTTTTCCACCTCACCTAATGTACTCATTCCCGTGGAGAGAATAACCGGCAATCCCGTCCGGGAAATTTCCAGCAGAAATGGTCCATTTGTAATCTCCCCCGAAGGAATCTTGATTTTCAGAATATGGCATTCCTCTGTCAAAAATCGCAGGCTGTCCGCTTCAAAAGGCGTCGACAGAAAATCAATCCCTTTCCCCTTGCAAAGCGCGATCAATTCTGGATATGCCTCTGCAGGAAGTTCCAATTTGCGAAGCATATCCGCTTGCGACTCCCCGGCTTCTGTCGTTTCCTTCTGGTAAGCTGCTTTCTGCGCCAACACACTTGCCAATTTTTCAGCGCGGAACGTCTGAAACTTCACTGCGTCCGCACCCGCGTCCGCCGCAGCCTCTACGAGCTTTTTCGCCAACTCCGGCGAACCGTTGTGATTGACTCCCGCTTCGGCAATGATATAAACCGACACGCTTTTCCCTCATTTCAAGTCAAAGAAATGCTTTTGGAACAGGCCATTCAATGGTGTATCACGTAGAATGTTTTTTATCCGCAAGGAGATTCTCCCATCTGCATGGGGAATCTCCATATCAGCCAGTCCGCTCTTAAACTCTTTGGAAAGTGCCTTCCGTATGGCACCTGCAATGTTCTCCTTTTCTTCTCCGCAGTCAATGACCGAAGGATATCGCATACGGCCCTGTTGTCTTGTCCCGATATTTACCGTTGGGACTTTCATCACAGGAGCCTCCAAAATCCCACTGGATGAATTGCCGACAACTACTGAAGCTTGTTTCATTGCGCTTAGATAACGGCGCTGTCCCAAAGACGTATGACAAGACACACGATTATTCTGCGCCGCTGCATATTCGTCAATCTTTCGATTGATTTCACGCCCCCCCGCGTCACTGTTAGACTTGGTAATCAACACACGATAATCAGGGAACAAATCAATCGCATCAAAGAGATTTTGTACTACGTCCGAATGACGAGCGGGTTCCACTGTCACCGGGTGATATGTAACGAGAAAAAACTTTTCGCCTAACGGGAATTGCATGCTTTGTTCCAAGTCATCGAATGACATCAGCGGCGTCTTCACGATATTATCGATGCCAACCGCTCCGACCTCGAAAACTCGCTCTGGATGCTCTCCCATCTGAATGACGCGACTTCGATACTCCGGCGCTGCAACAAAATGAAGATGCGCCATTTTCGTGATGGCATGCCGGATGGAATCATCTATCGCCCCTTCAGTAATTTCTCCACCATGAATATGTGCAATAGGAATATTTGTCATCATCGCCGCCTCTGCCGCCGCTAAAATCTCGTAGCGATCACCCAGAACGACAACGATATCCGGCGAAAGCCTTGTCAAGGCTTCCGCGAATCCAATCAGCGCCATTCCCATGGACTTTGTCACACCTACAGGCGTATCGCTGGACAGAAGCATCTCAATTTTTTCGTCAATGAAGAAACCATCTTTTTCAATCGTTTTGTATGTCAACCCGAACTCTGGCGAAAGATGCGCCCCCGTGGCGATAATTTGAAGCTCCATTACAGCCTCGGCTTGAATCTCTTTCATCAGCCAATATAAGAGTCCATACTCAGCTCGCGTTCCGGTAATAACACAGATTTTTCGTTTCATACTCGTTTACCTAAAAGTATTAGTTGGTCTCTTCCCAAACCGGATGCTTCAACTTCCAATTGCCATATCCATCCTTTTCAAACAAGTCCTTGTTGTAATGACCATCTACAATTTTCCAAAAATCTGTTTCCGTATAACCGCAAAACTCGCAAAAATCCCTTACACTCAATGGATCAAGTGCATGATCATGTTTCTTGACAGCCTTAATTGCCTCTTCCCTTGTTGCCAAGCCATATCGAATAAACCGAGACATATAATCTGTAGCTGCTGCATGCCCAAACTTCGGGTATTTCATCCATGAATGCACCAAGTAGGCCCGACTGTCCACCTGATCAAAGTTCTCCACATGATGCGTCCGCTTCCACTCATGCGTAAGGTCATGGAACCCGTGCTTTTTCGCGAAATGATAATTGCCTACACTATTCCATGGTAAGAAATAGGAAATATAAATCGGATCGAGCTTATTTAGCTCCCCCACTTCCGGCGCTCTAGTCAACGCCAGATCTTGTGCTGTGATTCCTGCCTTTTCTATCAACTCACTCTCTTCGACATCAGACGCAACGCCATTGGAAAGCTGCCCACGGGCAGAGTAACTTTCTTTCGCATGCACCCCTCCGTATTCATAACTGACGTTCTCACCATAAACCAAGAGCGGCGTATTGAATTTCAACGACATAATTAGCGGATAAGTATAAATCAGCCGGTCAATATACCAAGTCGGCTTGCCATAAGTCTCGAACATATAGCGCATCAGCTTTTTTTGCGTCCGGATATCCGGCTTGCAACTAATAATCGTACAACCAAATTCCTCGGATATATTCTTCAGGTTATGTTGTCCGGCAACCGTCATGGGAAAATTATCCTCGACAGAGAACAAAATCGGATTCATGTGCATGACATTTTTCATTAAATGCGTCTGCCAATGGCTATCCTTACCGCCGGAAACAGCTATAGCGCAATCGTATCCAGCTGAGCCATTCATTCCACGATACTTGTCGCAGATTTCTTCAAACTCTTTCCATCGCTGTTTCCAGTCGATTTGGGCACGTCTCTCATACGCTTGACACGCTGAGCATACGCCCTCCTCATTGAACGTAATACCAGGTCGCGTATCCGGCATGACACATTTCTTGCAATAACGCATAAATAAAACCTCCAACCCCCATTTATATTTCAATGGATCCGATTCATTCTCCCAGCCTCACACTGCTCGGCAAGTTGATAAGCCGTTTCCCGATGTCCTCTGCTACCTTGCAGTCCATACGCGGACAGTCCGTAAACATCGGCATCGTGTACATCAATTCCCAAATAGGGCGCGAACCAACACCCGCATCGTTTAATGTTTCAAGCACATGGTCTCGCTTATTTGCAACGCCTTCATCCAGAAGAATAGCGTTCAGCCAATAATTGCTTTTCGCAAATTCCGGCTCGACGAAAAATCTCACGCCCGGAACACCGTCCAACGCTTTGCGATATTTTTCCGCGAGACGTCTCTTTTTCTCCACATACTCCAGAAGTTTTTCCAACTGTGCACAACCGAGCCCCGCATTGATATTCGGCATTCGGTAATTGTAGCCGATACGATCATGGGCATAGGCCCAACGATGCGGTATTTTTGCCTGTGTCGTAATATGCTTGGCGAGTTTTCCAAGCTCCTCATCATTCGTCAGCACTGCACCGCCGCCACCCGTAGTGATGGTCTTATTGCCATTGAAGCTCATCGCAGAAATTTGCCCGAAGTTTCCCGTATGACGACCTTTGTATAAGGAGCCGATAGACTCCGCCGCATCCTCAATCAAGGCAAGTTGATATTTCTCGCAAACGGCAATCATTTTGTCCATATCCACAGGATGCCCAAAGGCGTGCATCGGTACAACCGCACGAATTCGCCGCCCGGTCTTTTTGTTATAACAACCGTCCGCCCGCAAGTCCCCAATCTCCGAAAGATACGCTTCTATCGCATCAGGGTCAATGCCTAAAGTATCGTAAGCACTATCCACGAAATGCGGAATGGCATGACAATAGGTTACCGCATTTGCTGTGGCAATGAATGTCAGCGCAGGGACAAGCACCTCATCATTTGGCTGCACATTGGAAAGAATCAGGCAAACGTGCAACGCCGCCGTTCCATTCACAACAGCCACTGCCCGTTTGACACCCGTATACGCCGCCAAGTCTGCTTCAAACCGGTCGACAAACTTTCCGACCGACGAGACCCAAGCCGTATCGATACATTCTTGGACGTATTTGTTTTCATTCCCACAGAAAAGCGGCTCGTGCAACGGATAACTTTCCCCTTCAGGTAAGACTTTTCGTAACGCACAAAGCAATTTTTCCATATTTAAAGACTCTTGCACCATGCTGTCACCCGCTCAAAGATTGTAAATATCCGCTTTGTACCGTTTCAGATTTTCTGGTTTCGTAAACCATTCCGCTGTTTCCTGAAGCCCACGCTTGAAACCATCACGCCCGCCGTATTTTGGCTCCCAGCCAAGCAAATTCTTTGCTTTACTGTTGTCCGCCCAAAGACGGTTGACCTCGCTTTTTTCCGGGCGCAGGCGCTCCTCATCCGTTTCAATCTCAATCTCCGCGCCCATGACTTCAGCAATCAGTTGTGCCGTAGCGCCAATTGAAATTTCATAATTGCTGCCGATATTGATAACCTCGCCTACGGCTTTGTCAGACTCCAACGCAGCAATGAATCCACGCACCGTATCGCCGATATAGTTGAAATCCCGCGTCGGCGAAAGTGCACCAAGCTTGATATGCCGCGTACCGTTCGCAATCTGGGTAATAATTGTCGGAATCACCGCCCGTGCCGACTGTCGAGGACCATAGGTATTAAATGGACGAAGGATTGTTACTGGAACGCCAAACGAACGATAAAACGACATGGCGATTTGATCCGCGCCGATCTTGCTCGCCGAATACGGTGACTGTCCCTGAAGCGGATGCTCTTCGGTAATCGGAACAAATTGTGCCGTGCCGTAGACCTCGCTGGTCGAAGTCTGCACGACTTTCTGCACGCCAAGCTCTCGTGCTGCCTGCACGACATTCAATGCACCCTTGACGTTTGTATCGACATACATATCCGGCGAATGATAGGAATACGGGATCGCAATGAGCGCCGCGAGATTCATCACGGCGTCGCAGCCTTCCATAGCCGTTTTTACCCCATGCGGGTCTCGGATGTCTCCGGCGAAAACGTCAAGTTCTTTTCGTATTTCCGGAGGTGCTTCATCCAACCATCCCCAAGAGTTGAAAGAATTGTAATAAACAAACGCGCGAACTTTGTATCCTCTGAGGACCAACGACTCTGTCAAATGGGAACCAATAAAGCCGTCGGCTCCGGTAATGAGGATTTTATAAAAATTATTCATAACTCCTCTCTCCCCGTTAACTAAAAATTCAATCACTGCAACATGAGTGTTAATTCATCTATCGTAGCAGGGATGCATAAATTATCATATTTTCGCTGTAATTTCTGATAATATTCTTTATCTAATTCTGGGATTCTTTCTTTTAAAATATGATACAAAAGAAGGCATTGGACTTGATTATCAAAAGCATCCTGAACCGCATTATGTAAGCAAACAGCACTGGAAAAATTTGTTACAAGTATAGTATTTTTAGTCGAGCAATTCAATGCAATCAATTCCCACGGCACATCCTCACGAAGTAATTTAATATTCCTCTTTTTATACGATTCAAGAATATCTCGTGAAGATCTCGGATGTGGCTTAATCCATATGATTCTCTTTCCGGCATGACTAAGCATAAAATCAAGCGTATGTACCTGTTCACAAAATTTCTTTTCTTCTTGTAGATGACGCTTATAAGCATTATGGAATAACCATTTAACCCACCTGAAATTGCTTTGCAAATATTTCGGCAGTTGGGAGGATACTCCCTGATCAAAAAAAATGATTGAATGACTGTAGTCTTCTATATCATCCTCATGGTATCGAAATACAGTATTCAAAATGCCAATAAACTTTGTATCCGATTTATTTATCCTAGGAACACGGATTTTTTTTGCTTTATACAACACCATTTCAGGATCATAAACATAACATTCATCTGCAATTCCTTCTACATTTTTATACTTCCCCATCTCTGGTGCAACATAGGAACCAATCCCTTCGTCGAGCACATTGATTTTGCATATCTTATTATATTTCATAACATAGTCAAGAAGATTACACGCAATTATTTTTGACCCAACCAAAAAAAGAGCTTCATATTCCTCCAAATTTAAATCATGAGCATCTTGAATCATATTAGAGATATATGCTTTAGGTCCCCACAAGAATCTTTGGAATTTAATCTTAATGAACTCCAGTGAATTACGAAGAGCATAAAAAAAACAAATCCGCTCCCCACCGTCTGTGAAATATCTGAAATATCTGTGAAGTGTTGCATTTTCAATGTACTCACGAACATAAAACACTTTTCGAAAAATCTTTGTCTTCCGTATCCTTTCTGCTAAATCCTTCTCTTCGCCGTGATAATTACCAACAATAATATCTGCATCATCATTCGGATGCATATGATACTTTATATTCAGTGCTGTCATCACTTGAAATTCCGTTGTACATAAAAAAAGCATTTTCATCGAATTATCCACTCCGCCTCAAACATTCATTCGATGCAATAACAAACCTTGCTTCACGTCAATTATTGTAGCAGAAAACATAGAAATAATAAAGAGGGAAAACATATGCGTAGAACAGAGAACAAAGCCTCCATTGCCGAATCCCCCTCAACGTGCTATAGTGAAGAACATAATTGTCAAGCAAAGGAGCGGTCTGGATGTTTTTTGCGGCTATCGGGCTTGCGCTGGTGTTTTTTGTTTTGCTTTTGGCGCGGGCGCGGCATTTGGAGGATATGACTATTGGATGGCGGATGGCGCTTTATGGAGCGCTGGGGCTTTTTTTCGGCGGGTTCTTTGCCGACGGGCATGTTTCGGGGATTTTCCATTGGTACGGAAAGACCGGGCTTCTCCTTGCCTCCGGAGGCGACGTGATCCTTTGGGGCGGCGTCGCGCTGATGGTCATTTGGATTGGGCTTCGCGCGGCGATGCGGCTGCGGTATGAGAACAGTGAAGAGGGCGCGGCAGCCGCAGTGGGCCGCGCCGGCTCTCGGCTCGACATTCTCGTGATCGTGATTGCCGGGCTCGCGCTGTCGGAAATCGTGCCGAATTTTCTGGGCGGCATCGACGCGATGCGGCTGGACCTTTCCTCGCCCCCCGTTGTGGAAAAAGTTAAGTTCCGCATGATGCACGTCTACGAGGACAAAAGCCGCCGCTGGGCGTCAGACCGCCGCGACGCGGTTTTCCTTCGGGGGAACGGCGAAGAGCTCACCATCCCCGCACCCGTCACGAAAACCTTCGACGAGCAGGAGCCGCTTCGCGCGGCAACGGCGGCGAAGCCGGACGATGCTATGGAGATAACCTACTATCCGAAGTGCAAGACTGTCGTTTCCGTACGGCCTTTATAATAGTAAAAGAAATGCTCCCTTCGACGCCGGCTTGGCGCGGAAGGGAGCTTTTGTCTGCGGTAAATCGAAATCAACCGAAGGTCGGGAATCCTTCCTCGCCGATCTGCACCGTATAGGTCTTGGACTCGCCGGTTGCCGAAAAATACGGCTCGTCAATGTTGAACTCATAGGGGTCGGTCATGATCCACTGGCCGATCCACTGCTCGCTCGTCTTTGTCTGGTCGAAGGTGCGCTGGAAGGAATACGGAGAAGTATGCACAAACGTCGCCTTGCCCGAATCGAGCCGGAAGACGTCCATCTGACGTCCGACGCCCATCTGCGGGCTGGCGTAGCCGTAATCGACGTAAAGGAAATTGCTGCCGCCTCCCGTGTGCACGAAAACGGGCGTGATTTTGCTGCCGCCGACAAATGGGCCGCTGTAAACATTCTTTCCGTTCAGGATGATATTCAGCGTATCGCCATCAACGAACGCCGTGATGCTGTCGGCTTTACCCGCGCCGTCGTCATAGAGAGACACCGTGTCCGTGGGATATGTCGTCAGCTCCTCGCAGTAGGAGGCCGGACCAATTTTGTACTTCTCATTGAAAAGTCCCGGCCGCTCGTCGAACATGATCGTCGTCGTGATGGTTCCCGCGGCGTAAGCCGCAATCTCATACTGGTTGAAATAGAACGTAACACCGCGGGGACCGATGACCCAGGAAGCCTTGTCGTGGATAATCTGATCCGCAACGGTGGCTTCCATGCTGTCAAAGAACGTCCCCTGTTTATTTTCCTCGTAGAGTTTTGCGATAATGGTTTCCACGAGCATCTCCCCGTCGGGAAACACCTGATAGAGAGAAAGCCGCTCGCCTGTCGAAGTGTCGAAATTCACGCCGCGGTACATCTGCCCGCCGTGGGCGCCGCCCGTATACGTCCACTGCGTCTCTACGAAGGACAGTATAAGTGAGTCGGCGCGCTTCACGATCAAGTCCCGCTCGTTGGAGTGGCCGTTAAAGGAATCGGCATACCCGCTCTTTTTTCTCTCCTGCCAGTCCCTCAACGCTTCCTCCCGCCCGCTGGACTGCTCGCGGATCGCTTCCTGATATACGCTGTCGTTATACGCTTTCAGCGCTGTCGCAAGCTTCGGGAAATTCTTCGAGCCGAGCATGGAACGGCCGTCGCCGTCGGCAAGACGCAGCTCCGGCCAGGTCTGGCGAAACATGATTTTCCCGTCTTTCATCGACTCATACTGATTGACTTTTTTGTACAGCCCAAAGGAACGGAGCGAAGGATCCACCGCTATCGTCCCGAGGGGCGCGCCTTCCGTCGGCTCGAAATCCTCGGCAACTTCCGCCGGCTCCCCGCCCGCCTGTACGACGCCGAGCGGCGTAAGGAACGTGCAGGCCGCAAGCGCCAGCCCCAACCATTTTCTGTGTTTCATCATCATACCTCCATTTACTAAAAATGGAGAGTGAAGATATTACGCAAATCCATCTCCACTCTCCACTCTTCACTCTCTACACCACATTAAAAGCTTCCGCCGCCGCCGCCGTGGCTCTCGTCCCTCGCACTGCTGCCGCCGGAGCTTTTGGATTTCTTGGTGCGCGTGACGTTCATGAACAGGAATCGGTCGTCGCTTTCCTGTAAATCAAAACTGTCGTCCACCAGATACTCGCTGGCCCGCGCTGCCGGCGTCACGTTGCTCATGCTGCTGATCAGCGTCTCGCGCACGCCGTAACCGCCGAGGCAGCCGATGATCAGCGCTATAATGGCTGCCAGCGGATGAAAGCCCGCCGACGGATCGTATGGCTTGCCTTCTTTCGCATAGTAATCCAGTGCTGTTTCGATAGCTCCCGTGTATTTCAGGAACGCCTCGCCGTACTTGTTGTCCTTGAGTTTCGGCACCATTTCACTCTGAATGTACTTGATGCCCGCGTCGTCGGTGATTCTCGCGCGCATGGGATTGTCCGTGGACATGTAGTATTCCCGCTTTTTCGGGTCTACCGAAACCAGGAGCACGATACCGCCGTTCGGCGCGCCGCGATATCCCTGGTCAAGCAGCGCGTTCGCCACCTGCCCGATGCTGCGTCCCTGCATGGACGGCTGTGTTACGATCCCGATGCGGACGCCGTACTTGTTCTCGATGCGCTGAATCTCCGAAGTCAGCTTTTGAATCTCCGCCTGCGAAAGCAGCTTCGCATTGTCATAGACAGCGCCCGCCGCTTCCGCACGGACACTAAACGCCGCCACCGCGACGAACAGCGCGAGGAATATTGTCAAAACCGATGCAATTCGTTTCATTTCTCCGCCCCCTCAAATAAACAGTTTCGCGATGAAATAGGTGACGAACATCACGGCAGCGGCCGCCCCCGCAAAGTACATCATCGCCTTCGACTTGTCGTAGGGGAGGCTCCCCACGAATTTTCCGGTCTGGCCGTTCATCATGAAGGTATACGGCTGGCCGTTGTAGCGGGTGGTCAAGATCCAAACCGGTACCATCGCATAGGAGACGTTGCCCCCCGACTTGATGACGGCGGAGGATTCAACCGAGCAGTTGTCGTAGCCTTCCACCGTGTCCTGCAACACTTCAATGGCGCTGGTCTCGACGCGCTTGTCCGCGCGCGGCACCGACGTCTCGGCGTCCTCGTCGTACTTATCCGCCAGGTAGCCGGTGAAGTACGCGGCGCTGAACGGAACCATCTCGCTGTAATCGAACGGTTCGATACTCTCCATATAGTCGTTGTCCATCTTAGAGCTGCCATCCACCGGTATACGCTGGAAGTCCATCGTTCCGCTGCGGGTGCAGTTGTAGACGCTGGTCTCGGTGATGGTCTCGTCGGAAGTCTCGATCACGTTGATACTCTCCGCGCGGAACTCCGCGTGAGCCTCGACGCTGGAATCGAACAGCCAGAACGGGACGTACATCGGCTGGATGTCCTCGACCCGGTTGTTCGCGGTGAACGCGTTCGGAAGCAGCCGTTTCCCTTTGTAAAATTCCTTCAGTGCCGCCACCGCGTCCTGCTTCGTCTTCTTGAACGGAATCACGAAGTCGGGCTTCAGCATGCCGCTGAAACGGTTCGGCAGCATGGTCGGGTTGCCGCAGTAGCAGCACTCCGTCGCCATCGTGTTCTCGTCGGCGACGATCTCCGCGCCGCAGGAGGAGCAGGTAAAGGTCCGCATCGCGGCCATCTCGTCCTCGCTCCATTCGCCGCCGGCGGCCTCGGTATCCCATTTGGCCTCCTGGGCCGCCTGCGCCTTGGCCGCCATTTCCTGCTTCTTCTGGAAAAGCTCTTCAACGGCGCTGATTTCAAGCTCCGTGCCGCAGTATTCGCACGTCACCTTGTCGTTTCCGGGCTGGAATGAAAGCGGCGCGTCGCAATGCGGACATTTGTAGCTTACAGATGTGTCAGCCATATCATTGCCTCCTTTTTTTATTTCAAAATCGGGACGTTGCCCAATTCCAAAAGCTGCTGAAAAATAATGCGAAATGATGAAAGGATTTGAGGAATACCTCCTCACTCTCTAATAGCCCCCCATCGAGCCTTCCTCGGGCCAGCCGTCCGAGCCGACGTGGTAGCGGGCGCGTGCCATCTCTTCTTCATAGAGCTGGCGGTGGTCGGCGCGTATCACGTCAATAATCTTCATCCAGCGGTAAGGCTCGGCCGGCTCCTCTCCGGGCGCCACCGCTTCGCACAGGCAGAAATTCCCCGGCGAGATCATCGGGAGGATCAGCCGGTCCTCCTCGTCGCCGGGCGGCGACGCCAGCATCGTGTAAGGCCGCGAGCCCGGCAGCCGTTCGACGCCCTCCGCCGAGAGCTGATAGACGCGAAGCTCGTGGGGCAGAGATTTGTCACGGGGAGCGACGTCCGCGTAAAGATAGCGCCGCCCGTCCATCAGGCTGACGAAAGTGAAGCGCCGATAGCGCAGCGCCTCCTCCTCGGCGAGTTCATGGTCGCCGAGACGAATCTTGTTCCCGCCCACCTGCAGCATCGCCGTCGAGCCGTCGCCCAGCGGTACGCGAACGGGCATGAACGGCTCCACCTCGAAGCTCCATGCCGCCGCCCCGAAGTTGTAAGGCTCGATGAAAAGCTCCGGCGCGTCGCCGAAAAAGATTGTCGCCGTGTAAACCATCAGCCCCGTGTCGTAACGATCCGCCGTGGGAACGATGCTCCGAGGCGTAAAGTAGAAGGTCGCGCCCCGCGCGAACAGGGTCCATTGCAGATGGCCTTCCTCCAACTGATTGAAAAGACTGTCCTCTAAATCATCCCGGAAAACCACCCCCGGATAATCGGCGCGAAGCCGCTCGGCAATCAAACCGGGCAGCGCTCCCGTATCCACAAAGACGTCGTCAAGCGCCAGCTCCTCGCCTCTCCTTGAATTGAAATTTCGCCCCGTGACGCCGTACCGACCGCGATGGCCGCCCTGATAAGCGGCGTGGGACTCTAAGATGCTGGTGACGACCCCGTCCATGCGCTGCACATACCGGCTGTGGTAAATCGCCATGCTTTCCCCGGCCAGCGCCGTCGCTTCCTCCTCTTCGGCTTCGCCGCCGAGGATCGAGAAAAGACGCTCCAGCTCGCCGGGGCTTTCGAAGCAGCCGAAGCCTGACCACGGCATTTTCCAGTTGACGCCTTCCACCGTCTCCCGCCGTTCCCGAAGTATCGCCGGAAGCGGGCGAGCAGGTCCGCGCCCGTAGGGATCGACTTCGGCGTTCTGATTATACGGCGTCCTGTCCACATCCCGCGAGGCGGAAGCCGCCTCCGCCGTTTGCAAGGGTGCCCCCCAGGGCGCGAAAAGCGGCGCGCCGAAAAACGCCAGTACGGCCAGCGCCGCCGCGATCTTTTTCCTTTTCATCGTGCATCCCCCTTGTCCACCTGAGGCGCGTCCTTCAAAAGTTCCCACAGGAACGCCTTCACCTTCCTGATCGCTTCAAAACCCTCTTTCGGCATCTCGCGGGTATCGGAGAGGCTGGCGTCGCTCCCGTCCGCATAGTCGAAGGAGACGTCGACGGTATCCCCGTCGAGGATATCGATCCTGTCCCAGGTTGGCTTCGCCCAATGGAACAGATCGCCTCGGTCGATCAACGCCGCCAGTTCCTCAAGCTTGTCCGGCGACGCCTCGCGTTCACGACGAACCGTCGGCGCGTCGTACCGGCTCCGAGTTTCCATCACCGCCATCACGGTCCCGTCCCTTTGCGTCGAGATCCTCATCATGAGAAAACCGCCGGGCTTGCCGCCGCCGCATTCGTAGGAACAATATTTCAGCGCGGGTCCCAGCGTGTCACGACCATATTCGCGACCCAGTGCGCGGAAAAAGTCGATGAACCATTCCTCCCGGTAATATCTGGCGTCCGGCTTCACATCGCCGCCCTGCCCGTCGGCGCGGATCGTCTCGCCGCTCTCGTAACGGACCTCCATGCTCATGTCATCGCCCAACGCGGAATTGTAGAGCGAATGGCCGTCGATCTGCGCCACGTCATGCGCCTTCAACAGTCGGTCGAGGCGTGCGAGAGCTTCGGCGTCGACAGGAAAATCCGCCTTGCGGCCCGGCCTTCCCTCCGCCCAATATTCAAGATGACAGTCGGCGCCGTTCTCACTCTTTTCCAACCGCAGATCGTACCAGCCCGACGGGTAGCGCCCCCGCAGCTCGTCCTCCGCGCCATAATCCATGCTGTACTGGAACCGCAAACGGAACGAGGAGATATCCGTCGAAGAGATTGCCACGGGCGAGGCGTGGCGCACAGAGCTGTCCTGCGTGCCGCCGTCGATCTCCACGTCCTCATCCGCCGCAAAACAAACAGGCGCCCCAACAGCCGTCCCGAAAAGGACGGCCGTCAGAACGCCGATAGCCCATGCCTTCATTCATTATCCCTCGATTCCGCGCATCGCGAAATTTCAAAATTCAATTATAGTTTCGATATTCTATTGAAATTTCCTGCCAAAATCTTTCATCTTTACGCGGAAAAAGACAAAAGCCCTACTCTTTTACTCCTTTCACCCCAACGGCAGCTGACGCATCAGGAACGACCTGGTCTTTTCGGAGTATACCACTTCCGCCTGCCAGTCCACCAGGAATTTGCGTTCGTACTGATACTGCGCGCCCTCCGGCATATACTCGACGGTGCTTTTCAAAATATATTGCCCGTTTTCGATATCCGAGTTCAACAGATGCCATTCCATCGCATTGTAACCCACGGCGATAAGTTGTTCCACCATCAGCTCGAAGCGCCATTTACCGTTTTCCTCGGAAATCATCCAATAGCCGCAGTTCTTGTCATGGGCGCCCACGGTGGCGAAAATTTCCCAGAAGCGCTTGGGCTCTCCCGGAACGCGAAGCTCCCGCACATAGAAGGCCACGCCTCCTCCGGCGGCGTCAATGTTTTTCATGGCCATCTTCTGCTTGCCGTCCTTGTCGATCAGCGCGATGGAGCCGTCCTTCCTGTTCACGGCCTTCACGTCCTCCGTCAGCCAAACTTCCGATGTTTCCATATAGAGGAACGTACTTGCTCCAACCGTCTCCACTGACGAGTCCGCCGACACGCAGGGCGTCCCCGTCGCCAACGCGGCGCCCAGCATCATCGCGGCAACCCATTTCCTGTTAGGTTTCATTGCCGTTTCCTCCCGCCTGAAAAATACCTAATGCCTATTTTCTTTTCCTTCCGGATGGGATAATATAATATTATGAATTTACTTTACAATATCTCAGGGGGAGTGTCCAGTGAAAAATTTACTAAAAAAATGCGGCCGCGCGGTCTGCTGCCTCGCGGCGGCGACGGCTTTCACTTTCGCCGCGCCGAGCGCTGAAGCGAAGGAAATGGTATTACTCGACGCAGATATGGTCGAAATGTTCGACGACGGCGTCGCGATGATGATCCTGCAACGTTCAGCGGAAACGGAGCTCCTGGGCGTGACCGTCGTAACCGGCAACACGTGGGCCGAGGACGGCGTCGCGTTCACCATCCGCCAGCTTGAGGGCATGGGCGCCACGAACATTCCCGTGGCAATGGGCGAGCCGCGCCCCGAGACCATTGAGCGATTCCATAAGATCGACGAAGAAACGAAAACCTTCGGCCGCGGCCACGACGCCCACATGGGAGCTGCCGGTTACGCCCGCCCGAAGGACTGGCAGGCCGCATACCATTCCCATTACGGCAGCAGCGAGCCAACATTCGGCCCGGTGGACGAGGCGGCGGAGGATATGATTATCCGCACCGTCAAGGAGCATCCGGACGAAGTAACGATCATGGCTATCGGCCCTTGCACGAATCTCGCGAAGGCCCTTGAAAAGGCGCCGGAGATTGCGCCGATGGCGAAACGCATCGTCTACATGAGTGGCGCGTTCTTTCAGCAGGGCAACGTGACCCCGGCGGCGGAATTCAACGTCTGGATTGACCCGGAGTCGGCGAAGAAGGTCATGCGTGCACCCTGGAAAGAACAAATCATCGTGCCGCTGGACGCCTGCGAGAAAATGCGACTGACAAAGGAAGACTTTTTCGGCTTCAAACATATCATCAAGAAGCCCGAATTCAACAAGATGATGGCGCGTCACTACCTCGCGGAGCGACTTGAAAACATCAGCGGGCCGACCTTCATATGGGACGTGCTGGCCGCCGCGCTGATTGTCGATCCGTCAGTGATCCTGGAGGAAGTCACAATGCCCATCGACGTCAACGACGTCTGGTCGCCGTCCTACGGACAGACCCTCGCCTACATCAGAGTGCAGCCCGAAGGCACACAGAAAGCGCGCATCATCAAAACCATCGACGAAAAGAAAGTTTTGTGGATTATCCACGACATATTCGGGACGCTGTAAAAAAGAGTGGAATGTGAAGAGCGCAGAGTGAAGATGAAATGGGGAGGCATGATGATGAAGTATCGGATTCTGTTCGGGGTATTGTTTGCCGTCCTGTTGTGCGTGGCGCCTGTCGAGGCAGCGATGAAGCTGGAGTCCTCAGAGTATTGGGTGCGCGTTGAATTTGACGCGCTGCCGCAGACAGCGGCGGAGGTCGCGCCCTGCAAGACACCGGAGGAAACTGCCGCGCTCACCGTCGTCGCCCTCGTCCGCTTCACTGAGGACCAGGAGACGGGAATCGCCATGCTGAACGCGCTTCGCGGGCCGCGCCCGCTGTCGCCCCAGGAAATTCAGCTTTTGAAGGACCAGCTGCTGAAGGACCGGGACTATGTGGCGCGCTCCCATTTCAATGGCGCGACGCCGGAAAACGATTACACTCCGCTCCAACCATACAGCGTTACCGTCTCGGATAATCCGAACAGCTACATGACCGAAGGGTATGCCACACTCTATATCCGAAGCGGCGGCGCGGACAGCCCGCGGCCGATTACGCTCCGGCTGAAGCCCTCGACAGGCGAATGGTTCCTCTGGAACCACGTCGGTCTGCTCCCCGGCATCCGCGTCCCCGCATCGAAAGACCCGTGGCGATAAGAATGGAACTAACTAAAACTCCCTCTGTCAACTTCGCTGTCATCCCCCATGAAGAGGGTGACATGCCTCCCTCTTTGAGGGAGGTGCCCCGAAGGGGCGGAAGGAGTATACAGAAAGGAAGTGTATTTCTGTGAAAAAAAAGATTTGTTTATTCGTCTGCCTGATGCTGACACTGCTCGTCTCCACGGCCTCCGCCGCGTCGAAGATCAACTCCGACGGCTACTACAAAGGCATCCGCCTCGCGGGCAAGGTACAGGTCGTCGACGCCTTCCCGGACATCAAGGTGCAGATCGTCAACTCGTTCCCCGACCTCAAAGTGCAGGTCGTCGAGTCGTTCCCCGACAAGATCGGCCAGTGGCAGTTTGTGGAATCGTTCCCCGACTTCAAGATCCAGTTCGTCAATTCGTTTCCCGACATCAAGATTCAATATGTGAATTCTTTCCCCGGTTTGCCGTAACGGAAAAAGCAACAGCCTCCGAATTTCGGGGGCTGTTTTTTTGCGTAAAGTGTTTCCGCTCGACGGAGAATATGGTATAGTGAAAGAGTAAGTTTTTGTAAGAAAGAAGGCATCCATATGCGTCTTCCTTCCGTACTTTCTATTGCCGGAAGCGATTCGTCCGGCGGCGCGGGTATTCAGGCCGACATCAAGACGGCGCTCTCGAACGGCGTTTACGCGATGAGCGCAGTGACCGCGCTGACGGCGCAAAACACCATGGGCGTCACGGGCATCCACGAAGTCCCTCCGGAATTCCTCGCGCAGGAAATCGACGCGGTCTTCGACGACATCCGCCCCGACGCGGTAAAAATCGGCATGGTCGCCTCCGTCCCCCTGATCCGCACCATTGCCGATCGTCTTTTCGAGCACGGCGCCCAGCATATCGTTGTCGACCCGGTCATCGTCGCGGCCAGCGGCTCGCGACTCCTCTCCGAGGACGCGGCGGGGGCGCTGGCAGCGAATCTCCTCCCGATGGCGGAAGTCGTCACGCCGAACCTGCCGGAGCTTTACGTGCTGGACCAGCTGGCCGGCGGCTCGCCGGAAAGCGTGGAGGACTACAATGTACTGGAAACGCGCGTTGAAGCTGCAAAGCGCGTCCTCGCCCGGCTGGGGGCTCCGGTGCTGGCTAAGGGAGGACATGCCATGGGCCGTTCGGACGACGTGCTCGTCACCCATGAAGACGTCGAGGTGTTTCCCGGGGAACGTGTCATGACGCTGAACACGCACGGCACCGGCTGTACTCTCTCCACCGCCATCGCGTCGAACCTTGCAAAAGGCATGAACCTCTCGGACGCAGTGCGACGCGCGAAATCCTATGTTACAGGCGCCCTCGCCGCAGGGCTGGACATGGGGAACGGCAGCGGGCCGCTGCATCACGGCTTCGCCTCGCAAAGCGAATATACGGGAGTCCAGACAAATGCCTGACCTGACGCCCGACGCCTTCGCCGCGCACGTCGGTCCTGCGGCCTCTGTTTTCGCCGCCGCGTTCCTCCAGTCCGCGACGGGTTTCGGCCTCGTGATGATCGCCTCACCGCTGCTGATGTATTTTTACGATCCGAAGCTCGTGATCCTGATTGTCGCGATTTTCGCCTGCTGCGGCAACGTTACCCAGAGCTTTTTCCTGCGCCGCCATACGCAGTTTGCCCTTGTCGGCTGGCTGACGCTGGGAGCGCTGATGGGACAGCCCATCGGTCTTCGTATCTACCAGGCGATCCCTCCCCTTTGGCTGAAGCTCGTAGTCAGCATCGTAATTCTCTTCTCGCTGACGGTCATGCAGATTTTCCACCTGCACGCCAGACTGCGCCCGCGCAACAGCTTCATCACCGGCCTGATCGCCGGGACGTCGGCGACCACCACGGGCATGAGCGGGCCGCCGCTGATCCTTTATTTCGCCCACACCCGGCTCACTCCGCAGGAAATCCGTGCCACGGCCTGCACCTTCTTCGCGGCGAGCAACATCCTCGCGCTGACCGCTTTTTATCTGGGCGGCGTAGACTTCACCGAAGCGCTCCATGAAGCCGTCTATGTGATTCCGGCGCTGGCTCTCGGCGTAGCAGCGGGCAGCGTGGCGGCCGGCCGCGTCCCTGCGAAGGAATTCCGGCAGGCGCTCTACGTCATTCTCGTCGTCATGTGCCTGCACACGATCTGGACCGCAATAAGAGTACTGTAAAACTAAGTTGAGGATTTGACCATGAAAGAAATTCTTTGGATTCGCCATGGGCAGAGCGTCGGGAACGCGGGGATGCCCACCGAGAACCGCTCCTCGTTCCCGCTGTCGCCGCTTGGCGTTGAGCAGGCGAAGGCGCTCTCGGAAAAGCTCCCCTTCACGCCCGACCTGATCGTCTCGTCGCCGTTTCGGCGTGCGTGGGAGACGGCGGCTCCGACGGCGGCTCGCTATCCGTATATCCCAATGGAAATTTGGCCCGAAGTCCACGAGTTCACCTACCTCTCTCCTGCCACCTGCGTCGGCACCACTACCGCCGATCGAAGACCGCGCGTCGTAGCCTACTGGGAGCGTCTCGATCCCGATTACCTTGACGGCGGAGACGCCGAGACCTTCCGGGACGTCATGGCACGGGCAGATTTAGCGATAGAGCACCTCGCAAGCCGCTGGGAGCAGCATATCGTCATCTTCTCCCACGAGCAGTTCATCAAATGCGTGCAGCTTGCACTCCGCGCGCCTGATATGTCTGTCGGGGAAAAGATGCGCTCCTTTCCGTCGATGCCCCATGTCCGGAACTGTGAGATTGTTCCGCTGCATTTGTGATTTTGTAGTGACGCAAAAAATCTTCACATTTTTGCCAGTAAATGATAATTATTTTAAAAAAACTATTGCAATAGTAATAATCCTGTGTTATTCTTAGCGCAGATTCACAATTTTTCGTAGGATGCGGCAGAGGAAACATGGACACTCTAGCGACTCCTTCGGAAGAAACGTGAATCTGCCGTTTCTTTTTTGTTTATATTATATAAGGAGGAGTTTCTCATGAAGAAATCCATCATCTCCGTGCTGACGACAGCTCTCGTCGTAGGCGCGGCCTCGACGACGTTCGCCGCGGCGAACCCGTTCGAGGATGTCCCTGCCGACCATTGGGCGTATGACGCAATAGCGCAGCTGGCTGCCGACGGCGTCATCGAAGGCTACGGTGACGGTACCTACCGCGGCGATCAGGAGATCACCCGCTACGAGATGGCGCAGATGGTCGCCCGTGCGATGGCGAAGGGCGCCAATGGCGCCGACAAGGCCCTGATCGACAAGCTGGCCGCTGAGTTCGCCGACGAGCTGAACAACCTCGGCGTCCGTGTCGCCGCCCTCGAGAAGAAGGTCGACAATGTGAAATGGCAGGGCACGGTGCGGTATCGCTGGATTGCGGAACGTCAGGAAGGCAATCTTGATAACGACCATCAGTATGTAACCCTCCGTCTTGAGCCGGAAATGCAAATCAACAAGAACTGGACGGGCCATGCGCGTCTCGACTACAACACCGACATGAACAGCGCTGCCAATGCTCCAGGTAATGGCATCAACAGCCGTCAGAATCCCGGTCCCAACGGCGTCGAGGACGGCTTTGTGATGGAACGCGCTTGGGTGCAGGGTGACTACAACAACTTCCAGATTTTGCTCGGCAAATTGCCCTATGTTACTTTTGCCGACAACGGTATGTTCTTCGATGAGAATGTAGCCGGCGGGCAACTCACTGTTGGCAATAAGATCAAGGCGACAGTGACGGTTGGCCGTACAGACAATCTTGGCGATATCAATGATTTTCATGGGGTTGGCCCTGGTCTCATTAATACAACGGCTAGCTATCAGGCCATCGAAATCTACAACGACCGTGATGACAAGATTACTTGGGGCGTCGGCTACCATCATGTAGCAGACCAAGAACTTTTCAGTCAGATTTATGGAACTGATAAAAAAGCGATGAACGTTTGGGATATCGGCCTTGGCTGGCAGATTAACGATGACTTTAATTTGAACGGCGCCTATGCTTGGAATACGACAGGCGAAGTTGCTAACAACGGTACGAGTGGTGCGGCGAAGGCTTGGACTGTCGAGCTCGATTATAAGGGTGCAGATCCTGAAGTGCCTTGGTCTTGGGGCGCGCACGTTGCTTACCGCAAGCTGGGCGCACTTGCCGTTCTTGCACCGACTTACGATGGTGCCGCTTGGGACACGAAGGGCTGGGAAGTCGGCTTTGACGTTGCACCGATGAAGAATTTCACAGCTACGGTCATTTATTTCCATGGCAAGGACATGAACGGCGGCAATAACGACACCAATCACAAAAAGCTGTTCACCGAGCTCAACTTCTTCTTCTGATTCATACCGAAACAAACAAAAAGCCTCGTACTCGCGGGGCTTTTTCATTTTCTTTCACTCTTTTTCCATGTATACATGTTCCGCATATTGCCTTGCTCGGAAATCTGTGCTATCATAGGGCGCATAGTACCCGTGGGCATGGACGTGACGCTGAAAGACGCGGCGTTCTGGGCGTATGGGTGCGACGATTGTTTTATTTTATTATTATTATTATATAGGGGGAGTTTTTGTATGAGCATGAAGAAATCTCTTGTTTCCGCGTTGACGACCGCGCTTGTCGTCGGCGCGGCCTCGACGACGTTCGCCGCGGCGAACCCGTTCGAGGACGTTCCTGCTGACCATTGGGCCTATGATGCGATTGCCCAGCTTGCCGCCGACGGCGTTGTGGAAGGCTACGGCGACGGCACCTATCGCGGCGATCAGGAAATCACCCGCTACGAGATGGCACAGATGGTCGCCCGCGCCATGGCGAAAGGCACGAACGGCGCCGACAAGGCTCTGATCGACAAGCTGGCCGCCGAGTTCGCCGACGAGCTGAATAATCTTGGTGTCCGCGTGTCGGCGTTGGAGAAGAAAGTCGACAACGTAAAGTGGCATGGATTGTTCCGGTACACGTATACGCGTGGTCGTGAGGACAACGATGGTAGCAACAGACAACCGTGGGACGGCCCCAATCATCAAAACACCAATAATTTCCGTCTGCGCCTATCAATGACCGCAAAAGTCAATGAACACTGGACAGGCAATGCGCGCATCGAATATGCTACCAACCCACACAACCTCGACACTGCCGCCAACAGCAACGGCGATGATTTGGTGGTGAATCGTGTCTGGGCGCAAGGTCAATACGGCAAGACGACCATCATGCTCGGTAAGTTCCCGTACTTCACCGACGTGGATCAGGGCATGGTTTTCGATGATGACCTCGCCGGCGGTTTCGTACAGTTTGGCGACAAGGCCAATGTCAAATTGTTAGTCGCTCGTTATGATGTATCTCCTTTTACTACTCATTATGACGACTTTGGCAACATAGTCACCGATCTCCATACCGTCAGCATGCAGGGTATCGAGCTGAACAGTGATCCCACCAAGAAGTTTACCTATGGTGCAGGCTATCACCATGTCTCCAACAAAGCTGATTTGAAAAAAATGTATGGAGCCGAAAACATGAACATCTGGTCGGTCGGCGCAGGCTATCGCTTTGACAAGAACGTCCGCCTGTTCGGCACCTATGCAGGCAACACCAGCGGCGAGGTCGCACGAAAGTACCGCGAAGCTTGGGCTGTCCAGCTCGATTACAAAGGATCCGACATTAGCAAGCCTGGTTCTTGGGGAGCATTCGTTGCCTATCGTCATTTAGGACAGTACGCTTCCTTGATTCCAACCTATAACAGCATGTGGACAGGCTGCAAGGGTGTAAACTTTGGCGTAAACTTTGTACCACTCAAGAATATCAAGACCTATCTTGAATATTATGTCGGTCGGAATCTTGGCAACGATCGCAGGCAGGACACTGTCTTCGGCCGCGTTGAGCTTTATTTCTAAGTTTCGTCGAAAATCAATCACAGTTACAAAACGGCTCCGTTACGTGAAATGCACGCGGCGGAGCCGTTTCTTTATGCTTTTTCCGGATTTTCATTCTTCTTGATATATTTCGCCACATCCTTGCAAAACGCTCGGAACGCGTGACGGCAGGCGTCGATCCGTTTATCGTCCGCCTCGGCAAAGCGGCGGCTGAAGACCGTCGCTCCCGTCGCCGCGTCCACCAGCCGTAGGCTGCCTGACGCCTCGGCATGGTAGCTGTAATAGCCGAAGGAATGGCTGACGGACTGGGTATACTCGGTACGCTTGACCTCGTGCCGTTTACCTTCCTTGTCGGTCCACGACTCATCATAGATTTTTGAATTGGTCGTGACCCATGCCGTGGGCGGATTCCATGTCGGCACGAGCTCGCAGCGGTCGATCTCCGCCTCGATCAAAAATCTCGGCGTCCCGTCGCCGAGGCGAAGCCGATCCTGCCGCCGTGCTTCGTCATAAAGTGCAAACTGAAATGCGCGTGTCCGCAGCTCGTCGCCTGCCAGTTCCTCCGGCGTCGACAAAACGGAAAGCCCAACGGGCACGGCATTTTCGTCAGATTTCTTTTGTCGATATTTTCCCTTGCGCGCGTCCTTCAGGGCATCGACAAACTCCCCGGCAAGCTCTTCATACATCTCAACGGGATCTGCACAATATCTCCTGCCGCTGTTCTCAAAGGAAAGCACCGGTCGCCCCTGCTCGTCGTACAGCGTGTAGTCGACGTCCATGATGCGAAGCTCCATTTCCCGCTCGGGAACGACATGGACGACGGGATACCGGCGATCCTTCGTCACGCGGGAACCTTTCTCGTCGCGCCGCTCTGTCCACGCGCGCAGAGTGAAATGAAACGTGGTCTCCGGCGAGACGTCGATGCGCACCCAGTTCTCGCGAAAGTGTGGAATCAGATAACCGTCCGCCATTGTCAGCCGCCGTACCTCCGCCGCTCGGGCCGAGGCGTCGGGCGCAGGCGCCAGCAACGAGACAAAAGGCGCTACGGTCTCTCGGATTCGCTGCTCGCCAATGTCCGGCGCAAGACGCAAAATATTCGCATCCTTGAGCTTCTTGCTGAGACGGCGGTGCAGAAAGTCGTTCTGACGAAACACTGCGGAGCTTTCGTCGCCGTCCACCGCGAACTCGTTCAAATCGTCGGATATACTCATCGGGAACAGCACCAGCTTCTTCATCATGCGAAGCTCCGCGTCCCGTGCAATCCAAAGCCCGCCGTGGGCATATGCCGCCGCTGTCCATAGGGCGAAAAGAAGAGCGGCGAGGAGCGTCCGGATAAATCTCTTCATGCCGAACCGCTCCCTTCGCCGCGTTCTCCTTTCCTATTCCGCCTTTATTTTATCCGCATTGTCTTGGGTCTTTCTGAGAAAACCATTAAACGCGCATTAAAAAACCGACGCCCGCAAAGACGTCGGTTTTTCTCATTCGGTTCATTTGTTCACTGTGCCAGAAGTTCTTTGACGATCCCGTTGACCAGCTTGCCGTCCGCGCGCCCTTTGACCTTCGGCATGAGCTCCTTCATGACCTTGCCCATGTCCTTCGGCGACGTCGCGCCGCTGGCGGCGATAGCTTCCTGCACGAGGCTGCGCACCTCGTCCTCCGAAAGCTGCTGCGGCAGATATTCCATCAGAATCGCAATCTCTGCTTCAGCCTCGGCGACAAGGTCGTCGCGGCCGCCTTTTTTGAAATCCTCGATGGAGTCTCGCCGCTGCTTGACCTCCTTGCTGATGACGCCTAACACGTCCTCGTCCGAAAGCTCCTTCTTGCCGTCGATCTCCTGCTGACGAACCGCGCCGCGCACGAGGCGAATGACGGAAAGCCGCTGCTTTCCCTCTTCTTTCGCCTTCATGGCTTCCTTCATATCCGCAGTGAGCTTTTCTTTCAGCGACATATGGAAGACCCCTTATGCCCTAAACTTGCGCTTGCGCGCAGCTTCCGATTTTTTCTTGCGACGCACGCTCGGTTTCTCGTAGTGCTCGCGTTTGCGGACTTCGGCTAACGTACCGGCTTTTTGCGACATCCGCTTGAAACGGCGGAGCGCGCTGTCAATGCTTTCGTTCTTGCCGACCTTGATCTCGTTTGCCATGGTTATCCCCCCCTCCAAATATGTTGGGAGTAAAAATGAATTTTGCGCCAATTCTCAAAAGAGAATCATGCTTAAATATTATACACGATAGAATGAAAAACGTCAACGAAAATCAACCCGGGGGCCATTGCATGGAACGTCCGCCCAGCAGATGAAAATGCAAATGCATGACGGTTTGTCCGCCTTCCTCTCCGGCGTTCGTCACGACGCGGAAGCCCTTCGAGAGCCCCAGTTCCTTCGCGAGTTTCGGCACGACGTCGCAGAAAATGTGCGCGGCCAGTTCCCGGTCACTGTCGCCGAGCTCGGCGGCGCTGACAACATGCTTCTTCGGGATGATCAGGACATGCGTCGGCGCCTGCGGCTCCAAATCCTTGAACGCCGCTACAGTATCGTCCTCGTACACCATCGTCGAGGGAATCTCCCCGGACGCAATCTTACAAAAAATGCAGTCTGCCATTCGTTTTCCCTCCTTCCATAGAAAACGAAAAGTTTTCAAAATCACAATGTATTATTATTTCTCGCCGAAGCGTAAAATTCCTGCCAAAAATGAAAAATTTGCGATAAACCTACATGAGAAACTGTCGAAAAATATCTTACTCATCTGGCTTGTCTAAATTCCCGTGCGCTTCGTTGTCGTCGGTCGCCGTAGCACCGCTACGGCTCCCTCCTCCGCCTCGCGCACGAAAATTTATCCTGCGCCATTTGAGCAAGTCATTTTCCTCCAGTTCCTTAGTCCCGAAATGTGTTCCACTCTCTATTCCATTTCAGCCCAAAACCCATCTTTATACAGCCGCGCAAGCCGCATGGGCGCAATCTCGCCGAGCTTCACCCGGGCGTCGGTATAGACGCGCATATAGCCGCCCGTCAGCCCGTCGGCGACTCCGTCCGTTTCCGTTTCAAAAAGCACGTCAGACCTTCTGCCGACATAATTCTCACGAATTGCTCGTGCCCGTTCCTCCGCTGTTTCCTCCATGCGGCGTACGCGCTCCTTTTTCACCGCCATGGGAAGCTGCCCCTCCATGCGCGCGGCGGGCGTTCCCTCCCGGCGCGAATACGGGAACACATGAACTTTCGCGAAGCCCATTTGCGAAACAAACGCAAGGCTTTCTTCAAAGAGCGCTTCCGTCTCGCCGGGGAAACCCACGATGACGTCGGTAGTAATCGACACGTCAGGCACAGCCTCCCGCACATTTTCCAGGAGACGCGCGAAAGCCGCCGTGTCGTAATGGCGGTTCATCGCGCGAAGGATTCTATCGGAGCCGGATTGGAGCGGCAGATGCAGATGCTTCGCGAAACGCGGCTCTTCCCGAAGCAGTGCGAAAAGCTCGTCGGAAAGCTCGACGGACTCCAGCGACCCCAGCCGGAGCCGCGCAAGGCCGCCCAGTGCCAAAATCTCCCGCGCCGCGTCCGCCAGCGTGACGTCTTCCGCAAAGTCGCGCCCATACGCGCCGAGATGGATGCCCGTCAAAACGATTTCCCTGAAGCCCGCATCAATGAGCTTTTTCGCCTCGCGCCGGACGCTGTCCAGCGGACGCGAGCGGAGCGGACCGCGGGCGTAGGGAATGATGCAGAACGTGCAGAAATTCTCGCAGCCCTCCTGGATTTTCAGGAAAGCGCGAGTGCGCGTCGGCGTCCCGTACAGCGGAATGTCCTCGAAGCCCTTCGCCGCCGTCACGTCGCCCACGTCAAAAACCACGCCGTCCTCCCGCGCCGCCCGCTCAACCATCTCGACGATACGCACCCGGTCACGCGTGCCGACCACGAGGCGCACGCCGTCAAGCGCCGCCAGCTCTCTCGGGGAAAGCTGCGCATAACAGCCCGTCACGGCGATGATCGCCTTTTCATTTTCACGACGCGCGCGCCGAATCATCTGGCGCGACTTCTTCTCGCCCAGCGCCGTGACCGAGCAGGTATTGATCACGCAAACGTCCGCCGCCTCGCCGAAAGGGACGACCTGATACCCCGCCCGCAGAAAAAGCCCTTCCATCGTCTCCGTCTCGAACTGATTGACCTTGCATCCCAGCGTCATAAATGATACCGTAGGCAAAAAATCTTCACTCTCTTCCTAAATCACCTTTTATATGCTGCACGATTGCCAGCACCGCCGCCGCCGCCGTCTCCGCCCGCAGGATTCTCGGACCGAGCGTCACCGCCGCAAGACCCGCGGCTTTCGCCTGCTCCGCCTCGGCGGGGGAAAAGCCCCCCTCTGGGCCTATGACAGCCGTGAACGCGTCTCGCTGCGTTTCCGCTAACCACGAACCCAGTGTCTTTTGTTCCTCCGCCTCATAGCAGAAAAACGCCGCATCTTCCTCGTCGGGACGAGCCGCAAGCCATGCTCCGAACGACACGATTGGCGCGACCGTCAAAAGCGCTGAGCGGCCGCATTGCTTTGCCGCCTCGTCCGCAATCCTCTGCCAGCGCTCGCGGCGCGCCTCGGCCTTCTTCCCTTCGTAGCGTGCGACGCAGTTCTCGCTCTCGATGGGCTCCACCTTCGTCGCGCCCAGCTCCACCGCCTTTTGCACGACGAAGTCCATCTTGTCCGATTTTAAAAGACATACGGCGAGCGTCAGCCGAATCGGCGATTCCGTATCCGCCGCAAGTCTTTCGACCAGCCGCAGCGTAACTGTATCGGCAGTGAATCCCGTTATCTCCATTGACGCAATCTGCCGCTCAGCATCCACCACCACGCACCGTTCGCCGACCCTCGCCCGAAGCGTATAGCCGAGATGATGGGCGTCGCCGCCGGAAAGCGTCACCGTGTCGGCAAGCCGTCCGGGAATAAAGAGCCGCCTCACGCCTCGCCCCTCCGCCGAATCACCATCGCGTGCCATTCCTTTTCCTCAAAATCCTCCGCGATGAAAAAGCCCGCCGTCTCCGCCGCCTCTCGCACCTCCTGCGCGCGGCTCTCAATAATCCCACTGGCAAGGAGCACGCCGCCCGTTTCCAGGTGCGCGTCGAGATTGGGCAATAGGCGAATCACAAGATCGGCGATAAGATTCGCCGTCACCAGTCCCGCCTTGCCGGGAATCGCGGAGAAAAGGTCGCTCTCCGCCGTCGATACGACGTCCTCGACGCCGTTCGCCTCGATGTTTTCCCGTGCCACACGCACCGCAGTAGCGTCGTAGTCCACCGCCCGCACTTCTTTTGCGCCGAGCTTCGCCGCCGCGATGGCCAGCACGCCGGAGCCTGTGCCCACGTCGAAAACGGTCATGCCAGGCTTCACCAGCTTCTCCATCGCGCGCAGGCACATTGCCGTCGTCGGATGCGTTCCCGTGCCAAAGGCCGCGCCGGGGTCGAGGCGAAGCACGACCTCGCCCGCCTGCGACTCATATTCCTCCCAGGACGGCTGAATCACGACGCGCTCGCCGACCTTGTCTGTATGGAAATACGCTTTCCAACTGTTTGCCCAGTCCTCGTCCTCCACCCGCACTGTGAAAAACTCCGCCGGACGCGTATCAACGCCCCGCGCCGCAATCGCGTCAAGCCCCGCGCGGATCGAAGCAAGCTTTTCGTCCAGCGTTTCATCCGCTGCAAGGTACGCTTTCACCGTCACCACGGACGTCTCCTTCTGCTCGGGAATATCCGTATAATCCCAAAGCCCCGAATGAATATATTCATTAATCAGCGCCGGATCCTCAATCACCGTCCCCGACGCGCCCGCATCCTCAAAAACCGCAGAAACCGCATCCATCGCCTCATGCGACGTCCGAAAGCCCGCCTCGGCCCATTCCATACAAAAACCTCCCGTCATAATCTCCCGCTTATTATACAACCTTTCCGTAATCTGCGCGACAAAAAAACCGCGCCGCCCATCGTTCTCTGATGAGCGGCGCGGTTTCGCGTTTCGTATTTATTTTTTGAACATCTTCTTGATCGTGTTCATGAAGCTTTCCTGCTCCGGGTTTACGTTTTGCCCGCTGAGTTCGCCGAACTCCTTCAACAGCTCCTTTTGCCGCGCGGAGAGTTTCTGCGGCGTCAGGACCTTGACGCGCACGAGCTGGTCGCCGCGGCCGTTGCCGCGCAGGAACGGAATGCCGCGTCCCTTCAGGCGAAGCATGGTGCCGGACTGGATGCCCGCCGGGATTTTCATTTCCACCTTGCCGTCGATGGTCGGCGCCTCGATGGTGTCTCCGAGCGCCGCCTGCACAAAGGAGACAGGCACCTCGCAAAGTACGTCGGAACCGTCGCGCTCGAAAAGCTTGTGACGCTTCACAAAGATATAGACATAAAGGTCGCCGCTCCCGCCGCCGCGTACGCCCGCCTCGCCGCCTCCGGCCACGCGGATGCGCGAACCCTCGTCGACGCCCGCGGGAATCTTGACGCTGATCTTCTTTCTGACTTTTTTGCGTCCGGTACCGCCGCAGTCGGAACACGGCGTCTTGACGATCTTGCCTGTGCCATGACAACGGCCGCAAGGATGCGAGTTCAATATCTGCCCAAAAGGTGTATTCTGCCGGCGCTGGACTTGTCCCGAACCGTGACAGTCCGGGCAGGTCTCCGGCGACGTACCGGCTGCCGCGCCCGTGCCGTGACACGTCGAGCAGTTTTCCGTACGCGGAACGGTCAGCTCCGCTTCCTTGCCGAAGGCCGCTTCCTCAAAGGTCAGCTCCAGATCGTAGCGAAGATCGCTGCCGCGCTCCGGCCCGGAACGGCGGGAACGACTTCCGCCGCCGCCGAAGAAGGCGTCGAAGATATCGTCGAAACCGCCGCCTCCGCCGCCGAATCCTCCGAAACCGCCAAATCCTCCGAAGCCGCCCGCGCCGCCGCCACCGCCGCCGTTCTCAAAGGCCGCGTGGCCGAACTGGTCGTACTGTGCCTTCTTCTGCGGGTCGGAAAGCACGCTGTAGGCCTCGTTGACCTCCTTGAATTTTTCCTCCGCCGTCTTCGGGTCGTCGCGGTTCAGGTCCGGGTGATATTTGCGCGCCAGCTTTTTGAAAGCTTTCTTGATCTCGTCGTCGGACGCGCCCTTTTGAACGCCGAGCACTTCATAGTAGTCGCGTTTGTCGCTCATAATAGGTCTCCCTCATGAAAAGAGTGGGGAGTGGAGAGTTAAGAGTGGAGATAATTGCGTGACAGCCGTTTGTAAAACCATTTTATCCTGCGGCTGTATCGGAAATTCCAACACTCTCTATCTCTCTTCACTCTCCACTCTTCAAACTTCACTCTTCTTATTTATCCTTGACTTCCGTATACTCGGCGTCCACCACGTTGTCGTCGGCCTTCTTCGGTTCTTCCTGCGCCGCCTGCTGCGCTCCGGCGTCCGCCGCGCCGCCTGCCGCACCCGCGGCCTGCTGGGCCTGCTGGTATGCAGCCGCACTCATTTCATAGAGCGGCTTCTGCAGTTCTTCCGTCGCCTTCTTGATGGCGTCGTTGTCGCCGCCCTTCAGCGCTTCCTTGACCTTGTCGATGGCGGCCTTGACCTTGTCGACCTGCGCCGCGTCGGCCTTGTCGCCCATATCCTTGATCGCCTTCTCCGCCTGATAGACGAGATTGTCGGCGTTGTTCTTGATCTCGATGGCTTCCTTCTGCTTCTTGTCCTCGGCGGCGTGCGCCTCGGCCTCCTTGACCATGCGGTCGATGTCGTCCTTGCTCATGCCGCTGTCGGACTGGATCGTGATCTTCTGCTCCTTGCCGGTGCCGAGATCCTTCGCCGAGACGTGCACGATGCCGTTGGCGTCGATGTCGAACTTGACCTCGATGCGGGGAACTCCGCGCGGCGCCGGCGGAATGTCCGAAAGCTCGAACCTGCCGAGGGTCTTGTTGCCCGCCGCCATCTCGCGCTCGCCCTGCAGGACGTGGATGTCCACCGAGGGCTGGTTGTCCGCCGCCGTCGAGAACACCTGGCTCTTGGACGTCGGAATCGTGGTGTTGCGCTCGATGATCTTCGTGCAGACGCCGCCCAGTGTCTCAATGCCGAGGGACAGCGGTGTAACGTCAAGCAGCAACACGTCCTTGACCTCGCCGACGAGGACGCCGCCCTGGATCGCCGCGCCCACGGACACGCACTCGTCCGGGTTCACGCCGTGGCTCGGCTCTTTCGACAGATACTTCTTGATGGCTTCCTGCACCGCCGGAATACGGGACGAACCGCCGACGAGGATGACCTTGTTGATGTCGGAGGGAGAAAGCTCCGCGTCCGCCATCGCCTTGCGCGTCGGCTCCATCGTCGCCTCCACGAGGTCGTTGGTCAGCTCGTCGAACTTCGCGCGGGTCAGCGTCAGGTCGAGGTGCAGAGGGCCGTTGGGGCCCGCCGTGATGAACGGCAGGTTGATGTTCGTGGAAAGCATGCTGGAAAGCTCGATCTTCGCCTTCTCGGCGGCCTCCACGAGGCGCTGGGCGCTCATCTTGTCCGCCGCGAGATCGATGCCGTTGTCCTTCTTGAACTCGGCCACCATCCAGTCGACGATGCGATGGTCGAAATCGTCGCCGCCGAGGTGGGTGTTGCCGTTGGTCGCCTTGACCTCGAAGACGCCGTCGCCCAGCTCGAGGATCGACACATCGAAGGTGCCGCCGCCGAGGTCGAAGACGAGGATCGTCTCGTCGTTGTCCTTGTCAAGGCCATAGGCCAGCGCCGCCGCCGTCGGCTCGTTGATGATGCGGAGCACGTCGAGGCCCGCGATCTTGCCGGCGTCCTTCGTGGCCTGCCGCTGGCTGTCGCTGAAATACGCCGGAACGGTGATGACGGCCTGGGTGACCGTCTCGCCGAGATACGCTTCCGCATCGGCTTTCAGCTTCTGCAGCACCATCGCGGAGATTTCCGGCGGCGTGTAGCTCTTGTCGTCGATCGTGACTTTGTAATCCTTCTCGCCCATGTGACGCTTGATGGAAGCGATGGTGCGGTCCGGATTCGAGACCGCCTGCCGCTTCGCCAGCTGGCCGATGAGCCGCTGCCCGTCCTTCGTGAAGCCGACCACCGACGGAGTCAGGCGGCTGCCTTCCGGGTTCGTGATGACGGTGGGCTCGCCGCCCTCCATAACGGAAACGACGGAATTCGTCGTACCTAAGTCAATACCAATTACCTTTGCCATGATGATTTCCTCCTATTCAATATGCATTAAATTTATAATTATCTATGTGAAGGGATTAGACTTGATCAGCTTTCCCCTTGAGGGGATGGCTTTAGAGCTTTCTAATTCCCAACGACTTGCACCATACTCGGGCGAATCACCCGTCCTTTTACCATGTAGCCCTTCTGCAGTTCGGCGACGATCGTGCCGTCCTCTTTCTCGCTGTCCTCCACGCGCATGACGGCCTGATGGAAGTTCGGGTCGAAGGGCTTATCCTTCGTCTCGATATATTCGAGGCCTTCTTTTTTCAGCGCCTCGACAAGCTGCTTGTACATCATCTCGACGCCCGCGCGGAGCCCGCCTTCGTCGGTACCTTCCGCTGCCAGCGCCCGCTCGAAATTGTCGAGGAACGGCAGGAGGTCCTTCAGGAGGTTCTGTGTCACCACAGCGGCGAGCTCTTCCTTCTCCTGCCTCGTACGGCGGCGGAAATTTTCGAAATCCGCCTGCAGACGCAAATACCGGTTTTCCTTTTCGGCAAGCTCCGCCTCATATTTTTCTTTCAGCGCGTCGGCGTCCTCCGGCTGCTCTCCCGCCTGCGTCTCCGCGGCGTCTCCCTTGGCGTCTTCGAACGGCGCCTCCGGCGCGTCCTGGTTGAACGCGCGGCGCTCCGCCATTTCGTCGGCCAGCGCCTCTTCAATCTGTTCCTTCATATCCTCCAAGCTTGCCTCATCCTTTTTCTTCATTTTATCTTTCTCAAACGCCGTCATACGAATCACTCCTCGTCGAACAGGGAATCATGATACGCGAGCAGCTCTCTCACCAGCGGCTGAAGCGTCTCCAAATCGCCCGCATCGTTGACGTCGATCCGCAGCGACTTGTTGTCTTCGAAATCGACATGGATCTGCAGCGCCGGGCGGAAGAAATCCTTCTCCTCTCTCGTCAGCTTCCGCTCCTTATAGAGCACCGAGTGGTAATCAAAGGCGCGGAGGTCGTGGGCGGACAGGATCGCGTGGATCTGCTGCAGATAGTCCTCGGGGAACAGCGTGAAATCGTCCCCCCGCCCCCATTTCTTTGCCGCAGCGTCGTAGGTCATCCTGCCGAGGAGGAGCTGCTCGCCGTCGATGGCCTTCTCCTCCTGCACATGGACCGGGCTGAAGTGGACCTTCCTGCCGTCTTCGGAAAGCGTGAAGGAACATCTCTTGACCGGCCCGTAAACGAGCTTCGGCGGCAGCAGGGATTCGTCGCCTTTTTCGGCGAACCATTCCGCGAAGGCAAGATAAGTTTCCCGCGTCCACTCCGCGTCGGGATTGTTGTTCGCGGTGAATTCTATCTTTTCCCCCGAAGCGTAGTTTGCGTTGAAATGGCACTTCTGGAACTCCGGCGGCAGCCCCGCCGTCACGCGGTAAACACCGTTATTTGCCGCCAAATGGCGTTCGTCGATAATGGACTGCAGTTTCTTCAGCAGCGTTTCGTCCGCGGGAAGGCTGACGCAGGCGTCTTTCAAAGAATCCGTCCAAACGGTAGCCGTCAGCGCGCCCTGCTCGTCTTTCCTCACCTCGACGGTGTAGAACCGGTCGCCTTTCCCGGGCGACCACTCGCCCCGCAGATAGAAGTGCGCGTAAAATGAAGTCAGGTCCTTGGACGCAATCGTCTTCGGCGCGTTGTGATCCGTCTTGTCCGTCGTACCGCCGCATTCGGGCCTGTCTATCGCCGACGCGCACCCGCCAATTCCGAGGAACGTCAGGAGACTGAACAACACTCCCATGATAATCTTTCCCCTCGTTCGGCTCATCATCTTACGCCCTCCGTTATCCCTGCCAGCCCAACCGTCGAACGACATCTGACAGATGCTCGTTCATATAGCCGAGGAGCGACATCGCCTTGCCGTATTCCATGCGCGTCGGGCCCAGCACCGCGATCGTGCCGAGCAGCTCGCCGTCCAAATGGTAGGTGGCCGTGACGATGCTGCAGTCCTGTATGCCCTTATAGTCGTTCTCCTGCCCGATGGTGACCCGGAGCCCGTCGCCGAGATGCGCGGAGAGGATTTCCTTCAGAAGCTCCTCTTCCTCTAACATCAGCAGGATTTCCTTGACCCGCTCCACATCCCGGAACTCCGGCTGGGAAAGCATTTCCCGTGTGCCGCCGAGATAGAGCCGGCTGCGCCCTTCCCTGTCGTCGAGGGCGCGGGTGATGACGTCGAGCGCCGCCTCGTAAAGCTCCTCGTCGGAAATCTCCGAACGGATCTTCCGGTAGGCGGCCTTCGGTATCGCGTCGAGGGTACAGCCCGCGAGGCAGTCGTTGACGACCCGCGCCATGCGCTGGAAATCCTCGAAGGTCGCTCCCGACGGCATCGCTACGATGCGGTTCTCGATGAAGCCCGCGTCGGTCATCAGCACCGCCACCGAGCGGCGGTCGTCCAGCGGCAGGAACTGCAGGCAGCGGAACGCCGACTTGGTCATCTGCGGCGCCAGCACCAGCGCGACGTTTTTCGTCACGCGGGAAATCAGCCGCGCCGTCTCCTGAAAGACCTCCTCGATGCGCTTGACCCGCGCCCTGTACCAGCGGTCGATCTGCGCCTTCTCCTCGTCGGTGAGCCGCATCGGCTGCATCAGGCCGTCCACGTAAAAGCGGTAGCCCTTCGACGACGGGATGCGCCCGGAGGACGTATGGATATGCTCCAGATAGCCGAGCATCTCAAGGTCGGCCATCTCGTTTCGAATCGTCGCGGGACTGACGCCGAGGTCGTGCCGCCGCGCGATGGTGCGCGAGCCGACCGGCTCCGCCGATTCGATATAATCCTGCACTACCGCTTGCAGGACGCGCTGTTTCCTTTCATCCATATTACTTGCCCCTCCTGTTAGCACTCGGGGGCGTCGAGTGCTAACCTTCTGATAAGACTATAACGCAAATTTGACTTTTTGTCTATATCTTTTTGAAAAGATTTTGGGAAATTTTTCGGAACCAGTCTGCCGCAAAAAATTTTGAGGCAAGAAAGCAAGAAATTCTTACCTGATACTAATCACTGTTAGAAATCTTTGATTTCTTGCAGTGATTAGTATCAGGCTGCAAAAAACGGCTGCCGCAAGAAAAATTCTTCCTGCGGCAGCCGTTTTGTCCCAAGAGCAAAATGCGGCCGTCAATATTTAATTACTTTGTCCGCCTTCGGGACATAGGATTCGTCATAGTCGATGCGATGGTCGCCGTCGTGGGCCGCCAGCAAATTCCCGTGCAAGTCCCGCCAATCCGAAAGCGCCCTTTCGGCGTTGCCCCGAAGGGTCTCGGCGAAGGTGTCCGCCGTCTGTCCCGAGGCGTTCGCCAATAGCTCCATGGACCGCTTCTCGCTCGCGTGGGCGACATCCAGCACTTCGGCGGAAAGGGCGCTGTAGTAACCCCGCGTCAGCACCGTCACTTGCTGGGAAATCCACCACGCCTTCGTCAAATCGAATTTCGCGCGGTCGGCCTCGGTGTACGCTTCCGGCAGCGGCGCGACGGCGAACGGGATGTAAACGCTTTCCTTCGGCGCGTTCATCGCCAGCCAGAAAATCGGGGACGGCAATTTGTCGCCCGCCTGCGTCACCCAGGTATAGGCGATGGTCCGGCTCGTGATGGAACGCTCCCATTTCGTATCCCCATAGCGGTAGGCCGAAGCGAAAACGCCCGTGTTGTCCCCCTTCCGCCGGTCAAAGGGCGTTCCCTCGTAAGCGTCGCGGTGAAGGTCCAAAATCTCGCCGGTGGCCAGCGGATGGTCGGGCCGGATGGAAAAAGGATACGCATCCGTGTCCCAGTTCTTCACCTTCGCGGGAAGATTCGCCGACGGAGCGACGAGGGAAAGCGCGCGCCAAACCCGGCGCAGGGAGAAATACGGATGATAATCCTCCACGGCCTTCATCGAAAGCACCCAGTCGAGATTCCCCTTCTTGTCGTATGCGGCCCAGCCCGCCTCTTTCAGCATTTTCGGCAGATTGGGATTGAAAATCTGGTCGGGGGCGTTTTCCCGGATCGCGCGGATGCGGAACTGGTTCGCCGCGACGAACACTTCCCCGTCCGGTACGCGCTGGGCGATCCAAAAGCCGCCCTTGCCCGACGGCGTCGGCTGCATTTCCAGCACCCAGCCCTCTTCCTTGTCCGCCACCAAGAGCGTCTCGCCCGTGCCCCAAAGGCCGTAGGCGTCGATCATCTCCCCCATGAGCCGGACAGCCTCCCGCGCCGTGCGGCAGCGTTCGAGGGCGACGCGCCCCAGCTCTGAGGCGTAGAAAATGCCGCGGCCGTCCTTCGGCTCCAAATATTCAAGATGGGCGGAATTGTTCGTGCATTCGCCAAGCATCAGGCCGTGCTCGTTCATCACGCCGTAGTCGCTGTCGATATACGCATAAGTGTGGGCGGCCTCGGGAATCTCCCCTAACGGCTTCGTCCGCTTCCCGCCCGGGACATTGTACGCCTCCGCCCGCTCCGGCGCGACGAGGCGCGGATAGTTGAAGCAGTTGTACTCCGGTAGCTCGTCCCACGCGATCGCCGCCGGATACACCTTTCGCATCTCCCCCGCCGCGTGGTCCTTCGCGGGTACATAAACGATGTTGGGATCGCTGGAGAAAGCGTCGTTGGAATGTGTGACATAGGTAACACCGTCGGCGGAAGCCCCGCGCGTCACAATCGTCGTGGTGCAGGCCTCGGCCGAAGACGCGGCGGCGCAAAGTACGCCCGCAACGACGGAAGCCATCATAGCCTTTGTCTGCAAAAGAAACTCCCCTTCCTAAATATATGCGGCAGCGCATCATCCCCGCAAGGGGACGGTACGCATTTCTTCAGGATTTCCTTTATTCCGATTCCTCCGTCATCGAGGAATCGTAAAAACGGCAGCAGGCGCGTCCGGCACGTTTCGCCGCGTAGAGCGCAAAGTCGCTCTGCCGGAGCAGCTCGTCCACGGACGTCTCGGCGTCGCCGACAGCGATGCCCGCGCTGGTCGAAAGCACTTCCATGTTCTTCGTGTTCTCGAAGAAATCCTGCAAATCCTCGATAAAGTCCTGCACACGCTTTTCTACGACCTCACGGGAAATCTTCTCCAAGAACACTGCAAGGAACTCGTCGCCGCCCAACCGCACGAGAAACGCATCGGAAAACGCCCGCTTCATGCGCCCCGACACCTGCACCAGCACCATGTCGCCCATGGCATGACCGTAGGTGTCGTTGATATGCTTGAAGCTGTCAAGGTCGAAATAGATGAATATCTTTTGCCGGACGCCCTTGAGCCCATTCAGATAATCCTCGAAATAACGGCGGTTCGCCAACCCCGTGAGCGCGTCCGTCTGCGCCATTTCCAAAATCTTCCGCTGGTACTCGCGTTCTTTCGTCACATTGCGCGCGACGCCCACCGTGCCCATGACCCTTCCGTCCACATCGCGAATCGGCGTCTTGTACGTCTTCAACAGACGCATGCCTTCGGGCGCTTTCACCTGCTCGTCGAAGACGCAGGTCATGCCCTGTTGGATGACCTCGACCTCCGTCTCCATGCAGACGTATTCGCCCTGCGCGTATTCTTCGGGCGTCAGGCCCCAAATGTAGCAATGCCCGCGCCCCGCGATGTCCTCCTTTGTCTTGCCCACGACCTCGCAGAAAGCGTCGTTGACCATCAGATGCGCGCCAAGGACGTCCTTGTACCAAATGAGATCGGGCACCGGGTCGATGGTATGGGACAGGTACGTCTCCGCAAGCCATTTATCCTTTTCCAACTTCATCCGTCTTTGGAGCGCGGCAAAATGGAAGGAAAGCAGCGCCGGCGTCAGCGGCTTCCCCCAAATCGCGTCAAGGGACGAAAGCGCCGCTTCCGAAAGCGTTCCGGCATCCGCCGTGTTCCAAATGAGCTTTGCCTCTGCGCCCGCCGCTTCGCGAAGGGCCCCGGGCGCAAAACCCGCCGCCTCGTCCGCGATGACGACCGTAATGACGGCAGGAGAAACATCCGCCCGCAAAGCGTCCATGGAAAAATTCTCCATGAACGTATGCGTGAAACGCTCCAACGGCTCAATGCCCATGAGCGTCTTCGCTTCCTCCGGGCCAAGCCCGACAAGCCAAAAATGCACCTTTGCCGAATACATGATTCCCTCCTCGTATAGATCCTGCCCGTTGCTTTAGCGTAGTTTTGCATATATTCGTTTTATTTTATCACGATTCCCGCTTCCCGTCATGTGTTTTAAGGAAGCACTGATTAAGTCAAGTCGTGGCCCTGTCGAGGGATTTTTTCGTCAGGCAAGGAAAAGTGCTCGAAGTCGTAGCAGAGCTACGTCGAGAGCACTTTGACGCAGCATGACGGAAAAAGACCCGTCAGGGGCGCGGCGGGACTTATTCAGTGCTTCCTTAACATGCCGCAAACCATTTTTTCTCCGCAGGAGAAAAAAATCACTTTAAGGAAACACTGATTAAGGAAACACCGAATAAGCGTTCAGATGTCAAAATTCATTTACCAACACAAA
>CAMHCS010000010.1 GCA_946183785.1 uncultured Selenomonadales bacterium | reverse complement strand
TACAAAGACGCCGATTTGGTGGTTTTGGCGTCGCCGCTCTATTATTGGAATTTCAGCGGGCAGCTTCGCACGGCCTTCGACCGTCTTTTTGCCGTGGCGGAGTGCGACGCGAATTACCAGAATCCCGTCAAAGAAGCCGTACTTTTGATGGCGGCGGAGGGCTTCGGCTTCGACGACGCGCTGACGTACTACGAAAATCTGATGAAGCATCTCGGATGGAAGGATCGCGGTCATGTGCTGGCGGGCGGTGTGATGAAAGTCGGCGACATCGCGGGTCATAAGGAACTCAAGGAGGCCCACGAGCTGGGCAAGGCCGTCGCGAAGGGGAACGGCCTTTGATATTACAGAATCTTAGGAGCGAAGCGAGTTAGATTCTGTTATATGAATGGGACACGCGAAGCGAGTCATCGTAAAGGAGGTAACGGGAAAAGCCGTGCGATATGCGTTCTTGGCCGCTTACGGGGCGAAAGGCGTGTACCGGCGATTATTCGGATAGGAGTGTTCGGAATGAAAAAATGGTTCACGTTACTGACTCTGGCGCTTTTTGCGCTGGCGCTGACGGCCTGCGGGGGCGGCGCGCCGGAGAAGAAAGCGTCCGCGCCTCTTAAAGGGCGCGCCCTGGTCGTTTACTATTCCCGGGCCGATGAAAATTCCGGCGTCGGCTATATCGAGAAGGGCAACACGAAAATTCTCGCGGAGTTCATCGCCAAGGCCACGGGCGCGGACATGTTTGAGATCGTTCCCGCGAAGCCCTACCCGAAGCAGTACAAAGCCGCGACGGAGGTCGCGAAAAAGGAGAAGGAAGAAAACGCCCGCCCGGAAATCGTCGGCACGATGCCGGACGTCTCGAAGTACGACGTAATCTTCTTCGGCTATCCGATCTGGTGGCACGACCTTCCGATGGTGTGCTACACCTTCTTTGACAAGGTAAAGCTCGAAGGCAAGACCGTCGCGCCTTTCTGCACCCACGAGGGCAGCGGCCTTTCCGATACCGACCGCTTCATCGCCAAGACGACGGGCGCGACCGTGACCGAGGCCCTCGAAATGTACGGCACGAAAGCGCAGAACTGGAAGGACGAGGCGAAGCAGGAAACCCTCGCGTGGCTGAAAAAGATTGGGTATGAGAAATAAGCGTGAAACGCATCAAAAAACGCGGACATTGTGCATCATGTCCGCGTTTTTCTTTTCCTGGCATACGCGTTTCGAGCACATCCCATAAACGCCGAGTGAGCCGCTCCTTTTTCGCATAGAGCCTACAATTCTTCCATCATCAAAAAGTCCTTGAGCTTGTAGTGGTAAACCGTGCTGGTGGAATAATCGACGCCGTCATTGGTGATGAGGATTTTCTTCACGGAATTGTCCATCTCCCTGAATGCGGCAAATTCCCGCGCATACGCTTTGTCCTCCGCAACGCTGTACGCGACCTGCACCATGTAGACTTTGCCGCCTTTCACGGCGCGGAAGTCGATCTCTTTGCCTTTATGGCTGTACGCGGAAATCTCATACCCCATATAGAGCAGTTCGTTCAGCACGACATTTTCCAGATTGTGGGTCAGGTCGTAGCGTTCCCCCACGCGCCGGATGCTGTTCAGAGAAACGTCCTCGTCGTAGAGCTTGCTGTAATAATCCAGCTTCGCTTTCGCCTTCGGGGAATACAGGGGTAAGTCCTGAATGACATAGGCCTCTTTCAGGTAACCGAGGTACTTGATGACCGTGGGGACGGACACGGAAACGTTCTGCCCTTTCATATAGTCCGCAATGGAGCTGGCGCTGAATATTCGGGCGTTGGAAACGAGCACATAATCCACGAGGCGCTCGAATATGTCCTTTTTTCGGATGGCGTATCGGTTTTCGAGGTCGTTGTAAATAATCGTGGCGTTGAGATCGTTCAGGTATCGCTTCATGGAGTCCTCGTCCGGCTGCTCCAGCGCCGCAGGGAATCCGCCCCAGATCAGATAATCGTCGATCCCGAAGCGTCGCCCCAACTGGTCGGCGTATGCTTTTGCTTCCCGGTAGACGAAAGGGCGCGCCCGAAAGGAAACATAGCGCCCGGACAGCTCTTTCGTGAACTCTTTGGACAAGAGCCGGGAATTGCTGCCGGTGATGAATACGGACACATTGGAAAGGCGGAACGTCCGGCAGGCCTCGCTCCAGCCTTCCACATTCTGCACTTCGTCCAGAAACAGATAGAGTTTTTCTTCTCCGAGATATCCGTTCACATGGGCAAGGAGCGCATCGGCGGTCGGAATCCGGGTGCGGAGCGGACGCAAATCGAAATCCAGGAACAGGCACTTTTTCCCGGCGGCTTCCAGCTCCGACTGAACCTGTTTCAGAATCACGGACTTTCCGCATCGTCGGACCCCCGTGATGATCTTGACGAGGTCGCTTTCGTAGAAAGGCCGGATTTGAGACAGGTAGTGTTCACGGATAATCATTTGTGTCCCTCCTTTACCTGATATTCTACTTTAAGATTTTACGCCGGTCAACAAAATCTTAAAGTAGTATTTTAAGATTTTACTCATATTGAACAATCTTAAAGTAGGCATAAAAAGCAAAAGGAGCGGCCTCCGCAGGGAAGCCGCTCCTTTTGCCGCTGTATCCGGCGGCGCATCGTATAGAGAAGCCGGCAATGTCATTCCTTCGGCTCTTTCAGCGTGAAGGAGGCGGCCGCTCCGAGGGCGCCGACAATCCAGAGGATTTGGAGCGCCGCGGCGAGGCCCCAGCGGTCGGCGGCCCAGCCGACGACGGGCGCGAAGACGCCTCCGATGGTCGTCGTCAGGCCGAGGGTGACGCCCGAGGCGAAGCCCGCGTTCTTGCCCAGATATTTCTGTCCCAGCACGACGACCGGGCTGTACGGCAAAAAGAGCGCGATTGCCGCCGGCACGAGCAGGAGCGAGGCGAACAGGACGGTTTCGCTGTTCACGAGGAAAAACATGGCCGGAACCATTATCACAAACGCGCCGCGCAGGACGGGCACAAACCCGACGCGGTCGGCGAGCAGACCGCCGCAATAGGTGAACAGGGCGCCCATGGTGAAGAGCAGGGAAAGAGCCATCGTTCCCTGCTTCGGCGTGGCGCTGAGGACGCTGATCCAGAAAATCGGGATGAAAGTATTGGAAAGCGTGAAGCCGAGAGAGCGGGCGAAGATGGTCACGGACAGCCGCCCGAAGGACGCCCAGTCGTTTTTCCGTTGCTCGGACGCTCCCCGCGAAGTCTGAGGGCTCGCAGCTTCGGCGGACTTCGTCATGCGGGGAAGCAGCCGGGCGATGGCGAAGGCCGCCGCCGCGTTCACAACGCCGAACAGCGCCAGCGAACGGATGCCGAGGGTATAGGCGCAGAAGCCCGCGACGATCGGGCCGACCGCGAATCCGGCGTTGCCACCGACGGAAAAGGTGGACATCGCCTGCCCCTTGCGCGCCCTGGCAATCCGCCCCGCGAAAAGCGCCGCCTCCGGATGGAACAGCGCGCTGCCGAGACCGCAGACCATCGCGGCGGCGAAAATCATCCAATAGGACGAGGAAAAACCGATGAGCGTGATGCTGAGTCCGCAGAAAAGCGGTCCCAGCGGGATAAACCAGGGCAGGGAAATCTTATCGGAGTAATAGCCGAAAAGAGGCTGGAGCACCGAGGAAAGCAGCACGTTCGCGAAGACCAGCGAAGCCGCTTCTTGGTACGAAAGCCCGTAGTTCGCGATGAAGTACGGCAAAAGCGCGGGAATCGCGCTCTGCGCCCAATCGACGCAGGCGTGCCCCAGCGCGAAATAGTAGATGGATTTGTCCAGGTTTTTCATGCGTTTCCTTCTTCCCGCCGCGAGGAAGCGGCTTCTCTTGCCCGTATTGTATAATGAAAAACTTGCTTTGGGAAGAGCCGGATTCACGATACGGCTATCGCTTTTTCATATATGAAAAACAGATACCGCCATATATATTATTTGCTTCCTCTTTCGGATCATCCGTTGTAAAATAAGAACAACCGAAATGATTATATGGGAGGGCGCCGCAATGGAAGAAAAGGATTACACGGAGCTGATCGTGCATTTCTCGCTGGCGGTGCCCGAGGTCAATCCATGAACGCGCCGACGCACGACCGGACGCGCGTCGGGGAGCTTTGCGTCGTCATGAGCGCCGTCTTGTTCGGGCTGATGCCGCTTTTCGCGAAGATTGCCGCGGAGCATGGCAGCAACGCCTATATGTCCGCGCTGGGGCGGTTTTTCTTCGGGAGCGTTTTCTTGCTGGCGGTGCTTGTCCTTCGGCGCGATGCGCCGTTCCGGGTGTCGTGGCGGCAGCTCCTGAAGATACTGCCGCTTTCGGTATTGTACGCCGTCACCCCGGTGCTACTGTTCGCGTCGTATGATTATATGGATTCGGGGCTGGCGACGGCCCTGCATTTCACCTTTCCGGTCATGGTCATCCTGTTTTCGGCGCTACTTTTTCATATCCGTCCAAATGGCAGGCAAATGATTTGCGCCGTCCTTGGCACCGTTGGCGTGAGCCAGTTCGCGGGCGGGGAGGCGGAAGGGGCGACGGGGCTTTTGCTGGCTGTCGCCTCCGGAGCGACTTACGCGATGTACATCGTACTCCTGGACAGGAGTAACCTCGCGTCGCTTCCCGTCTTGACGATGGCGTTCTGGCTTTCGCTGATGGCTTCGGCGGAGATTGCCGCCGTCGCCGCCTGGAGGGGCGCGCTGATGTTTGCGCCGGACAGTACGGCGTGGGGCGCGATACTCGCCCTTGCGGTCTTCGCGACGGCGCTGGCGCTGGTGCTGTTCCAGGAAGGGCTTTCCCGCTGCGGCGCGGTGCGGGCGTCGCTGCTCAGCACCTTTGAGCCTTTGACGGGTGTGGGGATCGGCTGGCTCGTTTTCTCCGAGGCGTTGACGCCGAGGACGGCCGCCGGCATTTTTTGCGTATTGCTGGCGAGCGTTCTTTTGCTGTTGCCTGTATCGTTCCCGAGGATCACGAGGGGGCGTTTTCCCGCCGTGCGGCGGATCGACTTATGAGGAGGGGTTTCATTATGCCGTATGTCAACATCAAGATCACGAAAGAGGGAGAAGTGACCGCCGACCAGAAGCGGCAGCTCATCGAAGGCGCGACGAACCTTCTGCACGACGTGCTCGGCAAGAACAAGAAGACGACGGTCGTCACCATTGACGAGGTGGACACCGACAACTGGGGCATCGGCGGAGTGCCTGTCACGGAAATCCGCAAGCGGCAGGGATGATTCTTTAGGGGCGGGCGCGGCCTGCCCTTTTTCTTTGTGTGGGGTGTATAACAATGGATTTGCAGGCGCTTCGGTATTTTCGGATCGTGGCGCGGGAGGGCAGCTTTTCCCAGGCGGCGCAAAAGCTGAATTACGCGCAGTCGAATCTTTCCACGAAAATCCGCCAGCTGGAGTGTGAGCTGGAAACGCCGCTGTTTCGCCGTCACGCTCATGGCGTGACGCTGACGGAGAAAGGCGAATCGCTTTTGGCCTATGCTGACCGGCTGGTTCACCTCCTGGAGGAAGCGGAGAGCGTCGTCCGGGACGACGGCACGGCAAATGGGAGCCTCTCTGTCGGTTCGATGGAGTCGGCGGCCATCACCTTCATTCCCGCGCTTTTAGCCGAATATCACCGACGATGCCCGGGCGTGTCCCTGACGGTGAAAACCGGCGTTTCGGAGGCGTCGATGCGGAGCGTGCTGGACGGCACGCTGGACGGGGCTTTCGTGGCCGGCGCGACGGGACACGCGGAGCTTTCGTCCGTTCCGGTGCGTCGCGAGCGGCTGGCTCTTTTCTCGGCGACGGGAACGGAAACAACCCCCGTCGCCAATCTGTTGGCGGGGCCGCTCCTGGTATTGCCTCACGGCTGCTCCTACCGACAAAGCCTGGAGGAATGGCTTGACGCGGAACGAATTTTCCCGGAGCGCGCCGTGGAGTTCGATTCCATTGGGGCGCTCCTGGCGAGCGTCAGCGCCGGACTGGGCGCGGCGCTGTTCCCGGAAAGCCTTGCCTCCGTCTATACAGCCGCGAAGGGGCTGATTTGCCACGCAGTACCCGAGCCTTACGCATGGGCGGACATTTCCTTCGTCTGGCGGCGCGACCGCTTTATGGACAGCACGTTTCGGAGCTTTTTAGGGCTTCTGCGCGAGAAAAGCAAAGCGGGAAAATAGGCGATATAGCGCATATAAAAAATTTTGCGGTAAGAAATTCCAACGTTCTTACCGCAATAATTTTTTGTGATTGACGACGGGCGGTTCCGGGATGGGATCGCTTTTATTTTGTTTATCGTTGTGAAACGATTCATAAGGAACCACTGATTAAGTCAATTCGTGCATCTGTCGAGGGATTTTTTCGACTGTCTAGGAAAAGCCCTCGAAGGCGTAGCATCGCTACGTCGAGAGGGCTTTGACAACGACAGGCGGAAAAAGACCCGGCGGAGGCACGGAGGGACTTATTCAGTGGTTCCTTAATATGCGATAATACAGTGGAGAAATATCATGCCTGTGCGCCGGACAGGGTCGGCGCGCTCCTGCTTGTGGAACTGGAGGGGACGTATGAAACTGACAATGCTGGGAACGGGGAACGCGCTGGCGACGAAGCGATACAACACTTGCTTCGTCATCAGCGACGGGGACAGGCATTTCATGACAGACGGCGGCGGCGGCAACGGCATCTTCCGCCAGCTCGCCCTTGGCGGATTCGATTGGATGGAGCTGCGGGAGATATTCGTCACCCACAAGCACATTGATCATCTATTCGGAATCGTATGGATGACGCGCATGATCTGCCAGTTCATGACCCACGGCGAATACAAGGGTGAGGCGAACATCTACGCCAACGACGAAGTAATCTCGATTCTCCGAAACGCCGCGAAAACTCTGCTGCCGCAAAAGGAGAGCCGCCATGTCGACGGCAGGCTCCGTCTTGTTGCGGTCAGGGACGGCGAGGAACGCACCGTCTGCGGGCACAAGACGGTATTTTTTGATATCGGTTCGAGCAAAGCAAAGCAGTTCGGGTTCCGCATGGAGATGGAAAACGGCGAGGCGCTTTCCTGCTGCGGGGACGAACCGTACAGCGAAGCCTGCAGGCCCTATGTGGAAAACAGCAAATGGCTGCTGCATGAGGCCTTTTGCCTTCATTCGCAGGCCGATATCTTCGATCCGTACGAAAAGCACCATTCCACCGTCATGGACGCGTGCCGTACCGCCGCGCGCCTGAACGTGGAGAACCTGCTGTGTACCATACGGAGGACAAGACGGGCGAAGACCGAAAGCGGCTGTATATCGAAGAGGGACGCCAGCATTTTCCGGGGCGGATTTTTGTACCGGAAGATTTGGAAGCAGTGGAGCTTTGACGGCGAAAACGACTGGGTATGAGAAATTAAACAAAAGGAGCGGCTTCTGTTATAGAAAATAGATGCCGCCGCTTTTATTTTGTTTATCGTTGTGAAACGATTCATAATATGCGATAATACAGGTATGAAATATTATGCCCACGTGACGGACGCGGGTGCGGAGCAAAGCAACGGGGGGACGGATATGAAGAAAATCATCGCGATTAACGGCAGTCCGCGGCGGAATGGCAACACAGCGGAGCTCCTGCAGCACGCGCTTCGCGGCGCGGCGGACGCGGGGGCGGAAACGGAGCTGGTCCATCTTTACAGCCTGAAGTTCACGGGCTGCCTCAGCTGTTTCTACTGTAAGCGGAAGGACGTCGCGCACGGCGTCTGTGCGCTGAAGGACGACCTCGCGCCGGTTTTGGAGCGCATAAAGCAAGCGGATGCGCTGATCATGGGCGCGCCGATCTATTTCATGAACTTGTCCGCCGGGATGGTGGCGTTCATCGAGCGGCTCTTCTTCTCGAATTACATTTACAGCGAGGAGATTCCCACGGTGTTCCCGAAGCCGCTGCCCCACGCTTTCATTTACACGATGAACATGACGGAGGCCCATGTGGAGCAATTCAAGATGCGGGAGCGGCTGGGCATTTACGAGGGCTCCGCGGCGCGAATCCTGCGAGCGGAGACGAAAAACCTCTGGGCGTACAATACGTATCAATTCAGCGACTACTCGAAGTATGAGTCCTCGATCTTCAACGAGCCGGAAAAGGCGGCGTACCGCAAAGAGGTTTTCCCGAAGCAGTGCGCGGAAGCGTATGAAATCGGAAAGGCCCTTGTCTCCTGACGCGGAGCGGGGTATGCGAAAGGAATTGACAAAAGATTGAAAGTCGATAGGAAAATGGTAAAATAAATATAGTATGCGTTGTTTCTTGGATGAAAGGAGAGAAAAAGATGAGTTTGCACGGATTGACGAAGGGGACCCCGTTGGAGCAGCTTTCGGAAATGATGGCGAAGGCCGAGGCCAACGGCACGATGATGTACTACGCGCTGGCGCGCCTTGCGAAGGAGCAGGGCCTGACGGACGTATCGAAGACCTTTATCGAGGCGGCGAATCAGGAGGCGGTGCACGCGGGATTCTACGCGACGCTGAACGCCAAAGTGCCGCAGGACTTTTGGATGCTTGTGCGCGGCGTGATGGCCGCCGAGTATCGCGGCGATACGACCGTCAAAGAAATGGCGGACAAATACCGTGCGGCGGGGCTGACCGAGGCCGCCGACGAGATGGAAATCTTCGCGAAGCAGGAAGGCCATCACGGCGAGATGCTGGAAGGCCTCCTGAAAAAGTACAAGCCGGAAGCGCTGGACGTAGCGGGGAAAAAGGTTTACGTCTGCGCCGTTTGCGGCTTCGAGTACATCGGCGACCTCGATGCGGAGCCGGAGGACTTCGTCTGCCCGGTCTGCGGCATGCAGAAGAAAGTGTTCAAACTGAAAGCGTAATCGTTTATAAACGTGGGGGACATGAAAATGACAAAAGCGGAAATCATCGAAAAAGTGAAAGACCTGATAAACGCGCCGAGCTGCTACGCTCCGCTCAAGGAATTGGCGGAGGCGTGGCTGAAAGCGCAGGACACGGCGGCGGAGAAGGAAATGAGCAGGAAACTCGTCGCCGAGCTGGAAGCGGACGTGCAGACCGCCGAGGATTCCTTGCATTTCTTTGAATCGGAGACCGGTCAAAAGATTTTCGGCGCGGAAGCAGCGGCGCAGATGGCGGCGCATTTCAAGGAACTGGTCGCCTCCGGCGGTAAATGGTGCGACTGCCCCGCCTGCACAGCCGGACGGGCAATCTTGGACAACAAAGAAGTCATCATGTAAGGAAGGTGTTACGTCATGACCGATGAAGAAATCATTCGCGCGTTTTATTTGATGTGGGACGGGTTTCCCGAGCCGGTCATGCTGATCAAGAAGAGCCGGGAAATCGTCGCCGCGAACAAGAAAGCGGAATCCTTCGGCATCAAGGCAGGCTCGAAATGCTCGTCCTACGGCAAGCCGGAGCAGCACAAGGGCTGCCGTGCCAATGAGGCGGTGGACGAAAAGAAGACGATTGCCGTCACCTACAAGGGGCCATTCGGCAAGGATTCTTACGGCTACTGGATTCCGCTGCCGGAAAAGCCGGAGTGGATGCTCCATTTCAGCGTCGGCATCACGATGGAATACGAAGAAGCGAAGAACGTGACAATTACGAAGGATGTACTGAGCAAATAAGGAAAAGCGCGGCGGCGTCTGCGAAGGAGTGGTTGGATGGAGCTTCGTGTGCTCAAATATTTTCTTGCCGTCGCGCGCCATGAGAATATCAGCCGGGCGGCGGAGGAACTGAACCTGACGCAGCCGACGCTTTCCCGGCAGCTCGCGGAGCTGGAGGAGGAATTGGGGGCGGCGCTTTTCGTGCGCGGCAAACGGAAAACGCAGTTGACGGAAGCCGGGATGTTCCTGAAGATGCGGGCCGAGGAAATCACCGCTCTCGCCAGCAAGACCCTGGAGCAGTTCGCTCACGCGGACGAGATGGTGGAGGGAGACGTCTATATCGGCTGCGGCGAGACGGAAGGGATGCGGGAGATTGTCCGCGCCGTCGCGCCCCTGCACACCTCCTATCCCCGGATCCGCCTTCATCTGACCAGCGGCAACGAGGAAATGGTGACCGACCGGCTGCAAAAGGGGCTTCTGGATTTCGGGCTGCTGTGCTGCGCCGCGCCGCCGGTGGAGTACGCCTATCGGCAGCTTTCCCATGAGGACGTCTGGGGGTTGTACCTGCGCCAATCGAATCCGCTGGCGGCACAGAGAGGGATCCGCGCCGAAGAATTGACGCGGGAGCCGTTGATCGTTTCGCGGCAAGCAATGGAGGCAAAAGAGTTTGACCATTGGCTGGGGCGCCGTGCGGAGGAACTGAACGTCGTGGGCACTTATAATTTGGTATACAATGCGCGCTTCATGGCCGAGCAGGGCTTCGGCAGCATCCTGAGCTTCTCGGGGCTGCTTTCGACGGACGAGGATGACGAGGACGGCCTCGTGTTCCGTCCGCTCATGCCGGAGCTTAGTTCCCGCAATTATCTGATATGGAAGAAAGGACAGGTCTTTTCCCGTGCGGGGCGCCTGGTCATGGCGTGCTTCGAGGCCTCGTTTGCGGGCAGTGTATGATGCTTTTTAAGCATGGTAGATGATAGAAACTAAGTATTTGTAATATGATTCCCCTTATCCTATAATGAACTCATCAAAGAGATAAAAATGTTGATGAGCTTACGGAAAGGGGAATTTTTATTATGAAAATGTCGAAGAAAAAAACCATGCTCCTTTTGGCCGCCATGATGGCCGGGACTTTCGCTTTCGGAAGCGCGGGCGCGGTTCATGCCGCGACGCCGACCCGATCACTGGCCGCTGCCTCGCAGATGAAAGAGGCTTCCATCCGCGATTTGGACAACGATACCCGCGTGTTCCGCGTGGACAAGACCATTGAAGCAAAGAATGTGCGCTTCCGGAACCGTTACGGTTTCGAGGTGGCCGGGCATCTCTATCTGCCGCAGGGATTTGACGTCAAGAAGCAATACAAGGCCGTCGTCGTCACGGGACCCTTCGGCGCCGTCAAGGAGCAGGCCTCCGGCCTCTACGCGCAGGAAATGGCAAAGCACGGATATGTGGCCGTGGCCTTTGATCCTTCCATGACCGGCGAGAGCGGCGGCACGCGGCGCAATATGGGCTCGCCGGAAATCTTCACCGAGGATTACCACGCGGCGGTGGATTTCGTGACGAACCTGAAATTCGTCAACCCGGAGCAGGTGGGCGTCATCGGCATCTGCGGGCTGTCCGGCATGGCCATCACGGCAGCGGGCAGCGACAGCCGCATCAAGGCGGTGGCGACCTCGGCCATGTACGACATGAGCGAGAGCATCAGCGACCATTACAACGGCGCCTATTACACGACGGAGCAGCGCGAGCTCGTGAAAAAGCACCTGGCGAAGATGCGCGACGAGGAGGCCAAAACGGGCAAGTCCATCCGGGGCGCCCATGAATTGGAAGTGGACGCGAAGGGCAATGTCCTGACCTTCGACACGATGTTTCCCGATGCACTGCCGGCGGACGCGAACCCGGTCATCCGGGATTTTTACGGCTACTATGTGGGCCGCGCTTACCATCCGAGAGCCATCAACTCGAACACGCTGGCCTGGGATTCCACGACGCCTTACGGCTTCTTCGATTTCCGCCTCATGGACAACCTCGACGAGCTCGGCGCAACGCCCGTCCTTTTGATCACCGGCGATGCGGCCCATTCCAAGTATTTCTCGGATAACGTCTATGAAAAGATTGCGGGACCGAAGGAAGAAATCGTCGTGCCCGGCGCGACCCATGTGGACCTCTACGACCAAATGGACAAAATTCCCTTCGACCGGCTGATTGCGTTCTTTGACGCGAACCTGAAATAACCGGAGAGAGGAACGGCTTGCTTACCGACGGGGCAGGCTCTTTCTTATAATAAAGGTGGTACGCATGAACAACAAAAATCTGCTTATATTTATCCTGATGACGGGCGTGTTCGGGATTCTCAACACGGAAATGGGCTTTATCGGCATCCTGCCCTATATCGCGGAGCGATACGGCGTGACGGTGGTGCACGCGGGGCTTTTGATCAGCCTGTTCGCGCTGGGGGTGGCGATTGCCGGGCCAACCATGCCGCTGTTTTTCTCCCGGTTCAACCGGAAATCGGTCATGCTGCTGGTGCTGGGGCTTTTCACGGTCTGCAACGTGATCTCGGTCTTTGCCGGGGATTTCAATTTGCTGCTGGCTGTGCGCGTGCTGCCCGCATTCTTCCATCCGGTCTATTGCTCCATGGCCTTTACCGTGGCGGCCATGATCGCGGGGGAGAAAGATGCGCCGAAAGCCGTGGCGAAAATCAATATCGGCGTTTCGGCGGGCATGGTGGCGGGCGTTCCCGTCAGCAATTTTCTCGCGGAAAACATTTCCCTTTCCGCGTCTATGGCGTTTTTTGCCGTCGTGACTTTCCTGGTTTTCCTGGCGACATGGTTTTTCGTGCCTTCCATGCCGCCCACGGAGCGCATGACTTACGGCAGCCAGCTTCGCGTCCTGAAAAAGCCCATGCTCTGGGCCTCCATCGTCGCCGTCATTTTCCTGAACGGCTCCGTCTTCGGCGTGTTCAATTATATGGCGGAGTATCTGGGGAGCGTCGCGGGGCTGGCCCCGTCGCTGGTCAGCGCAACATTGTTCGTCTATGGCGTCTGCAATATTTTCGGCAGCATGATCGCGGGGCGGCTCCTGACGCAAAATCCCCTCGGCACGGTAAAGTTCTTTCCCTTTGCCGTGGGGCTGGTGTATCTGCCCTTCCTTTCGGGCGGCCACGCGCCGGTGATGACGGCGCTGCTCGTCGTGCTTTGGGGGCTTTTGGGCGGCGTCAACGCCAACATCAACCAATTCTGGATTTTTCGCGCCGCGCCGGAAGCGCCGGACTTCGCCAACGGCCTTTTCCTGACGGCGGCAAATCTCGGCTGCATGGCCGGCACCGCCTTCAGCGGCGTCTTTATCGACGCGATGGGAACGCAATACGTTTTCCTGGGCGGTCTCGCCTTCGCCGCTTTCGCCGCCGCCACCGTCTGGGGGCAAAGCTGTCGCCCGGCCATGAACCCGCTGGGCGGCGCCGCGTCGGGCGTGAACGGCTGATCGGGGGGATCAGGGATGCAAAAATTACTTACGATCTGCCTGTTGTGCGTCGCAATTTGCGTTTCCGGGGGCTGCGGCAAAGCCGCCCCGCCGAGGAACGCGTCGACGCCTTCCTCGCAGGAAAAGGAGCAAAACACGTTGAAGCAGAAGAACTCCGTGGAAATCCGCGCAGGCGGAAAGACATTTTTGGTCAAATTGGAAGACAATGAGGCCGCGCGGGCGTTTTCCGCGAAGCTGCCTCTGACGGTCACGATGACGGAATTGAACGGAAACGAGAAGTATTATAGGCTGCCGGAACGATTGCCGTCTTCCGATCAAAACGTCGGAACCATTCACACCGGCGATTTGATGCTGTATAATGGAAACTGCATCGTGCTCTTTTATCGGGATTTTTCCACGAGTTATTCCTATACGAGACTGGGGCGCGTGGAGAATCCGGCGGGGCTGGCGGAAGCGCTGGGACCGGGGGACGTCCCTGTGGTTTTTGACTTGCCTTGACTGATTAGGCGTTTTCTTGAATGTATCCGTATTGGTGTGGCGAAACGTGGAAAGGACGGGAAAAATGAAATATAGGGAATTGGGCAGCACCGGACTGAAGGTCAGCGAGATCGGCATGGGTTGCGAGGGCTTTGCCGAGGACGGCTGCAGGATGACGAAGACGCTGTTCGACCTAGCCGAGGCCCGCGGGGTCAATTATTTCGACCTTTATACGTCGAATCCCGACGTGCGCCGCGCCGTCGGCGACGCGCTTGCCGGGCGGCGGGAAAAGTTTTATATCCAGTCCCATATCTGCTCGATCTGGCAGGACGGGCAGTACAAGCGCACGCGGGATGTGGCGGAAGCGCGGGCCGGATTTGACGAGATGATGAAGCTCCTGCGGACGGATTATCTCGACGTGGGCATGATCCATTACTGCGACGCTCTTTCCGATTGGGAGGAAATCGAAAAAGGCGGCGTGCTGGACTACGCGAAGGAACTGAAAGCGGCGGGGCGCGTCCGCCATATCGGCCTTTCGAGCCACAACCCCGAAGTCGCTTTGAAGGCCGTGGAAAGCGGAGCCGTCGAGGTGCTGATGTTCAGCGTCAATCCCTGCTACGATCTCCAGCCCGCCTCGGAGGACGTGGAAGAAATCTGGGCCGCCAAAAACTACGAGGGCGAGCTGACGAACATGGACCCGGAGCGGCAGCGGCTCTATGAAACGTGCCAACGGCTGGGCGTGGGCATCACCGTGATGAAATGCTTCGGCGGCGGCGACCTCCTCGATGCGAAGCTCTCCCCCGCCGGAGCGGCTCTCTCGGTGAACCAGTGCATCCATTACGCGCTGACCCGTCCGGCGGTGGCGACGGTACTGGCGGGCGCCCACTCGGCGGAACAGTTCCTGACGAGCCTTGCCTATGAGGACGCAGGCGAAGCGGAACGGGACTACGCGGCGGCCTTCGCCAAATTCCCGCGCATCCGCTGGCAGGGGCATTGCATGTATTGCAGCCATTGCGCCCCCTGCCCGCAAAAAATCAGCGTCGCCGACGTCACGAAGTTCCTGCATCTGGCGGAGGCACAAAAAGGCGTTCCGGAAACGGTGCGCGAGCATTACGCCGTCCTCCCGCACCACGCGGAAGAATGCGTGCAGTGCGGCGTCTGCGAAACGCGCTGCCCTTTCGGCGTCGACGTGCGGGCGAATATGCGGAGGGCAAAAGAAGTTTTCGGGTATTGATCCAATTAGAAAAGCCGCGAAGGACGACTTCGCGGCTTTTTGTTTGCTTGATTTTCGACGTTTGTTTTGCTATCGCACGGTTCTTACGGGAACGGCGGCGTGATATGGAAAATATGAACAATGCTTCCCGATGGCGTTCGACCGCAGGAAATCTTATGGATTATCCGTGGTTCTTTTATATTCCGTGGGTGAAACGCCGAATCTCTTCTTGAACGCCGAAGAAAACTTGGCCGGATTTGCGTAGCCGACTTCCGCGGCGACGTCGGAAACGGGGAGCGTCGTTTCCCGAAGCAGCCGCTGCGCCTTTTGGAGGCGCAAATCTTTCTGGTATTGGTAGATCGGGACGCCGTAAACGGTTTTGAACGACGTCTTCAGCGCCGTCGTCCCCACGCCCAATTCAGCCGCCAACCGTTCTATCGTGATGTGCCCAAATCCATCGGCCGTCAATCGTTTATGCACGGATTCGGCAAGTGCCGCACGTCTTTTGTTGAGATAAGTCGGCGAATCATTGATTGCCGTGTTGTCCAAACCGCTGAGGAACAGTAGCAGCTCCATCATCTTGACTCGCAGACGGGGAACGCTTTTGGCCCTGAATCCGTCCGCAATCGCCGACTCGATGGCTATAAGCTCCGGGCTGCGGTGCAGCACGTAACAGCGAAATTTCCGATCCGCCAGCGCATAGATCCGCTCCAAACGGATATCCAGCTCCCGCAGCGTCTTAACATGATGCTGCGAAAACAGCTTCACGTCCAGGAAGATATTGATTGCCAGATATCGTCCCGTCGGAAATATGCCGTGGGATTCCTGCTTCCCGAAGAAGCCCAGGGAAAAATCCCCGCCAGAAGCGAAGTAGCAGTACTGCCTGTTGACGTTGCACTCAAAACGCCCGTCGATGCAATATCCCATATCAATGACGTCCTTGTTCAGCGTCAGCAAATTGTCGCAGCGGCGCAGACGAAAATCCAGCAGGACCGCCTGAAGGCCGGGAAAAACCGTGCACGCAGTAATCGTTCCGTCGCCGGTTTCATTCTCGATGTGATAACGGTCGAATCCGTCGGTGCTGTCTATATATGTATACGAAACGTCAAATTTTTGTTTCCAGTCGAATGGCTCCATCGTGTCCTTCTCCTTGTCCGCCATATCCTCAGCATGATGGCTGCCCGCTTTCACGACACGCACTGAAGGCGAACAGTTTCATAATATCATAAAACTGAGCCATTTGTCTGCAAATATACGAAAATAGAAACCAAGACTTCGCCCGTTTGGATAGGCCGTGCCCAATCGGTTATTGTTCGCATTCCGACAGGAGGAATACAATATAATCAGGTTAGTATGAGACGATACGGAAACGGAACTATGGGTCCAAAGGAGGAGTTGATGACAGGAACGCACATGGACGGACCGAAACGAGAAGAAGGCAGTATGAGCAAGGCTGTTGCTTCTTTGCAGACAGGAACAGCCAGAAAAGGAGAATCAGGGAAATGAAATTACAGGGAAAAGCGATACTGGTATTCAATATCCTATTGGCAGTCGCCTGCGTCATCGTCGGCGTGCTCGGATATTTCACGGCGGACCACGGATTTGGATTTGCGCTGGAAGAAAAAGCAGTGCACGACTTGGAGGAAATCAACGCCGTGCTGGAAGCCCGCTATCCGGGGGCCTGGGAATCCAAGCCGGACGGCCTTTACAAAGGCGGGAAAAAGTTCAACGACGACAATAAGCTGCTGGACGAGTTGGGGCAGCTCTCGGGCAACAACGTGACGATGTTCAACAAGGACACGCGCGTCGCGACCACGTTCCAGGACGCCGCAGGGAAACGCCCGGTCGGGACGAAAGCCTCGGAAGCGATCATCAAGACCGTCCTGCAGGAGGGAAAATCCTTCTCCGGCTACGCGGAAGTCTTGGGCAACCGTTATTTGAGCGCGTATAAACCGCTCAAGAACCAGAGCGGCTAGGTAGTCGGCATGCTGTTCATGGGCATCCCCACGAAGGAGCTCGACGAGATCCAGTCCGGCTTCATTCGGACCATCGCCATTGCGGTTATCGTTCTGCTCATCGTCGTCGGCGCGATCTCCTGGCTTGTCATCGGGCGGGTCGTCAAGCAGCTCAACGGGCTTGTCGGCCACATGGGCGAGATGTCGCAGGGCAATCTGCGGCTGGAGCCGTTGCCCGTCACGTCCAGCGACGAGATCGGCCTGATGTCGGAAGAATTCAATGCCATGCTGAAAAATCTGCGCGGATTGATTACCCAAATGGCAAACAGCGCCGAGCAGGTCGCGGCCTCCAGCGAAGAGCTGACGGCCAGCTCCCAGCAGGCGGCAGAGGCGGCTACCCACGTCGCACAGACCGTCGTCGAAGTGGCGGGCGGCATGGACAAGCAGCTGTCCAGCGTTGACAGCGCCAAGCAAAACATCGACGCGGCCTTCATCGACATCAACACCATGACGGAAAAAGCGGCGGTCGTCACGGAAAACACCGAGCAGATGGCGGGCGCGGCGGATCACGGCGCGGAGCTCATGAACAACGCCATGGAAAAGATGAACGGCATCGAGCAGAGCGTGGCGAACTCGGCGCAGGTCGTCAAGAAGCTCGGCGAAAACTCGAAGCAGATCGGTCAGATCGTTGAAAGCATCTCGGCCATCGCCGACCAGACGAACCTCCTCGCGCTGAACGCGGCCATCGAGGCGGCGCGGGCAGGCGAAGCGGGCCGCGGCTTCTCCGTCGTGGCGGAGGAAGTCCGAAAGCTCGCCGAGCAGTCCCAGCTCTCGGCGGAGGAAATCAAGGAACGCATCGCCGTCATCCAGGGAGATACGGCAGACGCGGTTGTCGCCATGGAAGCGGGCACCAACGAAGTGGCGCTCGGCACCCAGGCCATCCGCGAAGTGGGCGAACAGTTCCAGGACATCACGGCACGGGTCGCGTCGATCAAGTCAGAGATGGAGGAAATCAACGACGAGGTGCAGAAGGTCTCGAAAGGGATGCAGGGCATCGTCACCGCGATGGATACCATCGACGAAGTGAGCCGTTCCACGTCGGAGGAGACGCAGACCATTTCGGCGGCCGCGGAAGAGCAGTCCGCGTCCAGCGAGGAGATCGCGTCGGCCTCCCATTCGCTGGCCGACCTCGCAACGGAGTTGCAATCGGCAACGGGCAAGTTCAAAGTATAATAGTAAAGAAACGATACATAAAAGATTCCATACTGAAAAGCGAGGATGATGTGTCGTTATTCCCAGTACAGAGGCAGAAGGCGAATCGACTGGAACGAATCAAATAGCCAGGCGAAAGAATAAACTAAAGAACAAACCGGAGCGTATCACACCTGCGCTCCGGTTCTTTGTTATACGATATTCCTTGTTGCTATTGCCGCTGCACGAGCCATACGCCGCCGTGGGCGTCCTTGTAAACGAAATGGCCGTCCTCTCGAAGGGAGAGACTGCCGCCCGCGACATAGCCTGTGCCCGCCTCCGTGTCAAACTGAATAGGATATTGCTTTCCGGTGGGGTCGACGAGACGCAGGGACTCGTCTTCCCCCTGTACGACGTCCAATGAAATCGCAGTCCCTTTAGGTACCACTGCGTCGTTCAGTGCGAGGGCGGAATAAGCGCCTGCCAGGGAAGCGTGTCTCCGTCGTTCATGATGGTGGTGGCTGCCATCCCTTGAAGGAGGGCGATGTCCATGATGTTCGTCCCTATGATGGTCGCCGCGGCGGCCATCATGAGGAGGCCGAGGATGCGGATGATGATGGTGATTGTCATCGTCGCAGCCGGCGAGCAACCCGCACGCTGCGAAAAGGGTAATGACCCCGGCGAGCTTCTTCTGGTTCTTCAACGTAAACATATAAATCCCTCCTGCATTTTGAGTCAGCCTGTTCTTCTTGGCTGTATCATACCGAAGGGAAATTTGAGGAGGATGAGCGTAAGATTAAAATGTCATAAAATCTGTAAACTCTTTGATCCCGGAGTTCCACGATGAAGTCCTTGATTTTCCGGGGAATGACAGCAGAAAAATCTATAGGGACGGAATGGCATCGAAATTGGGATATCGTTCGCAGAGAGCATTTTGACAGGCAAAGCAGGAATCACATGGATTATAGCGAATCATTACGGAGAGATGATACCGAGCGCAGATTTTTGTGGACGTGGAAGGCTGATGGTGGAAATCAATGGAAATTGAACGGCAATTCCTGGTAACGGAACTTCCTCCCTTGCCAAAGGGATATGAAGCCATACGGCAGGGGTATGTGGCGTTCCTGCCGGAAATACGCATCCGGGAAATCAACGGTGTTTGTTTTACGCTGACGGTCAAACGTGGAGCCGGTCTTGTACGGGAAGAATGGGAGACGAAAATTTCCAAGCGGGAGTTTGACAGCCTAGAGGCGCGTATTTACCCCGAAACATGTATGATTGGGAAACGGCGTTACCATATTTCGCTGGCGGATGGCCGGATAGCAGAACTTCATGTCCATGAAGGACATTTGGCAGGTCTCAACTATGTGGAGGTTGAATTCCCCACGACGGAAGCGGCAAAGGCCTTTCAGCCTCCGACATGGTTCGGGCGTGAAGTGACGGAGGACGAACGGTTCTCCTACACGTTATTGGCGCAAAGTGACGCCATGGGGATTGTGACGCGAATCTTACAAGAAGGATCGTCATAATGGGTACGATCGAGGAGGTCTGGCAGAATTTTCAAAGGTCGAAGGAGGTATGGCCGTGAAGAAGGTCCGGATTACTGTAATGCGTAAAGCCTGTTATGAAGACTTGATGGCGAAATTCGAGAATCCCATCGAGCATGCCTGCGACGTCCAGGAGGGGCAAGTGTTCGTTGCCAACGGTTGGAAACGGCCGGATGGATTTTGTGAGAGCGCATGGGAAACAGTGTCCCCGTTCGTCATGGCTTTGTCGCATGGCGCGGAGGACTTTTACGATGGATGGATGAAGGACAAGCGGTCGGCCATGATATCATGCAACGACGGCTTTCGCCCGGTCAGCTTCCTCTTGGAGGCTCTGGACGAAGAGATGGACGCGTGAAGATGAACGGATAGCATGAATCCGCTAAATGCTGCAGACCGCTATTTTATAAATCATCAGCCTGCTCTTTGCTCCGTTGGGACCTGACGCAGCGAGAGGCCGATACGCCCGCGCTCTTCGTCCACCTTGATGACCATGACGTTCAGGACGTCGCCGACGGCGACTACGTCCAGCGGATGGCGCACGCGTTTTTTGCTGAGTTCGGAAATGTGGATGAGCCCCGCCGTCTTGATGCCGATGTCGACGAAGACGCCGAAGTCAGTGATGTTCCGCACCGTACCGCGCATGATGGTGCCTGGTTTGATGTCGGAGAGCTTGACAATGGCCTGCCGCGTCAGCGGAGCCGGCAGGTCTTCGCGGGGGTCGCGGCCAGGTTTCACCAGCGCAGCGAGAATATCGCGGACAGTGGGCAGACCGGCGTCGAGTTCTTGTGCCAGCTTTTCTTCGTTCACGAGCCTGGCCTTGGCCGCGAGAAAATCGACGGACTTGCGGTCGCCAAGATCCTGCGGCTCGAAGCCGAGACGGTCCAGAATCCTTTCTGCGAGAGCATAGGACTCGGGATGTACGGGAGTGTTGTCGAGAGGTGACGCACCGCCCCGGATGCGCAGGAAACCGGCACATTGGGTGAAAGCCGCAGGCCCAAGACGAGGTACCTTCAGAAGCTCCTGCCGCTTCTTGAAGGTACCGTTTTCGTTTCGATAGGCGACGATATTCTTAGCGACACTGGCGTTGATGCCCGAGACGTGGCGCAGCAGCTCGCCCGAAGCCGTATTGAGGTCGACGCCCACATGGTTCACGGCAGACTCGATGGTGGCGTCCAGGGTGTGGGACAGCTCCGTCTGATTGACGTCGTGCTGATACTGTCCGACGCCGATAGCCTTCGGGTCGATCTTTACGAGTTCGGCGAGGGGATCCTGCACGCGGCGCGCGATGGAAACCGCGCCCCGAATCGTCACGTCGTACTGCGGCAATTCCTCCTTTGCGAGCTTCGAGGCGGAGTAGACGGAGGCGCCTGCCTCGTTTGTAATGAGGTAATGGACGTCTTTGAGATTGTGATCCTTGATGAGTTTCGCGGTGAATTCCTCCGTTTCGAGGGAGGCGGTGCCGTTGCCGATGGAGATCAGTGTGATATGGTGCTTTTTGATAAGTCCGAGCACTCTCTGTTCCGCAGCCTGCTTCGCCGCGTCGCTTTGCGTAACTTGGATGACGCCGTGGTCGAGGACATGCCCCGTGGCGTCCACCACAGCAAGCTTGCAGCCAGTGCGGTAGCCGGGGTCGAGACCCAGCACCACATGACCGGCCAGCGGCGGCTGCAAAAGAAGCTGCTTGAGGTTGGCGCCGAAGACGTGGATTGCCTGTGCTTCGGCGTTTTCTGTCAGCGCTGTGCGGATTTCGCGCTCCAGTGCCGGGAAGAGCAATCGCTTGTAGCCGTCCTCTATGGCGAGGCGCAGCGGTTCGGCAAAGCTCGACGGCTGCTTGTAAATACCCTGATAAATAGCCTTACAGTTCGCCTCGTGGTCCGTCTTGAGGCGCACCTTGAGACAGCCCTTTTTCTCGCCGCGGTTGATAGCCAACACGCGATGGGAAGGCAGCGTCCGCACCGGTTCCTCGTATTTGTCGTACATCAGGAAGGTCTGGCTCTCCGCCGCCGCCTTGTCGAGCTCGGTTTCGATGACGCCCGTCTGCCAAAGCTCCTTGCGCATGCTCTGGCGGAGCGCCGCCTCTTCCATGACCGTCTCGGCAACGATATCCCCGGCGCCCGCCAGCGCGTCCTCCGCCGAGGTCACGCCTTTCTCTTCGTCGACGAAATCCGCCGCTATTGAGAGGGCGTCCCGTGTTGTCTCCTGCTGCGCAAGCATCGCTTCAGCCAGTGGCACGAGGCCCCGCTCCCGGGCGATCTGTGCACGGGTGCGCTTTTTTTGCTTATAGGGGAGGTAGAGGTCTTCGAGTTCCTGGAGCTTCTGTGCCTTCTCAATGGCATCCCGCAGCCCGTCCGTCATCTTCCCCTGTTCCTCGATCTTTGCGATAATTTCCTCCTGCCGCTTCACGAGGCTGCGAAGGTATGTCATGCGCTCCTCTAGCGTGCGTACCTGTTCTTCATCGAGTTCTCCCGTCGCCTCCTTGCGGTAGCGGGAGATGAATGGCACCGTGTTCCCTCCGTCCAGGAGCTCCATCGTCGCCTCGACCTGCTTGGGCCTGAGCTTCAATTCCCGCGCGATGGCCGCTCCGATATCTTCCGTTCGCATTTGTTATCTCCTTCCCAATAAAGCCGCGCCGGCCTCAATCGCCGAGCATGGTCTTTTCCTGTTTTAAGTTGCCGACCTATTATAGTATGCCCTTTATTTCGCAATGTTTCAAGATAAAGACGATTTTTGCATTTTTACAGCAAAAAAGGCTTCAGGGGAAACTCCCCGAAGCCTTGATTTTACTGATGGTGACCTGGGAGGGACTCGAACCCCCGACCCTTTGGTTCGTAGCCAAATACTCTAATCCAGCTGAGCTACCAGGCCAAGACTGCTCTCGCAATCAACGCATATTATAATAGCACGCGAGTTTACGGGTGTCAACGATTTTTTGAAATTTACCCGGGATCAATCAATAGACATGGTATTCCTTCCATGGAATTTGGTCGACGCGTATGGTTTTCAGGAAGTCGACGATGTCCTTTCGGCCGAAATAGTGAGGCGCGCCGTTGGCGTCCTGCGACATGAGAATAATCGGCATGTTGGGGAAAAAGTAAGATATTTCCTGCCGAAAGGCAGTGGCCCGCGCCGTGTACTGGGTGACGAAGGGCTTGACGGAGATGATGGCGAATGTCACGCCCTGTTCGATAATGACTGCTCCATGAATGGTCATGATGATTCTCCTTGCATATATAATGGAAGTTTTATGATTGTGTTTTGCGGTCAATATGTTAACGACCTTGAATATTTAACACGGGGAGAGCGGCCGGGCAGGAGCCCATCGCCGCACGTGTCAATATAACATCTTTATTATATCACATTCTTGGCGATATGCCAGACAGAGAACAAGGAAACAAATTTTCCACAAACAAATTTTTGTGGAAAATTTGTTCTAAAGTGTTGACAAAATAGTTTATTGAGGTATAATAAGAACAAAAGTTCTCAGAAAACGTGTTTCGGGAACAATGATTTGAAAACGCAAATGGAGGATGGAGCGATGAAGAAGAAAAAGAATACACTTCGGAAAATGGCAGTGCGAATGATGTTGCTGATCGCCTTGGCTGCAACGGCCTCTCCCTTCCATCTGGGCAACGACTATCTTCGGAGCGCCGATTTCGATACGGTTAAGGTTTCGCGGAAGGACAGCGTTTGGACGATCGCTTCACGGTATACGGCAAAAGCGGAGGACGCCAGGGAGTTGGCAGAAGCAATCATCGAAGTGAACGGGCTGGCAGCGGACGGCGCGCTTCGCGTCGGTCAAAGCCTTCGGATTCCGATTCTCCGGGAGCGGCTGCCAAAGCTGGCAGAGAAATAAATGACAGGACTATGAATAAAGGGGCGTTCGCGACGGCGGGCGCTCTTTTCATATTCGCAGGATTTTTTCTGCAAAAAACGGAAAAATAACAGAGAGAAGGTTTACTTTCTGATTATCGAATGATATAATGCGGATAGTTTAGAATATGATGCAGATTAAAAGAGTGGGTGTGAGCCCACTCTTTACTCTTATATCAAAGGCGCGGAGATTGTTTGATCGCAATTTACGACGGGGGAGGAATGCGTGTGGCGAATGTCGTGGAGAAAACGGTATGGGAGATGGCCGAGCAGCTTCTGAATGGAAGCGGCGTCGAGCTGGTCGATGTGGAATATGTAAAAGAAAAAGACTGGTATTTGCGCGTGTTCATCGACAAGCCTGAGGGAATAGGCATCGAGGACTGCCAAGCGCTCAGTGAAAAATTGGAGTCACTGTTGGATGCGCGGGATGTGGTGCCGGATGCGTACATTTTGGAAGTGTCCTCTCCGGGACTTGACCGGGTGTTGAAAAAAACGCGGGATTTCGAACGCGAACGCGGCAAAACGGTGGAGGTTTCCCTTTACGAACCGCTGGAAGGCGAGAAACTCTTGGTCGGTACGTTGGAGAGCTTCGACGGTGCGACGTTGAAGCTTGAAGGCCGCGAGCCGATCCCGAAGGAAAAGATTGCGCAGACGCGCTTGCATATAGAGATATAACAACACATCAATAGGAGGATTTTGAACTTGATCAAGAGAAGCAGGGGCAAGGGAAGGAAAAAGGTACAGGAATTCGATCGGGCCAAAGAATTTATGATGGCCATCGACGATCTGGGCAAAGAGAAGGGAATCGCGCCGGAGATTTTGTTTGACGCTATCGAGGCGGCATTGATATCGGCATATCGGCGGAATTTTGGCTCGGAACAGAATGCGCATGTGCAGATTGACCGCACAACGGGCGAGTTCCATGTGTACGCACATAAGACCGTCGTGCGCGAAGTCGAGGATCCGGTGATGGAAATGGCGTTGACGGATGCGCAGGCGCTCGATCCCGATTACGAAGAAGGCGACGTGCTGGAAATCGAGGTGACACCGGCGAATTTCGGGCGTATCGCGGCGCAGACGGCGAAGCAGGTCGTTGTACAACGGATTCGCGAGGCTGAGCGCGGCAACATTTACGACGAATTCTCAGGACGGGCCAGCGATATCGTAACTGGGTTGGTGCAGCGCGTCGAGAATCGGAACGTCTATATCGACCTCGGTAAGACGGAAGCGGTGTTGACGCCGTCGGAGCAAATCGAAGGGGAGACCTACGTTCACGGCGACCGTATCAGGGCATATATTCTCGAAGTCCGTAGGACCTCGAAGGGCCCACAGATTGCCGTTTCACGCACGCATCCAGGGCTTTTGAAGCGGCTCTTTGAGATGGAGGTTCCGGAGATTCACGACGGCGTCGTGGAAATCAAGTCGGTGGCAAGGGAGCCGGGGATGCGTTCGAAGATTGCCGTGTATTCGCGGGACGAGGACGTGGATCCCGTCGGGGCCTGCGTCGGGCACAAGGGCCTGCGTGTGCAGGCGGTGGTGACGGAACTGAAAAATGAGAAAATCGACATCGTAAAGTGGAACGAGGATCCCGTGCATTATATTGCGAACGCGCTGAGCCCGGCGAAGGTAGTCTCTGTTGCGGTGAACGAAGCGGAAAAAGCTTCGCGCGTTGTCGTTCCCGATCATCAGCTTTCGTTGGCAATCGGCAAGGAGGGGCAGAACGCCCGTCTTGCGGCAAAGCTGACAGGTTGGAAGATAGACATCAAGAGCGAATCTCAGGCGGCGGAAGAAGAGCCGGACGAGAACATGGCTGCCGTCGAGGTTACAGGCGAGGAATCGTTCTCGGCGGAAGGTGATGAGGTATAATGTCGGGTGTGAAGAAAACGCCTGAACGGCTTTGCCTCGGCTGCCAAACGGTTCGGCCGAAAAAGGAGCTCGTGCGTATCGTCCGAAGCCCGGAAGGGGTGTTCTCGGTGGATCTCACGGGGAAGAAGCCGGGGCGGGGCGCGTATGTATGCCGTAAGCCTGAGTGCTTTGACGCGGCGGTGAAGAGACGCCAGTTTGCGAAATCGTTTCAAGGTCCGGTGGATGCGGATGTGTTGAAAACGCTTCGGGATGAATTGTTCCCGGAGGGAATGTGAGCGCATGAGCATGGATGTACAAAAGGTGGAAGGTCTTTTGGGCATGGCGCAGCGTGCGGGAAAGGTCGTTTCCGGAGATTTAGCGGTACGAAAAGCTATCGCGTCAGGACAGGCCATGGCCATAATCACAGCGGAGGACGCTTCGGAGCGTTCCAAGGAAACGTTATACCGGGAAGCCGGCGCTAAAAACATTCCCGTGTACGCGCTGTTTACGAAGGAAGTGCTGGGGCGATGCCTGGGCAAGGAATATCGAGCTGTAGCGGCTCTTTTGGATAGAGGCTTTGCGAAGACGCTCGAGGAGAGAGTTCGGAGCTGACGATGGAAGTCGGACAGGATTTCGGAGGTGGTTCAATGTCGAAATACAGAGTGTATGAATTGGCGAAGGAATTTCATACGGAGAGCAAGAATGTCCTGAAGCTTTTGACGCAGAACGGATATGAGGTTAAGAATACGCTGAGCAGTGTCGGCGAGGCGGAACGGGATTTGATACGAGGCATTTTGGGTAAAGAGAAGACCGGAGGAAAAGGTGCGTCGCCAGCGCAGCAGGAGACGAAACCGCAAGCGCCGGCGAAGCCGGCAGCCAAACCGCAGCAGGCGAAACCAACGCTGCAAAATACGCATATGCCGCCGGCGCAGCGCCCGGGTGCGCGACCGACTGCGCAGGCAAAACCGATGGTGATGGGCACTGTGCGGCGCATTGCCAAGGGCGCGGATATCCGGGCGGCAAAAGAGGCTGCGGAAGCGCAGGCAAGAGAAGCTGCGGAGCGTGCGGCGAAAGAGGCGGCTGAGGCGGCAGCGCGTCCGGCTGCAGTAGAGGAGACACGGCGCGTCGAAGAACCGGTCTCAGCTCGTCCGCAGGAAAACAGTGTTGCGCATCAGCCGCAGCAGAGCCAGCAGCCGCAACAGATACAACAAACGCAGCAGCTGCAGGCGGCGCAGAGACCCGCGCAGCAGCAGGGCGATCATCGTCCGGCGCAGCAGGGCGGAGAGAATCGTCCGACAGGGGGCAGAAACGGACATATGCAGGGAGCCGGTGCGGGGCGTCCGCAGCAGAATGCGGGCAACAATCAGAGCCAGAACCAGGGACGTCGAAACGGCTCCGGCGACGGGAACCGTCGCGGAAACAACGACGGCGGCAACCGCGATGGCGGGAATCGTCGCAACCGCGACAACGGCGGCAAGCGCGGCGGCAAAAACCAGCGCGACGATCGCAGGAACAGCAATAGCGGGAATTTCAATAACGGCGGATTTAACCGAAACGAGAACCGCCCGGGACGCAAAAACCGCAAAAACAAGAACCAGCAGGTGCAGCCGCAGAAGGTGGAGATTGCACGCCCGACGCATATCAAGATCGGCGAGACGATTGTGGTTCGCGATCTTGCCAGCAAGATGAGCTGCACGGCTGCAGACATTATCAAGAAGCTTTTCCTGATGGGGTCGATTGCGACCATCAATCAGGAAATCGACTACGATACGGCGGAACTGGTTGCCAGCGAGTTTGGCGTTACGGTGGAAGCGTTGCCGCCGGAGGTCGATATGACGGAAATCCCGGAAATCGAGGACGATCCGAAAAATCTCGTGCTCCGTCCGCCGGTTGTCACGGTCATGGGACATGTCGACCACGGCAAGACGTCGCTTCTCGACGTCATCCGTAAAAGCTCGGTGGCCCGAGGAGAGGCTGGCGGCATTACCCAGCACATCGGCGCCTATCAGGTCAACTGCCAGGGGAAGAAAATCGTGTTCCTCGATACGCCGGGTCATGAGGCGTTTACGGCGATGCGTGCGCGCGGCGCGCAGGTCACGGATATTGCGATCCTGGTTGTTGCGGCGGACGACGGTGTAATGCCGCAGACCATCGAGGCGATCAATCATGCGAAATCGGCGAATGTGCCGATAATCGTAGCAATCAACAAGATTGACAAGCCTGGCGCGAACCCCGACCATGTCAAGCAGCAGCTCGCCGAGCATGAGCTTGTGCCGGAGGAGTGGGGCGGCGACGTTATCATGGTGCCCGTTTCCGCGAAAAAGGACATCGGTATCAACGATCTTTTGGAGACGGTACTGCTCGTCGCCGAGGTGCAGGAGCTGAAGGCGAACCCGAACCGCGACGCCCGCGGCGTCATCATCGAGGCGCAGCTTGATAAGGGACGCGGTCCTGTGGCGACGGTGCTGGTGCAGAACGGTACGCTCCGTATCGGCGACTCGATTGTTGCCGGCACGACTTACGGCAAGGTTCGCGCGATGATCAACGATCGCGGCGAGAACGTCAAGAAAGCCGGACCGTCCATGCCGGTGGAGGTGCTCGGCCTTTCCGACGTGCCGGAGGCGGGCGACGAACTGGCGGCCCTTGACGAGAAATTAGTGCGCGCTATTGCGGAAAAGCGTATCGAAAAGCAGCGTACGGAGCTGATGAAGTCCAAGAAAGTTTCCCTCGACGATCTGTTCCATCAGATTCAGGAGGGCCATATCAAGGATCTCAATATCGTTATCAAGGCGGACGTGCAGGGCTCCGTCGAGGCGCTGACCGGCTCGCTTCTCGCGCTGAACAAGAACGAGGAAGTGCGCGTCAGCATCGTTCACTCCGGCGTCGGCGCGGTCAGCGAATCCGACGTCATGTTGGCGGCGGCCTCCAATGCGTTGATTATCGCGTTCAACGTGCGGCCGGACACAAACGCGCGGAAGGCGGCGGACGCCGAGAAGATTGACATTCGCACCTACCAGGTTATTTACGACGCGCTGAACGACGTCAAGGCGGCCATGTCCGGATTGCTCGCGCCGAAGTACAAGGAGGTCGTCAGCGGCAAGGTCGAGATCCGTCAGGTCATGAAGTTCTCGAAGGTCCTCGTCGCCGGCTGCTATGTGCTGGAGGGGAAGATTACGAACAACTCGAAGGTGCGCATTATCCGCGACCATATCGTAGTCTTCGACGGCGAAGTTGATTCTCTGCGCCGATTCAAAGACGACGTCAAGGAAGTGGCGGCGGGTTACGAGTGCGGCCTGACGCTGAAGGACTATCGGGACTTCAAGGAAGGCGATATCCTCGAGGTTTACGAGATGGAAGAAATTGAAACCTCCATTGCCGAAGTAAACGCCGCGGCGGAGGAAAAGGAAAACTGACGCTTTGAAAAACTGCCTGCGGATGCTTCGCCGTTTTCTGCGGCGCAGCGTCGCGGGCAGTTTCTTTTGCAGAAAGGAAGAACATTTATGGGACAGCTTCGAATGGAAAGAGTTCAGGAGCTGGTGAAACAGGAAATTAGCAAAATTATCCTTGAGGATATCAAGGATCCTCGCGTCGGCTTTGTGACGGTCACGCGGGTTCATGTGACCAGCGACCTGCGCTCAGCGCGCGTGTTTGTGAGTCTGATGGGAAGCGAAGAACAGATGGCGGATTGCTGGCGAGGACTGAACCGCTCGCTGGGATTCATTCGCCGCGAGGTCGGGCATCGCGTACGGCTTCGCTATACGCCAGAGCTTTCGCTGGAAATCGACGACTCAATGGCGTACAGCGCACATATCCAGGAGCTTCTTCTGCGCGTACAGAAGGATGAAGCGGAAAAAATGAAGAAAGGCGGGCAAAACGAATGAAGATTACGTTGGAGCAGGCTGCCGAAAAGCTCATGACAGCGAAAAAATTCCTGCTTACGGCGCATGTGAATCCGGACGGCGACGCAATCGGATCGACGCTGGCTCTTGCCGCTCTCTTGCGCGCGAAAGGCAAGGATGCGACTGTGATGATCGACGACAAGCTGCCAAAAAATCTTTCGTTCCTGCCAGGGTACGACAAAATCGTCCGCCCGGAGGAGGGGAAAAAAGCCGACGCTGAGTTGCTCGTGATTCTTGACACGAGTCTTGACCGTATCGGCGAGGTCGGAAAGGCGGCGGCCGGACTGCCCGTACTGAATCTCGACCATCATATTTCCAACGATGAAAAGGCAGATTTCCTTTACAATGATAACCGAGCGGCGGCGGCGGAAATCGTTTTTGAGCTTGTCGAACGCCTGGGCGGCGAGTTCACGCCGGAAATTGCAACGCCTCTTTATACGGGGATTGCGACCGACACGGGCTTTTTCAAGTTTTCCAACACGCGTCCGGAGACCATGCGCGCCGCTGCACGGCTGCTTGAAGCGGGCGTGCGTCCGGAGCAGGTGTCTGAGGCGCTGGAGGAAAAACCGGAGAGCGTTGTGCGCGGGCAGGCGGCGGCGCTTCAGACTATGGAGCTTTCTTACAATGGGCGTGTGGCGGGATTGTATCTCGACAAAGAGCTTGCCACGTCCCTCGATACGACCGAGGGCTTTATTGATTTCGTGCGCGTGATCGAGGGCGTTGAGATTGCCGTGCTGATCAAGTGCATGGACGAAAATTTCTGCCGCGTCAGCGTTCGCTCGAAAGGGCTCGACGTCAGCAAAGTTGCGATGAAATTCGGCGGCGGCGGTCATATCCGCGCGGCGGGTTTCTCAGTCAAAAAGCCGCTGACGGAGGCAAAAAAAGACGTGCTGGACGCATTGGGCGCAGTGCTGAAATAAGAGTGAAGTGTGGAGAAAGAGGGAACGTCGATGAAGGACGGATTCGTAAACTTTCTCAAGCCTCCCGGAATGAGTTCCCATGACGCGGTAGGCTGTGTGCGCCGCGCGCTCGGCTTGAAAAAGGCGGGGCACGCGGGGACGCTCGACCCCGGAGCGGCGGGCGTGCTTCCAATCGCCGTCGGGCGCGCAACACGGCTCTTGGAATATGTCGGCGGCGCGCGAAAATCGTATCGGGCGGAGCTTCGGTTCGGCGTCGAAACGGACAGCGGTGACGATCTCGGAGAAATTGTCACGCAGGGCGACGCAGTCATACCGGATGATGAGACGCTGATGCGCGCGGTTCGCTCTTTGACAGGCGAGATTTCGCAGACGCCGCCGATTTTTTCCGCCGTGAAAATCGGCGGTCGGCGTGCCTGCGATCTCGCGCGGCAAAACGCTGAAGTTGAGATTCCGTCTCGGCTGGTGACGGTTTACCGCCTTGAAATCCTGGCGCGAAACGAGCGGGAAAAAACGCTGCTGCTGGATATTGATTGCTCGAAAGGAACGTATATCCGTTCCCTTTGCCGTGATCTCGGACGGGCGGCGGGAGTCCGCGCGACGATGGCGTTTCTTGTGCGGAGCCGCGTCGGAGCTTTCATGCTGGAAAACGCGCACACGCCGGAAGAATTGAAGACTATGGGTGAGACGGCGGTGGAGCAGCCGCAAGATTATCTCGGCCATTTGCCGCGATATGATTTGCCGGAAGCGCGGGTCAAAGCGTTTTTGAACGGGCTTTCTACGCATGTCGATGACGCTTCATGCACGTCGGGCCCTTTGGCGGTTTTTTCCGGCGAGGCGTTTCTAGGGATCGGGAGATACGACGAGATGTCGTCGTCGCTCGTGCCGGAAAAAGTTTATAAATCATAAGAAAGGAAAGAGGCGACAGGACGCATGAGAATCATGGAGCGGCTTTCGGATTTGCAAAATGAAAACGCGCGGAGATGCGTTGTCGCCATCGGTACCTTTGACGGCGTTCATCTCGGCCATCAGAAGCTGATTGCCCGCGCTGTTTCGTTGGCAAGGGAAGCGGGTGTGCTTTCCGTCGTGTTCACCTTTTCCAATCACCCGTTGTCTGTGCTCGTGCCGGAGCACAGACCTCCGGCGCTTTCTTCACGGGAGGAACGTCGCCTCGTGTTTGAGGAGCTTGGCGTTGATCTCGTGGTTGAGGCAAAGTTCACGGAGGAAATGGCGGCGCTTTCGGCGGAGGATTTTCTTACTCGGCTTGTGGAACGGCTCGCGCCGCAAGCGGTGGTTGTCGGGGAAAATTTCTCCTTCGGCGCGGAGGGGCGCGGCACGCCGGATTTTCTTTTCGAGCAGGGGCAAATATTAGGATTTCATGTCGAAAAGCTGCCTCTTTTTTCCCATGCGGGGGAAACGGTTTCGAGCACGCGGATTCGTTCACTGCTCTCGGAAGGCGATGTGCGCCTCGCGGGCGAGCTTTTGGGGCGGCTTTTCGCAATTTCGGGCGTTGTCATACACGGCGACGAACGCGGAAGAAAACTCGGCTTTCCGACTGCTAATCTTTTGCCGCCGAAGGGAGAGGCATGTCCCGCGAACGGCGCTTACGCGGTCTGTGTCGTCCTGGAAGGCGGGGAAGAGTACATCGGCGTCGCAAATGTCGGCGACAATCCGACCTTCGGCGGCGGCGAGCAGCGCATTGAAACGCATCTGCTTGATTTTTCCGGCGATCTTTACGGCCAACGCATTGTCGTGCACTTTGTTGAACGTCTCCGGGCGGAAAAAAGATTCCCGTCGCCGGAGGCTCTCGTCGAACAAATCCGAAAAGACGAGCAAACTGCGCGGAAAATATTTGTATAAAATGTAAGAAACGCCTTGCGGCGCTCATGTTTGAGCATCGCAAGGCGTTTGTTTTTTTCGGTGGCTACCATTCTTTCGGGATTCGCTCGTCGTCTCCTTTGACGTACATAGTCGCCATCGTTTGGCAGAGCAGGGAGCGGTGATCGTCGTAGATTTTTGAAACGAGGACGATGGTTTTTCGGCCCCGATGCAGGACTTTTGCTTCCGCCCATGCGGTTTCACCGGCGCGGATATTCTTGATGAAGTCGGTGGTGATGTTCAGCGTGACCGTCTTTGCACCGACGGTGCAGCAGGCGACGCCGACAGCGGTGTTCGCCAGCGTGGAGAACGCGCCGCCGTGGGTGAAGCCGGTCAGGTTGATATGGACGTCGGGATCGATGGTCATGTGGAGCTTTGCCCAGCCACAGCCGACTTCGTCGATGATAATGCCGCTGTGGATTACATAGCGGTTCGTGCTGAAGATGTCCTGTATGATTTCGAGGCATTTTTCTTTGTCCAAAATTTACGCCTCCTTTAGTTATCGTCCCACTTGCGCGGGAATCGTTCATCCGTGCCGCTGACAAACATGGTGGCGATGGAATGGGCCATCAGCTTCTTTTCTTCGGTGAAAACGTCGGCTTCAAGGACGATGGTGGTGCGCCCTGCGTGGTGAATATGCGCTTCGGCGTAAATCGTTTTGCCGATATCGGTGTTGCGTATAAGGTTTGTCGTAATGCTCTGAGTGACGACTTCCGCGCCGATCGTCCGGCAGGTGACGCCAAAGATATTGTCGATCAATGTCGCCAGGGCGCCGCCGTGCAGACGTTGGACGAGATTCGTCAGCGGCTCGGTAACGGTCATGTGGCTTTTCGCCATGCCCTGCCCTGCGTCGTCGATGACGATGCCGCAAAGTTTTACGAACGGATTGCCCTGTTCGTAAATTTCTTTCAGGATTGGAAGAGCGGTTTCCCGGTTCATGGCATTCTTCCTTTCAGGTTGTTATGGGGCGTTCCCTCCAGGGAGGGTCTATATAAGTATATCACAAAATGCCGGAGTAAAAAATCTGCTTTCTATTTTCATGAAAGTAATATACAATGAAAATATCAAAATTGTGATCAAAGGAGAGTGCAGCCATGTATACGCTTACAAGCCGCGAGTTTCAAGGGAAGAGCCCTTCCATCCACGAGGAAGCCTTTGTCGCTCCTCAGGTGTTTTTGTCCGGAGACGTTCGTATCGCGAAATATGCAAGCCTTTGGCCCGGCGTGGTGGCCCGGGGCGACGTCAATTATATTTCCGTCGGCGAGTGCTCGAATGTGCAGGACCTTGCCTGCCTGCACGTGGCTGATGATTACCCGTGCATCATCGGCGACTATGTGACGATCGGTCATTGCGCGGTGGTGCATGCTTGCACGGTGGAGGATCATGTGCTGATCGGGATGAATGCCACGGTGCTGGACGGCGCGAAGATCGGCCGCGGCTCAATTATCGCGGCAGGGGCGCTGATCCTTCAAAATGAAGTAATCCCGCCGAATTCTCTGGTGGCGGGCGTGCCGGGAAAAGTACGTCGGACGATCGAGCGCATCGACGCGATCCATGCACAGGCGCTCAAATACAAATACGAGTGGGCCGTCGGCTATGGGGTCAAGCCGGACATCGAGGGCGAGATGTACCACGGGGAAAAAATCGTATAAAGCGATTGGGAAACAGGGAAGCCGCACAAATGTGACGCGGCTTCCTTTTTTGTCGCCTTTCCCTTGCTTCCGTGCGGCGCAAATGGTATGATAAAGAATGGAGTTGATATCATGAGAATTCTTGTGACGGGCGTGACGGGACAGCTTGGGTACGACGCGGCGCGCGTGCTTCGCGGGCGCGGTGTGGAAATCGTCGGCACGACGCGGCAGGAAATGCCTCTGGGCGCTCCGGACGAGGCGCGGGCGTTCGTCGAGAGGACACGGCCGGACGCAGTAATTCACTGTGCGGCTTATACGGCGGTGGATCGCGCGGAGGAAGAAGCGGAGTTTTGCCATGTCGTCAACGGTTCAGCGACGCAGGCGATTGCCGAGGCGTGCGAGAACGTCGGCGCGAAGCTCGTCTATATCAGCACCGATTACGTGTTTCCGGGCACGGGCGTGGTTTTTTACGAAACAGACGACGCAGTCGCGCCTTGCAATGCTTACGGCGCGTCGAAGCTGGCGGGGGAACGGGCTGTGCGGGACGCGATGGCGTCGGGGCGGTTTTTCATCGTTCGCACGTCGTGGGTGTTCGGCATTCACGGCAGGAATTTCATTCGTACGATTCTGGGGCTCGCGAAGACAAGGGACACGCTGACGGTGGTGGACGACCAGATCGGTTCGCCGACATATACGGCGGACTTGGCAATATTGCTCGCGGATATGGTTGAAAGCGACAAATTCGGCGTGTACCATGCTACGAACGAGGGCGTCTGCTCGTGGGCGGAGCTTGCGGCGGAGGCAATCCGACTGCGCGGGCTTCGGACGAAGGTGACGCCGGTTCCGTCGGACATGTATCCGACGAAGGCAGTGCGGCCCAAAAATTCGCGGCTGTCAAAATCGTCGCTGGACCGGGGCGGATTCCGTCGCCTGCCGGACTGGAAAGACGCCGTGAAGCGGTATCTGACGGAATTGGATGCTATAGGAGAATAAGACGCGCGGAGGCGCGGAGGAGTTTATATGAAGGTTCTAGTTACAGGCGGGGCGGGCTTTATAGGCTCGCATTTGATGCGGTATCTGCGTGCGCACGGGGACGAGCCGGTGGCGCTCGACAATTTGTCCAGCGGACAGAGGGAACACCTTGAGCCGGACATGGAATTGATTGAAATGGACGTACGCGACGAACGGCTGGCGGGCGTGGTCGCCACCGGGCAGTATGACGCGATTGTGCATTTCGCTGGGCAGACCATGGTGCCCGCCTCTCTGGCGGCCCCGATTTTCGACGCGGACTGCAACGTGCTGGGGACGATCCGCGTGCTGGAGGCGGCGCGTCAAAGCGGCGTGAAACGCGTGATTTTCTCTTCGACGGCGGCGGCCTACGGCGATGCGCCGGAGCGTGATCTGCCGATCAAGGAGGCGCACAAGCTGGCGCCGATGTCGTTTTACGGGCTGTCGAAGGTGACGGCGGAGCGGTATCTGGAACTTTACCATGATTGCTTCGGCCTCGATTACGTGGCGCTCCGGTTCGCTAACGTTTACGGAGAGCGGCAAGGCGACGGCGGCGAGGGCGGAGTCATCAGCATATTTGCTCGAAGCGTTGCGGAGGAAAAGGAGATCACGATTTTCGGCGACGGAGAGCAGACGAGGGATTTCATTTATGCCGGCGATATTGCGGCGGGTGTAGCGGCAGCACTGACGACGACGCAGGCGAACGTCGTTTACAATCTCAGTACCCAGACGCAAACGAGTCTTCGGGAGCTTGTCGACGTACTGTCAAACGTCGCGGGGCGACGGATTATTCCCAAATACGGTCCGGAGCGTCCGGGGGACATCTACAAATCGGCGCTGTCGAATGCGCGGGCGCGGCGCGGGCTCGGCTGGAAGCCGTCGGTTTCGCTTGAGGAAGGGCTCCGCCGGACTTACGAGTATTTTCTGAAGAAGGCGGAAGAATTGTGAGAAATACGAAAACAAACCGCAGACCGGGAAGAATAATCCCGTGCGAAGGCTATGGGGCCGCTCCCTGTCGGAAGGGGGCGGCTTTGTGATATATTTTTTGAAGTTCGGCGCGGCGTTCGTGACGCCGCCGGGGATATTCCTGCTGGTGTTCTTTTTGTTGTCGGCAAAACTCTTCCGGCGAAGGGAAAAGGGAATCGCGGCGGCACTTCTCGTTGCGACATTGGCGTTCTACGCGCTTTCGACGCCGTATTTGTCAGCGGCGATGATGCGCAATCTCGAAGCTGCATATCCTTTGCCGCAGAATCCTTCTGGGGACGTGATCGTTTTGCTGGGGGGCGGGTCGACGAAAGGGACGCCCGATCTTGACGGCGTGGACGGACTCAGTGAAGGTTCGTCTACGCGTCTTCTTGCGGCGGCGCGTCTTTATCATCGTCTTCATGTTCCTATTCTTTTTACAGGCGGAAAGGTGTTCGAGGATTCCGCTTCGGAAGCGGATGTTGCGCGTCGGAATCTGTTGGGGCTTGGGATACCAGATCAAGATATCATTTTAGAGATGGAAAGCAGGACGACAGGTGAAAACGCGAAGTACACGGCGATGCTTTTAAAGGAACGAGGCTTTAAAAGGCCGATTTTAGTAACTTCGGCATATCATATGCAGCGTTCGGTGTTGAATTTTGAGAAATATGGCGTTGCAGTCACGCCTTTTCCGGCGGGCTATCGGGCGAATGCGGAGCCGCGCCTGTTTCATTATATGTGGCTGGCTCCACAAGCGAGCGCGCTGGAAGACAGCGTTTGCGTGATACGCGAGGAGCTTCGCTGCTTCGTTACGAAAATGACAGGATTCTGATGGATTTGGTTTTCATTAAAAGGAAAGAAGACTCATGGCAAAGGATATGACCGAGGGAAAGCCCTGGCGATTGATTCTGTTTTTCGCGCTGCCGCTGATTGCGGGGAATATGGTTCAGCAGATGTACGCGTTTGCCGACACGTTCCTCGTCGGACGGTTCCTCGGCGTGAAGGCGTTGGCGGCGGTGGGCTGCACGGGCTGCCTGATGTTTCTGATGATCGGCTTCGTCATGGGCATGACGACAGGGCTGGCAATCAAGACCGGACAGGCTTTTGGCGCAAAGGACGAGGAGGGTGTGCGGAGGAGCGCAGCGGCTTGTACGGTGCTTTCTGTTGTAATGGCGGCGGGGTTGGTGCTTTTGGGGCTGCCATTGATACGGCCGGTACTGACGGCGCTCGACACGCCGCCGGAGATTTTCGACGACGCGGTTTCGTTTATTTCGATTATTTGCGCGGGCACGCCGCTGATGAGCCTGTTCGCGATGCAGACGAACCTGATTCGCGCGTTGGGCGACAGCCGCCTGGCGACAATCATGCTGTCCGGCGGGCTTTTTATCAATATCGTTTTCGAGCCGATCTTCATTCTCGGCTTCGGGCTCGGCGTGCCTGGGGCTGCGCTTGCGACGGCGGCATCGCAGGTCATTGCGAATCTGGCCTGTTTCCTCTATATCCGCCGCCATATTTCCCCACTTTGGATTCGGCGGGAGGACTGGCGGCTGACGAAGGCGGAGCTTTGGGCGCACGCGAGGATTGGGTTCCCCATGGGTTTCCAGTCGTCGGTGGTAGCCCTCGGCGCGATTATTTTACAGGGTGCATTGAACGGGCTTGGCGCTCAATCGATTGCTGCCTATGCGGCGGCGCAGCGCGTGGACGCGGTGGCGGTCATGCCGATGATCTCTTTCGGCATGGCGATGGCGACATACACCGCGCAAAATTTTGGCGCGCGCCGCTTGTCACGGATTCGCGAAGGAGTGCGCGCCTGCGCCATGATGTCGGTGGCGTTCAGTGTGATTGCGGCGGCGTTCAATATCCTGTGCGGCGGTTTCGTGATCGAAGGTTTTGTCGGCGCGGGAGAGCCGGAGGTCATAGCCATGGGGCGCACCTTCCTCGTCGTCAACGGCCTTTGTTATTTCGTGCTTTCGCTGTTGTTCATTTTCCGTTTCACGCTGCAAGGGTTGGGGCAGACGGTGGTGCCGACCTTCGCGGGCATCATGGAGCTTATTATGCGCGCGATGGCGGCGATATTCCTGATCGATCGCTTCGGCTATCTTGGCGCGTGTTTCGCAAATCCGATGGCCTGGATTGGTGCGTGCGTACCGCTGGCCATCGCCTATACAATGGTGCGAAAGACGCTTCACGACGCGTCGCCGAATTCGTAGGACAATTTTTTTATTTATGTGCGTTTTGTAGGAGGATTTTTTACCTATAGGGCGAATACTATCTATATATATTGACAAATCGGGAGGGAATATTATGGAACTCAGCAGAAAAGGCTTTGGCGCTTACGATGTGCGCGGTATTTATCCGGACGAGGTCAACGAGGAACTTGCTTATCGTGTGGGTAAGGCGTTTGTCCAGCTTTTGGGCGCGAAGCGCGTGGCGGTGGGGCACGATATCCGTCTGTCCGGTCCGGCGATTTCCGAGGCGCTGACGCGGGGATTGACGGAGTCGGGCTGCGACGTGGTCGACATCGGGCAGTGCGGCACCGAGATGATTTATTTCGCCACGTTCCATTTGGGACTGGATGGCGGCATTATGGTCACAGCCAGTCATAACCCGAAAAACTACAACGGCATGAAGCTGGTCCGAGAGAAGGCGATCCCGATTTCCAGCGACACGGGGCTCAAGGATATTGAGAACCTTGCCATCGAAGGGAATTTCAAGCCCTACGACGGCCCGAAGGGAAAGGTCGAGAAGCGGGATGTGACGGACGAATATGTCGAGCATCTTTTGACATATATCGACGCAAAGGCTTTGAAGCCGATGACTGTAGTCGTGAACGCCGGAAACGGCGCGGCGGGGCCAATCATCGACAAGCTGGAGGCGAAGCTGCCGGTGAAGCTGGTCAAGGTCTACAACGAGCCGGACGGCAATTTCCCGAACGGCGTGCCGAATCCGATTTTGACGGAAAACCGCGACGCGACGGCGAAAGCGGTGCGCGAGCACAAGGCGGCTATGGGCTTTGCATGGGACGGCGATTTCGACCGTTGCTTCCTGTTCGACGAGCAGGGCGGCTTTATCGAGGGCTATTATATGGTAGGCTTCCTCGCTCAGTCTTTCCTGAAGAAGAATCCGGGGGGCAAGGTCATTTATGATCCGCGGCTGACCTGGAACACGATCGAGATTGCCGAGAAGTTCGGCGGCGTACCGGTCATGTGCAAGAGCGGCCACGCGTTCATCAAGGACAAGATGCGTAAAGAAGATGCGGTGTACGGCGGAGAGATGAGCGCCCATCACTATTTCCGCAATTTCTCGTATTGCGACAGCGGCATGCTGGTGTTCCTGACGACGATGGAGCTGGTCTCTGAGGCGGGCAAGGCGGTCTCGGCGCTGATGGCGGAGCGCATGGCGAAGTTCCCGTGCAGCGGCGAAATCAATTCGACGGTGGACGACGCGAAGGCCATCATCGCGAAGCTCGAAGCCGAGTATGGACCGAAAGGCAAGGTCAACAAGGTGGACGGCCTCTCGGTGGAATTCGACAACTGGCGCTTCAATCTGCGCATGTCCAACACGGAGCCGGTGATCCGCTTGAACGTGGAGACTAAGGGAGACGAGAAGCTCCTGAAGGAAAAGACGGACGAGCTTTTGGCGAAAATCAGGGCGTAAGGAGTTGTAATCCGTGCAGAAGATTCGCAAGGCGATTATTCCGGCGGCGGGGCTTGGGACGCGATTCTTGCCCGCGACGAAGGCACAGCCGAAGGAAATGCTGCCAATCGTCGACAAGCCGGCAATCCAGTTTATCATTGAGGAAGCGATTGATTCCGGCATCGAGGAGATTTTGATCATCACCGGACGCAACAAGCGCTCGATCGAGGATCATTTCGACCGTTCGCTGGAGCTGGAAATGCAGCTGAAGGCGCAGGGCAAATATGACCAGCTGAAAATGGTCGAGGAAATCTCCGAGGTTACGATTCATTTCATTCGCCAAAAAGAGGCGCTGGGACTCGGCCATGCCGTGCTCTGCGCGAAACAGTTTGTCGGCTACGAGCCCTTCGCGGTCATGCTGGGCGACGATCTTGTGGATGCGGAGGCGCCCTGCCTGTCGCAGCTGATCGACGTCTACAACGACCTCGGCGGCAGCGTGCTCGGCGTGCAGGAGGTTCCGGCGGACGCTGTCTCAAATTACGGCATTGTCACGCCCCGGGCGGTGAAGCCGAACGTCTGGCAGGCGATGGACCTGATTGAGAAGCCGGAGCCGGAGGAAGCCCCTTCACGGCTGGCGGTACTTGGACGCTATATTCTCGATCCGGAAATCTTTACGATATTGGAAAAGACGCAGCCGGGACGCGGCGGCGAGATTCAGCTGACCGACGCGATCCGTGTATTGGCCGGACAGCAGGCGGTCTACGCGTACAATTTCTTCGGCCGCCGCTACGATATCGGCGACAAGGAAGGTTTTTTGGAGGCAACCGTGGAGCAGGCGCTGAAGCGCCCGGAGCTTCGCGACCGCTTCATGAAATATCTGGTAAAGACAATCGGTCCGCTCTTGGAAGAAAAGAAATAAGGGAAAGCGAGGGAAAGTTGTGGGGAACCAAATTGTATTGCCGTCGGGCTTCACTTTTGACTATACGAATCTCTTCGGCGAGGGCAAGGTCACGCAGGCGGAGCTGCCCGACGCGAAGGCGGCGCACAAAGCCGTCTGTCATATGCGGGAGACGGGCGAGGTGCGCGGGCATTTGTCGAAGGACGGAACGCCGGAGCTGGTATTGTTTCCGCAGCTTCCTTATGTGAAGGACGGAAATCTCAATTCGCCCGCCGATATCGAAAAGCTGAAGAAGTTCGGCGAGGACGTCAGGGGGCGCGTGGACGTCGTTGTTTCCCTCGGGATCGGCGGTTCGTTCCTCGGCAACAAGGTGCTGTTCGACGTGGGATGCGGCGAGTTCTGGAACGCGATGACGCCGGAGGATCGCGATGGCTGGCCTGAGGTCTATTTCAGCGGCAACAATATCGATCCGCGCCGCACGAAGGATCTTTTGAAGTACCTCGCGCATAAGGCGGAAGTGGCGAAGACCCACAGGAAGCGCGCACTTCGCGTATTGTTGCTCGTGATCTCGAAATCGGGCGGCACTCTTGATACGATGTCAAATTTTATGGTAATTTACGACGAACTTTCGAGGACGGCGAACGTGGAGACCGAAGTTGTCGCGGTCACCGACCCGAATGAGGAAAAGCCGACGATTTTGAAGAAGCTGGCCATGGAAAAGGGCTGGCCGACCTTCCGGGTACCGGACGGCGTGGGCGGGCGGTTCTCGGTGTTCTCGGACGTCGGGCTTTCGCTGGCGGTCTGCTTCGGTTTTGATATCGAGTCGTTCCTCAAGGGGGCGCGGGATATGGACGAAGCCTGCAAGACTGACGACATGATGAAGAATCCGGCAATGCTGAACGCGGCGCTGAAATTCGCGGCGGCAAAGGAGCACGGACGGGAGATCGAGGTCATGATGCCCTACGGCGATTACTTGAAATCGCTGTCCGAATGGTATATCCAGCTTCTTGCCGAGTCCCTCGGCAAGGAGGATGACCGCGCGGGCAACAAGGTTTATTATGGGCGCACGCCGCTGGTCGCCGTCGGCACCACTGATATGCATGCCCAGACGCAGCAGCACCAGGAGGGACGGCTGAACAAGATTGTGCAGTTCATACGTGTGGCGGACTGGCCCGAAGACTGCATTATTCCCGACGTGTTCCCTGAAGCGAAAAAGCTTTCAGATAGTTCGGGCGTTACTATGGCGGAGGCGCTGGAGGTCGCCCGGGTATCGAACGAGGAAGCTTTGGCGTCCAATGGGCGTTACAGCGCGTGCTTTACCCTTCCGACGCTGAACGCCTACCATCTGGGTGAGCTGATGTATATGCTGGCTTTATCCGTCGCTTACGAAGGCGAGTTCGCCGACGTGGACGCCTTCAACCAGCCGGGCGTCGAAGCCTATAAGCGGATTATGGGACCGCGTCTCGCCGAAGTCAAGCAGACGAGGGCAAAAAAGGCGTGAACCGTCCGACGGCGGCGCTTGCCTGTGCGGCTCTTGCCGCTGTTGCACTTGGGTTGGGCGTGAGTTATGCGGCTTGTCCTGTACGCACGGCGGAGCTTTCGGTTTCTGCGCCAAGTCGCGTGCCATCGTCAGCGACTGAAAGCAAGACGCAGGGTGAACTGCATACGGTGCGCGAATATCCGGTTACACAGGGCGAACTGGTTTCACCGTTCTTGCCTGAGCACCCGACGCGGGAGCAAAGCAGGGCGTTGGCCTCGACGGCAAGTCCGAAGCCGAAGCCGGGAGCGGAATTGTCTCGTCAGCCGTCTTCCACTCTCAAAGAGGAGGAAATACGGCTTGTCGGCGTCATTTCTTCCGAGAACGAACGGCGGGCAATCCTGTCCGTCGGCAAGCGGCAAATCCTTTTGGCACCCGGCGAGGAAAAAGACGGCGTGACACTGGGTTCCCTGACGGAAAACACGGCGACGGTCTCGACGGCGATGGGAGAATGGGAACTCTCCCTGTCGAGGGCAAATTATAATAAAAGTTAAGGAAACACTGATTAAGTCAATTCGTGCATCTGTCGAGGGATTTTTTCGACTGTCTAGGAAAATCCCTCGAAGGCGTAGCATCGCTACGTCGAGAGGGATTTGACAACGACAGGCGGAAAAAGACCCGGCAGAGGCGCGGAGGGACTTATTCAGTGGTTCCTTAATGGGGCTTATGATTGATTCTGGCTAAATTTGCCTTTCACTTGAGGGAAGGCAAAGATCGTTGCGTTTTTTAACCGTAAAATACGGATTTGGAGGTGGGATATGGACGAGCAGCAGTCCAACGGGGCGGTGGGATTTTTCCGTTTCATGGAACGTTTCCTGTTTTTATGCGCGACTGTGCTCCTGTTTTTGCCGTCCCGTCTCGCATTTGCCCGTCCTGTAACGCTTCACGTCGTGGACGCGGACGTCCGCGCCGTGCTGGCGTCGGTCGCCGAGCTTGGCGGGGTCGGCCTCGTGCTTGACGATTCGGTGCAGGGCACGATTACGATTCACCTTGACGAGGTGGAGCCGGAAGAGGCTTTCGCAATGATTGCGGCGGCGGACGATCTTTCCCTTGGGGAAACGGGCGGCGTGGCGATTATCACAGCCTCGCGGACGGGCGTGCAGGGACTTTATCGCCCTTATGTGTTCCCTGTGAAGTACGCGGATCTTGATACGGTTTCGCAGGCAGTGGCGTTGTCTTTGATGCCGTATGACGACAACGGGGCATCGACGCGTGTGCGGGAGACGCAGCGGACTCCCTCGGCGTCGGAGGACAACGCGGATATCCATACTGTGACGCGGGAAGGACACGGAAACGGGCGCGACGATTCACGCATTCTTGCCGATCCTACGACGGGGAGCATCGTGTTTTACGGTACGGCCTCGGAGGCGAAGGCGGCGGAAAAGCTGATTGCGGCGCTGGACCAGCCGCCGCCGCAAATATCGTTGGAGGCAAAGGTCGTTTCCATCGACAAGAACGCGGCTAAGGAGCTTGGCGTCGAGTGGGAGTGGTCGAGAGTTCCCCAATATCCTGAGCATAGGACCGACTACGAGACGCGCCGTCATACAGTGCAGAACGCCGACGGTTCCTATACGACCGTCACCGAGGACGTGCCTCGCGTGACGGTGCGCCGCAGCTATACGGACGGCGACGGTTCCGTTCCCGGAATCATTCGCTTTGGGCGAGGGCCGGAGGGATATCCCTTCGAGTTTTATTACGGTGCGAAAATCAACGCGCTGATTACGGACGGCAAGGCGAACTTGCTTGCGCGTCCGAATATCACGACACTGCAGGGGCGCGAGGCCGTCATCAACATCGGCGGCGAAGTTCCGGTGCAGACTGTTTCGGTAACGAATTCGACGACGACGACTTCGGTGACATACCGCGAGGCGGGCATCATCCTTCGCTGTACGCCGCGCGTGGGTGCGAACGGAGACATTACGGCGAAAGTGCATACAGAAGTCAGCTCGCCCCTTTATGTGGCTTCGCTTTCTGCTTATCGCTTCAATAAGCGTTCCGCCGATACGGAGGTGCGCCTGCGGGACGGCGAGACGATGGTAATCGGCGGCCTGATCGGAAGCGAGGAGTCGAAAACATTGTCGAAGATTCCCTTTTTAGGCGACCTTCCGATTCTTGGTGCCTTTTTCCGCAATGTGCGGACGAGCAAGACGGATTCTGAGGTCATGATTTTCCTTACGGCGAAAGTCGTACATGATATAAATCATAATTCATCTAATTAATATTTAGAAAGAGGTGCGGGCCATGTCAATCAAGATCCTGATTGCGGACGATCACTCGCTTTTGCGTCAAGGGATCAAAAGGGTGCTGAATTTCGAGGACGATCTTGAGGTCGTCGGGGAGGCTTCGGAGGGGCAGGAGGCACTTTCGCGGACGCTGGTGCTCCAGCCAGACGTCCTTTTGATTGACCTCAATATGCCGGGCCTATCCGGTATCGAGGTGACGAAGCAGCTCGTCGCCGCGAGGGTCAAGACGCGTATCATCGCGCTGACTGTGCATGACAGCGATCGATATGTGCTGGAAATGCTTCGAAACGGCGCTCTCGGCTATCTGCTGAAGGACGTGGAGCCGACAATGCTGATCAAGGCGATTCACGTCGTCGCGGGCGGCGGAACTTTCGTTTATCCGAAGCTTGCCGAGAGGATTTTCGGAGGCCTTTCCGACGGCGCGGACGTCAAGGCGAAGGCGAAGGAAATGTGGCGCGACGGTCGGGGCGATCGTTTGACGTCCCGTGAGATGGACGTCTTGGCTTGTATCGCGAAAGGCTTTTCCAATCAGGATATTGCAAAGGCTCTGTTTGTCAGTGAGAAGACGGTCAAGAACCATCTGACGAACATCTTCCGCAAGCTGAACGTCAACGACCGCACGCAGGCGCTGATTTACGTGCTGAAGCACAAGATCGTTTCGTTGGAGTGAAGAGTTTGCATGGGATGCGACTGCGTTCCCGCAATTGACATTTCGCGTCGTTCGGTATAGTATCATATAATGAGTTACTTTCGAAAATGTTCAGGAATCGCGCCGGACTGCGCGAAGGAGGTTTACAATCCATGAAGGGCACATTTTACGGGATCGGCGTCGGGCCGGGCGATCCCGAGCTCTTGACGATGAAAGCGGTCAAGGCGATTGAAAAGGTAGATATCATTATTGCCCCAAAGACGGAGAAAAAGGATGGCAGCGTCGCCCTTGATATCGCGCGCCCATATTTGAAAAAAGATGTGCGAATCGTCTATCAGGTGTTCCCGATGATAAAAGGATTCGAGGAGGACGACGCTGCCTGGCAAAAGAACAAGTCGGAAATCCTCGGATTTCTCGACGAGGGGAAAAATGTGGCATTCCTGACGTTGGGCGATGCGATGTTTTTCAGCACGTATATTTACATTTTCCGTCTGCTGGAGAAAGAAGAAATCCATATTGAAACAATCCCCGGCATTCCGGCGTTCGTCGCGATGGGCAGCCATCTCGGCTGGCCGATCGTCGAGGGTGACGACGTGCTGTCGGTGATTCCGGCGACGGCGGGCGCGGAAAAGATCGAGAAGGCGCTTTCGGTTTCGGATAACGTCGTATTGATGAAGGTTTACAGGAATTTCCCGGAGGTGGCGGAGCTTTTGGAGAAAAATGCGATGCTCGATCACGCCGTGATGGTCAGCCGTTGCGGTCTCCCTGACGAGGAGCGCATCGACGACATCCGCGCGCGGAAAGACCAGCCGGTCAATTATCTTTCAACGATTCTTGCGCGAAGGACGATGGGAAAATGAAGACGAAGGGACTTTCATATCCAGCATTGCTTTGGATGACCGGGAAACGCGCCTGCGTCGTCGGCGGAGGGCGCGTGGCTCTGCATCGCGTTGAGGCGCTTCTGGAAGCGGGGGCGCTGGTACGCGTCGTCGCGCCGGAGGCGGTTGAAGGTATTGAAAAGTTCGTTGAAATGGGGAAAGTCAAGTGGCATAAAGAACCCTTTGCCGCGTCCATGCTGCAAGGGGCGTCTTTCGTCGTCTGCGCGACGAGCGATCCTGACGTGAATCGGAGGGCGGCGTGGGCGGCAAAGTCGATGGGCGCGCTTGTCAATATGGCGGCGCCTCCGTTGGAACTCAGCGATTTTACCGTACCGGCCAGCGTGCGGCGCGGCGAGTTGCTCTTTACGGTTTCGACCGGCGGCGCGTGCCCGGAGCTTTCGCGTCGGATACGGGGCGATCTGGAGTCGCTGGGCGATATTTATGCGCCTTGGCTCGAAAAGCTCGTGCCGATTCGGGAGGAAATCAAGGAACTGCTCTCGTCCAGCGAGGAGCGGCGCGCGTTTTGGCGCGAGGCGCTGTCGGCGGAAGTGATGGAGCTGGTACGTGAAGGAAACTTAGGGAAAGCAGAGGAACTGGTTAGAAATGCAGTTAATCGCAGTAGGGCTGAATCATAAAACCGCGCCCGTGGAGATTCGCGAACGCTTTTCGATTCCGAAGGAAAGAGTGCGCGGCGGCTTGATTACGTTGTCAGCCTATGAGACGGTCAGCGAGGCGGTGGTGCTCTCCACTTGCAACCGCAGCGAGATTTACGCTGTAGCCGAGACCGCCGAGGGCGGCATAGACGCGTTGAAGGATTTTTGGGCGGAACTGACCGGAATCGACGAGAGCATGGAGCCATACCTTTATTGCTTCGTCCACGAGGACGCTATACGCCATTTGTTCCGCGTGGCGTCGAGCCTGGACTCGCTGGTGATCGGCGAGGGGCAGATCCTGAGCCAGGTGAAGGACGCCTATGCGATGGCTCACGACGCGGGTGCGACTTCGACGGTTTTGAATACGCTTTTTCATCGCGCCATTGCCACAGGAAAGCGCGTGCGGACCGAGACGCGGATTGCGTTCAGCGCGGTGTCGGTCAGTTATGCGGCGGTGGAGCTGGCACGGGAGATTTTCGGCGGCAGCCTGGATTCGACGTGTGCATTGATTTACGGTGCGGGGCGCATGGCGGAGCTTACGATAGAAAATCTGATCGGGCGCGGCGTGAAAAAAGTCTACATAGCGAATCATCACAGGGAAAAGGCGGAGGAAGTCGCCGCGAAATATGGCGGGCAGGCCGTAGATTTCGACGCGGCCCTGGAGGAGTCGCCGGACGTCGGCATTGTCGTGACCTCGACGGGCGCGCCGCACTATGTCGTCCATCCGAAGGAAGTGCGCCGCGCGATGAAAAAGCGCGAAGGGCGTTCGCTGCTGTTCTTTGATATCGCCGTACCGCGGGACGTCGATCCCGACGTGGGAGAAATCGAGGGCGTCACGGTGTACAACATTGACGATCTCGAGGAGGTCGTCGACGAACACCGCGAGGAGCGACAGAAGGAAGCGCATCAGGCGGAGGCCATTGTCGAGGAGGAAGTTGTTTCCATTCTTGACAAATTCCAGTATCTGTCATTTCAGCCGCTGATGGCGCGGCTTTCCCAGCGTGCGGACAAGATCAGGCGCCGGGAGATGCGCCGCGCGATGAGCAAGCTGCCGGAGATTGGCGAAGCGGAGCAGAAGGTGCTTGACCAAATGTCCAAAATGATCGTCAGGAAGCTGTTGCGCTTCCCGATGATGACCATCAGCGCGGCGGCGGGCACAGAACGTGAGGCGTTTTACGTGGACGCGATGAAGCGGCTGTTCAAGCTCGATTACTTAGGAGAGGCGGAAACACTCGGTGAAGAATCAAATCGTCATCGGTATGCGGGGGAGTAAGCTTGCGCTTTGGCAGGCCGATTATATAGAGCAGCGGCTTCGCGAGGAATACCCGGGTCTTGTTGTGACGCAGAAACGCGTGACGACGAAGGGCGACCGTATTCTCGACGTGCCGCTGGCGAAGATCGGCGGCAAGGGCCTTTTCACGAAAGAACTGGAGGAGGAAATGCTGTCCGGCGGGATTGATCTCGCCGTGCACAGCCTGAAGGATATGCCGGCGAAGGTGCCGGACGGCCTTATTATCGCGGCGGTTACGAAGCGGCTTGATCCGGGGGACGCCCTCGTGTCGAACCGCTTTTCGTCGTTTTCGGAATTGCCGCAGGGCGCGCGGGTCGGCACCTCGAGCCTGCGCCGGCGTGCGCAGCTTCTCTGCGCACGGCCCGACCTTACCATGATCGATCTTCGCGGCAACGTCAATACGAGACTGCGAAAACTGGACGAGGGCGAGTACGACGCGATTGTGCTGGCCGTCGCGGGGTTGAAGCGGCTTGGCTTTGCCGACCGTATTCGGCAGGTATTGCCGAGAGATATGGTATTGCCCGCCGTCGGGCAAGGAGCGCTTGCCATCGAAACGCGGGAGGACGACAAAGAGACGCGGGAAATGCTTTCGTTTTTGCGCGACGACGACACGATCTGCTGTACGGAAGCGGAGCGCTCGTTCCTCGCGCGGGTCGAGGGCGGATGCCAGGTACCGGTGGGCGTCTACGCGACGGTCGAGGGCGACGGGCTCCATGTGGAGGCGGTCATCGCGTCGCTGGACGGGCAGCGTTTCTATCGGAGCGACGTCAACGGCGTGCGGCAGGACGCTGCGAAGCTCGGCAGGGATTTGGCTGAAAAGCTGCTCAACGAGGGCGGCGCGGAGATTTTGCGGGAATTGGGATTGTTGTTGGAGAGTTAAGAGTGCAGAGTGGTGATATTACCGTATGAATTCCACTCTCCGTCCGCTACTTTCCACTCTTTGTTTTATGCGATGTTTTGGGAAAACAAATAAGGTTTGGAGTGAAAATTCATGTCCGGGATGGTGTATCTTGTCGGCGCGGGGCCGGGAGATTATCGGCTGATTACGCTGAAAGCCGTTGAATGTTTGAAGAAAGCCGACGTGGTGGTCTACGACCGTCTCGCCGACGACCGCATCCTGCGATGGGCGAAGCATGACGCGGAAATGATTTACGTCGGCAAGGCGTCGGCGAACCATACGATGAAGCAGGGGGATATCAACCAACTGCTGGTCGACAAGGCGAAAGAAGAAAAATGTGTGGTGCGTCTGAAGGGCGGCGATCCCTTCGTCTTCGGGCGCGGCGGCGAGGAAGCGCTGCTTCTGAAAGAGCAGTGTGTGCCCTTTGAGATCGTGCCGGGCGTGACGAGCGCGATTTCCGTGCCGGCCTACGCGGGGATTCCTGTCACCCATCGTGCGGTGGCGACCTCCTTCGCCGTGGTGACGGGACACGAGGATCCTACGAAAGGTGAATCCTCGATGCGATGGGACAAGTTGGCGACGGCGACGGACACTCTCGTATTCCTGATGGGCGTTGCGAATCTTCCGTATATCACGAAGCAGCTGATTGATAACGGGCGTGCGGCGGACACACCGGCGGCGGTGATCCGTTGGGGTACGAAGCCGGAGCAGCGGACGCTGGTCACGACGCTCGGCAGCGCGGCGGAGGATGTGAAGCGAAACGGAATCAAGCCCCCCGCGATTTTCATCGTCGGCAACGTGGTGAAGCTGCGGAAGGAATTATCGTGGTTCGACGCGGCGGAAACGCGCCCGCTTTTCGGAAAGACGGTGCTGGTCACGCGTTCGCGCCCGCAGGCGTCGAAAATGACGGAAAAACTCGAGATGATGGGCGCGCGGGTCATCGAACTGCCGGCAATTCGTATCGACGATCCTGCGGACCATTACGAGGCGGTGGATGCGGCCATCAGCCTGATCGCGTCCTACGACTGGCTGATCTTTACCAGCGTCAACGGCGTGGATCGTTTCTTTGACCGGCTCTTTGCCGCGAACAAGGACGCCCGCGATTTGACGGCGGCGCATTTCGCCGCTATCGGAAAGGCGACGGCGGACCGGCTGAAAAACTACGGAATCCTTGCGGACATCGTGCCGAAAGAATATCGCGCCGAGGGCGTCATCGAGGCGCTGAAAAACGAGCTGGCGCCGGGGGAGCGTGTCTTGATTCCCCGCGCGCAGGAAGCTCGAGAAATCCTCCCTGAGAGCCTGCGGGATTACGGCGCGATTGTCGATGTGGCGCCAGTCTACGAGACGAAAGCAGCGGAGGTCGATCCCACCGAGGTGAAGAAAATGCTGGCGGCAGGAGAAATTGACTTCACGACGTTTGCCAGCGGCTCCACAGTCAGGAATCTCGTGAAGATTATCGGTGACGCGTCGCTTCTGGAGAAAACTAAGGTCGTCGCTATCGGACCGGTTACGGCGGGAACCTGCGAAGAGCTTGGCATCAAGGTCGAGGCCATGCCGGAGGAATACACGATCGACGCGCTGGCGGAGACCGTGGCGCGGCTTGCGCGGTAAGAGGAGCGCTTAACATGAATTTGCAAAAGATGGTGCTGCTGGTCGACGCGGACAATACCCAGCTCTCGAAGCTCGAAGCGGTCATTGAGGAAGTGTCCCTGCATGGGCGCATCATCGTCAAGCGTGCCTACGGCAACTGGAAAAAGGACACGCTGAAAAACTGGGAGCCGGAGCTGAAGCGTCTCGCCATCAAGGCGGAGCAGCAGTTCGACTATGTGGCGGGAAAGAATGCCACGGACATCGCGCTGGTCATCGACGCGATGCACCTCCTCTATCGGGGCATTTACGATTCCTTCGTCATCGTCGCCAGCGACAGCGACTACACGCCGCTGGCCCTCGACCTCCACGAGTCCGGCGTCTACGTGATCGGCGTAGGCGAGACAAAGACGCCCGAATCCTTCCGCAACAGCTGCGACGATTTCATCTACTTGGAAAACCTCAACGACGAGCCCGACGAGGGAGGCACGGAAAAAGAAGAGGAAAGCCGCGCCGAGAAAAAGACGGCGTCGAAGGAGGAAGCCGCCAAAGGCGGCGGGCAGAAGACAACGCAAAAAGCCGGAGAAGAAAAACTGCGTCAGCCCGGAAAGAACGCAATGAAAAAAGTTCACGCGCTGCTTAGGCTCGCGTGGGACAAATACCAGGACGCGGAGGGCTACGTCAACATCGGCGCGGCGGGCAGCTATATCAAGCGCGCAAGGCCGGACTTCGACGTGCGCTCTTACGGCTACCACAAATTGCCGCAGCTCATCGAGGCGTTCCCCGATCGGTACAAGTTCAAGACTTCGAAGAAGGGGCATGTGTTTTATCGGTGCACATAAGGAAAGAGAAAATCCTGCCGAGAAAGGAACGAAATGTTCGCTATTCTTTCGGCAGGATTTTTTAATGCAAACGGCGAATAATAATCTGTTGATATATTATCGGCGCTAATACTAACAACCGATTAAAAGATTTAATCGGTTGACGCATGCTTCGCATGCTACATTTGCGCCTGCGGCGCAAATGCCGTCTCATGCAGACACTGTAAGAAATTAACATTTCTAACAGTGTCTAGTATAAGTTACGAAGGGATTTAGGGAGAATTTAATGGATAATGAGAACTTGCAGCTTTTTGAAGACCAGCCCATACGCACCGCTTGGAACGAAGAAGAGGAAGAGTGGTATTTTTCCATCGTGGACGTGGTGGGGGTACTGACGGAACAACCGGATGCTCGTCATGCAGCTAAATATTGGAGCGTATTAAAAACGCGTCTCAAAAAAGAAGGAAGTCAGTTGACTACAAATTGTAGTCAACTGAAGTTGAAAGCCGCTGATGGAAAACGATATAATACCGACGTCGCCAACACGGAGCAACTGCTCCGCATTATCCAATCCATACCATCAAGGAAGGCCGAGCCGTTCAAGCTGTGGCTGGCGCAGGTGGGACGTGAGCGGATTGATGAGACGCTTGATCCGGAACGCATAGCCGAGAGGCTGGTAGCAACTTATGAGCGTAAAGGCTACACGCGGGAATGGATTAATCAGCGGCTTATGGCAATCAGTGCACGCAAGGAACTGACAGACGAATGGAAAGCGCGGGGCGTGAAGCAGGGCAAAGAGTATGCCACTCTCACAGATGAGTTGACGCGTGCATGGAGCGGCATGACCACGCGCCAATACAAAAATCTGAAAGGGTTGAAGAAGGAAAGCCTCCGCGATAATATGAGCACCAGCGAGCTTGTATTGAATATGCTGGCAGAAACAGCCGCCAAGGAATTTTCCCAAGTGGAGAAACCGAATAGTTTCGACGCGAATGTCGCTGTGGCAAAGCGCGGCGGCAAAGTGGCGGGAGAAGCAAGAAGAGCCATAGAGTCCGGTACGGGGCGGCCCTTGATTACGAACAAAACGGCGCGGGAATTGAACCACGTTGTAACACAGATGATTGACGCCAGTGTTAACATAAGTGATGAACAAATCGGCGGAAAAGAATAGTTTAATCTAAAGGAACTGAAGACCGTATGGAGCCTAATTACGTATACGGGGACGCTGAAAGGAAAATTGTAAAAGCAGGATATGAAGCAATCGAATCGGTATTGGCTGGCAACGACACGAATGCAAAACGACGATTGCTGTTTTATCTTGATTGGTATATGGATCCGTATTATAAGCACGATTTGACGGACTTGTATGAGCCGCTGAAGGAACTGCTTCAGCAAATGGTGATCTCAGAAAATGAAGACGATATTATCGAGGACGCGCTTTATCTTTTGGAGAGCCATACCGACCCGCCGTATGAAACATTAAGGGTTTATATCGACAAGACGCCGCAGCAGTTTTTGCCGAAGGTGCGCTATCTGATAAATCAAGAAGAGTAATATATTCAATGGGAATATCAAAAGGAGGACTAACCAATGTCAACATTAAAAATTCGTCCACGGCGGCTGCGCCGGTCTGAGAACATCCGCGCTATGGTGCGGGAGACTTCCCTTTCGGTGAAGGATTTCGTCTATCCGATCTTCGTGGTGCCGGGGGAGAATATCAAGGAAGAGATTCCGAGTATGCCGGGGTGTTATCATTTGTCGGTGGACAAGGCGGTGGAGACGGCGAAGGAGATTGCTTCGCTTGGGATTCCTTCGGTGGAAGTGTTCGGGCTGCCCGAGTACAAGGACGAGATCGGCTCGTCGGCCTGGGATATGGCAAGCCCGGTGCAGCGGGCGATCGCCGCGATCAAGAAAGCGGAGCCGGATTTGGTCATCGTCGGCGACGTCTGCCTTTGCCAATATACGAATCACGGGCATTGCGGGCGGCTCTGCGATCATGAGGTGGACAACGACGGGACACTGCCGCTTTTGCAGAACGTGGCGGTGAGCCAGGCCCAGGCGGGCGCTGACATCATCGCGCCGTCGGACATGATGGACGGGCGCGTGGCAGCGATTCGAGACGCTCTCGACTCGAAGGGGCTGACGAATGTCTCGATCATGAGCTATGCGGTGAAGTACGCGTCGGGCTATTACGGGCCGTTCCGCGATGCGGCGGACTCCGCGCCGCAGTTCGGCGACCGCCGCGGCTACCAGATGGACCCGGCGAATGTGCGGGAGGCGATGAAGGAGGTCTCCCTCGACATCGCCGAAGGTGCGGATATCATCATGGTGAAGCCCGCGCTGGCGTATCTCGACGTGGTGCGGCTGGTGCGGGACAATATCGTGCAGCCGGTGGCGGTCTACAACGTCAGCGGCGAGTACGCGATGGTGAAGGCGGCGGCGCAGAACGGCTGGATCGACGAGAAACGTATCGTGTTGGAAACGCTGACAAGCATGAAGCGCGCCGGCGCGGATATTATCATCACGTATCATGCCATCGACGCGGCGAAGTGGCTGAAAGGGTAAAGGATAAGGAGAGAACTATATGCTGAATCTTGAAAAATCCGCCGAGGCATTTGCCGAGGCGAAAAATCTGATGCCGGGGGGGGTGAACAGCCCTGTGCGCTCGTATCGGAGCGTGGACTGCAATCCGCCGTTTATCGCGCGGGCCGAGGGCAGCCATATTTACGATATCGACGGCAACGAATATATCGACTATGTCGGATCATGGGGGCCGATGGTGGTCGGCCACGCGCACCCGAAAGTGGTGGCGGCGCTGAAGGCGGTGGCGGAGCGCGGGACGAGCTACGGCGCGCCGACGCTTCTGGAATCGGAACTGGCTCGGCTCGTCAAGAGCGTTTATCCGTCGATTGAACTCGTCCGCATGGTCAATTCCGGCACCGAGGCGACGATGAGCGCGCTGCGACTTGCCCGGGGCTTCACGAACCGCGACAAGATCGTGAAGTTTATTGGTTGCTATCACGGCCACAGCGACGGGCTTCTCGTGGACGCCGGCTCCGGACTTGCGACTTTTGGCGTGCCGTCCAGTCCCGGCGTTACGAAGGCGACAGCGCAGGACACGATTACCGTGCCGTATAACGACGTGGACGCGATCACGGCGGTCATGGACAAATACGGCGAGGAAATCGCCGCGATCATCGTGGAGCCGGTGGCGGGCAATATGGGTCTCGTGCTGCCGAAGCAGAGCTATCTCGACACGCTTCGGAAACTCACGGAAAAACACGGTGCGCTCTTAATTTTCGACGAAGTGATGTGCGGCTTCCGTGCGTCCCTGGGCGGCGCGCAGGCGGCCTACGGCATAGTGCCGGACCTGACCTGTCTCGGCAAGATTATCGGCGGCGGTCTGCCTGTGGCGGCGTATGGCGGGCGCAAGGATATCATGAGCTTCATTTCCCCGGCAGGGCCGGTTTATCAGGCGGGCACTTTGTCCGGCAATCCGCTGGCGATGACGGCGGGTATCGAAACGCTGAAAATCCTGACGGAGGAACCGGAGCCGGGCGAGCCGGACTATACGCGAAAGTTGTATCTGAAAACGAAGACTGTCGTGCAGGGGTTGGAGCAATGCGCGAAGGCGGTGGGGATTCCCGTGCAGGTGCATCAGGCGGGCTCGATGTTCGGCATGTTCTTCACCGCGAATGAGGTTTACGACTACGCGACGGCGGCGGCGGCGGATCAGGAAGCGTTCAAGGTCTGGTTCCGTGCGATGCTGGAGGAAGGAATCTATCTCGCGCCGTCGCAGTTCGAGACGATCTTCATGAGCGGCGCGCACACTGATGCGGACCTTGAAAAGACGTTAGCAGCGGCGGAAAAGGGCTTTGCCGCGGTGAAGAAATTCCGGCAGGGTTGATAGAAAGGCGGTATTTCGATGAACAATTTTACTTATTGCGTGCCGACGGAGATTATCTTCGGGCGCGGCGCGGAAGAGCAGACGGCTGCGGCGGTGAAGCGTCACGGCGGGCGGCGCGTGTTCCTGGTGTTCGGCGGCGGCAGCGCGAAAAAGAGCGGGCTGCTCGATACGATAGAAAAGCAGCTTGAAGCAGCAGAGATTCGCTTTGAGGAGTTTGGCGGCGCCCAGCCGAATCCAACGCTGGCCCATGCCCGGGAGGGCGTGAAACGCGCGGCGACTTTCGGCGCGGACCTGATCCTCGCGGTGGGCGGCGGCAGTACTATCGACACCGCGAAGGCCATCGCTCACGGCGCGGCGAATCTCGATACCGACATTTGGGAGTTTTGGAGCGGGAAGAAAAAAGTCGAGCGCACCCTGCCTGTCGGCGTGGTGCTGACGATTGCCGCGGCGGGCAGTGAGACCAGCGACTCGGCGGTGCTGACGAATGAGGAGACGGGCAAGAAAGCCGGCCTCAATACGGCGATGAATCGCCCCGCCTTCGCGATCATGAATCCGGAACTGACCTACACGATTCCCCGTGCGCAGCTGGCGGCGGGCATTGCGGACATTTTCATGCACACCCTTGACCGCTATATGACGCGGGAGACGGGCAACAATTTCACTGACCGCGTCGCGGAAGCGCTGATGAAGAATGTGGTGCGCTTCGGCAAAAAGGCGATGACAAACCACCGCGACTATGAGGCCATGAGCGAACTGATGTGGTGCGGCAGCGTTTCCCATACCGACTTTACGGGGCTCGGGCGTACAAAAGATTTCAGCGTCCACAAGCTCGCCCATGAGCTCAGTGGCAAATACGGCGTGACCCACGGCGAGAGCCTGACGGTGATGTGGCCGGCCTGGGCGCGGGAGGTCTATCTTGACGCGCCGGAGCGCTTTGCCCAGTATGCGGAAAACGTCTGGGGCTCGACGGTCGGAACGACGGAGGAAAAAGCCCGGGCGGGTATTCGCGAGACAGAGGAATTCTGGCGTGGGCTGGGATTGCCGCTGTGCTTTACAGAGCTTGGAATCGGCGAACTGGACGAGGAGGCGCTGGCGGCTCTTGCCGACAGCTGCACCGACAGCGGGAAAAAGACGGTGGGCGCGTTCCGCCCAATCGACCGGGAGACGGCGCTCGCGATTTACCGCCGTGCGAACCGTTGAAGCGGGGGCAGTGGGAAAAGCGGCGGCGGTTTTTGCGCCGCTTTTCCTTTGGCATGGCGTGCGCCGCCGGTTGCGCCGCTGTCTTTTTTGCGGGCGGAACTGTTGAAGGCGCGCCGAACGAGGGGAGGGGACGCGTCGTGCAGGAAGAACAGGCGACGTCGCGTCATGCGTGGTTGCAGCAATCGACGCGGGACTTGCCGCGTTCGGCAGCGGTGGACAAGGTGCGTCTGACATGGCCGATGATGCCCGGTGCGGTGCGTTATCGGGTCGAGCTTCTGTCCTCGTCAGAATACAAGGAGGAAAATGTAATCTACGCGGAGACGGTCTCAGCTCCCGGCACGGAAATCGTACTGGAAGCATTGCATGGCGCGCCTTTTGAATTCGTGTATTGGACGGTCTGCGGCCTTCGGCTGGACGGCGCCCCCCTCGGGGAATTTCAGGCGCCAAAGCCCCTTTCTTTCAGCGAGCGACGTCCCGTTTCACCGTTGATGCTGTCAGACTATCACGAAATGGCGGAGACGCCGATTTATCTCGTCTACGCGTGGATACCCGTGCAGGGGACCAGCTCTTATGAGGTCGAGCTTTGGCGCGAGGACGGAAAGAACCGCGAACGCGTACGCCATTATTACACCTACGAGTCTGTGTTGTACGACGAGGCGCCGGTTTTGGCACAGGGCGAGTATTCGTGGCGGGTTCGCGCCCTCGACGGCCACGGGCGGCGGTGGAGCGACTGGACCGAGCCGGAAAAATTTGCCGTAAATTCTCCCGTAACGGTTGCGGCCTTCGGCGACAGTATCACCCATGGCGGCGGCGCGGTGATGGCGCCGCCTTCCCGGGGCATGTACTGCTGGGAGACTTACGCGGGGATTCCCGTCAAGAATCTCGGACGGAGCGGCGACAACACTTATGAATTGCTGCAGCGATTCGAAGACGACGTGCTGCCCTTTGCGCCGAAATATCTCGTCATCATGGGCGGCGTCAACGATTATCGCATCGGCACGCCCGCTCGCGTTACGATCCAAAACCTTTCGCGCATCGCGGAAAAATGCCGCGCTTATGATATCACGCCGATTTTCACGACAGCGACGCCGATTACGCCGCGTTTGATGGAAAAGGTCTGGGATGTGGAGCCCGCGTCGTGGGGTTGGAAGGCCGAGCAGATTGCCGTCAATGAATGGATCATGGCGCAGCCTTACGCAGTGGACGTGTCGACGCCGCTGACCGACGAGGACGGAGAAATGAAGGCTGAGCTGACTACCGACGGCCTGCATCCCGACGCTGAGGCAAAAAAAATCATCGGCGAAACGATTGGAAAATATTTGAAGGATACTTTTGGATTACAATAATTAAAAGAGGCGAACGCGTTGTCCGCCTCTTTTTTGTTTTGGATGCGATTATACGGGCTCCAGCAGTTCTTCTTCATTCCCGTCCTCGAAGGCGGCTTTGGCCGCGGTCAGGTCGGTCAACTCTTTTTTCACCTTTTCGTATTGTTTCGGTTCGATGAGGAGCGGCAGGGTGACTTTTTCCGCGTAAGAGGCTTCGCCTGTGCGGATTTTTTTTTGCCGCGACCAATGCTCGACGGCGGAAAGCGTTTCATAGCCCACTGTCACAAGAAGGCGGCGGAGCGTAATTCGCCGCGCCAGCGTCGCCGCGTCGATACCGATAGCCGCCGCGTGGGAATAGGCGCGTACGAGACCGCCCGCACCGAGCTTTATGCCGCCGAAGTAGCGGACGACAACGACGGCCGCGTCGGTGAGGCTACGGCGTTTCATCGTTTCGAGAATCGGCATGCCCGCCGTGCCGCCAGGCTCGCCGTCGTCGCTGGATTTTTGTTTTGCGCCGTCAGCGCCGAGAATCCAGGCCGAGCAGCAGTGGCGTGCGTCGTAATGTTCCTTGCGGAGACGGGAAACGAAAGCGCGGGCTTCTTCTTCGTCGTGCACGGCGGCGACGTAAGCGATGAAGCGCGACCGCTGCACTGTGAATTCCGCCGTTCCTTCTCCCAGTATTGTCAGCGGTTCATTCCCTTGCATCGACATTCTCCTTCAGCGCGGAAATTTCCCGCGCTGTAAACAGCCCAGCCGGGGACTCTGAGCGCATTACGTCGCGCAGGCGGCGGCTCTGTTCTTCCTGCATTTCAGTCGACTGGTGGTCAGGGTCGGCTACATTCGCCGTGTGGCGGATTGTCTGCCGTTGTTCCGCCGCGTAGGCTCGCGTTTTCAAGATAATCGCTGTCACGAGGTCGTAGTTGTCGTCGTCCAGCGTCAGCGGCGGCTCCATGCGTTCCAGCGTGTCCAATGTTTTTACGGCCTCCGCGTCCAGCTCGTCCAGACGCTCGTAGGCCGTAGTAAGATCGATGATGTCCGCGTCGAAGTCGGACAGAATGCGGTGATACTGACGCCAGTTGTGATCCATCTCATCGATCAGTCCCTGGTATCCGGCGTACCAGTCCGCGACGATCATCTGCTGCTCCGCGATGTGTTCACGTTCCGCCGCCGTCATCGGTTCGGTTTTTTCTTTTTGCGTGATATAGAAAGCTGCGCCTGCGCAAAGCAGCACCGCGCAGAAGATCGCAAAAATGCCCCGGCGCGGAAAAAATCGCTGTGCGAGAAACAGCAGCAGCACAAGCAGCGCGGCGCCCAGCGCCTCCGTCGTGAACATGGCGCGCCCCTCCTTCTTTTAATGACGGCTTCTATTTTATCATATTCGTCCCGCGCTTGAAAACATGCGTCCCGTTATTTATAATAGAAAAGCGGGCGACTTGCCCGAAAGTTTGGCACAGAAAGGACAAAACCCATGAAGATTTCTTTTATGCGCGCCTTTTGGCGGCTGTTCCGCGGCTATTGGCGCTCCGAGGAAAAAACGCGCGCCGTCGGCCTGCTCGCCGTCGTCATCGCGATGAATTTCGCGATGGTCTATCTGCTCGTTCAGCTCAACCAGTGGTACAATGAGTTTTATAATGCGCTGCAGGCTTACGAGTACGGCCTGTTCTGGCCGCTGATCGGAAAGTTTACAATGATTGCGTTCATCTATATCGGCATCGCCGTCTACGCGATTTATTTGCGGCAGCTGCTTGAAATACGCTGGCGCACATGGATGACGGGCAAGTATCTGACCGCGTGGCTGGAAGATCAGGCGCATTACCGCCTGCAGGTCACGGGCAGCGGCGGCATGGACAACCCAGACCAGCGTATCCAGGAGGATATCGACCTTTTCGTCAGCCTGACGCTTCAGCTTTTGCTTGGGCTCTTGAAGCAGATTACCACCATTGCGGCTTTTGCCGTCGTGCTCTGGGAGCTGTCCGGCGTTTTGGCCGTGCCCCTCGGCGGCGGTACGATTGAGATTCCCGGCTATATGCTCTGGTTCTCGCTGCTCTATTCCGCCATAGGCACCGCGCTGGCGCACGTCGTCGGACGGAAGCTCATTTCTCTGAACTATGAGCAGCAACGGTACGAGGCGGATTTCCGTTTTTCGATGGCGCGTATGCGGGAAAACAGCGAAAGCGTCGCCTTCTATCGCGGCGAGGACGCTGAAAACGCGGGATTTTTGGACCGCTTCGGCCTCGTCATCAAAAACTTCCGCGGCCTGATGCGGCAGACGAAGTTCCTGAATTTTTATGCCAATTCCTATATGCAGCTTGCGATTATCGCTCCGCTGATTCTCGCCGCGCCGCGTTACTTCGCCGGGGAAATGGCGCTGGGCGGCCTGATGCAGACCGTCAGCGCGTTCGGGCGGGTACAGGACGGTCTCTCGTATTTCGTCGAGGCATACGATACCATCGCGAAGCTCGTTTCCGTCATTCACCGACTGTACGGTTTCACTGAGCATCTCGAGGAAGTCCGCGCGCTGGCGCCGGCTGTTGCGCAGATTGAAGGCGGCTCCTTCGAAACGGGCGGGGCGACGGCTGACGCCTCCCATGCGCTCGTCATGGACGGCGTGACCGTGCGCTTGCCGAACGGCGCGCAGCTTCTCTCGTCCTTTTCGCTCGCGCTGCCGGCCGGAAAGCGGCTGCTCGTCACCGGCCCCTCCGGCTGCGGCAAGAGCACGTTGCTTCGCGCGCTGGCAGGGCTTTGGCCCTTTGGCGCGGGGCGGCTGCAGCGGCCTGCGGGCAGCCGCGTACTGTTCCTGCCGCAAAGACCCTATCTGCCGCTCGGCTCATTGCGCCGCGCTATCGTCTATCCGCTGCCGGAGACAGAGGCGCCGGCGGATGAAGAGCTTCGCCGGGTGCTGACGCTGGTCGATCTTGCCGAGCTTGCGTCGCGCATCGACGACGTCGACGACTGGAGCCGTATTCTCTCCCTCGGAGAGCAGCAGAGGATCGCCTTCGCCCGCGTTATCCTGACGCGCCCCGACTGGATTTTCCTCGACGAGGCCACCAGCGCCCTCGACGAGGCGCGGGAAGCGCGGCTCTACGACCTCCTGCGGAGTGAACTTCCGAATGCGGGTCTCGTCAGCGTAGGGCATCGTTCTACCCTCTTCGCGCGCCACGACAGCGAGCTGTCGCTGGCAGGAGGTACGGCGGAACTGCGAGCGATACCGGCGGCATAAAAAGACATACAAAAACGGGAACCGCAAAACGGTTCCCGTAATTTTTTCCTGGAGCGGGCAAGCGGAATCGAACCGCCCTCTAAAGCTTGGGAAGCTTTCATTCTACCGATGAACTATGCCCGCGTCGACTTTGATAGTTTATCACAAAACATGAGCGGGGGCAAGAAAATTTTACCTATGCCGAGCGTTTTTCCTCGATCAGCTCGATCTCCGGCCTTGCGCCCTCGGTGATGGATTCTTTTGTAATCAGCACACGGCGCGGTTCGTCGGTGCGCGGAATGTCGAACATCACGTCGAGCATCACGTCTTCGATGATGCCTTTGAGACTCCGGGCGCCGGTCTTGCGTTCGATGGCCTTTTTCGCGACGGCGCGCAACGCGTCTTCCTCGAAAGAAAGCTCTACGCCGTCCATTTCGAGAAGCTTTTCATACTGGCGCACCGGGGCGTTAATCGGCTCGGTCAGAATACGCAGGAGCGCGTTCTCGTCCAATGTCTCCAACGTGCAGATAATCGGCAGGCGGCCGATGATTTCGGGAATGATGCCGTATTTCATAAGGTCGTCCGGCGTTACCTGATGGATCAGCTCGTCGAATTTCGGCTTTTCCTTTTCGCCCTCGACCTTTGCGCCGAAGCCGATGTTCGCATCGGATTTCTGCAGCCGCTTCGCGATGATTTTGTCGATACCGACAAAGGCGCCGCCGACGATGAACAGGATGTTTTTTGTATCGACCTTGATGGTCGGCGCTTCCGGGTGCTTGCGCTGGCCGCGGGCAGTGAATTCGACGACGCTGCCCTCGAGCATCTTCAGGAGCGACTGTTGTACGCCCTCGTGGCCGGGGTCGGCGGTGATCGAGTTGTTTTCGCCGGATTTCCGCGCAATCTTGTCGAACTCGTCAAGATAGATAATGCCGTGTTCGGTGCGCTCAATGTCCTTGTCCGCCGCATAATACAGGTTGCGGACGGCAACCTCGACGTCCGAGCCGACGAATCCGGCTTCGGTGAGGCTCGAAGCGTCGGTCACGGCAAACGGAATATCGAGCAGCGTCGAGAGATGGGACAGCAGAGCCGTCTTGCCGCAGCCCGACGGGCCGAGCATGATGACGTTCGATTTCTCGATGGCCATGTCGTCCTTGTGGTCGAAGCCGTACTTCATGCGCTTGTAATGATTGTAGATTGCCACGGAAAGGACCTTTTTCGCCCGATCCTGCTCAATGATGAACTTATCGAGATATTCCTTGATTTTGTGCGGCTTGTTCTTTTCGAGGATCGATCCCAGGGACGCGGCGAAATTCTTTTTGCTCGTCGCGGCCTTGTGGGAGTCATGGTCCTCGATGAAATGGTAGATGTCTCCGATACAGTTCTTGCAAATCGCGAACCCGGTCTGCGGGTCGAGGATCGGCATGTCGTACTGGTCGCGTATCGTTACGAGCCGCTTACAGAAGCTGCAAACGTGCTGCATCGGCGTATTTTTAGCCATGGGTCATTCCTCCGTCGTGAATTTGTCGTGTAATGGTGTCTTTTATTATAAATGGTAAAATAATTTTTTCAAGCGGGGGCGGTTTTTTTCTTTCGATTCCTTTGTCCTGCGCTTTTTTGCCGCTTTTTGAGGAATCGCTTGCGCGGCATTTTGCTTTGTGCTATAATGTGCGCGGAATTGACGGAGCGCCGTCTTTTCTTCGGCATCTGGTTTTTCCCCTTACGGGGGCCAGGAGAGGGTATGGGGACATATTCTCTGAACCAAGCGTTCGCAGAGAGCGCTTGTATCTTGCCCTATGATTTAGGGGGAAAAGTGAGGTGTAAAGCATGAAAGAGGGTATCCATCCCAAATATTTCGAGGCGACGGTGACTTGCGGCTGCGGCAACAAGTTCACAACGGGCTCGACGAAGCAGGAGCTTCGCGTCGACGTCTGCTCGAAGTGCCACCCGTTCTTTACGGGGCGTCTTCGCGGGCAGGCCAAAGGCGGCCGGATCGAGCGTTTCAAGCAGCGTTACAAGAAAGACTAAAAGTAAGGGGCAGGGCAAAGCGCCCTGCCTTTTGTGTCATTATTTCTTATATTTTAAAAACTTGGCGAGGATTTTTTTCGTCAGACGAGGCGAAACATACCAGCGGCATGTTTCGTGACGCGAAGGCGTAGTATCGTTGCGGCGAGTGTCGGCTGACACCGCATGGCGGGAAAAGGACCGGCAAGAAAGGAGGCGGAGCGATTGGAAGATAAAAAACCGTTGATGGTAGGCGGGCAGGCAGTGCTCGAAGGTGTGATGATGCGCGGCGCAGGAAAAGTGGCGACGGCGGTGCGCGTGTCGGACGGACATATCGAGACGGAGGTTCGGGACGTGGACTCGATCGCGGACCGCTTCCCGATTTTTAAGAAGCCGTTTTTGCGCGGCGTTGTTGCTTTAGGCGAGTCGTTGATGTTGGGGCTTCGCTCGCTGTCCTATTCTGCGAAGATGGCGGGAGAAGAGGATGAGCAGCTTTCCGACGGGGAGCTTGCCGGGACGATGGCGATTGCCTTCGCATTGGCGGCAGTGCTTTTCGTGGCGATCCCAACCTGGGCGACGCGGTTTTTCCATACGCTGACGGAGTCCCCTGTGCTTCTAAACCTGGCTGAAGGCGGGCTTCGGCTTACGATTTTCCTCGGCTATTTGCTTGCGATTTCGCGCATGGATGGCATTTACCGCGTGTTCCAGTACCACGGCGCCGAGCATAAGACGATTCACGCTTACGAGGGCGGCGGTCCGCTGACGGTGGAACGTGTGCAGGCGTGCTCTCGGTTCCACCCGCGCTGCGGCACTTCGTTCCTATTGATCGTGATGCTGGTCAGCATTTTCGTGTTCGCATTTCTCGGCTGGCCCGACCTGTTGACGAGGGTCGTAAGCCGTGTCATGATGCTTCCTGTAGTGGCGGGAATTTCTTATGAGTTCATTCGCCTCGCGGCGCGTTCGCATAATTCCGCAGTGCGGCTTTTGACGCTGCCGGGCCTTTGGCTCCAACGGCTGACGACAAATCCGCCGGAGGACGAGATGGTCGAGGTGGCGATTGCGTCGCTTGCGGCTGTGCTGCCGGCGGAGGAGCGGGCGCGCATGGGACTTGCCGCTGAGCCTCAGAAAACAGAGCCGGTTGTCGAAGAGGCTGCGGCGATTATGACAAGTTGAGGTGCGAAGGTGCTGGAACAGCTTTTGGCGATAGAGGATCATTATCGCGAACTGGAATCTTTGCTTGGCGATCCCGACGTGCTGGCGGACGTCGAGCGATGGCAGAAAATGAATCGGGAGCTTTCGCAGCTTGCCCCGATTGTGGAAAAGGTGCGCGATTATCGGCGTGTGACGAAGGAAATTGAAGACGACGAGGCGGTGCTGGCGGAGTCCGACGACGCGGAGTTGAAATCGTTGGCCGCCGAGGAACTTTCCGGCCTTCGGGAGGAAAAGGCGGCGCTGGAAAAAGAATTTCCGATTTTGCTTTTGCCGAGGGACCCGAATGATGAAAAGAGCGTCATCGTTGAGATCCGCGGCGGCGTCGGCGGCGAAGAGGCCGCGCTTTTCGCGGGGGATCTTTTTCGCATGTATACGCGCTATGCGGAGCGGCAGGGCTGGCGCGTCTCGATACTCGATTCCAGTCCGACGGAGCTTGGCGGATTTAAGGAAATCTCGTTCTCGGTCGATGGCGCGGGTGCGTTCAGCCGCCTGAAATACGAGCGGGGCACCCATCGCGTGCAGCGCGTTCCGGCCACGGAGTCCCAGGGCCGTATTCACACTTCGGCGGTAACGGTGGCGGTGCTGCCGGAGGCCGATGATGTGGAAGTGGATATCAAAAACGAGGATTTGAAAATCGACACCTACCGGGCCGGCGGCGCCGGCGGCCAGTACGTCAACAAGACCGAGTCGGCCATCCGCATCACCCATTTGCCGACGGGCATTGTGGTGCAGTGTCAGGATGAGAAATCCCAGCTGAAAAACAAGGAAAAAGCCATGCGCGTGCTTCGGGCGCGTATTTTGGAGCAGGCGCAGGAGCAGCAGGCGGCGGAGGAGGCGGCAGACCGCAAGAGCCAGATCGGCTCCGGCGACCGCAGCGAGCGCATCCGTACCTACAATTTCCCGCAAGGCCGCGTTACCGACCACCGCATCGGCTTGACGCTGCACAAATTAGAATCGGTGCTGGGCGGCGGACTGGACGAGCTTCTCGACGCGCTGATTACGGCGGACAGGGCTGAGAAGCTGAAACGGACGCAGGAATAATATAAGCCCTCCCCTATGGGGAGGGGGGACCGCCGAAGGCGGTGGGTGAGGTTCTGTAGCGTAGCGCGTGTATTACCTGTGGTCTATCAAAAACTTATCTGTCGCGCTTTGCTAGCCACCTTCCATAGGGGACAGATATAGATTAAAAACCCTCGCGACGCGAGGGCTTTTTCGTGAGAATAATCATTTTTCCTTTGCTTCTTGCATATAAATGGCTTGGCTTAAATGGCGGTAGTATACAGAAATTATTAGCAGAAGATAAAAGGCACTCAAGATTAAAAGACTTTTTGGCTCCTCCGGTCTAAGGTATTCTGGCTCTTTGAGTACGAACACGAGTAGCGATGCAATACCTGCCCAAATAGTGAATTCATCTTTTTCTGCACGTAATGTTGCATGGATTGAAGGATCATAGGGATTCTCTTCATAAACCTTTATGAAATAACATCTAATTAAGAGAATACATCCGATAACCAATAAACATAAAGGCCATAAAGACCCGCTATGAATTATTTTTAGGAAATTGATGATTGAGTTCGAATCATATTGGCGGTATAAAATGATTGCAACGGGTGTTCCAAAAATCAAAAGATATTCCAACCAATCAAATGAATATAAGATTTTTATCGTATGCAATTTTCTTCCGGACATGAAAAAGAATACGGCAAGGAAACCCATCAAACAACCAATGCTCAATCCAACGCCAAATCCAAACAAAGGGAAGATTAAATTTTCCACATAGTTCATTCCCTCTCCTCCAATAGGTAAGGGCGCGACGTATGCCGCGCCCCAGACCGTAAACAATGGTAATAATGCATAAGTTTTGGCTATAAGCTTTTTTATGATAGCAATATAGGCACATCCAATGATTGCATTTCTTAGATATTGCCACCCCGGTCAAGGAAAATTAAGGCTCCATCCGTAAAATAAGGCTGAATGTAATGGTAGTGATCCTCCCCTACCTTCCAAAAAATGCCGTCGTTTTCCTTGCGATAGGTTCCGTTAAACTCTTCATATTCAGAACCGTCTTCATAGTATTGCCGATTGTACATCGTAACTTTGTTTTCGAATTTGCGGCGTGAATTTAAGCTACCGTCTTCCCTGTACACGGTGAAAATATTGGATGCCTTATCATAGTCGAACGTATATAGGATGGTATCCAATTCGTCTTTGATGAGATACTTCCCTGTGGCGGTCAAATTATTGTGCGCGAGGATATAGGTCATAATACCGCCACTGTTATCCACTTTTGCCCGATATTTGACATCGGCGCTGCATACTTGCGCGGTCGCCATCACGCATACCAGCAACAACAAGGAAAAGATTTTTTTCATGTTCATTCCTCCGTTTCATTTTTCGGACGGCTGTTCCTCACTCCTCCTCCGTCACCTCAGATTGTCCTTTCTATGCGCATATTTTACCCCCCCCCATGGACATGTCAAGCCGAGTGAAAAATCTGTAGATTCCTTGCGCGAGTAAGCGTTTGGGTTATTATCTTTGCGTTTCCAATAGATTTTTAATGTACGGCTAACGGATTTTTCATTTGCGCTCCATCGTTTGCGCAGTGAGCGCCAGCCGCTTCTTGTCAAACATGGCGTCGGCGTGCTATGATAAAATTACAATGATGAAGTTTTTGCTGCTTAACAGGGGGAGAGAATCCTATGAACGCTATGCCGAATTTAGAGGCTATATGCAGCCGCGTCGCAGGCAGCTATAGAAGAGTGTACGGCAGTGATATTCAAGGTATCTATTTGTATGGCTCCTATGCCCGAGGCGATTACGACGAAAGTTCCGATCTCGATTTCGTAGCGCTCGTCAAAGGCGAACGGCGGAATTTGCAACGCAAGCTGGACGAGGTTTGGAACGATACTGTCAAAATGGATCTTGAATATGATATAGTCACTTCGCCGACCGTTATTCCTGTGGATGAGTTCCAAAAATATCGGGACGAGCTTCCTTATTACCGAAACATTTTTACGGAGGGGAAACGCATTGGTTGATTTGGCGAAATATCGACTGGAATCCGCACAGGAACGGTTGGCGGCTGCCAAGCTTGAAATGGAGGCCGGACATCTCAAAGATTCAATCAATCGTTCCTATTATGCTTTTTTCCACACGATTCGCAGCTTGCTGGCCGAAAAGCAAATAGACTTCAAAAAGCATTCTGCCGTGATCAGCTATTTTCGCCAACACTATATCAAGACCGGGATTTTTGAGGAAAAGTATTCGGATTATGTTGGCAAGGCGTTTATTTTGCGGAATAACAGCGACTACGCTGATTTTTATGTAGTGGCAAAGCCGGATGCAGAAATGCAATATGAGCACGCTAAAGAGTTTTACGAGAAGGTCAGGCAATATTTGGAGCAGAAAAGCGTTTAGGGATTGCCTGCTATATTTTGTTGTAAACGAGGACGGGATAGAATGGCGGACGGGCAGGTCTGGACCATCGGTGCGATATTGAAGTGGAGCGAGCAGTACTTCGGCAGTCACGGCGCGGAAACGCCGAGGCTCGACGCCGAGGTGCTGCTTTCGCATCTTTTGGGTGAAAAACGAATCTACCTTTATGTGTATTTTGATCAGCCTATGACTTCGGACGAACTGGCGCGGTATCGGGAACTGGTCAGGCGGCGAACGGCAGGGGAACCGGTGGCCTATATTTGCGGCGAGAAGGAATTCATGGGCCTGACGTTCAAGGTTACGCCCGCTGTGCTGGTGCCACAGCCGGACACGGAGACGCTGGTTGAGGCGGCCATTGAGCGGCTGCGGGGCAAAAAGTCGCCGCGAATTGCCGACATTTGCACGGGCAGCGGCGCGATTGCTCTGGCTCTTGCGCATTATCTGCCGGAAACGTCGGTGGCGGCGACGGACATTTCAGCGGATGCGGTGGAAATTGCGAAACAAAACACGGAAACGCTCGAGCTTTCGGAGCGCGTACAGTTTTTCGAGGGTGATTTGCTTGCGCCGCTTTCCGGCGGAACGTATGATGCAATCGTGTCGAATCCGCCCTATATCCCCAGCACGGAGATTGAGAACTTGCCCCGCGAAGTGCGCGCCGAGCCGAAAATCGCCCTCGACGGCGGTCCTGATGGCCTCGACTTTTACCATCGGCTCGTCCGCGAAAGCGCTGCGCTTTTGAAGGACGGCGGATTCCTCGCAGTGGAGTGCGGCGACACGCAGGCAGGCGCGATTTCGGAAATGGCAAAGAGCGGCGGCTTTGGCAAGACGGAAATTGTCCGCGATCTTGCGGGCAAAGAGCGCGTCGTCGTATTGTGGAAGGCTTGAAGAAATTGCAGACGAGAATTGAAATAATATCCGATCTAAAAGAATCCTCGGCGGTTTTTGCTGAGGCGGGCGAGATTATCCGAAGCGGCGGGCTTGTCGCGTTTCCGACGGAAACTGTCTATGGGCTCGGCGCGAACGGACTGGATGCGGAGGCCTGCGCGAAGATTTACGAAGCGAAGGGACGGCCTTCGGACAATCCGTTGATTCTGCACGTTGCCGACCGCGCGATGATCGACTGCGCGGCGACGGTCACGGAAATGGCGGAGAGGGTATTGGCGGCCTTCGCCCCCGGTCCTGTCACGGTAATCCTGCCAAAGCGGGACGCTGTGCCGCCAAGCGTCACGGGCGGGCTTTCCACGGTCGGGATTCGCATGCCGGACAACGACGTCGCCCGCGCGCTGATCCGCGCTGCGGGGGCGCCGATTGCCGCGCCCAGTGCGAACCGCTCCGGCCGTCCCAGCCCGACGACGGCGACGGCAGTGTTCGCCGACATGGACGGGAAAATCCCGCTGGTTCTCGACGGCGGCCCGTGTAGGTTTGGCGTGGAATCGACCATCGTGGACTGTACCGGCGAGCGTGCGGAGATTCTTCGCCCCGGCGCGGTGACGCGGGAGATGCTGACCGAGGTGCTCGGCGAGCTTGCGCCGCCGCCAGTTTTGCGCGAGGGCGAAGCGCCCCGCGCCCCCGGCATGAAATACACTCACTACGCGCCGCTTGCGCCTCTGACATTGATTGCCGCGCCCTGGGAGAAAATGGGCGAGGCGTTTCGCGCCGCCGTTCGCGAGGCGACGGCGGAGGGCAAGCGTCCCGGACTCATCGTCAGCCGGGAGACGGCGGAAGAAATTGCAGGTCTTGTGCCGCTGGAGAACATTGCCGTTACCGGCAGTGCGGGCGACCTTTCCACCATGGCGGCGAATCTTTACGAATCGCTCCGCTATTTCGACGATAAAAACGCGGACATCCTTTTTGCCGAGGCTGTCGGGGAAGCGGGGCTCGGCGTTGCAATCATGAACCGGCTGAAAAAAGCGGCTGGAGGAAGAATCCGTTTTTATAATTGACGATAGGTCTTCCGGGAAGTAAAATGGAGGGGCGGATTTTTACTCAAAATTCGCAGGAAGGCGGAATGAAATGAAAATTGCGATTGGCTGCGATCACGGTGCGCTGGCGCTGAAAGAAAGCGTCAAAAAAGTGCTCGCGGAGCTTGGGACGGAGGTTGACGATATCGGCGCCTATACGGAGGATTCGGTCGATTATCCCGACATTGCTGAAAAGGTATGCGAGAAAGTCGTTTCTGGCGAGGCGGAGCGCGGTGTGGTGCTTTGCGGCACCGGTATCGGCATTTCCATGGCCGCGAACAAGATCAGCGGAATCCGATGCGCGCTTTGCAGCGAAGCATATTCGGCGCGCATGGCGCGGGCGCACAACGATGCCAACGTGCTTGCCCTCGGGGGGCGCGTTCTCGGGCCGGAGCTTGCGGGCGATATCGTGAGGACGTTCTTCTCGCAGGAATTCGAGGGCGGACGTCATGCACGGCGTGTCGGGAAAATTATGGCATTAGAAAACAAATAATTTAAATAATATATTTAGGAAGGTTGGAGAGAAACGGCATGAACTTGATGGACACTTTGTATGTGACGGATCCGGAGATGAAGGCGGCAATCGACCGCGAGCTTTCACGGCAGCGGAACAAGCTGGAGCTGATCGCGTCGGAAAATATCGTGAGCCGCGCGGTGATGGAGGCGCAGGGCAGCGTCCTGACGAACAAGTACGCGGAAGGCTATCCGGGCAAGCGCTATTACGGCGGCTGCGAGTGCGTCGACGTGATCGAGCAGATCGCGATCGACCGCGCGAAAAAAGTCTTTGGCGCGGCTTATGCGAATGTGCAGCCCCACTCCGGCGCCCAGGCGAATATGGCAGTGTTCTTTGCGCTGCTTTCGCCCGGCGACATGGTCATGGGGATGAACCTGACGGACGGCGGCCACCTGACCCACGGCAGCCCGGTCAATATGTCCGGCATGTATTTCAAGATCGTTCCCTATGGAGTGTCGAAGGAAACGGAGACAATTGACTACGACGCGCTGGAAAAGCAGGCGATGGATACGAAGCCGAAGATGATCGTCGCGGGCGCCTCCGCCTACGCGCGGATTATCGACTTCCCGCGCCTCGCCGCGATTGCGAAAAAAGTCGGCGCGTACCTGATGGTGGACATCGCGCATATCGCGGGCCTTGTGGCGGCGGGGCTTCACCCGAGCCCGGTTCCCTACGCCGACGTGGTTACGACCACCACGCACAAGACGCTTCGCGGTCCGCGCGGCGGGTTGATTTTGACGAATAACGAGGAGCTTGGCAAGAAGTTCAATAAGGCGATCTTCCCCGGCATCCAGGGCGGTCCGCTCATGCACGTCATCGCGGCGAAAGCCGTTGCGCTCGGTGAAGCGATGACGCCGGAGTTTGTCGAATATCAGAAGCAGGTGCTGAAAAACGCCAAGGTGCTCGCTGAGGAGCTGATGAAGGACGGCTTCCGCATCGTCACCGGAGGTACCGACAACCACCTGATGCTCGTCGATCTCCGCAGCAAGAACCTGACGGGCAAAGAAGCGCAAAACCTTCTGGACGAAGTCGGCATCACTGCGAATAAGAACACAATCCCCTTCGAACCGCTTTCGCCGTTTGTCACCAGCGGTATCCGTCTCGGCTCGCCCGCGTTGACGACGCGCGGATTCAAAGAGAACGACATGAAGGAGGTCGCCGACGTCATCGCGATGACCCTCGATCACCCTGGCGACGAAACCGTCCGTAACAAGGCGCGCGCTCGAGTCGCCGCGCTTTGCAACAAATATCCGCTCTATGAGTGAGGAGGCATGGCTTATGGCCGAAGAGTTGAACGTCCACATTATCGATCATCCGTTGATCCAGCACAAGCTGACCCGCATGCGCATGAAGGACACGTCCTACAAGGACTTCCGCGAGCTGCTTGAGGAAATCGCGATGCTGATGGCGTATGAAATCACCCGCAATCTGCCGATGAAGGAAATCGACATCGAGACGCCTGTCGCGCCCTGCCGTGCGAAGGTGCTCGCCGACAACGAGGTCGGCCTTGTGCCGATCCTGCGCGCCGGGCTCGGCATGCTCGGCGGCATGCTGAACCTGATCCCGACGGCTCGTGTCGGCCATATTGGCCTCTACCGCGACCCGAAGACGCTGAAGCCCATCGAATATTACTGCAAGCTTCCGCCCAACCCGGAGAATCGTATTTTCATCGTCGTCGACCCGATGCTCGCGACCGGCGGCTCCTCGGCGGCGGCGCTGACCATGCTGAAAAAGCACGGCGCGAAGAAGCTCGTCTTGATGTGTCTCGTGTCCGCGCCGGAGGGCGTGCGCGTCGTGAACAAAGAGCATCCCGACGTGCCGATTTATACGGCGGCGGTGGACGAAAAGCTCAACGACCACGGCTACATCGTGCCAGGTCTCGGTGACGCCGGCGACCGCATCTTCGGGACGCTGTGATATAGTTTGAAAGAAAAGACAGACGTTGCATAATTCGCGGCGTCTGTCTTTCTTTGTGAAAAATTTTTCTTCCGTTGCGTGGTATGCTATACTACGAGAGAAATGTTTTTGGGGGAGGAAGTTTGATTGTTTTCCTTTGAATTTTTGGCGTGGCCGGTTTTGCGCGACATGGTTGTGCTGCCTGTCGTCGTAGTCGTTTTGTGCACGCTTTTGGGCGGTGCGGTTGCGCATCGTATGAAGGCGGCGGCTCGAAACGGGCGGTTTTCGGAGGATTCGTTTGTCGGCGTGCTGCTGCGTTCAATGAACAATTTGCCGACGGTCTGCGGCTTTTTGATTGGATTGGACTGGGCCGTCCATATCGCGCCTCTTTCAGATTTCGCGCTTTTTATCGCGTCGTGCCTGCTCTTCACGTTGCTCGTCTGGATTGCGGCGACATTTATTCAGCGGGCGATTTGTCAAGTAATTGAATATCGCATGGGGGCGGACGGCAGCCCCGCCTCGACTTCGCTGCTTTTGAATCTTGTCGGCGCGGTCGTTTATCTGTTGGGCGTCATCATCGTGCTGGACGCTTACGGCGTTTCGATTACGCCGCTCCTGACTGCGCTCGGCGTCGGCGGTATGGCCGTCGCCCTCGGACTCCAGGAGACGATGTCGAACATTTTCGCAGGGCTTCATATCCTGTTGACGAAGCAGATCCGCATCGGCGACCATATCCGGCTGGAAGGCGGCGCGGAGGGACAGATCACCGACATCACATGGCGTTTTGCGAAAATCCACACGGTCACGAATAACGTCATCATCGTGCCGAATAATAAGCTCGCCGCCTCCATTATCACGAACTACGATATGGGCGTGACGGGGGGGACAAGCGTTGAGGACGTGGCCTTTTCCGTGACGGTGGGCGTCGCCTACGACAGCGACCTCGACAAGGTGGAGCGCGTGACATTGGAGGTCGCCCGGGACGTGCTGGCCCGGCTCGATCCCAATCTGGACGCGTCCGAAGGAGCGCCCACCGCGCCGTCGGTTCGCTTTCATACTTTCGGCGACTCGTCGATTGACTTCAATGTCAATCTGCACACGACGTCGTTCCGCGGCCAGTATCTGATCCGCCATGAATTCATCAAGGCGCTGAAAAGGCGGTACGACGAGGAGAAAATCGAGATTCCGTTCCCCATTCGTACCGTGCGCATGAAGGGGAGCGAAGGGTAAATTTCCGCGATTTATCCACAGGCGAAAAAATCTTTTCCACCGTTTTTTGTGCAAAACCGTCGCTTCGTTTGGGGGGCGGCGGTTTTTCGCGTCTTCCCCTGTGGATAAATCTGGCACAAAATAACAATATATTGTGTTTTTCCTTGACGACGGGAGGTAGATATTGTATAATGCGTGGTAGACCGATGAAGCGGGCGGAAGCTCGCAAGGAAAGAAGGAATTGACGAGATGCCAGCAACTCCCATCATCAAGAATATAAAGAAGCGGAACGGCGAGATTGTTCCGTTTGACGCGACCAAAATCACCAATGCGATCCAGAAAGCAAACCTGGAATCGACAGACGCGACGTTTTCCCAGCGTCAGCTTGATGCCCTGACCCGGAGCGTCATTCGCAGCGTCGCCGACAAGAAGGCTCCCGGTGTCGAGTATATCCAGGACGCCGTGGAGCGCGCTTTGATCAAGAACAACTATGCATCCACAGCGAAGGCCTATATCTTGTATCGTGCTGCGCATACGAGCATTCGCGAGGCCGAAGTCGACCTGATGGACATCTATGACGAGCTGACCTACAAGGATGCCCGCGAAGCGGATCTCAAGCGCGAAAACGCCAATATCGACGCTGATACGGCCATGGGCACGATGCTCAAGTACGGTTCGGAAGGCTCGAAATATTTCATCATTCATCGCATCTTGCCGAAGGACATCGCGGCGGCTCACGTCAACGGCGATATCCATATCCATGATATGGACTTCTATATGCTGACCGAGACCTGCTGCCAGATCGACCTTTTGAAGCTGTTCAAGGACGGCTTCTCCACCGGGCACGGTTGCCTGCGCGAGCCGAACGATATTCGTTCCTATGCGGCGCTGGCTTGCATCGCCATTCAGGCGAATCAGAACGAAATGCACGGCGGCCAGTCAATCCCGAATTTCGACTATGCGATGGTTCCGGGGGTCGTCAAGACTTTTCGCAAGCAGTATTTCGTCCATCTCGGGGACGCGCTTTCGATGCTTCTCGACATGAAGCTCGACGATGCGCGGCTGCTTGTCAAAGAAATCGAGCGATGCGTGGACGCGCCGATTCGTTTCGAGACAATGGACGAATACGGAAAGCGGCTGGTGGAGTTCTTACCTGCGCATCAGGCGGAGCGTGGATTCCAGCCGATTTCAGCGGAGATGGCGAAAAAGGCGCACGATTTCGCCAGCGAGGCGGCCTGGAAGGCTACCGACCACGCCACTTTCCAGGCGATGGAAGCTTTCGTCCACAACTTGAATACGATGAATTCCCGCGCCGGGGCGCAGGTGCCGTTCAGTTCTGTCAATTACGGCACAGATACCTCGCCGGAGGCGCGTATGGTCATACGGAACCTCCTGCTCGCGACACAGGCCGGGCTTGGGGGCGGCGAGACGCCGATTTTCCCGGTGCAGATTTTCAAGGTCAAAGAAGGGGTCAACTACAATCCCGACGACCCGAACTACGATCTTTTCCGATTGGCGATGGAGGTGTCGGCGAAGCGGCTGTTCCCGAATTTCAGCTTCCTCGACGCACCGTTCAACAAGCAATATTACAAGCAGGGCGATTACAACAAAGAGGTCGCCTATATGGGGTGCCGTACGCGCGTGATCGGCAACGTGCACGATCCCTCGCGGGAAGTCACCTGCGGCCGCGGCAACCTGAGCTTTACCAGCATCAACCTGCCGCGTCTCGCCATCGAGGCGAAAGGCGACCTGGAGCAGTTCTTTGACAGCCTGGACGACGTCATCGATCTCGTGATTCGTCAGCTGCTGCACCGCTTCAAGATTCAGTGCACGAAACGCGCCCGCAATTATCCCTTCCTGATGGGGCAGGGCGTTTGGATTGACTCCGACGGCTTGGAGCCGGATGACAGCGTGGCGGAGGTCTTGAAGCACGGCAACCTGACCATGGGCTTCATCGGTCTTGCCGAGTGCCTGAAGTCCCTCACGGGCAAGCATCACGGCGAGTCGGAAGACGCGCAGAAACTCGGCCTGCGTATTGTCTCGTACATGCGGCAGCGGATGGACGACGAAGCGAAGCGCACCGGGCTGAACTGGAGCTTGATTGCGACGCCGGCGGAAGGGCTTTCCGGCCGCTTCCTGCGCATCGACCGCCAGCGTTACGGCGAGATCGAGGGCGTCACTGACCGCGACTATTACACGAACAGCTTCCATGTGCCGGTCTATTTCCCGATTGCGGCCGTGGACAAGATCCGCATCGAGGGCCCGTATCATGCCCTCACTAACGGTGGGCATATCAGCTACGTCGAGATGGACGGCGACCCGACGAAAAACGTCAAAGCCTTTGAAGCCATCATTCGGTGCATGCACGACAACGGCGTCGGCTACGGCTCCGTCAATCATCCCGTCGACCGCGACCCGGTCTGCGGCTACAACGGCCTGATTATCGACGTCTGCCCCCGCTGCGGACGCACCGAGGCTGAGCATCATCATCATCAGGTGATTCCCCGCATTCATTGCGGACTTTAATAAAGAAAGGAAGATGCCAAATGATAGTCAACGGAACCGACGTCACCGTAAAAGGAATCGACAATATCTCCGAACAGGAGATTCTTGCATATATGGATTTTATTCATCAGGACAACCGTAACGACGAAATCGAGACGCTGGAGATTTCCGCCCAGGAGGGCGACAACGTGGCGCTCGACTACACGCTGCGTCCGCCGCAGTTCCAGAGAATCCGGAGGATTACCGGATACCTGGTCGGCACCCTCGACCGCTTCAACAACGCGAAGCGCGCCGAAGAGCATGACCGCGTGAAGCACGGCCTTCACTGAGAGGGCACCCCAAGCTTCGCGGCGTCTCCCCGGCAAAGTGAAGCGCTCTCTCTTGAAATAGGATGTGGACGGCGTCTCCTTCCCCAAAAGGGGATGCCGGAAACGTCCAAGCCCTGATGCTACCCCGCATCGGGACTTCCCCTTTCTGCCCTGCCTTCCCCGGCGGGGCAGTTTTTACGAAATACAAAGACCGGAAACGATTCTTTTTAATATATTTTCAGGAGGTTCGCGGCATGGAGATACGCATTGCCGGAACAATCAACGATTCCGTCGTCGACGGCGACGGCTACCGCTTTACGGTGTTCACCCAGGGGTGTCCGCACCATTGCCCCGGCTGCCACAACCCAAAGACGTGGCCGGAGGATGGGGGCTATTTTTTGGACACGGAGGAAATCCTGATGGCAATCCGGGCAAATCCGCTGTTGTCGGGAATTACCTTCTCCGGCGGCGAGCCCTTCCTGCAGCCCGTGCCGCTGACGCATCTTGCGCGGGAAGTCAAGGCGCTCGGTCTTGACGTTTGGAGCTACACGGGATATACGCTGGACGAGCTCTGCGACATGCACGATCCCGATGTGGACGCCCTGCTCGACGAGCTCGACGTGCTGGTGGACGGCCCCTTTATCCTTGCCGAGCGCGATCTCACGCTTCGCTTCCGGGGCTCGCGAAATCAACGCGTGATTGATATGAAGGCGACGCGCGAACGCGGGGAGATCGTGCTGAAATATAACGACTGAAAAATGAGCCGCCCTTTCACGGAAAGATTTCCGTGCGAGGGCGGCTTTTTATGGGCTTGATAAAGTGGGGAACAAATTAGTGAAATGAAGCAGAAAATATTCCCCAATAATATTACTGGTTCCACTAATCTAGAATGTATTTACAATGTGCGTATAAATGTTGTATGATTGTTTTACAGGAGGTGGATTCACTATGAACCAAGCAACAATCAATTTACGGATAGACGCCGACCTGAAACGAGAGCTGGATTCTATTCTTCATGAGATGGGGATGAATATTACAACGGCGTTCACGATTTTTGCAAAAAAAGTGGCGCGTGAGCGCAGGATTCCTTTTGAGATTACCACGCCCGACCCGTTTTACAGCGCGGAAAACATGGAAATGCTCAAATCTCGTGTTGCTGATATAGATGCTGGGCGCAATGTGTCCGAGCATGAACTGATTGAGGTGTAGGATGCAGAAGCTATGGCATGATGGCGCATGGGACGAATATTTGCTTTGGCAATCCTTGGACAAGAAAAAGCTGAAGAAAATCAACCGGCTTATTGAGGAAATAGAACGCAACGGGTATAACTGCATCGGAAAACCGGAGCCTCTCAAAGACGATTTGTCCGGCGTTTGGAGCGTTCGCATGGATGAAAAGAATCGTATCGTTTTTAGGATTCAAGACGGGAAGTTGGAGATAGCTCAGTGCGGCAGCCATTATCACGATAAATGAAGGATCCAAAGCCCTTGCTTTTCCCTATGGGGCATGACATCCAGTGGTCTATCACAGAGACCGCGACGCGTTGGCTACGGTCTTCAAATATCATCTGTTACTCCTTTTCTGGGGAGAGAAATTTACTTTTTTTTACACGAAGGGGATTCAATTTCATGCAGATTCAGATTCAGGAATACGAACACCGACTGAAGACAGAATGGGATCTATTGAGCTACCTGCGCCTTTTGAAAGCATGTTTGTCGCAGTATCTCGTCATCATCACCGTGGCTGATACAGGCGCGGCGTCATATTTCACACCAGAATGTGCCCAAGCCATGATGGATTTGGGGCTGAAAGTCAATATGCTACAAAGGTACCGCCAGCCATATATAGCCATTATTGATCACGGTAATATTATTCACGAACAATACTCCGAAAATTTAGAACAACCTCTTTGGGTTGAGGGGAAAGTAAATTGCCACGATATTGCTGTTTATAGTGCTGGATTCATGTGGAGGCATGGCGTAGGTAGTGGGGCTATGGTTTTAATTGATGGTGCTAACTATCAACTTAATGGTCGTGGCTTCAATTTTTTTGTTTTTGACACCGCAAAAGATAATATAATTGACAGTTGTGTTTTCGACACGTTTGCTGGTTGTAGTACTCATATCAATATTCCTATTTCAGAACCACTGCTATCCTTCCGTGATAGATATAAAGATATAAGCCTTTGCTTCATTTCATTTCCATTGCCTCCCTCAAAATACAACTTAGATTTGACCCCATTCGAACATGCAATAGTCAAAGATGGTATAAAAATCAATTTATGGGATGTACTGAACGATAAAGAAAAGATGGAGGCAATATGGAAGTCAAACAAACTACCATATTGCAAAGACTACAAAAACG
>CAMHCS010000009.1 GCA_946183785.1 uncultured Selenomonadales bacterium | reverse complement strand
TTTTTGAAATTTTTTTGCTTTCCCCTATTGACTTTTTATTTGCAGGCTTGAGGGGTGAGACAGTCCAGTGGACTGTCGAATGGCGCGCGAAGCGCGACGGATGAGGTGTTAAGTTGTAACGATTAACGCAAAGCGCAAGGCTATAGCCACCTCACCCACCGCCTACGGCGGTCCTCCGGCCGGGGAGTCCACTGGACTCCCGCGCAAAGCGCCCCCTCAAGGGGAGGGCTCACATTTTTTTACACGAGCGGAAACTCCGTGCCAGGCTTCCGCGGCAATCATCAGCACAGCGCCGATGCCCGCGCCTAGCACGATGCCACCGATTCCCCGCGCCACGGACATCATGACCGGCGTCCGCATATGCGCAAAGGTCTCGACCATCGAGCCCTGCCCGATCGTGGCCGCCATCACCAGCGCGAAGAACACGATCGACGGCCATTTCCGCGCCCAGGCGAATGCCGCCAGCATAAACGCCGGATGACCGATCAAAAGCTCCTTCGAGCGTGGTCTCGCGTACATGGCCTGCTCCAGGAAGGCCCGGAAGCGAAGCTCCAGCCCTGAGACCGGCATGCCCATATTGTGACCGGAACGCGCGATGAAAATGACGCCGGCAATCAGCGCGACGAAAAGCGCAGCCAGCATTTGCACCGTAACCGGCCTGTCCATGAGCCGCCGGATCTGCGTGAGCGCATCGTCCCCCTCCGCCAATGCGCCTCCAAAGAGGTCGAAGCGCTGCATGAAGCCGACCGCCACCAGGACGAGTGGCATCACAAACGTCAGCTTGATCCCCCGGAAGATATTGACCTCCAGGAAATACTCCACGTCCGACAGCGAGCCGGAAAGATACGCCGCGCCGATGAAGGACAGCGCGCCCGTAACCCAGAGCGCTAACACCGCCGCGCCAATCAAACGTGGAAGCGGCCAGGCTGGGTTCGGCTCCCTGTCCCGAATCCTGTCAAGCATCCAAAGCATCGCGATGGACGGGAAAAGATTCGCACTGGCCAGCGAAGCCATCAGGCGTATTTTTCCGCCGTGCCCCATCAGTACGGGAACGGCCATGATCAACGCTACCGCAGCGAAAAGCATCAGCTCGGCTTTCGGTCGGCGGTTCAGCCACGGCAGCACCAGCGACAGATACAGCACGCCCGCCGCCGCCACGCCGACCATGACAAGCGCGCGCAACGCACGGGGCGGCTCAAAAGGCTCGAACCACGACGCCGGGCCGAAGGAGAATCCGTGAGCCGCCAGCGCGTCGCGAGTCGCGCGGAAATAATCCATATTCGTTTCGTAAAGCGTCTTGCCCAGCTCCGGCTTTTCAAAAATCCTGAGCAGGTCGACGCGGATATTGCGTTCCTCGTCCGTATTGACCCACCGCTCGATGGCGACGGGAATCGCGATTTTCTCCATCTCGTCCTTGGCGATGGAATAGAGCCGCGCCGCGCGGTAATCCATTTTCCGCGCCATGTCCAAAAGTCCTTTTTGCTCGTAGAACTGCAGCTGCGTCGGCGCCTCGATCAATCCCAGCGTCAAGTCTCTCGCCCTGCATTCCTCAACCACGGCGTCGATCGCGTCGGGCGCGCCCAGCGCTTCCTTGCCGGAAAAGATCAGCTCGGAGACGCGAATCCCGTCGAGGCGCCGGAACATCGCCGCCACATCCTCGGGCGTCGCCTTCACGTAATTCGTGGGCCGGGCGATGACAGTAAAGCCAGCTTCGTTCACTGCGCGCATCTCGTCCGTCGGCATGCCGAGGTGCATTTTCTCAAAGGATTTATACTGCGCTTTGACCGCAAGCGCCTCGCGCCCGTCCGCCACAAAGGCGCGCACGCGGTCGGCGCCGAGCCGTCGAATCAAATCCTCCTTGACCTCGCGGTAAGTCAGCGGGTCATGACTCGTCACATAGACTTCAGTGCCGACGATCTCCCCGCGCTCTACCATAGCCCGCCATTCCGCGCTGGCCAGAGCGCCGCTCTCGTATCGCTCCAGGATCGAAGCGCCCGGCACGGCAGTCGCTTTGCCGCTAAGGTTCATCTTCTTGAACGTGCGCTCGTAAACCGCAAGCGAAGTGAAGCCCGCTTCCTTTGCGTCGGCCAGCACCTTCGACGGCGGCAATCCTTCGCGTTCCGCCAGCTCCAAAAGCGACTCGTAGTCGATGGCGTAATCTACCGTCATGTTCCGTTGCTCAGCCTCATGACGGCGCACGTTAATGATCAGCGAGGCTGCCAGACCGATGAGAATCACGATACAAAGCAGCCGGTTATAGCGAAACTTCATTTGTGTTCATCCTTCGTGCTTTTTTTCCTGCCGTCGCCGTACGTCTTGCCCGGATGGCGGCTCGCCTTCAGCACGACCTGTCCTTCCTCATGCACGGCTTCATCGAGCTCCACCGGCATATTGAGCCGGTTGAAATCGTAGAGGTCGATCCTGTCAAAGAAATTCGCGGTCAAATCACGGCCGAAGAAGATTTTCTTGACCTGCACGTTCGTCAGCCGCAGGCAAATCTTGTTGTCCTCGATAAAGAAGATGCCCTCGATATGGACGTCCGCCTTGCGTCCCATGATTTTTGTGGTCGCGTCCGCCAGCACTTTCTCTTTCGTGATCTTGACCTTGGCGTCGTCGATTTCCTTGATATCGCGGTTCAAAAAGTCCGCAAGATTGCCCTCGGTCACGACGCCCGTCAGCGTCAATACGTCCGCGTCCGTAATCGCGAAATTGTTGTTCATGAGTACATCCTGGGGCATCTGCACACACTCGCCGTGCAACGATAGCTTTTCCGTGGGCAGGTTGCCGAGCATTCCTTGCTCCGCCTCGATATCGATATCACCGATATGGCCGATAAGCAATCTGCACGCCGGGAACGTCCGTGCGGACACCGTTACCGCGTCGGTCTTCAAAGTCCGTTGTAACTCGCGCACCAGCGCCTCCGAGCCGAGCTTCGGCAAAAACGCCTCCGCCAGGCCGATCAGGAGCAGACACAGCAATCCGACAATCATCAGGATTTTTTTCACGAAAACCCCTCCGGCTTAAATTTGATGGTTTGCTTTCGCAGAGAGAAACGCTTCGATGAACGGATCGAGCTCGCCATCCATGACCGCCTGCACGTTGCCCGTTTCCTCCCCCGTCCGATGATCCTTGACCATCGTATAGGGCTGGAACACATAGGAGCGGATCTGGCTGCCCCACTCAATCTTCTGCTGCACGCCCTCGAGCTTCGCACGCTCCTCTTCCTTCTTTTTCTCTTCCAGTTCAAAGAGCTTGGCTCGGAGCATCCGGAGGCACACCTCGCGATTCTGGATCTGCGAGCGCTCGTTCTGGCATTGGACGACGATGCCCGTCGGCATGTGCGTCATGCGGACCGCCGACGAGGTCTTGTTGATGTGCTGCCCGCCCGCGCCGCTGGAGCGATATGTATCGACGCGAACGTCATCCATGTCGATCTCGACTTCCTTCGCGTCCTCCATTTCCGGCATGACGTCACAGGCGGAAAACGAAGTATGGCGGCGCGCGTTCGAATCAAACGGCGAAATGCGGACAAGGCGATGAACGCCCTTTTCCGATTTCAAATAACCGTAAGCGTTATGGCCTTTGACAAACAGCATCACGGACTTGACCCCCGCCTCGTCGCCGGGCTGCAAGTCCAGCGTCTCGACGGAAAAGCCGTGCCGTTCCGCCCAGCGCCCGTACATGCGAAGGAGCATCTGCGTCCAGTCCTGGGCCTCGGTTCCGCCCGCGCCGGCATGAAGCTCGAGATAGGCATTATTTGCGTCGTATTCGCCGGAAAGCAGAAGTTCCAGCTCCAACGAGCGGAGATCGTTCTGCAGCGCTTCCAGCTCCGCCTTCACGTCCGCCTCGACAGCATCGTCCTTTTCTTCCATGCCCATTTCCCAGAGTGTCAGAAGGTCGTCTGTCTTCGCAACCAGCGAGTTATAAGTATCGACGCCGCCTTTCAGGTCGGCCAGTTCTTGATTGAGCGCTTGCGCCGCATCAGCGTCGTCCCAAAAATCAGGAGCGCCCATTTTGTATTCTAATTCTGCAATCTTTTCCTCTTTGCGTGCGACGTCAAAGAGATGACCCCATTTCGTCCAGCTTTGCCTTCAAAGCCGTTATTGGAGCCTTCCATTCTTCCAGCACTGACGATTCACTTCCTAATAATTAATTATATTCTGCGAGCTTAAATTCTTCCAGCCATCGGACGGCGATTTCTCTTACTTCTTCTTTCCGCAGCAATTCTTGTACTTCTTGCCGCTGCCGCAGGGGCAGGGATCGTTCCGGCCAATATGCTCGGCGCGGACCGGAGCCTTTTTGACCGGCTTCGCCTCGGCCTGCTCCACGTCGTCGCCGTGGGACGCCTGCGCCGTCGCGAGACGATCCTCGACCTGCCGTCGCTCCTCGGTGACTACGCTGACGCGGTACATGAGCTTCGCGATGTCCGTCTGGATCTGATGGATCATCTCCTCGAACATATTGTAGCCTTCGATCTTGTATTCGACCAGCGGGTTGCGCTGACCGTAGGCGCGCAGGTTGATGCCCTGCCGCAGCATATCCATATGGTCGAGGTGCTCCATCCACTTGTTGTCGACGACGCGCAGCATGATGACCTTTTCCAGCTCGCGCATGACTTCCTTCGAGAACTCCGCTTCGCGCGCCTTGTAATTGTCCTCGGCGATCTTTTCCAGCGTCTCGCCCAGCTCGTCGCGGCTCATGGCCTCGAGCTCTTCTTTCTTCAAAGAACCCTTCGGCGCGTAAATGCCCTCCGCATCCTCGATCAGGCCGTCCAGCGTCCATTCCTCCGGATAGAGCTTTTCGTTGGCGTACTGGTTCATCTCGGCCTTGATAATTTCCTTGACCATGTACATGATGCTCTCGCGAAGTTCCTCGCCCTTCAGCACCTTGCGGCGCTGCGCGTAGATGACCTCGCGCTGCTGATTCATCACGTCGTCGTATTCGAGCACGTTCTTGCGCATGTCGAAATTGCGCGCTTCGACCTTCTTCTGCGCGTGCTCAATGGAGCTGGTAATCAGCGAATGCTCGATCGGCTCATCCTCTTCCATGCCGAGCGTGTCCATGACCTTCGAGATGCGCTCGGCCGCGAACAGCCGCAAAAGATCATCCTCCAGCGACAGGTAAAACCGCGACGAACCGGGGTCGCCCTGACGACCGGCGCGGCCGCGAAGCTGATTGTCAATGCGCCTGGACTCGTGACGCTCCGTGCCGATGATCGCGAGGCCGCCCAGTTCTGCGACGCCCTCGCCGAGAATGATATCCGTGCCGCGTCCGGCCATGTTCGTCGCGATGGTGACCGCGCCGAGCTGCCCCGCGTCCTTGATGATCTCGGCTTCCTGCTCGTGGTATTTCGCGTTCAGCACATTGTGCGGGACCTTATGTTTCTTGAGGAGCGAAGACAGCTCCTCCGACTGCGTGATGGAGGTGGTACCGATCAGGATCGGCCGTCCCGTCGCGTGCAGCTCGTCCACCGCATTGGCGACGGCGTTGTACTTCGCGCGCTTCGTCTTGTAAATCAAATCCGGCTCGTCTATGCGGATGACCGGCTTGTTCGTCGGCACCACGACAACGGGCAGCTTGTAAATCTTGAGGAACTCGTCCTCCTCAGTCTTCGCCGTGCCCGTCATGCCTGACAATTTCTCGTACATGCGGAAATAATTCTGGAACGTGATTGTCGCCAGCGTCTGGGACTCGCGCTGGATCTTCACGCCCTCCTTCGCTTCAATGGCCTGATGGAGACCGTCCGAATAACGACGCCCGAACATCAGTCGCCCGGTAAACTCATCGACGATGATGACCTCGCCGTCGCGAACCACATAATCGCGGTCGCGGTGCATGATCGCCTTCGCGCGGAGCGCCGCGTTGAAGCAATGCGAATACTCGATGTTCTCCGGCGCGTAAAGATTCTTCACGCCGAGTATCTGCTCTACCTTGTGGACGGACTCGTCGCTGGGCGCGACGGTTTTCTGCTTCTCGTCCACTGTGTAATCCTCGCCCTCGCGAAGCGTCGCCACTGCCTGTGCCATGCGCGCGTATACGTCGGTGGATTTCGCGCCCGGCCCGGAAATGATCAACGGCGTCCTCGCCTCGTCGATCAGAATCGAGTCCACTTCGTCCACGATGGCGAAATTGAGGTCGCGCTGAACCATCTGGTCGGGGGAAATGACCATGTTGTCGCGCAGATAGTCGAAACCGAACTCGTTGTTCGTGCCGAATGTCACGTCGCAGCTGTAAGCATACTTGCGCGCGGGGAAATCGAGGTCATGCTCGATAAGCCCCACCGAAAGGCCGAGGAACTTATAAAGATGCCCCATCCACTCGCTGTCGCGCTTAGCCAGATACTCGTTGACCGTGACCATATGGACGCCCTTGCCCGTCAGCGCGTTCAGATACACCGGAAGCGTCGCCACCAAGGTCTTGCCTTCGCCCGTCTTCATCTCGGCAATCTTACCTTCGTGCAGGCACATGCCGCCGATCAGCTGCACGTCGAAATGGCGCATACCGAGCACGCGGCGCGATGCCTCGCGGCAGACCGCGAAAGCCTCCGGCAGGATGTCGTCGAGCGTCTCGCCCGCCGCGAGCCGTTCCTTGAATTTATCGGTATTCGCAGCCAGCGACGAATCCGTCAGATTCTGCAGATCCGCCTCCATCGCGTTGATCTTGTCAACGGTCTTCTGCATACGTTTGATTTCTTTATCGTTGTTGTCGCCCAACAGGCGCTTCAGGAATCCCCACAAAGCCGAACCACTCCTCAAAATCTTTCCTAATTAATGAAATTGGCAATACTAACTTCTGATTGTATCAGACAATGCTTCATAAGTCAAAGCCGCAGGCGTGATTTCCTGAATTTTTTTGAGCGCGGCAATTAAGGAACCACTGAATAAGTCCCTCCGCGCCTCTGCCGGGTCTTTTTCCGCCTGTCGTTGTCAAATCCCTCTCGACGTAGCGATGCTACGCCTTCGAGGGCTTTTCCTAGACAGTCGAAAAAATCCCTCGACAGATGCACGAATTGACTTAATCAGTGTTTCCTTAAACATTCAAAAAAGGCGTCCGCCTCTCTCTTGGAAAAGCAGACGCCCGAATACTGTTCAATGCTTTGACCAATCGTTCAGGTCCTTGTCGGGATAAATGCGCGTTCCCTTGATTGCAAGCTCCAACGCAAGCCCTTTCGTCGTCAGCTGATAGACCCAAATGCCGTCGCCGGCCATCACCGCGCCCTCGAAACTGTCGCCGTTCACGCCGTCGCTGGCCGCCGCCGTCGCCGCACCGCTCGCTTTCCACCCTGAAGAGCGCACGAAGCCCTCCCATGCCTCCGGCGTGTCAAAGACGAAAATCAGCGCGTACTCCTTCACGCCAATGCCGAGCCCCGCCTGTCCCTCCTTCATCCTGAGGAAGACCTCCTCGCCGGTCTCATTGTTCACCGCCGTGCCTCGCCCATGTGCGCTGCCGAAAACGAGGATCTTGAAACCGGTGTTGTTCAGCACCGCGTAACCGTAGCTGTTCTCCACCGCGTACTGCGCCGACGGAATCTCCTCATACAACTTCGCCAGCGTCCACTCCCGCTTCTCCTGAAGCTCCGCCCGCTCCTCGTCCAAAGACGCCGCAAAGACGGACGACACGCCGAGCAGCAGCAAAGCGAACGTCAACGCAAACAGACGAACAATGTTTTTTCTCATGAACACATCTTCCTTTCAATTATACCGGCAAACGAGCGGAAAAACGCCCGCCGTAATAATGCTCGGCGGGCGTTACTGTTTCCTTACTTTTCTTCCTGCGCGCCCGGCTGGATCAATCCATAATTGCCGTCGGCACGGCGGTAGACGACGCTGATCTCTTCCGTCTTTGCGTCGCGGAAGACGTAGAAGTCGTGATTGACCATGTTCATCTGCATGATCGCTTCCTGTTCGTCCATCGGCTTGATGGAGAAGTGCTTGGTGCGGACGATGGTGTACTCGCCGTTGTCCTCCTTTTCATCGGCGCGCGCCTGGGCGGCCTTGCTCTCCTCCGCCGCCAGCTCCGCCTTGAAGCCGCCCTCGCGGAAACGGCGCTGGAGCTTCGTCTTGTGCTTGTGGATCTGACGCTCCAGCTTCTCGACCACGAGGTCGATGGACGTGTACATATCCATCGTCGCTTCCTCGCCGCGAAGCATCACGCCCTTGTCGATAGGTACCGTGACTTCGACGGTGTGCCGCCCCTTCGAGACGGTCAAGAGCACCGTAATCTCCCCGACCTTATCAAAATACTTCGCGATCTTGCCGACGCGCTTCTCGACGTAATCTTTCAGCGCCGGCGTAACCTCCATATTTCTTCCTCTTACCGTGAATGTAGCCATTAAACACAGCCTCCTTTACGATACATACTGTACTTATTATTTCTGCATTTACGCTGAAAATCCTTCTTTTTTTAAAAAATCCTACTTCAGCCAGAAACCACGCCGCTCCGCCTCGTCGCAATAAGCGTCGTAAAGCGACAGCGTCTCTTCATGGTGCTCGCGAATATAGGCAAGCTGCGTTTCCTTTTCGTTCTCCGGCCCCTCCAGATAGGCATGCCCAGCCATCTCCAGTGCTTTCGCCGCCTCCGACAGCGTCCTGCCGCCGACGGAAAGCGCCGTGGATTTCAGCGCGTGGACATGGGTCGTGTAGTCCTCCCAATTTTCGGCGTCGTAAGCGGTCTTGATCTTCTCGAAGGTTTCTCCTTTGCGCTCGCAGAACATCTTGACGAACTCCTGGAACATTTCCTCCATGTCGCCGCAATACTGCATGCCAAGTTCCTTGTCGATCTGCGTGCCGCCGGCGTCCGCTGCGTCGCCGACCGCGTTCCCCGCAGCTTCAGCAGTTTTTTCCTCTGCCGGCTGCGCGGCGGTTTCCACAATTTCAGGCTTTGCTTCTTCCGATTGCTCCGCCGGTGCGTCTTCCGGAGACAGGATCTTGCTCTCAGGCAGATAATCCTGGATCATGCGCTCCAAAAGCTTGCTGTTGATCGGCTTCGACAGGTAATCGGTGAATCCTTTCCCGAGGAACATCTCCCGCGCCCCGGCAATGGCGTTTGCGGTCAACGCGATGAAGGGAACGCCGTGGCACTGGCTCTCCTTCATGGCCTTCGCCCGGTCCAGGGTTTCGATGCCGTCCATTTCCGGCATCATGTGGTCGAGGAAAACGATGTCGAAGCGCTTGGCGGCAATCTTTTCCAGGCATTCCATGCCGCTCTTGGCCGTCGTGATCTGGATTTTCGTCGATTTCAACAGGCTCTCGAAGACGAAAAGATTCATGCTGTTGTCGTCGACGACAAGCACCTCGGCCTCCGGCGCGATGAAACTCTCGCGGTACGCTTGCTCGCCCTTGATGAACGTCTCGACGCGTTGCTCGAAGTCGCCGATGGGCATGGGATCGTCGATTTTCTGCGGGAGCGTGATCGTAAAGGTCGATCCTTCGCCGTATGTGCTTTCCACATCGATGGTACCATGCATCATCTCGACGAGACGCAGGGTAATCGAAAGGCCGAGCCCTGTGCCCTCGACATTGCGATTCTTCTCCACGTCCAGCCTCTGGAATTTCGAGAACAGCTTGCCCTTGTCCTCCTCCTTGATTCCAAGCCCCGTGTCGATAGACGCGATGCGAAGCAGCAGATTCCCGTCATCAGTCTTTTCGCCGCGCACATCGAAGGTCACGCTTCCTTCTGGCGTGTATTTGACCGCGTTGTTCAGGATATTGACGATGACCTGCCGGATGCGGACCTCGTCGCCGATCAGGCTGTCAGGGATCGACTCGTCCACCTTGATGTAAAAATCCAGCCCCTTCTGCTCCGCCTTGTAGCGGATCATATTGACGACGTCGTTCAAGAGCGAACTGAGCTGGTACGCCGTCTCGACGATCTCCATCTTGCCGGACTCGATCTTCGAGAAATCGAGGATGTCGTTGATCAGCGAAAGCAGCGTCTCACTGGCGCTCTTGATGTTCCACGAGTATTTCCTGATCTGCTCGTCATCCGCCTCGCGACGGATCATCTCGTTCATGCCCAGCACCGCGTTGATCGGCGTGCGGATTTCATGGCTCATGTTCGCAAGGAACGCGCTCTTCGCCTGGTTCGCACGTTCCGCCTCTTCCTTCGCTTCTTTCAGTTCCTTGCTCTCCTCTGCCTGCAGCGCCGCCGTGAACGAATAAAGCGTAAAGACGCTGAACAGCAGAATCAGGAGGCCGAATACCCAGAGCACCAGAAGATGGATCTTCGCCAATCCGCTGGAAAAGAATTCCCTGTCCGCATAACCGACAATCATGAATTGCCAGTTCTGCACCTCCGCCGCGCAGGGGAAATACACTCCGCCCAACGCCTCCGAAGTGACCGCCGCGCCGCCGACCTTTTCGACCTCAGGCATCAAGCGGTCGAGATCGATCAGCGTATGCTCGTCTTCTTTGTAGAAATGGCCGGAATCGGCATTCCCGCCGTAGTCGGCAACGACACGGCCCGTTTTCCGTTCGCAGAGGAAAATGTGTCCCATGCCGACACGTGAGGCTAGCGGAAACCGCTCCGCCACCATTTCGCTCCGATAAAATTTATACAGTACATAGCGAATATTTTCGCCCTTGAGGACAGGCACGGTCACCAGCACGCCCCGCCCCGAATAATTGCGGATGGAGCGCGCGCCGCGGAAACTGTACCCTATCTGTTCGCTGGTCTCTTTGCTGAGCGGTATGCCCGCCACCACCTTTCCGCCGTACTCGACGAGGCCGATGGTCGCCGACGGGTCTCGAGCCGCCAACGCGTCGATGAACGCCGACGGGCGCAAATTTTCCCGCATGAAAAGGTCGCCCGCGTCCTCCAGTTCCCGCGCCACACTGTCAAGCTGGAGCGTCAGATCGTTGGCCGCGTCTTCCGTTTTGTCCCGCACGAAATGCGACGCCTCAAAGTCGACCAGCACGTTCATCTTCCAATGGACGAGAAGCCCGATGCTGGTGATGATGAGGACGAACACGGTAAAGGACAGGACGAGCCGCGCTGCGAAGCTGAATATGTTTTTGCCTTTGCTTGCCCCCGCTTCGTTATTCAACCTGCTCAACCCCCCTTACCAGCCAATTCATATGCACCCGCAAATATTCGTTGCTGAGGATTTCCTTGTCGTCGCATCGCTTCACGCCGTTGTTGTCGTAGATTTCTCCACCGTAAATCAGGCGCTGCCCCTTGGCCCTGTCCCTGACGGAACGGGCGATTTGCTCCCGAGCTTTCGGCGACACCCACTCGCTTAGCTGCGCGACGGACACGATATGCTCAAGAAAGCCCTGCCAGAGATAATTGTTCGCGTTCGCCATGCGCCCCTTCCGGACATGCCTGCTCAAAAGGTTGTGGTAAACCGTCCGCCAATCTGACTGCACGGCGGTCAGACAGTGCTTGTGCTCCGGGTGGAATTCGTGAGCGTCGATGTAATCGATGCCCCACTTCTCGGCGGCGTCAGCCACCGTGCGCCCATCCTGCTGGTAGGACATCACGTCCACATTTTCCATCGCGAGGGAATCCACTGCCGCCCGTTCCCGCTCCGGCGTGTCCCAGTCGCTGGACCAGGCCACCTTGACACGCGCCGAAGGATTCGCGCGCTTCACGCCAATGGTGAAGGCGTTAAGACCTCGGTTCACCTCCACACAGGGGAACGGCGCCACATAACCGACCATACCCGTCTCCGTCTGGTAGCCTGCAATCAGGCCCGCCAGATATTGCACCTCGAAAAGCCGCGTCGAACACGACAGCATATTATTCTCGGAAAACTCCGTAGTCTGCAGGATGAACTCCATATTCGGATATTGCCGGAAAAGCTCCCGAAGCTCCGGCGGATACCGATGCAGCGTGACCACAACGCGCTGGATGCCCTGTGCGACGAAACTGTTGAGGATTTTTTTGTAATCGCCGATCGTTCCGATCGTGTTCTCCTTCACAATGACATCCATACCCAGCTCTTTCGCAGCGTCCCTGAGTCCTTCGTACTGCACTTTGTTCCAACCGTCCTGATCCTTCGAGCCGCGCATGATCATGCCGATCTTCGGGCGCGTCTGCCTCGGCTCGGTATGGAACTGCACCACCGAAACGCCGATGCAGATGAGAATCAGGCAGGCCAGCCCCATGATGAAGTGGCGCTGGCGCGTCTCTAAACGTTTCTCTTCCGATATTTTCACGGCGTGTCCTCCTTTCCGCCCTGCCCGCCATTTGCACGGTTCGCCACAATGACGAAAGGAGCATAGATGAACACGTCAAGAATGAACACGACGAGATGCAGCACGCCGCCCATCAGAGAGCCTGTTCCGAGGATGCCGCTCAAAACCACCGGCACCGTGCCCGCCGTGGTAAACTGAAACACCGGCACCACACCCCAGGAAATCGCCGCCCATGCCACCATCGTATTTGCCAGCGGCGCAATCAAAAACGGCAACAGAATCGATGGGTTCAAAACTACCGGCAGGCAGAAGAAATACGGCAGCGAAATATTGAATGCCAGCAACGGCAGCATGAACCAGGTTACGCTCCGCAGCCGCCGGTTCTCGGAAAAGACCAGCACCGCCGCCGCCAATGCCAAAACGTGGACGTCCGCCGTGCGGAAAAATTCGCTGGTAAATACGTAGCCTTGCGTCAGGTTGTCTCCGGTTGTAAACATGGAGGCTGCCGCCGTGGCCTGATTTGCGAGCTGCGCAGGCCAATAAACAAAGTCGTTGAAAATCTCGACGAAGTTTTCCCCGAACAGCCCGCACCACCACAAGAACCAGATTGCGCATTGGTACACCAGCGCGAACACGAGCGTCTGGGATGCGGGGCGCAGCACCGTCTGGATGAAATGATCGAATTCATTGTACGAAGCCACAAAAAGACGAGTAACCACAATGCAGAACACCAGAAATGAGACAAGGGTCAATGCCGCGGGGATGCACCGTTCCAACGGCTTTGCCACGCGCTCGGGCAAAGACTCCGGCACATGCAGGCGAAGGCGTGGAACGCAGTCCAGCCAAGACAGGATGCGCGCCGATAACACCGCAAACAGGAACGCCGAAGGCACCCGGATGGGCGGATGGCCCAAAACCTCCGCGGCTCCACTGACGTATTCCGCCTCCATTTGCGTGAACATAAAAAAGCCCCCCAGCGCACAAAAAGCCGCCAGGGACTTATCTCCGCCCCAAATTTTCGTCAGCTGGATGGCCAGCGTCATCGTCAAAAACATCAGAAGCAAAACAGAACTGAAGTCTATTGCTTCTGAAAACAAACGCGCGAAACGGTAAAATGCTGTCGCCTGATACTCCTCGCCATAAAGGCCGCCTGTAATCACAGCACCGAAGCCTATGCCGTTCTCACCCATGACCGGCCCCTCAGGGTCGAGAACGGCCCACCGAAGAATGCGTAAAACATACAATATGATGATGAAAGGAATCAGCCGATAGAACGTGTCGCGGATCGCCGCCATGTACTTATTGCTGGAAAACCGCCCCGCCCAAGGCACGAACGAGCACTCCACCCAGTCAAAGAACTGCTCCACGTCTTATCTATCCCCCTTTCATGCATTGGCAACCACACCGAAATACTCCACACATACTTAAGGAACCACTGAATAAGTCCCTCCGCGCCTCTGCCGGGTCTTTTTCCGCCTGTCGTTGTCAAATCCCTCTCGACGTAGCGATGCTACGCCTTCGAGGGCTTTTCCTAGACAGTCGAAAAAAACCCTCGACAGATGCACGAATTGACTTAATCAGTGTTTCCTTAACGGATAACTCTCACTTTTTCTCCGCAAGCGTCTGGCTCACCCTGTCGATCAGATCCTTCGGCATGAACGGCTTCTTGATATAGCCCTGGACGCCCATCATGCCCGCCTTGACAACCGTATCCCGATCCGAGGCGGCCGTCAGGAAAATCACCGGAGTGTCCTTCATGTCCTCGCGCTTACGGATGATTTCCAGCGTCTTCAGGCCGTTCATCATCGGCATCTGGAAATCCAGAAGTACCAAATCGAACTTCTCCCGCTGCATGGCGTCGATGGCCTTCATACCCGAATCCGCCAGCAGTACCTCAATATCCTTCATGTCCTTTTTTAAAATGAATTCAGCCATTTTAAGGTTCATATCGTCGTCGTCCACGACAAGAATTTTTCGCATCTCGTTATCCTCCGTTTCTTGCACAAACTCTCACGTAAAAATAATTCGCCGCATGAGTTTGTTTTCCTGCCAAGATCAAAACTTTTCTAAGGAAGCACTGATTAAGTCAAGTCGTGGCCCTGTCGAGGGATTTTTTCGTCAGGCAAGGAAAAGTGCTCGAAGTCGTAGCAGAGCTACGTCGAGAGCACTTTGACGCAGCATGACGGAAAAAGACCCGTCAGGGGCGCGGCGGGACTTATTCAGTGCTTCCCTAAATGAAAAAGCCCGGCCTTATAAAAAGACCGGGCAATCAACGCTGTATAAAATTACGGCTTATCACTTCTTGACGACGTTCGCCGCCTGCGGACCACGCGCACCCTCAACGATCTCAAACTCCACTTCCTGGCCCTCCGCCAGAGTCTTGTACCCCTCGTCCTGAATCGCAGAAAAATGAACGAACACGTCACCGCCATCCTCGCGTTCAATAAAACCGTAACCTTTTTCACTGCTGAACCATTTAACTTTACCGACCATAACTAAAACTCTCCTCCTAAAAGTGTATGAACTGGCCTTCCTTGCTGACCGACACTTATTATAGGCGCGTTTTATGGAGGTGTCAATTAAATTGAAAAAATGTTGCATGAATCACATTATATAGGAGGCCTTAATATTAGGAAAATAGGCCCGTATCTGTTTCCTTCTTATACCGTAATCCGAAACCATCAAAGAATCTTGGACAGAAACTCCTGCGTCCTCGCTTCTTTCGGACGGCTGAAAATCTCCTCTGGCGTGCCCTGTTCGAGAATCACGCCCTGATCGACGAAGAGCACGCGGTCGCCCACCTCTCGGGCAAAGCCCATTTCGTGAGTCACGACAGCCATCGTCATGCCCTCCCGCGCAAGCTCCTTCATGACCTCCAACACTTCCTTGACCATTTCCGGGTCGAGAGCCGACGTCGGCTCGTCGAACAGCATCACCTTCGGCTTCATCGCCAGCGCACGGGCTATTGCGACGCGCTGCTGCTGGCCGCCGGAAAGCTGTTCCGGATAAGCCGCCGCGCGGTCCGCCAGCCCGACCTTCGCAAGGAGACGAAGCGCGTCTGCTTCCGCTTCCGCTCGTGGAATCCCCCGAACCTTTATCGGCGCCAATATGATATTCTCCATCGCCGTCATATGCGGAAACAAATTGAACCGCTGGAACACCATGCCGACTTCGGCGCGAACTTTGTTGATATCCGTGTCGCCGCCCAGCGTCATGCCGTCCACTGTGATCTCACCGCCCGTTGGCTTCTCTAGATAATTCAGGCACCGGAGCAGTGTCGACTTCCCGCTGCCCGACGGCCCGATAATCACGACGACTTCCTTCTCCGCAATATCAAGATTCACATCCTTCAGCACCTCGACGCGGCCAAAGGTCTTTTTCAAATGCCTAACGCTGATCATCGATCTTGTACCTCCGTTCGAGCCATGCGACGAGCCGCGAAATCGAAACGGTCATCGCGAGATAAATGATCGCGACACAAAGCCAGATCTCCAACGACGCATACGTCCGCGCGATGATAAGCTGCCCGCGCCGGGTCAGCTCCTCGAATCCGATGACCGACACCAGCGACGAATCCTTCAAGAGCGCGATAAACTCGTTGCCCAGCGGCGGGATTACGCGCCGTGCCGCCTGCGGCACGATGATATGACGCATCGTCTGCAGCCAGGTCATCCCCAGAGACCGTCCGGCCTCCATCTGCCCCGCGTCGATAGACTGAATGCCCGCACGAAAAATTTCGGCCACATAAGCGCTGCTGTTGATACTGCACGCCGCGATTGCCGCAATGAACGGATCGATCCGCTGCCCGGTCACGACGGGAAGTGCGAAATACACGAGGAAAATCTGCACAAGGAGTGGCGTCCCGCGCAGGAAATCGACATACACCGCCGCCAATAAATGCACGATCCGATACGTCGATATCCGCGCGACGCCGACGAAAAGTCCGATCACAATGCCAATTAACACAGACAACGCGGTAATCTGCACCGTCACGGCAGCCCCCGTCAGGAGCAGCGGCATTGCCTGCACCATCAGCTCAAAATTCATGTCCAATCGCTTCACCCGCTTTTAATGATAACACAATGTAAATATTATATTTCACGGCATGAAGCCTGTCAAATGCGCAAACAAAAAAGCCGCACATCATGCGCGGCTTTTTTGTAAGATACCGGCTTACAAAGCAATCAGCCGTTACCGAACCATTTCTTGAAGATCTTGTCGTACTCGCCGTTGTCGTGGAGCTTCTTCAGCGCGGCGTCGAGCTGCTTCTTCATTTCCGGTTTCTTCTTCGAGGAAGCGATGCCGTAATCTTCGGAAGTCAGCAACTCTTCGAGACGGCGGACGTCGGTGACGCCGCTCTTCATGATGTAGTAGTCGTTGACCGGGCGGTCATTGACGACGGCGTCGACGCCGCCGGCCTTCAGCTCAAGGAACGTGTCGGCGGAGCTGTTGAATTCCTTAACCTCGGCGCCCTCGATCTTCTTGACCTCCATCGCGCTGGTGGTGCCGATCTGCACGGCTACCTTCTTGCCCTTCAGGTCGGAGAACTTGTTGATGGACTTGTCGTCCTTCTTCACGATGATGGAGAGGCCGGACTTGTAATAAGGATCGGAAAAGTCGACCTTCTTCTTGCGCTCGTCATTGATTGTCATTCCCGAAATGATGACGTCGAGGTTGCCCGCCTCCAGCGCCGGGATCAGACCGTCGAAATTGATGTTCTGGATTTCAGCCTTGTAGCCCATTTCTTTCGCGACAGCGCGAATCAGGTCCATATCGAAGCCCTGGTACTCCTTGCCGCTGACGTCCTGGAACTCAAACGGTGCGAAGTCCGCGTTCGTGCCGATACGAAGCACCTTTTCCGTCTTCTGGTCGGCCTTGGAATCCTTCTTGCCGCCGTCCCCGCCGCAGCCTGCGGCCAGCGCCGCCAGTGCGAGGAGCGCGACCAGGCAAAGCGTCATAAACTTTTTCATTTCATTCACCTTTTCCTTTCTTTTAATAAGTACAGCCCGGACGCGCCGGGCTGCTTTGCACAATTTTTCGTTCCTTTATCCAAAACGTCAGGCACGTGCTCCGCCTCTTTGGTTGCCCCGCCTCTTACCGACGATGCTTGCTGAAGCAGTCGCGGCAGTAGACCGGACGGTCGTCTTTCGGCTCGAACGGAACCTGCGTCTCCTTGCCGCAGTCTGCGCAAACCACCGTGAACATCTGGCGCTCCTCGCCGTTGTCACGGGTGCGGCGGCGCTTGTCGCGGCAGTCGCGGCAGCGGGCGGGCTTGTTCTCGAAGCCCTTCTCCGCATAAAATTCCTGTTCGCCTGCGGTGAAGATAAACTCCTTGCCGCAGTCTTTGCACGTGAGCGTCTCGTCTTCAAAAGCCATGAAAAAAATCCCCTTACCTTTCGTCTTGCAAATCCCCGTTGCCGGATCCGCCCGGCAGCAGAAATCAGACCATGATATCTACCGCCGCTCCGAGATTCGGATCGAGGACTGCAGGGACGCTTTCCAAAAGCTCCGCCACGGCTTCGCCGCTCGTCTCCATCGCCTCCTTGAGTATGGAAATCCCAAGCTGTTGCTGTGTCTGCGCTTGCGCCATATTGACGCTGAGCGCTGCGATGCTCATATCCATGTCCACGCTTCCTCACTCCTTTTCCGTCGCGGTGATATTTTCTGTATTATAGCGAATAGAAGAGGAAAGTGCAAGTGCTTTCGAAAAAACAGAAACAGGCTGTTATAAAATTCCAACCAAATGCTCATATCCCGTGAAAATATTGCCGCGCTTTGCTCCCTTCTGCCGCAGTCGGCCGGTCTTTCGCGGTGCAGTATTTTTCCCAAAGCGACCGATAAAGTGCCTCGACGTTTTTCATATAGCCCTTCGCATCCATCAGCCGCGACCCGCGCACGACCTCGCGGAGCCCGCCGTGAAATTTCACGAGGATCTGCAGGGAGCCGGCGATGCGCGCGGCTTTTTTCACATATTCCATACCGTTGGCGGCGACAAGCTCCGGCAGCCCCGCATTTTCCAGAATGCTTGCGCCGATGCGCGCAGCGTGAGTCGATCCCTTCAGTGAGATGACGGGGACGCCCATGACAAGGGCCTCGCAAGTAGTCAATCCTCCGGTGAACGGGGTCGTGTCCAGAGCGACGTCGACGTCGCGATACTGTTCCAGATAATCTGGGCTGTACGGACGCAGATCGACCCGCGCAAGATCGACTCCGACGTTGGCGAGGCGAGCTTTTACTTCCTCCTCTCCGTCCGGCACCGAAGCGATTTTTCCTTTGATAAGCAGCCGGGAACGCGGCACGGCCTCCAGGACGGAGCGCCACAGCACCAGCGTCTCCCTGCTCGCCTTTGCGAAGTTGTTGAAGCTGCCGAAAGTCACAAATCCGTTCCGCTGGGCAGGAGGCTCGACGCCCGGCTCCGGCAGTGGGCGCAGGATACTCGGGTCGTAGCACAGATGGCAACCCGCAAGCCGCGCAAGCTGCTCGGTAAACTCCGGCGAGGGACGGTCGGGAGGCGAGCAGTAGCCGTCTGTCAGGAAATAGTCAATCTCCCGGAGCCCGGTGGAACCCACGTCTCCAATGGCGGTCATCTGGATCGGCGCAGGCCGGTAGGCAAGCGTCGCAAGGCTCGATCCCTGGGAATGCCCCGCGAAATCCACGAGAACGTCCACATGGTCTCGATAAATCCTGCGCGCCGCCTCCTGCGGGGAAAGCCCCTGCAAGTCTCGCCAATTTACCGCGCTCCTCTTAAAGCGCTGCGTGATGTTGTCCGACGTTCCCGTCATATAGCAGAATACATTGAAATCAAGCTTCGCAAAATTCCGGAAGAACGGAGACAAAAAATTCGCCACGGCGTGCTCCCGCAGGTCCGGGGAAATATACCCGATCCGCATTTTCCGGTCCGGCACCGAGGATGGCCGCGTATGCGGCATCGTAACCTTCGCTCCGAAAAAGCCGTTGATCCCCTCCCGACGCGCCCGATTCTGCTGCCCTTCTGAACGGTAATTGGAAAGAAACAGCGCCTTGCTGTAAAGCTCCTCTTTTGTTTGCGGGTCGGCCAGCAGTCCGACGAGCTCAAATAGATATTCCGCCGCTTCGTCAGGACGCGCCAAAAGATAGCAGGCGTCGGTCAAAATCCGGCCCGCTCTCTCCATGATTGCCATATCGTAAGGCGCAACCTCTCCCATCCGTGCTTGCCCCAGCGCCCAAAGCCGCTTCAACACGTCGATGGCCTGCCGCATTTCAAAGCGCAGCGCGTGAATCTCGCCCGCCACCAAAAGCAGCCGCCAATGTCCGGGCGCCGCATCCCAAAGGCGGCGCACAATATTCTCTGCCGTCTCCTCCTCGCCGAGGTACAGGGACGCCTGTGCAAAAAGCGCCTGTCCGTCCACGTCGTCCATATCATGGGAAAGGATCTCCCGCGCGCAGGCGCGCATGCCGTTGAAGTCCCCGTCATGGAAGAATTGCCAGGCCGTCGCCAGCCATTCCTCCTTGCCCGTCGTTTTCCCTTCGTCTGTCCGTTCGTCCATACCTGCCCCCGCCGTCCATGCTTCGTCGTCATTTTTGAGTATCATATATAAAATAATTCGTCGTGCAAACAGGATTTCCTCTTCGCCCCCAAAAATTGTCAAAAATGATTTTTTCGTTGCATTCCGTTCCCATTCGCATTATAATGTAATCGTGTATGAATTGTCTGACAAGGTAATCCTCTTGCAGGCAAAGGAAAGGAGGCGGAATGTCGGCTGCGGGAAGGTTTACAGATTATTCCTCGGCATGTTTACCGTCTCTATTTTCATTTTATTATTAAGGAGTGAAATGTATGAAGAAAAAGGCACTCGCGTTATTGATGGTTCTGTGCATGGCCGTGACGACGGCTCTCGTCGCCGGCTGCGGCGGCGGGCCGAAGCCGCAGTCGTCAGGTTCGGGCTCAGGCTCGGGCGCTGCGGGCGCAAAGAACAAACTCGTGATTTACACCTCGATGAAGGAAGCGCTGATCAGCGGCATCGTCGAAGGCTTCAAGAAGAAGAACCCCGGCATCGAAGTCGATTATCAGTCGGCAGGCGCCGGCAAGCTGATGGCGAAGATTGCCGCCGAAAAGCAGAGCGGCCATATTCTCGCCGACGTCATTTGGACCAGCGAAGTCCCCGATTTCTATCAGATGAAATCCCAGGGTATGCTGGAAGTCTACAAAACCCCGATTTTCAACGAGCTCCTGAACCCGTTTGACGATTACGACGGAAGCTTTACGGCGGCCCGTCTCGGCACCCTCGGCATCGTCTACAACACGGACAAGATCAAAGAAGCTCCGACCCAGTGGTCCGACCTTCTGAAGCCGGAATACAACAAGGGCTTCGGCATCGCTGACCCGGCTCTCTCCGGCACGTCCTACATGAGCGTCGCTCTCTTGGAGAAGCAGTTCGGCTGGGATTTCTTCAACAAGCTGCATGACAACGGCACGCGCATCGGCAAAGGCTCCGGCCAGGTCGTTGACGACACCTCCTCCGGCGAGCTCGTCGCCTGCCTCGGCGTCGACTACATCACCAACAGCAAGATCGCGAAAGGCGCGCATCTGAAGATGGCGTATCCGCCCGAACTGCTGATGGTCCCGAGCCCGGTCGCGATCTTCAAGGGCGCGAACAACGTCGAAGCCGCAAAGAAATTCGTCGACTACCTGCTGAGCCAGGAAGCGCAGCAGAAGGTCGCCGAAGCCGGCACCGTTCCTGTCCGCAAGGACGTCAAGATCCCCGAGAAGTACAATCTCCCGCAGCCTGAAGTCGCTCTGAAGAACGGCATCAAGGTCAGCTACACCGAGATCCTTCCGAAGAAGGAAGAGACGATCAAGAAGTTCACGGAGATTATCAAGAAGTAAGAACTATATGACGCCTCGGCGCGTCCGACAGGCGGCGGAACACGAGCGTTCCGCCGCTTGCTTTTATATCTATTATTAACAAGGAGGTAACTCATGGATAACAACAACATTATCCGTGTGGAAAACGTGTCGAAGGGCTATCCGGATCACCCCGTGCTCCAGAACCTTTCGCTCACACTGAAGAAAGGCGAGTGCTTTACCCTGCTCGGGCCTTCCGGCTGCGGAAAAACCGTGCTCTTGCGGCTGCTCGCCGGGTTCGAGTCCGCCGACGCGGGGAAGATTTACATCGGCGATACGCTGGTGAATGACCCGGAGGCGAGGATTGCCGTGCCGCCGGAAAACCGCGGGCTCGGCGTCGTGTTCCAGGACTACGCCGTCTGGCCCCACATGACCGTCTTTGAGAATGTGGCCTACCCCCTGAAAATCGCCAACCGGCCAAAAGACGAAATCAACGAGCGCGTCATGCGCATGATTGATATCGTCGGCATGAACGGCCTCGACAAGCGCCTGCCCTCGGAGCTTTCCGGCGGCCAGCAGCAGCGCGTCGCATTGGCCCGCGCCCTTGTCGCTGACCCGGCGCTCCTGCTCCTCGACGAGCCGCTGTCAAACCTGGACGCGAATCTGCGTGAGGAAATGCGCTTCGAGATCAAGGAGCTGCAAAAAAAGCTTGGCGTCACGGTGCTCTATGTCACCCACGACCAGGAAATCGGCCTCGCGATCTCCGACCGCGTCGCCATCATGGACGCGGCGGGCGCGATCCAGCAGATCGGCACGCCGTGGGAAATCTTCGAGAAGCCGGTCAATCCATTCGTGTTCAACTTCATGGGCATCGCGAATTTCATCGACGTGCGCAAAGAGGGAGGCGCGTTCCTCGTCGGGAAAGGCAGCCAGCCGATTCCCTGGGAGACGCCCTCCGGCGACGCCACCGAGTGGGTCGCGGCCTTCCGCCCCTCCGACGTACGCATCGCGAGGAGCGGCGACGGACTGCACGGCGTGATCCGCCGCGCGAACTTCCTCGGCGCGATGATGGACTACCTGATCGAGATTGACGGCGCGCATCTCCGGACGAGCATTGAAACCCATCACGCCATCGCGCAGGATCTGATGTTCAAAGCCGGGGACGAATGCTCGCTGACATTTTTGAGCCTGCACTGGTTCGATAAGGAATCGCTGAAGGGGGTGCTTGAGGAATGAACACGAAAAGCTCTTTCGGCGTGGCGCAGATCATCCTGTTCCTGTCCATCGCCATTCTCGTCGTCGTCGTCGCCTTCCCGGTACTCCTGATCCTGTTCAACGCGTTCTGGGTCGAAGACCACTTCAACTTCTCCGGAGCCATCGAAATCCTGAAGGAGCCGGAGACATTCAAGGCGCTGATGAACTCGCTGATCATCGCGGGCATGTCCACCATCGGCTCCACCATCGTCGGCACCTTCTTCGCGTGGCTCGTCACGCGGACGGATATGCCGCACAAGCGTTTCATGAAGAGCATGTTCCTCGTACCGTTCATGTTGCCGTCCTTCATCGGCGCGATGGCATGGAAGATGCTGCTTTCGCCGAACGCGGGCTTCATCAACCGATTCTTTATGGACCATCTCGGTTTTGACGGCCCGATTTTCAACCTTTACAGCTATTATGGCATTTCCGCCGTCGAGGTCATGTACCTGTTCCCCTTCGTCTTCATCCAGGTCTGCGGCGCGCTCGAGCGTATGGACCCGACGCTGGAGGAATCCGCCCGCATCTCGGGCGCGGGGCTCTTCACGATCACGCGGAAGATCACGATTCCGTTGGTCCTGCCCTCGATCCTGTCCGGCGCGCTCCTGATCATGCTCTACTCCATGGCTCACTTCGGCACCGTCGCCGTGCTCGGTATCGAAAACGGCATCTACAACATCCCGGTGCTGATCTATGAGCGCATCCACCAGTCGGGCGGCTCCTTCGAGTCGATCCGCACGGGCACCGTGCTGGCCACCGTACTGGTCATCAGCGCGGCCTGCATCATCTGGGCGCAGCGGAAAATCCTCGGCTCCGGCCACTACCAGATCATCGGCGGCAAGAGCTTCCGCCCGATGGAGCTGAAGCTCCGCGGCCTTAAATACCCGTTGATGTTCTTCTGCCTCGCCTATATCGGCTTCACGATCGTGCTGCCGACCGTCGTGATTTTCCTCGTCGGCGGCCTCAGCACTTACGGCCTGTCGTTTACGCCGGAAAATCTGTCGCTGGACAACTTCAAATTCATCCTGTTTGAATACGACGTGACCCGCGACGCGATCTTCAACAGTGTTACGCTGGGCCTGACCGCCGCGATCATCACGATGTTCGCCGGCGTCATGATCTCCTACGTCATCGTCAAGATGGACGTCAAGGGCAAAGGACTTCTGGAATTCCTCGGCATGCTGCCGTTCTCCGTCCCGGGCTCGGTCATCGCTCTCGGCGTGATCCTCGCATGGAGCGGCCAGTTCGGCGTCAACCTCTACAACACGGTCTGGATTATCCTCGTGGCTTACATCGCACGCTATATGGCGTTCTCCCTGAAAGCGAACAGCGCGGCTCTCGAACAGGTTCACGACTCGCTGGTCGAGGCGTCCCGCGCCTGCGGCGCGACTATGTGGCAGTCGCTGAAGGACATCGTGCTGCCGCTGGTCAAGCCGGGCATGTTCGCGGCCTTCTTCCTGATCTTCCTGCCGTCGCTCCGAGAGCTGACCGTTTCGATCATGCTCTACGCGCCAACCACGCGCACCATCGGCGTCGCCATCTACACGCTGAACGAAGACGGCGAGACCGTCATCTCCTGCGCGCTGGCCGCCATTGCCCTGATCATCATCATCGTCGGACAGACGGTCATCAACCATTTCACGAAAAAGGAGAGTGAGTGACGATGGCAGGCTTTGTACGTCTGATCGGCGTGACGAAACGTTTTGGCGACGTCACCGCCGTCAACAATCTGAACTACGAAATCGGTAAGGGCGAGTGCTTCTCGATGCTCGGCCCCTCCGGCTGCGGCAAGACCACGACGCTTCGCATGGTAGCGGGTTTCGAGGATTTGACCGAAGGCGAGGTCTGGGTCGGCGACCAGCTCTTTTCCTCGCCGGCGAAAAACCACTACACCCCGCCGGAAAAGCGGAACTTCGGCATGGTGTTCCAGGCCTTCGCCGTCTGGCCGCACCTTTCCGTCTATGAGAACGTTGCGTTCCCGCTGCGCATTCGTAAGCTGCCCGAAAGCGAAATCGATCAGCGCACAATGGACGCCTTGAAAGCGACGAATCTCGTGGCGGCGAAGGATCAAAGCCCGGACTACCTGTCCGGCGGCGGCAAACAGCGCGTGGCTCTCGCCCGGGCGCTGGCTATCAATCCTGACGTAATGCTGCTCGACGAGCCGCTCTCTTCCCTTGATCCGCACCTCCGTGAGGAAATGCGGTTTGAGATCAAGGACCTCCAAATGAAATACGGCTTCTCGATCATCTACGTCACCCACGACCAGTCCGAAGCCATGGCGCTCTCCGACAGGATTCTCGTGATGAAGCTCGGCGTCGTCCAGCAGATCGACACGCCGCTGAACATCTACAACAATCCGGCGAACAAGTTCGTATTCAGCTTCATCGGCCTTTCGAATTTCCTCGCAGTGAATCAGGACGGCGGAAGTGCCCAACTCCCGGGCGGCGTGGCTCTCCCGGCGGGCGTCACGGTCCCTGAGCGTCTCGCGGGCGAAAGCGTCGTCTCCTGGGCGAGCCGCCCCTCCGAGATCGACTTCGTCCCCGCCGACGACCCGGAAGGACTGCACGGCGTCGTGAACCGCAAGGCGTTCCTCGGTGAGATTATCGACTACCAGATCCAGGTCGGCGAGCAGACGCTCCGCGTCCAAAAAGGCCGCCGCGATCCCGGCCCCGAACCGGGCGAAACCTGCGCGCTTCGCTTTTTACGCCCGTTCTGGTACAAGGAATCTGATGAGTGATAGAAAAAGCCGTCCCGCAGGACGGCTTTCCCCACTCGCGGAGAGCTGGCGAAACTCTCCCAGCGGTTTGCTTTTCGGTTGGCTTAACCGTCCAGCAAGTGCCAAATGGCATTCGCGACGACGCCAGCGAGAACCGCGATAGCGAAGCGCAACAGATACCGAGTCACCCCCTCACCTCCTTTCATGAAGAATGAGGCGAGACCGCCAAAAAATAATATAGCATTTTTCCCCCGTTTATGCTATATTAAATACACAGGTACTAAGTCATTCCCAGTCAGCCGGATGGCTACCGGCAGACAAAACAAAAAAACCTCCCGCAGGGAGGCTTTTTTGTTTGCCTTTAAGGAAGCACTGATTAAGTCAAGTCGTGGCCCTGTCGAGGGATTTTTTCGTCAGGCAAGGAAAAGTGCTCGAAGTCGTAGCAGAGCTACGTCGAGAGCACTTTGACGCAGCATGACGGAAAAAGACCCGTCAGGGGCGCGGCGGGACTTATTCGGTGCTTCCTTAAGTATTACTCCAGATACGCGGTGCCGTCGCTATTCAGCGTGATGGTCCCGTAAGCGTACAGGTCGAGCTCATACCAAATGATCGAGCTTCCGTCCTCGAACTCCGCCATCAGATCCCACATCTTTCCGGGGGTTGGCGCGAAGGTCACATGAGCGGTCTCGCCCTGCAGCAGGACCTTCGAGCCGAGAATGTCCGGCATCCATTCCTTCGCTTCGGTGGGGCTGACATTCAGATAAAAAATCGATTTTCCGGTGTTGTTGATAAGGTTGAAATCCTGCGGCCCGGCAAAAGCGGTGGCAACCGTCGCCATGAGCATCATTGCGGTCAGCATGAAAGTCTTGAAATATCTTTGCATGACTGAAGCCTCCTTATTGTTTTCTATTTTCTATCCTTATAATATATCCCCGCCGGCAGGTACATACCGACGGGGACACCAGAAATAGGAAAGGAGAGTGTAATGCTTGTGTTACTGGAGCGAAGCAGTCCCGTCGCCGTTCAGCGTGACCTGCGCAACGCTTAGCAAGTCGATGCCGTACCAAGCGATGCTGCTGCCATCCTCGAAAGTAGCCTGGATGTCCCAGTACTGGACGCCGTTCGTCGGGAACATTACCTGAACATACGAACCGTTCGGCAGAACCTGGCTGCCGAGGATGTCGTTCTGCCAGTTGTCGGAGCTGGCCGGGCTGACGTTGACATAATAAATCGGGAAACCGGTGTTGTTCACCAGCACGAAATCCTGCGCGCCTGCGCTGGCAATGCTCGAAAGACCCATGACGAACAGAGCGGCGAGGAAGAACACTTTGAGGGACTTGATTTTCTGCATTGTAGATACGCCTCCGTTAGATTAATAATAATTTGGTTAATATCTTGACAGCAGAGGGCGTGTACCCGTCTCCTGCTCCCATACGGGATTGTGGACAGTGGCTAACGACTGTTTCTTACTGAAGCGTCGCGGTGCCGTCGTTGTTCAGCGTGACCTGATAAGTGCTGAGCAGGTCGATACCATACCAGGCAATGGCGCTGCCGTCCTCGAAGATCGCCTGGATATCCCAGTACTGCTGGTTGCCCGCGCCGAAGTTCACGCGAACCGACTCACCGTTCATCAGGACACTCGAACCGAGGATGTCTTCTTCCCAGCTGTTGGTGCTGGCGGCACTGACGTTGACCTTGTAAATCGGATAACCGGTGTTGTTCACGAGCACGAAATCCTGCGCACCCGCGAAAGCGATGCTCGAAATAGCCATGACGAACAGCGCAGTGAGGAAGAACACTTTGAGGGACTTGATTTTCTGCATAATAGATACGCCTCCTAAAAAATATTGAGTTTTTCGGCTGAGAGGCGTGTACCCACCTCCCACTTTTGGGAGGGACTTACCTCTCCCAATTCGTTAATAGTGTACCATGGATTTTTTGAAATGCAAGCGAAGCGCCCTGAACGACATTTTAGCGCCCTGAACGACAAAAAAAATGTCGTTCAGGGCGCTAAAATGTCGTTCAGGGCGCTAAGGTTGACAAATGAAAAATCGGGTGTATGGTGATTATATGGCGCGAACCCCGACGGCTTCCGCCAAAATCATCATTATATTTTGCAATGCCCATGTGTATTAAATACAGGGCGAAAGGAGTTATTTATCATGCAGAAGAAAAATCCTATTGTTGGCGCTTTGCTCGGCCTCTTCCTGATCGGCCTCCCGTATTCGGGCGGCTGGAAAAAAGGATTGATTGCGTTTGTCGGGTTGACTGTCGTCGCCGTCGCTGCGAACATGATGCTTGGCACGGCCATGTTCAGTTTCATTGCGGACGCTATCGGCGCCTATCTTGGCTATACCTGGACGAATGAATACAACGCCGCGATTGACAACCAGCTTTCCGGCTCTGCGGAGGCACTGTAAGACGGGGCGCGCTTTAAGCGCGCCTTTTTTCTTTATCAACCCCTTTATTTAACTCATTTTGAAGGAGGAAAAACCTATGGATTACAAAATTCTCTATCCGGAAGCATTCCCCATCGTACAGATTGAAATGCAAAAAGGCGAAACCCTGCAGGCCGAGTCCGACGCCATGGTCGCCATGTCGCCCACCATCGACGTCGAGGGCAAGAGCAGCGGCGGCTTCATGGGCGGCCTCATGCGGAAAGTGCTGACCGGAGAAAGCTTCTTCCTGCAGCACCTGACCGCAAACCGCGGTCCCGGCCGCGTGCTGATCGGCCACCCGCTGCCGGGCGGCATCCATCCCGTGGAGCTCGACGGCTCCCACGGCCTGACCGTCCAAAAGGGCGGCTTCCTTGCCGCCACGCCGGGCATCGAGATTGACACGAAAGCGCAGAGCTTGACGAAAGGGCTGTTCTCCGGCGAAGGCATCTTCGTGCTGCACATCAAGGGCCGCGGCACAGTTTTTGTATCAAGCTACGGCGCGATTCACCCAATCGAGGTTCCCGCGGGCGAGGAAGTCATCATCGACAACGGCCACCTGGTCGCATGGCCCGAGACCATGGACTATGAGATTGAGAAAGCGTCCAGCGGCGGCTTCCTTTCCAGCCTGAAATCCGGCGAAGGTCTCGTCTGCCGATTCAAAGGCCCCGGCACCGTCCTGATCCAGACCCGGAATCCGGAAGGCTTCACCGGCTGGATCCGCTCGATGCTTCCGGCGGGAAACAGCTAAATTAATCCTATCCCGTGATGGCTCGATAGTCCATTGGACTGTCGAGCCCCTTAGAGGAAGTCAATTAACATAAAGGAGAAACATCATGAACGACATCACCCCCAAGCAGCGCATTCTCGCGGCTGTCGCCCACGCCGGATTTTACCTCGGCGGCTTGGGCTTTCTTGTGCTTCCCTTCCTTATAAAAACAATCTGGAGCGGCGACGATTTTGTCGCGGGGCATGCGAAGCAGGCGCTTTACATGCAGATTGGCGCATTCATCGTCTCCCTTCTCGTGATACCGTTGGCTTTCGTGCTGTCGCCGGAAATCGCGACCATCGCGGCCATCGCGTTTTTGTCGATCGCCTGGGCGCTCTTCGCCATCGTCGGCGCATACAAGGCCATGACAGGCGAAGAGTACGTTTACCCGGCGCTGAAGCTCGTACATATTTGCTGAATCCAGATTATTCTTCAGGAGGCTTTCCGCCATGACAAGAAAACTTGCGAAAAAGCTTGCGTCTCTTGCCGCCGTCGCGCTGCTGCTCGTTACGGGGTGCGGGGGGGACGGCGGCTCTTCGTCCAACTCGACGTCAAACTCAACGGCGCATACGCGCAGCGGCGCCAACTTTTCCAGCACTTATAACAAATCCGACAGTTGGGTCATTTACTGGTACCTCTGCGGCACCGACCTGGAGTCGGAAAACGGCGCGGCCTCCCTCGACCTTCAGGAATTGCAGAAGGTCAAGCTGCCGTCCAACGTCAAGGTCGTGATCCAGACCGGCGGCGCGAACCGATGGCACACCAGCGGCGTCCCGAACGGCTCGGCCCGATTCCTCTATGACTCTGACGGCCTGCATGACCTGGGTATGACTTCCAACTTAGACATGGGCACGGGCGCCGGCCTTGCCGACTTCCTGCGCTTCGCAAAGGACAACTACGCCGCCGACCACAGCGTCTTCGTCTTTTGGGATCACGGCGGCGGAAGCGTCGGCGGCATCTGCTACGACGAGCGCACCCAGAACATGATGAGCCTCGACGAAGTCCATGCCGCGTTCAATTCCGTTTACGGCATGAACCCGGAGAATCCCCCCTTCGAGCTGATCGGTTTTGACGCCTGCCTGATGGCGACCGTCGACACGCTCGGCTCGATCCACGGCTTCTCCCGCTACATGGTGGCCTCGCAGGAAACTGAGCCGGGCTGCGGCTGGAACTACACCGGCTGGGTCGGCGCGCTGGCCGGCGACCCGTCCATGGGCGGCGCGGCGCTTGGCAAATCCATCTGCGACACGTATATGCAGGGCTGTCGTGAGTACGACGTGTCCGAGATCGCGACGCTGTCCGTCGCCGACGTCTCGAAAGCGCCTGCGCTGCTTTCCGCATATGGCGCCTATGGCGTCGAAGCTCTCCAGGCCGCCTCGCAAAACCCGCGCCAGCTTTTCTCCCAGCTTTCCCGCGGCGCGGAAGCCTCGGAAAACTACGGCGGAAACACTCGCGAACAGGGCTACTTCGACATGGTGGATATGGGCGAGCTTGTGAAGAACACGCAAAGCGCCATGCCCGCCACCTCCGGTCCGCTGCTTTCTGCGCTGAACGACTGCGTGCTGTATCGTGTGAACGGCTCGTACCGCCCGAACGGTCTCGGCCTTTCCTGCTACCATCCCTACGACGGCAACGCCGACGTCTGGCGCGCCTACGCGAATATCGACGCCTCGCCGACGCCGATCAAATGCCTTTACTATTATCTGATTTTCGGACAAATGCCGGACGCGGCAAGAGAGTATCTGTCCGGCGCGCCGGCCTACACGCCGGAATTGCCAAGCACGGGCGCAGCACCAAGCCCCGCCCCGGCTCCGAGCATCCCGGCCCCAGGCCCGGCTCCGACGCCAGGCCCTGCCCCGACTCCCGGCGGCAGCATCAGCGACGCCCTGCTCGGCTCGGCGCCCTCCGCGGCTCCGGCCGCAGGCGCGCACCCGATATACAATGTGCAGCAGCTTGAAAACACGCCTGTAGACATTGACAATGAAGGCTCGGCTTTCATCCAGCTTCCGGCTTCGGCGCTCGAAATGCTTTCCGCCGTCCATTGCCAGCTGATCTACATGGACGCGAAGCTGGACATCCTGCTCTGCCTCGGCTCCGACTCGAACATCATCGCCGATTGGACCACGGGTCATTTCAAGGACAATTTCTTCGGCACATGGCCGATGCTGGAAGGCCATCCGGTCTACATCGAAGTCACTTACGAGGGCGACGAGTTCAACCTCTATTCCATCCCGATCAAGCTGAACGGCGTCCCCTGCAACCTGCAGGTCGTCTATGATTTCCAGACCGAGAAATACAGGATCCTCGGCGCGAGGAAGGACGAGAAGAAGGGCGTGGCGAGCCTCGTGTCCAGCCGCGAGCTGATCAAGCTGAAGGCCGGCGACACGATCACGACGCTCCACTACGGCATGACCCTCTCGGGGCCGGACAGCAATCTCACCGAGGTCGAGGTGGACACCTTCACCATCGGCGACAACCCCACCGTCAAGGACGAAAACGTCGGCGACGGCACTTACGCCTACTTCTTCGAGTTCGTAGACCCGTTGAACAACACCTCGCTGTCCAATATGGTCACCTACACGATCCAGAACGGGCAGATCACGACCTCCGTGGATAACTCCATGACGGGAGCCACGGGCGCCCAGGGCGGCTTCGCCGAAACAGGCTACGGCGCCGATCCGGCTCTGCTGCAGACAAATGCGGGCGGAGATAACGGCGGCATCGCCGGCGCTATGATGGACGGCGGAAACAGCGGCGCCTACAACGCCCCCGCGCCCAGCGGAGGAGCGCCGAGCGGCGGCAGCATCGCCGATCAGATGATGAGGTAATGAAAAGCGCCCCCAGCTGGGATGGCTTACAAACAGAAAGGATTCCTCATGTACCGAAAACTAAAAAAAGCGTTGGCGTCCCTTGCCGCTTCGGCGCTGTTGTTTTTTGCCAGCTTCGGGCCGCAGGCTTCCGCCGCCTCGCACGTGGGGCCGAGCGCGGATTTTTCCGACGCCTACAGCCCGTCCGATACCTGGGTAATATACTGGTATCTCTGCGGCACCGATCTCGAAACGGAGGGCGGCGCGGCTTCCGCCGACCTGCGGGAGCTGCAGAAAGTTCAGCTTCCGCCGAATGTCCAGGTCGTGATTGAGACCGGAGGCGCGCGCCAATGGCAGACCAGCGGCGTCCCCAGCGGCGGTACGGCACGTTTTGTCTACGATTCTGAAGGCCTGCACAATCTCGGTCCGACGCCGGACGCAGACATGGGAACAGAGCGCGGATTGGCGGACTTCTTGCAGTTCGGCCGGGACAATTTCTCCGCCGACCACAGCATGTTCGTCTTTTGGAACCACGGCGGCGGCAGTATCGGAGGCATCTGCTACGACGAGCGCACCGACAACATGATGAGCCTCGACGAAGTCCATGACGCTTTCGATTCCGTCTACGGCTCGAATCCCGACGCCCCGCCCTTTGAGATCATCGGCTTTGACGCCTGCCTGATGGCGACAGTGGACAGCCTCGCTTCGCTGCACGGCTTCGCCCGCTATATGGTGGCCTCGCAGGAAACCGAGCCGGGCTGCGGCTGGAACTACACAGGCTGGCTCGGTGCATTGGCGAACAATCCGGCCATGGGCGGCGCGGCGCTGGGCAAAGTGATCTGCGACACCTATTATCAGGGCTGCATGGAGGACGGTTCCGACTCCGCGGCTATCGCCACCCTTTCCGTGTCCGACGTCTCAAAAGCTCCGGATTTGCTCACCGCTTACGGTGCTTACGGCGTCGAGGCCTTGCAGAGCGCCTCGCAGAACCCGCGGCAGTTTTTCACCCAGCTCTGCCGCAGCGCGGGAATCTCCGAAAACTACGGCGGCAACACCCGGGAGGAAGGCTACTACGACATGGTGGACCTGGGCCAGCTCGCGCAAAACACGAGCAACCTGATGCCGTCCACTACAGGGCCGCTGCTTTCGGCCCTGAACGACTGCGTGCTGTACCGCGTCAACGGTTCCTATCGTCCGGGGGGGCAGGGCCTTTCCTGCTACCATCCTTACGACGGCGACGCCGACGTCTGGCGCATGTACGCGAATATCGACGTCTCTCCGGGGCCGATCAAATGCCTTTACTATTATCTGATCTTCGGACAGCTGCCCAGCGCGGCGCAGGAATATGTGTCCGGCGGGGCGCCCGCCTACACGCCGGAAATCATCACCCCCGGCGCGGGCGCCAGCATCAGCGCCACCATCCTCGGCTCGGCTCCCGCCTCGGCGCCCGCCGTGGGCTCCCACCCCATCTACAACGTGCGGCAGCTCGAGGATACGCCGGTGGACATCGACAAGGACGGCAACGCCTTCGTACAGCTTCCGTCCTCGGCGGTGGATCTCCTGTCCGCCGTCCATTGCCAGCTTGTCTATCTGGATGAGCAACAGGATATCATGCTCGACCTCGGCTCCGATTCCAACATCAACGCCGATTGGGATCGCGGCCGCTTCACGGACAACTTCTTCGGCACATGGCCGATGCTGGAAGGCCATCCCGTCTATGTCGAGATTACCTATGAAAACGACGACTTCAATCTCTACGCGATTCCGCTGAAGCTGAACGGCGTCCCCGTCAATCTGCAGGTCGTCTACGACTTCAAGAGCGAGAAATACAACATCCTCGGCGCGAGAAAAGACGACAAGCGCGGCCTTGAAAGCCTCGTGGCCAGCCGCGAGCTGATCCAGCTCAAAGCGGGCGATACGATCACCACCCTCCATTACGGCATGACCATCTCCGGGCCGGACACCGAGTACACCGAGGTCGAGGTGGACACTTTCACCGTCGGCGCGAATCCGCAGGTCAAAGACGAAAACGTCGGCGACGGCACTTACGGCTACTTCTTCGAGTTCATCGACCCGACGAACAACTCCGCCCTTTCGAACATGGTCACTTACACGATCAAGAACGGGGAAATCACCACGTCGGTGGACAACTCGATGACCGGAGCCACGGGGCAACAGGGCGGCTTCGCCGAGACGGGCTACGGCGCCGACCCGGAGCTGCTGCAGACGAACACGGGCGGCGGCTTTAGCGGCGGCAATTCCGGCGGCGGCAGCATCGCCGACTCGATGACGGGCGGCGGAAGCAGCGGCGGCTATGATGGCACCTACGATGCCCCCGGCGGCAGCGACTACGACGGGATCGGCAATGGCGGCTACCATGACGGCGGATACAGCGGAGGAAGCTCCGGCGGCAGTATCGCCGATTCCCTGAGCGGCGGCAGCAGCGGCGGATATGACGGCGGATATGACGCCCCGGGCGGCAACAGCGGCGGCGGCAGCATCGCCGAGTCGTTGGGCCGATAAAATGTAAAAATAGCCATCTCCTTGCGAGAAGGGGGGATCGCCGTAAGCGATGGGTCAGGCTATCAAACCTCATCCATCAGCCTTCGGCTGCCACTCGACCGTCCACTGGACTGTCTCGCCTCATAGGGGAAGGCAAAATAAAGGAGGAAACACCATGGCAGAAGAAAACAAGAACACAGAAACCACAGAACCCGAAGAAAAGAAAGAAAAAGAATTTTCCAAGCGCACGACCCAGCTGATCGCCCTCTCGGCGCTGGTGCTGGCGATATGCGCGACCTTCTCTTCCCTGAAGGCCGGCGCGTTCAGCAGCAAGGCGATCCTCGCACAGAACGCAGCCTCCAACGGCTGGGCTTACTATCAGGCGAAGAGCCTCAAGGAAAACACTTATAAAGTGCAAATCGACCACATGAAGCTGGCGGCGGCGACCCTCGACCCCGAGGAGACGCCGAAGCTGATGGAAAAATACCAGAAAACCGTCGACCGTTACAAGGCCGAGGAAAAAGAAATCATGCAGGAAGCCCGCGCCGCCGAGGAACGGCGGGACAAATCGCTGGAGCTCAATAAGGGCTTTGCGGGCGCACTGACCTTCCTGCAGATCGCCATCCTGCTGACCTCTCTCGCGGCCCTCGTCAAGCAGATCTGGTTCTGGTACGCGGGTCTCGCGGTCGGCGCGGTGGGCATCTTCAATTTCGTCACGATGATGATGCAGACATTTTGAAATAAATTAGCCTCGCATTTTCGCGGGGCAATTTGTCATTTTTCGGAAAGGATGACAACCGCATGAAAAAAGCACGGAAAAAGAGCCTCGAAAAGAAACTGGCGGTGGCGATCTCCGTCGTGAACCTGCTGAATGCGGCGGCGCCCGTCGCGCTGCCCTATGTCAATCTGACGCAGCGCGCCGACGGCGTCGCCCCCGGCGCGCTGATCCGTGTGGCCGAGGCCAATGAGTATTACTATGACTATGTGGATTATGTGCTTGACGTGCACGGCGGCGACACGACGACCATCGGCCAGCTGGCCGACGGCTGGGTGAACGTCGGCGGCAAGAACATCATCAAAAAGGTGACGGGCGGCTACCAGATCCTCGGCGGCGACGGCGTGGGGCAGATCGACCTGATGCTCAATGGCGGGCAGATCCTCAGCTACGGTTCGGGCGGGAAAGCGAAGGGCTCCCACGGTAACATAACGTTGATAAGCGGCGGCTATCAACGGATCGAGCATAATGCCAGCGGCACCATCGAGACCATGGAGGGCGGCAAGCAGTACGTTTCCGGTGGTTACGCCGCCAACGGCCAGGACTACGACAGCAAAGGCATAGGCTCCGTCGGGACGATGAACGGCGGCACCCAGTATGTCACATACGAGGGCGGCACGGCGATCGCCCGCGTCATGAACGGCGGCACCCAGATAGGCGACGGTTATCACCTCTGCGTGATTTCGGTAGGCACCATGAACGACGGCACGCAAAACAACTACGGCGATACAGCCATCATCGACGTCATGAACGGCGGCACCCAGATTGTGGGCGCGATGGACACGACGAAATGGCACAAGGGCCAGATCGGAACCATGAAGGGCGGCACGCAGCTCGTTGGCTGGGGCGATGGAAGCATCGACGTCCTCTCGGGCGGCACCCAGTATTTGGAATCCCTGCCCTACCAGGCCACCGTCAGCGTCGGAACCATGTACGGCGGCAAACAGATTGTAAGGAACTATCAGGACAACGATCCCCGAAGCGGCGGCGGCGTCATTTCGACCATGAACGGCGGCGAGCAGGATCTGGGCTCGAGCACCTGGGGCAGGATCACCGCCATGCACGGCGGCACGCAGATCGTCGGAGACGACGCCAACGGCGATATCGCCGACATGGACGGCGGCACGCAGATCGTTTCCAGCGGCGGCACTGGCAGGATATCCTCGTTCCACGGCGGCACCCAGATCGTTTCCGGCGGCGGCCAGTTGGAGAACATAGACGTCCGCTCCGGCGCGCTCCTCGAGGAACATCCCGGCGCAAAGTTCATCAATGTCTTTTTCTCGGGCGGCACTCACCGCATCGTGGGGCTTGAAAAGAACGACTATTCCGCGGATAACCGCACGCTGGAGGTCGGCAGCGGCGCGAAGACCTCCGGCACGCAGGTCAAAAACGGCTCCATGGAGGTCGTCCTGGAGGGCGGCAGTTCCACGGACGCCGTGATCGCAAGCGGCGGCGCCCAGATCGTCAGCGGCGGCTCGGCCTCACTGGCCGACCTGAACAGCGGCGCCACCCAGACCGTGGCCGGCGGCAGCGGCTCCGTCACGAATATCAAGAGCGGCGGCATGCAGGTCGTCAGCGGCGGCACAGCTTCCGCGACGACCCTTGAATACGGCGGCACGCAGCTCGTTTCGGGCGGCAGCGCCTCGGTGGAAACGCTCAAAATCGGCAGCACACAGACCATCATTGGCGGTACCGGCAGCACTCCCATGGTGAGCGGCACCAAGGCCATCGACCCGTATCATAATACATATACCATGCAGCGCGTTTCCGGCGGCACCGGCATCATCACCCGAAGTCTTGAAGGAGACGGAATCCAGGAGGTCTACAGCGGCTTCGGTTCCGCCGCTGCCGTCAGCGGCGGGGGCGCGCAGATCGTGGCAGGCGGCAGCGCCGTCGTCGACATCATGGGTGCCGGTGGCAGGCAGGTTATCATTGGCGGCTCCGGCAGAATTCAGACCATGAATAACGGCGAACAGATCGTTTCCGTCGCCCATGTATCGGTCACGGTCCATGATGGCGGCATAGGAACCATCGACAATCTCAAAGCCGGCACCCAGAAAATCTATTCCGGCGGCACCGGCTCCGTGGGCACGCTGGCGGGCGGCCGCATCGAGATGTACTCGGGCGGCTCCTATAAAGGAAACATCACCGGCCACGGCACCCTCTGGAACGTCAATATGGGCGGAACTGTCACGGCCTCGGGCGGGAATATTCTTGGCAGCAATCTCTCAGTGGGCACGCTGTCCGTCGCCGACGGCGGCTCGGTTTCCATCTATACGGACAGGAATAATCCGAGCGTCGTAGGGAATATCAAGGCCAATACCATTTCCCTCGGGACGGCTCCGACGAATGCGAATCCTCTCATCACGGCCACAGGCGATATCACCGTCGGCGCCGTGGACTTCACGGGTCTCAAAGTAGAGAATGCAGGGGCGGAATACACCTTCATCTCGGCGGGCGGCGCCCTCTCGGACCTGACCGTCAAGCGGAACGATTTCACCGCGACGCTCGCCTCTGGCGGCAGGATCGAAGGCCAGAAGTCACGGGAGACTACGGTGCCGACGAACGTGCTGACCCTCGGGTACGACGTCGCGAATACCCTCTCCCACACCGGCAAGACGCTGACCTACAAATTCGATACCACCGGCTATACGGACGCGACCTTCGACGGCGCCATCGCATGGGCCTCGGGCGGAACGTATTTCGACGCGACGGGCTATTCCTTCGTAAGCAATCCCGCCGTCAATCTTTCAAATCTCGCCTTCTCCTTCACGCAGGACCAGGCGAAAGCGCTTGCAAAAGGTCAATCCATGACGCTGCTTTCCGGCGTGTCCGGCGCGACGATCAGCGCGGCGGCGCCGACCTCTTTCGCCCTCTCACAGGCCGGGAACAATACAGTGTTGTCGGCCACGGCGAACGGCTCGGCGTCGTCCTCCAACAATGCGGTCAAATACACCGTGAACAGCGTCACGCTGGACAGCGTGAAAGTGACGGACATAACCGGCACGGCGGACGAAGTGCCGACAGGCTGGGCGGCAAACACGGCGGGCGTCAGGGTGGACGCCGGCAGCTTCACGACGCCGATGAGCGTCGTGGGCGAAAAGAAAACGCTGCTCACCGCGGATTCGGATTCGGCCATATTCAGCGACGCGAACATCACGGGCGACAACAAATACGCTGCGGGAAAGACTTTCAGCGACGCAGACAAGGGCGTGACGATCTCCGGTACATGGAGCCACGGCGTCTACGCATCAGCGGACGGCAAGAGCCTCGTCTTCGACGCGGGCGACGTCAAAGCCAACAAGATTGAATTGGGCGCAATGACGTGGGGAACGCCGCGCGCCCTGACCGGCGAATACGACTGCGACTTCTCGGGCGTTACGACCATGGACGCTTCCGGTCTCTCCTTCACGGGCCTCAACGCCTCAGTCGAAGCGGAAAAAACTTACGACCTGCTGACCGAAGCGAACAACCTCGCGGCCGGAAAGGCGGTCACGGGCAAGGATCATACGCAATCCTTCGGTGCGTCCGCAGACAACGGCGCGAAGCTCTCGGCGACGCTCTCCGGCGTCGTCTCGACGGCGGAAAATTCCGTCCGATATACGGCGAACAGCATCACGCTGGACGGCGTAGATCTCTCGGGGTGGAACGGTGAAAAAGCCGCCGTCCCGGCCACCTGGACGGCGAACGCAAAAGGCGTCGCCGTGACGGGCAACTTCACGGAGCCGACCGGACTCGTCCCCGGCACTTTCCGCAACATTCTCACCACGGATACGAAGAATTATTTCTCGGGCGCGCAGATTGACGACGCCATCGCGTTCAAAGCTCACAGCTTCAACGACGAAGACGCCGGCGTCGCGTTCGCGGGCACGCAGTCGAAGGGCGTCGCCGTCGGCGGCGAACAGCTGAACCATCTCGTCTATAAGACAACCGAAAAGAACGTCGCGGATATTTCTCTCGGCGCCGTATCATGGGACGCGGGCCGTACCGTCGAAACAAAGGACGGCTATGACTTCCTGTACGCAAAGGCGGACGCCGGGGGACTCCGCTTCACCTTCACCGACGACCAGAAGGCCGCCCTCTCCTCCCAGAGCAAAACGACGCTGCTGTCCGGCGCGACAAATCTTGCAGCGGACACGACGACCGTCATAAACGCCGACCACCAACAGAGCGTCGGCTATCTTGCGGCCAACGGCGCGGCCCTCGTCGGCACGCTGACGGGCAAAGTATCGGCGGCGGACAAGCAGCTTGTCTATCAGGCGACCGGCATGACTCTGGACGGCGTTGACCTCCGGGCATGGAACCCCGCTTCCGACACGGTTCCCGACGTCCCCGCGGGCTGGATGAAAGGCTCGTCGGCTGTCACCGTGAATACCGACGTACTCACACTTCGCCCGGAGGATCTGGCGGGCAAGGTTACGACCATCCTGACCGCGACGAACGGGGCTTTGGTCGGCGCGAATATCACCGGCGAAAACGCCTACGGGAAGCAAACCGATTTCTCCAGCGAAAAGAACGGCGTCACACTCTCCGGCTCATGGGCCCGCGGTGTCAGGCTCAACGAGGCCAACGATCTCGTTTTCGACGCCTCCACCGTATATGTGAACAACATTTCCCTCGGCGAGATTTCGTGGGAGAACGGCGGTTCTCTTCGTCCCAACGCGAATATCGACGCTATCAACTACGAAGGCGTCAACGATATCGACACATCGTCATTCTCCATCGCGAACCCCATGGGAATCGCGGCAAAAGAATCCATGACGCTCCTGACCGCCAACACTACGCTGAAGGACATGGCGAAGGAAGTAAATATCGCATACAGCGATACGCCCGCCACGGGCGTAAACCTCGCGGGCGTGATCTCCGGCAATCTCCAATCGCAGAGCGGCCTCGTCACCTACACTGCCACGGCAAATCAGGCCTCGAAGCTGACCTTCGGCGACGTGCAATGGACCGGGGAAAGCCCGCTGACGACGCGTCCCCAAAACGTTTCTTTCGATGGGACGGCAGTGGACACCACGAATATCCGCTTCACGAACATCTCCTCCCTGGACGAAGGCGCGCAGACGAGACTCGTCTCGGACTTCGGCACGAGCATCGGCGACGTCACCGGTACGCGCTACAAAGCTGGAACGACGCTGGCGGGCGAAGGCAGCGCGGAGCTGAAAGGCAGCGACCTCGTGTTCACCGTCAAGACCGTCGAGGCGTCGGAGGAGACGCACAGCACCCTGATGGGCGCGGGCGCAGGCATGGCGACCCTATCCGTCGGCAACGAATTCATCGGCGCCGCCGCCGAGGGACTGGCCGACGCGGCGAACATCGGCGCCGACGGGGTCTCGACTTACGCGCAGATGGGCGGCGGCTCCATCCGGCAGGAGACGGGCAGCCATATCGACATCCGCGCCTGGAACGCGATCCTCGCCCTCGGGCACAAGAACGAGAAGGAAAAATCCGCCTTCGAGTACGGCGCGTTCTTCGAATACGGCACAGGCAACTACACCACGCACAACGGCGACCTGCGGGGCGACGGCTCGGTACGCTATACCGGCGGCGGCCTGCTCGCGAAATGGACCGCGAAGCACGGTCTCTATGTCGAGGGCAGCCTCCGGGCGGGCACGGTGCACGGCGAGACGAGAAACGTCATGCTCGACCCGGCCGGAAATCCCCACAACTACGAGACCGACGCGCCGTACTGGGGCGCGCATATCGGCGTGGGCCGGGAGATTGCGCTCGCGAACGGCGACAGCGTCGACGTCTACGGCAAATACTTCTTCAACCGCCGGAACAGCATATCCTTCGACGCGGACACGCACTATGACCTCGACGCGCTGACGAGCCAGGTGCTGCGCGTCGGCGCGCGCTACACGATGAAGCGCGAGAAGTGGAACTTCTACGGCGGCCTCTCCTATGAGCACGAGTTCGACGGCAAGGCAAGCGGCTCGGTCAGCAACGGCGTCGGCAACGTGCCGATCCGCGGCACCGATACCAGCGGCGGCAGCTTCCGCGCGGAGATCGGCGCGAAAGTGACGCCCGAAAATACGCCGTGGAGCCTCGACCTGAACCTCTCCGGCTTCGCCGGAAAGAAGCAGGGTGTCATGGGCGGTATAAGTATCTCATGGTTGTTCTGAGGCTTCGGCCATTTCCGTGAAGCAAACGAACGCAACCTGATAAAACAAAGATGCTATTGGTGCCGTGTGTTTCCCTTATATTCCCCCATCCGGCTGACGGGAAATATACAAAAGTATTTCCGACGCATTAATCATTTGATATAGTATATATTATGGAAATAATACGTAAAAGATCATTTCATTTTCTAAGGAGTGAAGTTTAATGGCCGTAAAGCCATGCCGTACTAAATTTTCCCCGCTGGCGCTTTCGCTGGCTGCCGCGCTGACTGTCTTCCCGTCCTGCGCGGGAGCGGCCCCCCTCGACACCGCCGGAGCGGCGTTGAATCGTGCCCGGGAGGCGATCGAGCGAGAGCGCATCGCCCAGGAGATCCAGGAGGACCAGGAGGCCCGCAACGCGAAAGTGGAGCAGGAGAAAGAACAGAACGACGCGCAGGCGGAAGCCGTCACCTTTACACTGCAAAACGTGCGTATGGACCAGTCCGAAATACTGACCCGCGAGGAACTGGACGGTCTTGCCGCCGACTATATCGGCCGCACCGTCTCACTGAAAGATCTTTACGACCTTGTCGAGAAAATCAACGCGCTGTACGAGAAAAAGGGCTTCATGACCTGCCGGGCGTTCCTGCCGCCCCAGCGAATCCACGAAGGAGAAGTCACGATCCGGCTCGTAGAGGGAAAGACGGGCGACATCTCCGTACACGGCAACGCGCACACGAAGGAGAAATATGTCAAAGAGAATTTTACCGTGACGCAGGGAACTATCGCGAACACCGACAAGCTCACGCGGGAGTTGCAGCATTTCAACGGCTCCCACGACGCGCAGCTTCGAATAGTGATGCGTGCCGGAAAGGAAGAGGGAACGACAGATTACGAAATCCTCGTCTATGAGCCGCTCAAGAACGAGAACGTGACGCTGTTCGTGGACAACAACGGCTACGAGACCAGCGGCCGCTGGCGCGAAGGTCTTTTCTACCTCAACAAGAGCGTCTCCGGGTTTCGCGACAGCCTGCAGGCGAACTACCAGCGAAGCCAGGGGACGGACATCTGGGGCCTCGGCTATACGTTCCCGCTGAACCGCCACGGCATGAAGCTCAGCATTGACTACAGCGGAAACCAGACCCGCATCACCGACGGCCTGCTTCACCCTATCGGCGTGGAGGGCAAAGCCTACGCTTTCAGCATGGCGCTCCGTAACCCTTATCTCGTGGATGCGAACCGAAGGTTCGAGTTTGGGCTGCAGCTGATACGGCAACATTCGGAGACGACTTTTGGACCGGCGAACACGCATTGGATCAACGACCATACGACGCAGGTCTCCCCGTACGTCTCCTTCACGCATTACGGGGATTCCTATGTGCTCTTCCATAAACATTCGCTGGCGCGTACCTTCCCCAAGGACAGGGACGGCGAATCCTTCGAGACCTGGAACTGGCGCCTTGACGCCATTTACCAGAAACAGTACAAAGCGGGGCAAACCCTGATGGCGCGTTTTGACGGCCAGCTCACCAATTCCAGCGCGCTGGCGGGCGTCGACACCTTTTACATCGGCGGCGTGTCCACCGTCCGGGGCTATGAGGAAAGCCTGCTGCGCGGCGACGACGGCTTCACGGCAAGCCTGGAGTACCAGGTGCCGCTGACGCCGGACCGGAACGTGCGGGCGCTCGCCTTCCTCGACTACGGCAAAGTTTACGGAAGGGACGTGCAAAGCGACGCGGATATGCTGATTTCAACGGGCGTGGGCGTCATGGCAAGCTTCAAGGACGTGTCGACGAGCCTCGTACTGGGCATGCCGCTGCAGCGCTGGGTCGCCCAGGAAAAACAGGACGCCGCGCGGCTTCATTTCCTGATTACCGCGAACTTTTAAGGAATCACAAGTTGCAAGGAGGATTTCATCATGGGCTATTTGCTGAATCGTTATAAGAAGTATATCCGGCGCGGAACGGCGCTGGCGACTGCGACGGCGGGGCTCTTCTTCACGCCGCTCTCGCCAATCGCGTCCGCTTCGACGATTACGGACGCCAATGGAACCGCGATTGGTGGGACCGGGACCGTCCATGAGCTTTACGCCCAGGACGTCAAGGACGGGATCGCCGTCAGCCGCTACACGGATTTCACGCTGTCGCAAAACGAGATCGCGAATATGTATTTCCATAAGTTCGGCGGGACCGGCGACGGCAGCCACCTGGTGAATCTCGTGCAGAACGGCATCGACATCAACGGCACGGTGAACGCCATCAAGGACAACCGCGTCGGCGGCGAGATCTTTTTCCTGTCGCCGAACGGCATCGCTATCGGGCCGACCGGCGTCATCAACGCGGGCAGAGTGGATCTCATCGTGCCCACGGGCGGCGGTTTGGGCAAGTTCAAACACCTCTGGGGGCAATTCGAGAGCGGCGACTGGTCGCGGGACTTTAATGCGGACGATCTCAGAGACATCAACGAGTTCGCCACCGGCAGCGACCACCAGGATTCCTCGGACGACCCCCACATCAAAGTGGAAGGGAAAATCAACGCCCGCAGCGGCATCCTGCTGGGCGCGACGAATATCGACATCAAGTCGGGGGCAGAGCTGAAATCGAACCGCGCCACTGACTTTTCGGGACTAGTGAATACGACCCTTACCGGCGTCGGCATGACCGCGACCACAGATGACAAGACCGGAGATATCCTGCTGACCGCCCATGCCGAGCACCTGGCCGACGACAATATCCTCTCGAATGCTGTGAGCGAGACGGCGGCCACCATCTGGATCCCGAACAAGATGACGGATATGTCCGCCGTCATCAATATGGATGGCAAGATCGAAGGCGACGGCATCGTGAAGCTCGACGCCACTGCCAAGACCGAGTTCCAGGAGGGCGAGATCCTGAACGTGCTGTCCCAGACAGGGATCCTGGACCAGATCCTTGGCGGCACCGGCCTCACGATGAACGCCGACTGGGTAGACAAGACCGGCAAGGCCGCCGTGAACGTCGGTGAGAGCGGCTCCATCACGAGCGGCGATGCACTGACGCTGAACGCGCGCAGCGATATCAAGGTCCTGCTCACTACAAATACGCCCGGCACGGAGACCGCGAACCTCACGGGCGGCTTCCTGCCGACGACGGCTCTCGACGTGGTGCTGCTCAAGAACGACGCCGAGGTGAACGTGGCGGGTTCGTTGAACAGCACCGTCGATCTGTCCAAATACACCACTGCAGAGGATCCGGCGAAAGACCACAGGATGACGCTGACCGCCACTGCTACGACGACGGCGGTCACGTCTGCACGAGCGGCTACGCGGGTGGCGCCCGGCGTCAACCCGTCGATCGCTTACGCGGCGGTCGTAGCGGAAAAAGCCGATACCAACGCGTCGGTGAATCTGACGAAGTCCGATAAGCCCATCAATATCATGAACGACACTGCCAAGGATGATTTCGTCGCCGCCGCCACGGCGGTCACCACTATCGACACGAAGGCTGCCGCTGTCGCGCCCGATGGCAGTACGGCTTCCGGCGCAGTCGCCTATCTGGACAACGATTCCAACGCTTCGGTCAATATCGAAAAGCCCATTACGGCACGCAATGTGAGCGCAACGGCGGACAATCATATCGGGCGGAACGCGCTTTCCGCGTCCAGCACGATCGGCGAGCCCGACCCGTCGTTGAAGAATCCCTTTTTCATCGCGAAGGACGGCAAGCCCACGCCGGGCATGCTGGATTCGCTGCTGAATCCTCTGACGAAACTGGTGCAGGACAAGCTCAAGATTACCGACGCCAGCGGAAAGCTGGCGAGCTGGCGCACCGCGGACGTAGACAAGAACGACACGGCGAACGCCTTAGCGCAGACCGTTCTCAATGGCGATTATTTCAAGGCCGGCGTGAGCCTCGGCGTCACCACCCAGCACAACACCTCGTCGGTTAGCGTCGCCCGGGACGTCGCTGTTACGGCCGACGGTGCCGCGAACATCGCCGCCCACACATTTACCGATTATATGAATTTCGCCGCCATCGGCGAGCTGAACAGCCAGAAGCTATCGCAAAACGCGAAATCCATGGTCGCGGCGGCAGTCGTGGGCGACAGCGTGGAAAACGACGCTACTGTGACGCTGGGCAAGAACGCCAAGGTGACCTCCGGCTCTGCGCAAGGCAAAGTCGATATAACCGCGAATACGGAAATGTCTTACGTCCCCATCAAGGCATGGTGGGCTTTCACCGAGAGCAAGTGGACGACCGTTTATGACGAAGCGAAGGCTGCCGGCGACGATAATCTGGCAAAGACCATCGACGACCTCTCGAAAGAAATCACGGCTCTTGTGGCCGCGGGCGACCAAACCTCCTGGGAGACTTTCATGGACGTGGTGTACGACGCAGAGGATCTCTTCATGAATCTGATGAAGGAACTTGACACCACGACGGATCTTTACAGGGACGTGAAGAAAGCCTACAACGCGACGCTCACGCTGCTGGATCCCGCCACTTTCATGAACTACTATGTGCGCACGCAGGCCCATTCCAACGTGACGAGCGGCTCCCAGCTCGACGTCACGGGCGCGGCAACCATCGACATCCTGAAGAACCGCGCCACTGTCATCGCAGACGAAGGCGTGACGATCAGCGCAAACGGGAGCGACGTGAACCTCGGCGCGGCGACCAAGACCAGAACCCAGACGATGGCAGGAAACGGCGGAAAGTTCGGCACTACGAACCAGTCCCTCGGCTCCGGCGTCGGGGCCACCCTCGCCGTGCAGGACGTCTCCGGCTCGAGTCTCCTGATGCTCGGCAAGAGCACAAACGTTTCCGGCAAGAATGTCAACCTCAACGCCGACAATGAGATGATCCAGACCGACGTCGTCTACGGCGCGGGCGACGCCCAGGGCAAGGCCGAGCTCAACGGCATGATCGGCGTGATCGCGGGCGCGTCGGACAGCGTCGTCTCGGTGGACGACGAGGCGAAAATCACGGCGTCCGAGAATGCAAAGATTTACGCGGACAACGATACGACCATCACGGGCATCGCGGGTGGCGTGACCCTGGGCGGCAAGCAGACTTACGCCGCCGTCGGCGCCAGCCTCGTCAGCGTGGCTTACGACGTGAACAACTACGCCATCGTCAGCGACAACGGCAAGGATGTGGCGATCGTAGCCGCTCCTTCGCTGACCGACTCCCAGAAAAAAGAAATCGAAGACGCGGTAGACGCCGACATCAAGGCCGGAAAGCTGGACGCAGATTCCCGCCGCGCCGAGATCGCGGCGCGGGAGGACGAGGCGCTGGCTGCGCAGAAGGCTTCGGAAGAAGACGCCGCGCGGACGATCTCCGACGGCGTGCAGCTCGCCCACAAGCTGGCGAACGAGGCATTGACGGGGAGCATGGACGCGAACGGCGAAGTCTCCAACGCTGCGGTAGGCTATACGAACATCGGCGCAAAGACGGCGGATGGCGCGACCCGCGGCAAGATCACGGCCGGAGGCGATTTCTCGGCGACGGCCAATACCGACGGCGTCATCAACAGCGTCGCCATCGAGGGAACGAACATTTCCGATTCCCATCCGGCGGTGGACGCCTTCAATAAGTATGTCGGCAAGGCGGAGACCTTCGTCAACTATTTGCCGCAGGCGGCGAACTGGCCGATGGACAAGGTCTCGAAGATGATCGGCGGCAAGATCAGAGGGAAACTCAATGAGAAATTTGCGACGGACAAGGCAAACGAGGGCGTGTCAAAGGCAAATACCCAAGACAACGGCAAGCTGAGCACCGCGACCGAGCAGGAAGCCTCGGCCATGATCCAGATCGGCGGCGCGGGCAGCGTCGCGATCAACCTCGGCGACGGCGAGACTGCGGCCATCGTGGACAATGTCGACGCGAACGCGAAGAACGTCTCGCTGGACGCCGACGATTTCCTGTTCAAGGGCGCCTGGGCCGGAGCCGCCGCACTGAATTGGCACGGATCGGATGCGAATGCGACGACGGGCGATGGTTCCATCGGCGGCGCGCTGGCGCTCAACTCTTCGTCCCGAGGTGTAGACGCGATTCTTCGGAATACGAATATCACGAATGCGGGAAGCGTCACAAACAGCGCTGAGAAGTCCGGCGCGGACGTCGCCGTGGCGCTGGGCGTCGGGCTGACGAAAGCCCCTACGACTACCGTATCGGGGAGCGCCGCCGCCTCGCTCTCGTACAATATGTCGGACAGCAACGTCCATGCGCTGATGATCGGCGATACTGTCACGGGGAACAACAATACGAGTATCGAGAACAAGGCGCTGGACGCCGACATCCAGATCGCGGGCGGCGTCTCGGCTGCCGTTGCCACTGGCAACAGCGAGATCTCTCTCGGCATGGGCGGCTCGGCGGCGGCAAACCGCGTGCGGAACGACGTGCAAAGCGGCGTAATCCGCGGCAGCTACGACAAACTTGGAAGTTTCGGCGTCGACGCGGTGAAGTCCGTCAATCAAGTAGGCGTGGCCGTGGCCGCCGACTATACCTCCTCCCAAACGGGCCTATCCTTGGGCTTCAGCGGCGCCGTGGCTTACAACGACACCGACAACACGACGAACGCCTTCATGGACGGCGCGACGGTCACGGCGACGAACGTCGCTGTCGAGGCCAACGACACCCTGGGCACAAATCAGTACAACAAATATCTGACGGATCGGTCCGTCGACCCGTCGGGCACGAGCTTCTTCGGCGCGAACGCGAAGGAGAACGCGAAGGACCCGAAGGGCGGCGTCGTCATCGGCGGCGCCTTTGCCGGGGAATTCACATACGGTTCGGGAGACAAGAGCGCGGGCGGCGGCACAGGGATCGCGATCACCTACAACGCATCAAAGAACGACATGACCGCCGAGGTCAACAATTCGACGATCACGGCGTCTTCTTTGCGCGCCCAGACGACGGACCAGACCACCATCGCCTCCTTGGGCCTCGGCGCCAGCATGGGCGGCACCATCTTCGGCGGCGCGGGCGCCGTCTCTTGGAACGATATCAAGAACACGAACAAGGTCAATTTCGAGAACAACACGAAGATCACGGCGGACAGCGTCGAAGGCAAGACGCTGAACGAATCGCGGATCGTCAATGTCACGGGCGAGACTTCGGTCGGCAAAGGCGCTGCGGCGGGTCTCAACTTCTCCTTCAACGACCTCGACAACGCCTCGGGCGTCTATCTCAAGGGCGGCTCCTATATCGCGAAGGGCTCGAACGGATTGGCCTTGAACCTTGAGACGCAGAACCATGAATTCGACTTCGCGCTGGGGCTCGGCGCATCCGTCTCCACGAAGACGGGGGCGCTTGCGGGCACGATCGCCGTCACCACCGGCGACAGCAGCGCCGAAACGAAGATCGGCGACGACAGCGACGCCAACAAGACCAGGACGACCATCACGAACGCGAAGACTGTCAACGTCTCGGCTAAAGACAGCGCCACGAAGGTGACGACGGGCGGAGAGGCGACCGTTTCCAACGGCAGCTTCGGCGCGGTGGGCGTCTCCATCGCCTACGCCGACATCGGCGGCAACAGCATGAATTCCGAAAAGGCCGGGGAAAAACTCCGGGCCGAGATCAACTATGCCGACGTCACGACGGTGAGCGGCGCGACCATCGACGTCAAGACCGAGGATCAGGGTTCGCTCGGCACGACGGCGGCTGGCGCGGGCATCTCCATCTCCAAGGACCCGATGAATCTCCAAGGCGCAGCGGCGGTCTCCGAGCTGGCGAAGGACGCGGGAGCTTCGGTCAAGAACTCGAATATCGACGCCTCCTCCGGCGGTAAAGACGCCGTCGTCACGGTGTCCTCCGACAGCAAGAACAAAATCTGGACCACGGGCCTCGCGGCCTCCATCGCTCCAGCGGGCGGCTATATCTCCGCGGGCGCGGCTCTCAGCATCAGCCAGATCAACCACAATACGAACGTCGATTTCGACAACACGACGGCAAATCTCAAAACGCTGTCGCTTTCGGGCGTCGGCTATTCGGACATCGTCGCCAGCGCTGCGGGCGTCAGCGTTTCCGGCAAAGGCCTCGGGGTTGCGGGCTCCTTTGCCTACGATTATATCGGCAGCAATGTCAACACGACCATGGACGGCTCCAATGTCACGGCGGACGGCAGCATCGGCGTCATAGCCCAGAGCGACGAGGAGATTTCGAACTACGCGGGAAGCGTCGGCGGCAGCGGCGTCGCGGGCGTCGGCGTCAGCGTCAATATCAACAGGATCACCGGCGACACGAAGGCCGCGGTCTCGGACAGCACGCTCACGGCAAAGGGCAATGACGGCGGCGTCACGGTCAAGAGCGACGTGCCCGACGACGCCTTGATCGATATAAGAGACGGCATCGTCGAAAATATCAACCCCACCCTTTCGGACAAGCGCGTCAGCTCGACGAAGAACGGCGTCGTGGTGGATGCCTCGGCGACCCACGCCATCGCCTCGGACATCGTCTCGGCCGGTATCGGCGCGAAAGCGGGCCTAGACGGCACCTTCAACGAGAATTTCATCAGCGGCAAGACCTCAGCGCTGATGGAAAAAACCAGCGTGAACAGCGGCGTCTCCTCTGCCGCCTCCACGCAGGACGTTTCCGTGCGGGCGGCGGACTTCATGAACCTCGGCGTCGTGGAGCTGAACGTTGCCGGCGCCGCTTACGCGGGCATAGGCGCCACCGAGAACACGAATCTCCTGGAACGTGAAACCTCCGCCCAAGTGCTGGGAGAATCCTCCACGAAGAGAGCCGCGATCCATGCCGACGAGTTCAATGTGGAAGCCGTCTCGAAGAAGGGCACTGGGAATCTTGCAGCCGTAGGCGCGGTTTCCGGCGAGGGCGCGAGCGCGTCGTTCAACGTGATTTACGACGGTCTGAGCGGCAAGACCTTCTCGAACGTAAAGAACGCCGACGTGACCTTCGCGAATGCCGCGACAGTTTCCGCCGACAGCTTCCAGCAAGCGAGCATGGCCTATTTCCAAGGCGGGGCCACCGGTATCGGCGCAGGGCTGGGTCTGGCCGCCGGGGTCATCGAGCAGTCCTCGGAAACGACCGCTTCCGTAACAGACGCCTCTATCACGGGCGCTTCCGGCGCGGCGAAGATTACGGCCGACAACCGGACGAAAGCCCGTTCCGTAGCAACCAGCGTCGGCTTCGCCGGCGAAGGCTTCGGCGGCGCGGGTACCGTCTTCGTCAATCAGTTCAACAATATCGTAGGCGTCACGGCGGACGACGCGACGATCAATGCGGGCAGCGTCACGCTCGCTGCGAACAACAACCTCAAGACCGACAGCTACGGCGGCAGCGCCGCCATCGCGGGACTCGGCGCGAGCCTCGGCATCTCGACGCTTTACAACAGCGTCGCGGACACCGTCTTCACGGATGTGACGAACGGCAGCGCCCTGGATGCAAAATCGGGGAATCTGACAATCTCCGCCGCCACGACCCGCGACTTCACCCAGGGCGTGGCCACCATCAGCGGCTCCGCCTTCGCCGGCGTCGCCGTCAACTATCTCGGCGAGTATATCAATTCGGCGGTGGACAACGACGACCTTAAGACGAAAATCAAGGCCCTGAACGACGGGACGAAAACCGAAACGCTGAACGCCTCGGATTTCGAGGGTCTCACTGCCGACCAAATGACACAGGTGAATACGGATACGTCCTTTACCGTCTCGACAGACGGCACGAACCAGAATAATAATGTCACACAGGGCGTCCATGTCCGTGTCGGCAAAGGGAGCTCAACTAAGAACTCGACGGTAACATCCAAAGGCGCCCTCACCGTCAGCGTCACGGAATCCAACGAAATGATGGCCAACGGCGACGCCGGCGGACTTGGCATCGCCGGAATCACCGCCTCGGCGGTAGACGTCCGGGCGAAGCGCGCCAACGACGTCTCCCTTGACGGCGCAACCCTTTCCGGCGGAAGCGTCGACATCAAGGCGGCGGCGCAGAACGTCAAGAACGATGACGGCTCAGACGGCGACGGAATGCACACGGTGAGCTTCACCGGCAGCGCAGGCGGCGTCGCGCTGTCGGCGCTGGAAAGCGTCGCGAAAACCGAGGGCAATACGGAGGTCACGGTCAAGGACAGCAGCATTTCCTCCAACAACGGCAATCTCGGTATTGCGGCGGAAGATACCGCGCGCATCAAGGCCGAGTCCGTCAGCATGTCCTTCGGCATTGGGACCGTCAGCGGTCTCTACACCAAGGCAGAGAACGTCGGCGCCACGGGCGTCTCCTTCTCCGGGACGAACACGGTGGACGCCGGGACCTCCGGGACATTGACCGTTTCCGCGGCGAAGCAGAACGCCGTCGACGCCCAGAGCATTTCCGGCGCGTACACGGCGGGAGCCGGCGTGACATACAACAGGACGTTGGCCAACGATACGGGCACCTCTTTTGTCACGATCTCGGGCAGCGGAAACACATTCAAGGCGAAGGACGCCTCCTTCTCGGCGACGAACGCCCCGACGCTCTCCGTCGATATCGACCAGGACGGCTGCGGCCTGGTTCCTGGGCTCGTTTCCTATGGCGAGGTTACGCTTTCCTCCGGCGCGGCGGTGACGGCCGATGCGAACAACAAATTCTACGCCGATACCCTGTCCTTCTCCTCGAAGGTCGGCGACACTTCGAAGACGACGGCCAACGTCAGCGTTGTCAGCGTCGCGCTCGCCGCCGGTGGGGATCTCAACGTCGTGGGCGACCACGCCTATGCGACCTCCTCCGCGACTTCCTCCGCGAATATCAAGAGCCAGAATTATTTCGGAGCCGGCGGCGGCGACAAAGGAACCGCGCTGACCGTCAGTGCGGAAAACAACGTCAACAAGAAGATCAACATCTTGAACGCCAATGTCGGGCTCCTTGAACTGGCCTGCGCCGGCATCGAAGGCAAGGCGGCGCATATGACGACGAAGGACGAAGACGGCAAAGAAAAAGACATCCCGGACGTCGCCGAGGCCAGGGCCGAAGGCGGAAACGTGAAGAGCCTTTCGCTCTCGGCGACGGGCAACGCCTATGTGGACAACAATACCTCCGGCAACGGCGGCGGCGTGATGGAAGCAGGCAACCTCGCCTGTGCGCGGGTCAATATGGACGGGAGCGCGAGCGCGACGCTCTCCGGCGCATGGAACATCGGCGGCGGGAATGTAGCGGTCACCGCGTTGCAAAACAACGCCACGGACTATCAGGCACTCTCCGGCTCCGGCGGAGCCCTCAATGTCACGGCCGTGGAAGGCAAGATGATGATGAACGGAACCGCGACGGCGGCGGCGGCGGACAGCACGACGATACAAGGCGCGAATACGTTGGATTTCCTGGCGAAAAACACCGTCAGCGTCAATCAGGACAGCAGCAACAAGTATTGCTACAACGTCTGCGGCGTTTCCGGCTCGTTGGCGGGCTTCGAGAACGTCGACAGCTACGTGGACACGAAAACCAACTCCGCGCTTTCCATCGGCAAGAACGCGAAGTTCACGACGACCGGTGCGCAGACCTACGACGCATACAGCAACGTCCTCCTGAACAATACCGCTTACGGCGTGGCCAGCGGCGTCATCGAGTCCGGCAACACGCAGGTTCGCACGTACGTCACGACCGCGAACACGATCAGCGTCGGCGAAGGCGCAAGATTCGTCAATGAAGGCGTCTTCGGGACCGGCGGCGTCACGCTCGCGGCTCACGACAATTATAATATGAAGTCCGGCGCGCAGGCCGTGACCTCGGGCTTTCTCTCCTTTGTCACGAACGCGGATACCTCGTTTACCATGGATCGGACAAATAAAGTCGATGTGGCCGGAGCTCTGGACAGCGCCAAGGATATCAGCGTTTACGCCGGGGCGGACGCCGCCGGCAATTTGTCGAACCTCACGAACTGGCTTATCGCCGAAGCGTACAATTATTCGGCCATCCCCAGTGCAAGCCCCGACGTCACAAACACAGTGACCGAGAAGAGCCAGGTTCAGATCGCCAAGACGGCTTCGCTGGAAGCCGCCCGGGATATCAACCTGCTCGCGAACAACGGCCAGGAAAACATCAAGACGGAGACGAAGGCATGGAAATGGGGCTCGACCAGCGAAGCCGATATCCTCAGCAGCGTAGACGGCGTCATCGACTACGGGCAGACGAAGGACAACTTCGTGCAGGTCGACGGCAGCCTGCTCGCCGGCAAACGGTACGGGCTCTATGTCAACATCGACGGACAAATGGTGCCCACCGGTGCGACCATCGCCGGCACATCGAATAACGGCAGCTACACGATAACCATCAAGGACTCCAACGGTAAAACTTTGGACAACCTTCAGGGACAGGTCAAGACGGGAACCTTCGATTACGGCAACGCGCTGTACGATCGCTGGAAAGAACTGAACGATCTCATCGGTCAATACCAGGGCAAGGACCTGAGCGGCCAGGACCTCGCGGCTTACACCGGCTACCAGGCGGAGCTCGCCGTAGTAGAGGCACAGATGGATGCCCTCGGCATGATGTCGGATGTGACAGATGCACGTGACGGTACCACTGCGAAAGTCCCCATGACCGGAGAAAAAGACCAGAAAGGCTACCAGGTGGTCTATGTCGAGCTGCCCGACGAGCTGGTCGCCAGCGGCGGCAATATCCGCGTGACGAGCGACAACCTGACCGGCGGCGGCAGCCTGACGGCGAACGGCTCGCCGGAGGTAAACATCACCAACACCTCGAACGCGTACCTGAAGCTGCACGACGTAAGGACAGAAGAGAACGGCGGCAGCATCTTCTTCAACGGCGCGTCGCTCCCCACGGACAAGGCGAACGATTCCATCAACGCGAAGAATCTTTCCGGGACGGCGGCCTTTAGCGACGTTACCGTCGACAAGCTGGGTTCGAACGCGAAGATCACCGTTTACAACGAGAACACGAAAGGCGACGTCAACTATACAACCACGGACGACGCCGGAAATCCTGTCAACGGCGTCTATGCGGCCGTCTCCACGGTGGAGATCGACGGCGAGATCAACGCGGCGAACGGCACAGTGAATATCACGAACAAGTCCGGCAGCATCGTCGTCAATTCCTCGGAGGAACACCCTGCCGGCATCTACGGCGCGACGGTGTCCGTCGACGCGGCGGGAAGCTTTTCCACCGGATATGAGTCGAAAGCTCACAATATCGGCTACGATCCGAAAGAAATCTATGGCAATGACGCCTCCTTCAAATATGGCGCCGGCTTGCAGAATTTCAATACCGGCACGACGGCGGACCACAAGGATGCCTACTATACCTGGGACGATATGGAGAAGAAACATCCCTCCCCCACACTGACCCCCTCTGTCATGGGCGGCAGCGTCATGATCTGGGCCTCGGACATCAATGTGAACGGCCTTCTCCAGAGCGGTTATGGGACTTTCACCGCCACAGTCACGCAGGATGCGGTGAACGCAGCGAAGGAAAAGGCGAAGAACAATTCGTCGGATTCCGCCGTGACGATCAACGGCAAGACCATGTACCAAGTCAGCGCCGACGGCAAATCGGCCGTTTACGACTCCAACGGCAAGCTGACGGAATACGCGAAGACGGTCGGGATTTACTACGACCCGGACACCAATACGCTCGTCACCAAGGAGGATATCATAAATCAAGGCGGCAACATCACGCTGATCGGCCGCATCGTGAACACGGATCCCAACGGCAACGCCCGTATCGTGGCGGCCAACGGCGGCGCCGATATCATCATCGACAACCAGAGCGATACGGCTCTCAAGCTGGGCAGGATTCTCAATAACGACGTTAAGGGCTACGTCAAGATCGTGGATTCGCTCAAGAACAGCACGCAACCTGAGGAAACGGTATTCACCTCGGCGAACGGTAAAGAGCAGACCTATAAGCCGGCGGATAACGCCATCTACAGCTGGACGGACGGCACACAGACGACTACGGTCGTAACCTGCACGAACGACCACAAGGAATTCCTCAATTTCGCCTTTCCTACAGATGATTATGATGAAAACACCGTAAGAAGCAACCCAGTAAAATACACAGGCGACGACCTGGACCCGGACGCCTACACGGTCACCGACAGCAGCTTTGACCGCACGAAGGCCTATCGTGTAGTCGGCGACAACGTGATCCAAAATGATCCGCCAATCAAATCCGCCGTATCCACGACGGAAGAGTGGCACTTCATGAACAAGCATTACATCGACACCTGGACCGAGACGACGGGCTCGAAGCAAATTTATGTCCACAGCCTCCTCGCCGACAATCCGATTTCCATCGCCTTCATCGGCAAGGACGCCGGCAGTATCGATATCAAGAGCGGCGGCAGCGTCACCCTCACGGGCGAAGTCAGGAATAACAGCGCCGACGCGACCTTCAGCGTGAAATCGACGGGCGGTTCGATTATCCAGACGGACGGTTCCGCCATCAAGGGCAACAACGTCTCGCTTTACGCGAAGGACAACGTCAGCCTGACGAACCTCACGGCGATGGCGACGGTCGACGAGAAACCGATCACGCTTTCCGCCGTATCCGAGAACGGCGACGTCTCCGTCACGACCCACGGCGCGGACGTATCGGTCAGGAACCTGGCGGCGGGCGTCGGACAAAGCCTCACGACGGACAGCTATGGCGCGAAGGACGTCAGCCTCTCGTCGGAGGGGAGCATCGTCATGGACGGCGCCGCGGACAGCTACGGCGTCAAGGGCAGCCGCATCGACCTTACGGCGGGAGGCGCCGTCGGCGCGGCGGACAGGGCGCTGATCGTGCAGGGCGGACAGACCCCGACGGGCGACGACCCGATGACCGCCAGCGTCAATATCAGCGCCCAGGGCGACGTCAACGCGCTCCAGCAGAAGGGCGACCTCCGGGTCGGGCGCATCGAGTCCGCCGGCGGCGACGTCTCGCTGACGGCATGGGACGGGATGATCCTCGACGCGACGCCGTCCGCAGACGTCGCTCCCACGGGGGACGATCTCACCACGAAGGTCAGGCGCTGGGCCGACGCCGGCGCCATCGCCGACAGCGAGGTCTCGGCGGACTACGTCGGCACCAACACGAAACTTTCCCAGCAGGCCGCAGTAAATTACGAGGACTCTGTGAAGAAAGCATGGACTCTGTACGATACGCAGAAGAAATACTACTCCGACGCCGCGAACCAGAACGAGCAGGATCCGAACTATCAGGCGTACAAGCGTCTCGATGCGAAATTCAGCGGTTACGCCAGCGTGGACGACTTCCTCGCGGCACAGAAGACGGACGCTTCTTCGCAGTACGCGAAGATCCTGAACATCTCCGCCGCGCCGTGGACGAAAGACATGATGATCTACGCGCTACGCGATTCCATCGTGAACAAGACCACGGGCTCGACGGACAACAACGGCAAGCTCGCAAATATCGTCGGCGACAATATCACGTTGAAGAGCGCCAGAGGCATCGGCACGGTGGGTGCCGAGCAGGAGACCATCAATCTCTCCTGGCTGAAGCCGGGCTATGTGGACGACAACGGCAAGACGAACGTCGACTACCTGAAAGACCTCAACAGCGCCAACGACGCCGACATCACGGTGAACCGGGACGCCAACGGGAAAATCGTGAGCTTCGACATCCAAAAGAGCGCGCCTGTTGGCGTCTACGGCCGCAAGAACTCCCTCGGGACCGAGGGGGCGCTGCTCTATGCCGACTCGATCACCGTGAAGGACGGCGCCACCGCCGGCGACTACGGCATCTATATCGCCGCTCGCGGCAAGTCGGAGAGCGAGGCCGCGACGGCGCTGACCATCGACCAGATCGTCACAAAGGGCGACGGCGACGTCCGCCTGCTCGGGAAGATGGGCGTCACGGCGACGAACAAGTTTGACGCGGCAGATGCGTCGAAGAAATTCGATATCATCGGCCGGGATCTGATCATCGAGGGCGGCACGGGAAAAATCGACGGGTTCGACGGCTTCCACACGGCGCTCTCCGGCATGCTGACGGCCCGCGCCGAGGACGACATCACCATCAAGAATTATTACGACGGCAACGAGCTTCCCGTCGCTTACGGGGATCGCAACACGCTGCAACTCGGCGCGGTCTATTCGCCGAAGAATGTGTACCTTGGCGGCCTGAATTCCATCGTGATGAGCGGGAAAGCGGACCCTGTCGCCTATGTGAACGCGGGCGAGCATCTGACGCTCTTCACGACGGGCGCAAACGGCACGATCGGCACCCAGTCCGAAGGCGTGCGCGTGCTGGCCAACGGCGCGCCGGTGGGTCTGTACTCCGACCAATACAAATATATGCATCTTTCCGGCGTCAAGGGGACGCTGGACAACCCGACCATGGTCATCCACGGCAGACCCAACGCGGAATATGAAGAAAACGACGGACTGATTGCCGCGCAGAAGCTCGTGGTCGAAAGCGAAGGCGACCTCTCTCTGGGCTGCGCCGAGGAACGGGACGCCAACGGCAACATCATCCGCGCGGCGCTGGCGGGAAATCTCGTCGCCATCCCGTCTGCAGACACGGTGAACGCCTTTATGCGCTCCAGGAACTGGAAGGATTTGCGGAAGGAATGGGGATTCTTGGGCGGCGCCGGCGCGGACACCACGACGTCCACCGTCGTCCTTTCGGCGGGGAGAGATCTGTCGCTGAACGGCAATATCTATTCCTACTACGACCTCATGGACGAGAACGGCTGGCACCGTTACGGCTGCGCCGTAGACCTGACCGCAGGACGCGATATCAAGCAGAACGCGGGCGGTCTGTACGTCGGCACCGTAAATACCTACGCCGGCGGCAACGTGACGCTTTTGAGCGACGCCAACGCCTTCCATACGTTCAACGCTTACGGGCAGGGCGGCTCCACCGGCGACTTGCGCGTGGCCTCCCATCCGCTCGGGAATGGCGTCCTGCTCGGCGAAAACGGCAACACCCTGACGGTGAATCTGTACGCAAGCAAAGCCGGGGATCTCGACTTCGCGAATCTCGACGACGGCGACGTCTCCTACAGTATGATCATGCCCTTTGGCAAGATGATGAACTGGAGGCATGGAGCGCGGTTCACCGCCAAGCATCGTCATCTGATGAACAATTACTACCGGGCGGAAGCGGCAATCATCGACGGCATGAATTTCCGCTTCCCGATGGACTTCGGATTCAAATTCTTCGACGTCGCAAACCGAGGCGACCTGGTCTCCTTCTACTTCGACGGCATGAAAAACGCGTCGCCGGGCGAATTCATCGTCGACAACGACGACGAGGACGAGGAAGAAGAGACAGGGACCGAAACGCAAGAAGAACAGGAAGCATAAACCGGAAACCGAAAAACGGAAAGGATTGAGAAATCATGATGCGACCTACAGGGAAACAATGGCGGCATCTCGTTTCGGCGGTAGCGCTTTGGTGCGTCGGGGGCGGTCTCGCCCCCGTGGCGGAGGCCGCGACGGAGGTCACGGCAACCTCGACGGAAAACGCGCCGGAGGGCGCGACCGCGACGTCCGCGAGCGGCAACCACACGCTGACCGTCGGCGGGAACTGGACCCTTGCCGACGACTATCGCATCGGCGCGAAAATCCTGGGGCAGATGTCTCCCACCGGCGACACGAACTACAAGACCGTCCTGTCGAACGGCAGCGTTTTCAATTCCGGCAACTGGGACCTCACTCTCGTCGGAGCGGCGACGGGCGGCAGCATGATGATGAACGGCGTCACTGTCACGGGGGCCTCCATCGACGGAGGCAACCTCAAAATATATGGCGCGATTCCCTACGAATCCCTCATCGGCGGGACGCCGTCCACCAGCTCGGTCGCCATCAGCACCAACTCCGTGGCGATATCCGGCGCCAGTATGAATTTAACGAGGACGTGCGAAATATATGGCGAAAGCGGCGTCGTCGGCGTGGACAACGGCTCCGTCACGATCTCGGATACTGCGTTTTCCTCCAAGGACGTCAATACGAACGTCAGAATAAAAATTGGGGGCGCTCTCTGCGAGCAGGGCAGCATCATCAACAGCAGGGTAGATATCTCGGGAAGCGTGATGGACGCCCGGTACAATGACGTCATGATTTACGGCGCCGAATTCAGCGGCAGAACGGCGCCCGAAAACACCCTGTTGAAGGGAAACAGCGTGAAGCTGACCGACTCGAAGATGACGCTGACCGGACCGTATCTCTCGAGCTTATATGTTCACGCCGCCGATTTTTACGCTTCTCCGGACTCCTACAACATCATAGCGGGTACGGAAGCCAGCGGAAACTCCGTGACGATCACAGGCGCCGACGGAAATTACGGCCGGCTCAACTTGCTGGAGCTTTACGGCACTTACGGCTCCAGCGTCAGCGCCATGACCGGGAACGGCGTAAACATTTCCGGAGGCGTTTTCAACGTTACATATGCCGGCTACATACACGGTGCGTTTTCGCTTAGTAACAAGACCGTCATGAGCAATAATTACGTCGCCATTTCCGGCGGTGACTTTTCGGGCAGTCCCTTGGAAGTCGTCGCATCTCGCGGCGGCTCCGCCTCCTCCACCAACCCCAATGCCGTCTATCTCTCCGGCAATCTCAAAGGCATAGAGGGCATGAGTCTTCTCGGCGGCACAGGGACGCAGTCCGGTTCCCTCTATGTCGGCGCCCTGCGCAACGACAACGGCCCGAAACCGGCCGACCCTCTCGCCGCGACAGACGCGAACGGAACTCTGACAAACAAGTTTTCTTCGCTGAAAAATTTCAACAACGTCTATATCTATGGGTTGGATCCGTCCGCGAACGCGCCCGTTTTGTCGGCGGGGAGCTTTAGCACAGAAAGCCCCGCGATCCTCCATCTCGAGAACATGAACCTCGAAACGCTGCCGGATCCGGGAAAGCAGCTGACGCTGCTCCAAATGGACAAGCCCTTTATCGGGACGGAGTCCGGCGTCGGCAAGGTCTACAATGCCGTGGACGACCAGGTGAAGATACACACGCTGAAATCCGATACGACGACGCAATGGGTGTATGACGCCCCTGACAAAAAGACGCTGACGGACGTGATCCTCGAAGCGACAGGCAAGGCCGAGATCATAGCCGATCCAGGAAAAAACACGATCACCCTGCAGCGCTATGGCACGAGCGACGTCCTCAACACCGTGCGCATCCTCGGCGCGACGGGCGCGGGCGATACCGTGCCGGATGGCTGGACGACGCCCGTCAGCGGTCCGGTCATCGACACGGGCACGATGATACTGCCGACGGATATGGCGCCCGGCGAGACGCGCAATATCCTCACCGCTGCGAACGATTTTTTCGGGGCCTACCGGATAACAAGAGAAAACGCTTACACGGAACAGAAGGGCGGCGAAGCCGACTATAAAGACGGCGTGCGTTTCTCCTCCTGGGTGGAGAAAAAGGGCGTCCGCGTCGCAGACGACAAATATGGAAATAAGAATAACGTGATCGAGTATCTGGCGCCGAGAAAGACGGTCACGAATATCGCTCTCGGGGAAGCCCGATGGGGCAAATATCGGATGGCGACCCCGGATTATGAATTCAGTGGCGAGTCGCAGAGCAGCTCAGGTCTAACGATAAACGCTTCAAACTTGCATCTGACTGTCGGAAACGACGACGCGGCAAAACTGTTGACGGAAAACTATTGGACATCCCTGCTGCTCGGCGCGACCAATCTCAAGGAAGATCATCCCGTCGTCGAAGCGACGCAGTCCCAGAGTATCGGCTGGACGGCGGACAACGGCGCGGTGCTCACGGCAACGATGAAGGGAACTGTCATGACATCGAACGGGAGCATCCGATACACCATTGACGACCTCACGCCGACGCTGGTGGATATTTCCGGCTGGGACGGCACGAAGAACGACAAGGAATATGCCGTACCCCAAGGCTGGCAACGCGCGACGGACGTTCCCGTGAAAGCCGAGAGCATAGCGGCGGTGCCCGGCTCGCTGCTGGGCGAGACGACGATCCTGAGCGCGAAGGAAGGCTTCTTCGACGACGACAAGATCACGGGCAGCTATAAATACGAAAACAAGGTGTCGTTCAACCACGAAAAGAACGGCGTGACGCTGACGGGGAAATGGTCCCGTGGCGTGCAGACGGCAGACAACGGCGCGAAGCTCGTCTTCGTCAACGGCGACCTCGAATCGAGCAACGTGACTCTCGGCCAAATGGAATGGAATCAGCCGCGCGAGCTCAAAGGGAACTGCGACTTCACCGGCGCCGCGGTGGACGCCTCGGCGCTGACATTCACGGGACTTGACGCCTCGACCAGGGCAACAGACACGCCTCCCCTTTTGACGGGAGCGAAAAATCTTCCGGAGACAACCAGCCGCCACACCCAGAGCTTTGCCGCGTCCGCGGGCAACGACGTGAAGCTCTCCGCGACGATGAACGGCGGGGTGGTCGCCCAGTCGACGGGGATCGACTATCGTGTCGATACGATCGCGCTGGACAGCGTAGACCTTTCGACATGGGACAGCGCGAAGGAAACAGCCGAAGTGCAGGAGACCTGGACGGCGAACCCGGCGGGTGTCGCAGTAAACGCCGACGGCATAGACGCCGCGCCGGAAAAACTGCTGGGCGAGACGACGATCCTGACCGCGAAAGCGGGCTTCTTCTCCGACGCCAAGATCAGCGGCGCGAACAAATACGATGAGCGGAAGGAAGTCAACCACGAAAAGGACGGCGTGACCCTTTCCGGCACATGGTCCCGGGGCGTCAAGGCGACGGAAGGCGGCGCGAAGCTCGTCTTTGTCAACGGCAAACTCGAATCGAATCGCGTGACACTCGGAAACATGACCTGGGGAACTTCCCGCGACCTGACGGGCAAACTGGACTGCGACTTTTCGAACGCAAAAGTCTCCGCCGCAGGTCTGGTCTTCACGGTCAAGAACGACGACGCGGCGAAGCTGGCGGCGGGCGACTCGAGGCCGCTGCTCACCGGCGCGAAAGGACTCAAAGCAGATCTTTCCGTCGACGGGGGGAATCGCTCCCAGACCGTCGACTGGACGGCGGGAAACAAGGCGACTCTCACCGCGACGATGACCGGCACGGTTTCCACGGAAGCGGAAACCGTCAAGTACACGGTCGGCAGCGTGACGCTGGACAGCGTGAATCTCGCGGGCTGGAACGGCATGAACGCTGCCGCAGTGCCGACGAAATGGGAAGCCAATCCGTCGGGCGTCGCGGTGGCCGCCGAAGGCTTCACGGTCCATCCCGAAGATATGACGAGCCATTCCATGCCCATCCTGACCGCGTCGGATCCTATCTTCTCCGACGAATATATCACGGGAGCGCAGGCGTTCCGCGCAGATAAGCCCTTCCGCAGCGAGCGGGACGGCGTCACCCTCTCGGGCATCTGGTCCCACGGCGTCAAAGCCTCGGGGGACGGAACGGCACTTCTCTTCGAGGGCGGAGACGTGGGCGTGAACGCCGTCACCGTCGGCGAGATCCAATGGAAGGCCGGCGCCGTGCTGCGTACCGCCAAAGCGGAAGCCCTCGACTACACGAAGGCTGTCGTCGATATCTCCGGCTTCTCCGTCTCGAATCCGACCGAGGCTGGGAGCGGCCAGTCCATGACGCTGCTGGCGGCGAACGACACGTTGGCGGACTTCTCCGAGCAAACGAAAGCGACGTACAGCTACAGCCCCGCCGAGGGCGTCTCGCTCTCCGGCGCATTGTCCGGCACGCTTTCCTCAACAAAGGGCACGCTCGCTCTCACGACCTCGTACAACCACGCGACGAACCTCTCCTTCGGCACGGTGGCGTGGAAAGAGAACGGCGCGCTCATGGCGCGCCCGGGAGCCATCTCCTTCGACGGCGCGACGGTGGACGCCTCCGCTATCACGTTCACGGGCGCCGATATGCTCCATGCGGGCGACGTCACGACGCTGGTCGCGGGCTTCGACGGGACGCCGGGACAAATCGTCGGCGATTCCTATCGGCTCGGCACGGCCATCGGCGGCGCGGGCCACGCTTCGCTCAGCGACGACGCTCTCCTATACACGATCGAGACGGTGGGCGCGGCGCCGGAGACTCATGCGCTCGTCATGGGCACGGGCGCAGGCATGGCACTCCTCTCGTCTGGCAACAGTTTCATCGACTCGGCCACGGAAGGACTGTCGCTGGCGTCGAACACGGGCGCGGACGGCGTCTCGAGCTACGCAAGAATGGGCGGCGGCTCCCTGCGGCAGGAAACGGGCAGTCATGCGGATCTCCATACTTGGAACGCGGTTCTCGCCCTCGGGCACAAGAACGAAAAGCCGAAGGGCACGACGGAGTACGGCGCCTTCTTCGAGTACGGTACGGGCAACTACACGACCCACGACGGCGACCGGCGCGGCGACGGCTCGATGCACTACACGGGCGGCGGACTTCTCGCGAAATGGAAACAGCCCGCAGGCTTCTATATCGAAGGAAGCCTGCGGGCGGGCACGATTTGCGACGACGCCCACAGCGTCATGCGCGACGCGGCGGGAATGCCATACAGCTACAAGACGGACGCGAATTATTGGGGCGCGCATCTCGGCGTCGGCAGGGAAATCTCCCTGTCCGACGGCCATATCCTCGACGTCTGCGGCAAATATTTCTTCACCCGCAAGGGCGGCGTCAGCTTCGACGCGGGAGACCCCTTCGACCTTGACGCCGCGACGAGCCAGGTGCTCAGCGTAGGCGCGCGGTACACGATGAAGCGCGAGAACTGGAACTTCTACGGCGGCCTCGCCTACGAATACGAGCTGGACGGACAGGCTACGGGCCGTGCCAAAGGCTTCGCGATCCGCGGCGCGGATATCGGCGGCGGTTCTGTCCGCATGGAGCTCGGAGCGACGATGAAGCCGAACAAAAAATCTCCCTGGAGCCTCGACCTGAATGTGACTGGCTTCGCGGGAAAGAAGCAGGGCGTCATGGGCGGCGTATCCGCGACGTGGAACTTCTAAAATTCTTATTTGCTTACCACATGATTTCATAACGACGACAATCAGGATCGCCGCGTTGGAGCCAAATTTCGCTCCGGCGCGGCGATTTTTATGAAAATTATCTGAAATCCATGTCGTTCAAGGCGCTAAAATGTCGTTCAAGGCGCTACGCTTGACTTTCAAATTTTTCGTTATACAATTAAGTTGGTAGGTTATATGTTGCGTTGTGCACGATCAAATCGTGAAGCAATACACGAAAGGACAAACTCCAATGAAAAACCACGCGAAAAAATCCCTGAAGCAGAAGCTCACCATCGCGCTGTCCGTCGTCAACGCGCTGAACATGGCCGCGCCCATCGCGCTGCCCTATGTCAACGTGGCGAGGAACATCCGCGCCGAAGGCGGGCAGACGGAGCCGCTGCGGGACGTCGCCCGCGTCTTCTACGGCACGGCGCAGGCATTCACGGATCCTGTCACAAATACCGTCAACGGCCAAACCGTAGCGAGCGGCACACAAAACGTCAGCAGTGGCGGCTATACGCACTCCACCACCATCAACAACGGCGGCACACAAAACGTCAGCAACGGCGGCAGGACGAACATCACCAGCGTCAACGAGGGCGGCGTGCAGAACGTCAACGACGGCGGCCATGCGAACGTCACCAGCGTCAACAGCGGCGGCGTGCAGAACGTCTCGAGCGGCGGCACGGCGAACGTCACCAGCGTCAGCAACGGCGGCGTGCAGAACGTGTTGAGCGGCGGCACGGCGAGAACCACCACCATCAACTCCGGCGGCACACAGACCGCGGCGGCAGGCGGCATCTTAGAGGGCACGCAGACCATCGAGACGGGCGGCTCGGCTTCCGGCGGCACATTGACAGGAAGCCAGGAGGTCGCGGGCACGGCGACGGATATCGCCGTCAACCATGGCACGCAGAACGTCAACAACGGCGGCAAGGCGAATCACACCACCGTCAACAGCGGCGGCACGCAGAACGTCAACAACAGCGGCAGGGCGGAAGACACCACTGTCAACAGCGGCGGCAGGCAGAATGTCAACTCCGGCGGCACGGCGGAAGGCACCACTATCAACAGCGGCGGCAGGCAGAATGTCAACTTTCACGGCACGGCAATCGACACCATCGTCAACTGCGGCGTCAGCGCAGCGTGAATAGCCGCAAAGGCGGCACGCAAATCGTCAATAGCGGCGGCACAGCCAGCGGAACCATCCTCAAAAACGGCGGTAAAGACGGTAACGACGTAATCAGCGGCGGCCTGCAGATCGTCTCCGGCGGCGGCCTGGCGGTGAGCACCACCATCAGCGGCACCTCGCAGGACGTCAGCGCCGGCAAGGGCGGCACCCAGGTCGTTTCGGCGGGCGGCACCGCCAGAGCCTCGAAGGACGCGGGAGGCGTGCTGGAGCTTCACAACGGCGCGGTGCTGCAAAATGTAGGTGGTACGGCAATCAGCTACGGGGACTACGCCCTCTCCGGCGGCACGCTGCGGGTGACGGACGGCGTCTCGGTTAATTACAGCACCTACGCTCTTTCCAGCGGCACCATCGAAGTGACCGCGGGCGGCTCGGCCTCCATCAAAAGCGTAGGCCCGCAGGGCAAACAGGTTCTCTCCGGCGGCTCCGCCTCCGGCACCGTGGAGACCTTGGACGGTTATCAGAAAATCTATTCCGGCGGCACGGGCTCGGCGACCGTCATGGGCGGCTATGCCGGCAACGCGGCCTATCAGGAAATCTATAGCGCCGGCACCGGCACGATCGAGACCATGAACGCCGGCGTGCAGACCGTCTCGAGCGGCGGCACGGGCATTGTCTCGTCCATGAGCGACGGCTCGCAGGTCGTCAACAACGGCGGCAAAGGCACGGTTGTCACCATGAAGGGCGGCCAGCAGGTCGTCAGCAGCGGCGGCACGGGCACGATGTCCACCATGAGCGGAGGCCAGCAGGTCCTCTACAGCGGCGGCACGGGCACGGTGACCGCGCTGCAGAGCGGCGGCACGCAGGAAATCTACGCCGGCGGCGTCTCGCTGAATACCGTTGTCAAGAGCGGCGGCATGATAAAGGAAGCAGCCTCGGGTGGGACAATCACCAGCGTCTACTTCGAGGAAGGGGGCATCCACCATCTTGCAAACGGAGCCACAAAGTCAGGTATGGCCGTTGCCGGTCATATCCTTGAGGTCGGAGACGGCGGCGCCGCCACAAGCACCACTGTCAACAACGGCGGCACGGCGCGGGTGTTGAACGGCGGCGAGATGTCGGGCGGCACCGTCAACAGCGGCGGCGTGCAGATGATTTCGGCGGGCGGCACGGCGACAGACACCATTATCCAAAACGGCGGCGTGCAAAATGTTTCGTCGGGCGGCCTGGCCGACGGCACCGCCAACAGCGGCACCATCGTGAGCGGCGGCGGCAAACAGAATATCGCGTCCGGCGGCACGGCGCAGAATACCAAGATCGAGGACGGCGGTCTGCAGACCGTCTCTTCGGGCGGCACGGCGAACAATACCACCATCAACCCCGGCGGCACGCAGAACGTGTTGAGCAGCGGCACGGCGAATGACACCAGCGTCAACAGCGGCGGCGTGCAGAACGTCAACAAAGGCGGCACGACTATCAACACCCTCATCAACATCAGCGGCACGCAGAACGTGTTGAGCAGCGGCACGGCGAATGACACCAGCGTCGGCAACGGCGGCGTGCAGAACGTGTTGAGCGGCGGCACGGCGGAACGCGCCACGATCGGCACGTCGGGGCCTACCAGCGTCACCGTCGGCGGCACGGAGTACGTTTACCGCGGCGGCACGCAAAACGTCTACAGCGGCGGCACGGCGAACGTCGCCATCATTTACTACGGAAGCGTGCAGAACGTCTTCAGCGGCGCCACGGGCACGATCACCACCATGAGCAACGGCACACAGGCCGTCGAGAGCGGCGCCACGGGCACGATCGAGACCATGAAGGGCGGTGTGCAGACCGTCGAGAGCGGCGGCTCCGGCAACGTCAAGACCATGGAGGGGGGCAAGCAGAACGTCAGCCGCGGCGCCACGGGCACGGTCTCGATCATGAACGGCGGCGAGCAGAACGTCGAGAGCGGCGGCACGGGCAACGTCAAGACCATGGAGGGCGGCCAGCAGAACGTCAGCAACGGCGGCAAGGGCATGGTCTCGACCATGAGCGGCGGCAAACAGCTCGTCAATGGCGGCACGGGCACAATCACCACCATGAACAGCGGCGGCGAGCAGAACGTCAGCAACGGCGGCAAGGGCATGGTCTCCACCATGAACGGCGGCGTGCAGACCGTCGAGAGCGGCGGCACGGGCACGATCACCACCATGAACGGCGGTAATCAGAACATCACAAGCGCCACGGGCATCGTCTCGACCATGAACGGCGGCGTCCAGGCCGTCAAAGCGGGCGCCACGGGCACAGTCTCGGCCCTGAACGGCGGCACCCAGACCGTCAGCAGCGGCGGCACGGGCACAGTCCTGGCCCTGAACGGCGGCACGCAAAAGGTCAACAACGGCGGCACGGCGGTAACCACCACTGTCAACAGTGGCGGTAAGCAGATCGTCAACTTCCGCGGCACGGCGGAAGACACCACTGTCAACAGCGGCGGTTCCCAGATCGTCATCGACGGCGAAGTCAGCGGCACCACCATCAGCGGCGGCACGCAGGCTGTCAGCGGCGGCACGGTAAAGGATACAAAACTCAACGCCGGCTCCCAGATCGTCATCGACGGCGAAGTCAGCGGCACCACCATCAGCGGCGGCACGCAGGCTGTCAGCGGCGGCACGGTAAAGGATACAAAACTCATCGGCGGCATGCAGATCATCTCTGCCGGCACGGCGACGGGCATCGTCATCATGGAAGACGGCAAACAGTTTGTCAGTAGGGGCGGTACGGCAACAAGCACCACCATCCAGGGCGGCACGCAGACCGTCCAATCCAGCGGCACGGCAAATTTTACGACCGTCAAGAGCGGCGGCGTGCAGGAAATCATCGCCGGCGGCACGGCGCTCAATACGACCGTCAAGAGCGGCGGCACGCTGAACGCTTCTTTCGGCAGTGCGAATGTCTTGGGCGGCAGCCAGATCGTCGTCGAGAGCGGCGGCCTCGTCAGCGGCGGCACGCTCATGACCGTCAGCGGCGTCAATGCGGCGATGACCGTCGCCAACGGCGGCATGACGATTTCGTCGCAGGTTGGCGCGGGGGCGATCCAGACCGTATCGTCGGGCGGCACGGTGCTGGATACGACCGTAGCGGCGGGCGGCACCCAGACCATCGAAGCCGGCGGCATCATCGGAGGTCAAAATACAGTCTCCGGCACGGTGTCGGGCGGCACGCTGAAACGGGTCTCGGTCTACGACGTGGAAAAAGAAGTGTGGACACTTCGCGACGCCGTGCAGTCCATCGAAGATGGCGGCACAGCCATCGGCGTCACCGTCGTTGACGATCATGCCACCCAACAGGTTGGCGGGAATAACGCGGTCGCGTCGGGCACCGTCGTCATGTCGGGCGGCGAGCAATTTGTCGAGAAGGGCGGCGTAGCCAACGGCACAATCGTGAATGTGGGCGGCAAGCAGACCATCGACGAAGGCGGCACGGTGAACCATACGAGTGTCAACAAGGGCGGCACCCAGTCCGTCGTACAGGGCGGCACGGCCAACGATACCATCGTCAACGCGGGCGGCACCCAGAATTTCGGCTTCGTCGGTATCAGCACAAACCCGGATACAGGCAAGGAAGAAACTGATATTTCAGCGGGCGGCGTAGCCAACCGCACCATCGTGAAAGAGGGCGGCGTCCAGAACATCGGATTGGTCACCGACGACGGCACAGTTGCTCCGGGCGGCGTCGCCAACGGCACGATCCTGAACGCGGGCGGCACCCAGAATGTCAATATCGGCGGCACGGCGAAGAACACGACCCTCAGCGGCACGCAGAACATCTATAAAGGCGGCATGGCCGACGGGGAGACGATCGACGGCGGCACGCAGAACGTCAAGACGGGCGCGTCGGTCAGCGACACGACGCTGACGAAGGGCATGCAGAACGTCGACGAGGGCGGCACGGCGAACCATACGATGGTCGGCGCGGGCGGCACGCAGAACGTCAGCGGCAAGGCGGCGGATACCATCGTCAGCGGCACGCAGAACGTCGAGGCGGGCGGTCTTGCCTCCGGCGGCACCATCACAGGCGCGCAAAGCATCGCGAAGGGCGGCACGGCGCAAAGCATGACCGTGGCCAAAGACGCAACCCAGACCGTCGCGGGCGTCGCCGAGGATATGACCGTCAGCGGCACGCAGAATGTCGAGCAGGGCGGCACGGCGAACCATACCTCTGTCCAGGAGGGCGGCACGCAGAACGTCAGCGGCAAGGCGACGGACACGATCGTCAGCGGCACGCAGAACGTCAAGGCGGGCGGCGTGACCTCGGGCGGCACGATCTACCATACGCAAACGGTGGAAAACGGCGGCACGGCGGCGGACACGACGATCGAAGACGGCGGCCTGCAGACCGCCGAGGCGGACGGCATCCTCGCGGGCACGCAGACCGTCCGGTCGGGAGGCTCGGCCTCCGGCGGCAGACTAACGGGCACGCAGAACGTCGAGGCGGGGGCCTCCGCGGCGTCCATAACGCTCTCCGGCGGCACGCAGGTGGTCGCGAAGGGCGGCACGGCATCGGATATCATCGTCGCTTCGGGCGGCGTGCAGAACGTGGCCTCCGGAGGCACGGCGGCCGATACGAAAGACGCCGGCGGCGTGCTGGAGGTCCACGGCGGCGCGGTGCTGCAGAGCGGCGGCAACCACATCTCCTATGACAAGTACGCCCTCTCCGGCGGCACGCTGCGGCTGGCGGAGAAGGCCGAGGTCAGCAATTACACCGTCTCCAACGGCACGCTGGAGGTCGCCTCCGGAGGCACGGCAAACGGCACGATTGTCAACCATGGCGGCACGCAAAGCGTTTTGACAAGCGGCACGGCGTCAGGTACGACCGTCTCGTCGGGCGGCATCCAAATCGTCTCGGCAGGCGGAACAGCAACAGGCGCAACCATCGAAAAAGACGGTACACAGACCATCGCCTCGGGCGGTACGGCGAACGGCTCGACCATCAAGAAGGGCGGCGTGCAGACTGTCTCTTCGGGAGGCACCACGGCGAACACGAAATTCGAGGGCGGCACCCAGACCGTCACCACAGGCGGCACTGTCAACAACGTAACCATCGAGGGCGGCGGCTCGCAGACTCTCTCGGGCGGTACGGCCTATAACACGACCATTGAAAACGGCCAGCAGACCGTCGCCGAAGGCGGCGTCGCTTCCGGCGGCACCATCGCGGGCCACGGCGTACAAACCATCACAAACGGCGGCAAAGCCCAGGATATGATCATCAACGGCGGTATGCAGACCATATCGGGCGGCAGCGCAACAGCAATAAACACCACCATCAACAGCGGCGCCCAGAATATTGCCGCAGGCGGCATCGCGACAAGTACCACCATCAACAATGGCGGCACGCAAAATATTTCTGCGGGCGGCAGCGCGACAAGCACCACCATCAACAACGGCGGCACGCAGAACGTCCTCAAAGGCGGCACCAGCGACCATATCACCATGCAGGGCGGCACGCTGGAGGTCTACGACAACGCCACGGCCACCGTCGACGAATCTTCGGACGACGGCAAAACCACGATCAAGCTGCACGATACCGGCGACGCGACAGTCGTATTCAACGGCGCGGCTTCCGGCGTCACGACCCTGAGCGCCACCGGGGACACGGTCCAGCTCGGCGTCGGCTCTGAGTCCCCCGGCAAGAAACTGACCATCGGGACATTGAAGGGGTACGCGAACTTCGTCGTCAATACTGTCCTAGTAAAGAACGAAAGCGACATGGTCACAATCCGTGACGCTTCGAAAGCGACGCAGCCGAACACGATCCAGATCAACTACGACCCGTCGCTGGCAATTGACGAAATCCCGACAGGCACCATTAAGGCGCAGGTCGCCACCTCGGAAGACGGCAAAGCGAAATTCGAAGGCGCGGAAAGCTCCATCGCCGGTAACAAGTTCCAGCCGACACTCAGCTCGGAAGGCAACGAGTGGTTCATCACGGGCGTCCAAAAGAAAGGCCGCGACGAAGCCACCCACAGCACCGTCATGGGCATGGAAGCGGGCATGGCGGCCCTCGCCGCCGGCAACGCCTTCATCGGCGTCGCGACGGAAGGACTCGGTCTCGCCTCGAACGCGGGCGCGGACGGCGTCTCCACCTTCGCAAAGCTGGGCGGCGGCTCGATCCGTCAGGAAACGGGCAGCCATGTGGACGTCCACACCTGGAACGCGATTCTCGCCATCGGCCATAAGAACGAAAAAGAAAAGAGCGCCTTCGAATACGGCGCGTTCTTCGAGTACGGCAGCGGCAACTATACCACGTCGGACAGCACGGGCCGCGGCGACGGCAGCGTCCGCTACACCGGCGGCGGCGTACTGGCGAAATGGACGGCGAACCACGGCTTCTACGTCGAAGGGAGCCTGCGGGCGGGCAGCGTCCACGACGACGCCAGAAGCGTACTGCGCGAAGCGGGCGGAGCTCCGCACAGCTATGAGACAGACGCGGGCTACTGGGGCGTCCATCTCGGCGTAGGCAAAGAAATCGCGCTCAATAACGGCGACGCGGTGGACGTCTACGGCAAGTATTTTTACAACCGCAGGAACGGCGTCAGCTTCGACGCGCGCGCCAACCACTACGACCTCGACGCGGTGACGAGCCAGGTGCTGAGCATAGGCGCGAGGTACATCATGAAACGGGAGAAGTGGAACTTCTATAGCGGCGCAGCCTACGAGCACGAGCTGGACGGCAGGGCGAACGGCCGCGTCTCGGCAGGCGCCATGAGCAACCCGATCACCGGAGCCGACATCGGCGGCGGCAGCTTCAAGCTGGAGCTGGGCGCGACCATGAAGGCGGACAAAAACAGCCCCTGGAGCCTCGACTTCAACGTGACAGGCTACGCAGGCAAGAAGCAGGGCGTCATGGGCGGCGTCAGCGTAGCGTTCATGTTCTGACATTTTGGCAATAAAAAAGCCCCGCGTTCCGCGGGGCAAAGCCTTTTCCTTTACTGTTTTGTTTTCTTTCCGCTCCAGTACATCAGCAGGCGGACATTTTCATTCTTTTGCTCAAAGAATACCTCCGCCCCATATTTTTTGCTGAAATTCTGCAGCGACGTCATGCCGACGCCGTGCCCGCGCTCCTCTGTCGTCGGCAGGCCGTCGTCGTTGAGCCGAAGCGGCGTATTGCAGCGGTTTTCCACGACTAGCGCGTATTGCATTGCGGTATAGACCAGCGAGACACGAATTGCCCGCTTGCCTTCCGGCTGCTTGCGGCTGGCGATAATCGCATTTTCGACGACGTTCGACAACAGGATCGCAAGGTCCTTGTCCACTTCCTGTGGGCGCACAGGGTCGTCGATGTTCACGCTGCAGGATGCCGGAATGCCGTCTTTTTTCGCCGCCTGCATATAGACAGTCAGCGCCGCGTTCACAATCGGGCTTTTGCAATAGGCAATGATGGGTCGCGTCAAAAGGTCCCTGTCCTGCACCTCGATCAGGTCGAGAGCCTTCTCGATCTCTCCCGCACGAAGCAAAGTCGCCAGGAGCCGATTGTAATGGCGAAGGTCGTGACGCGTCCGCCGCACGTCGTCCGCGCTGGACTGAAGCAGCGCCGCGTTGGTTTCCAGCGCTTCGAGCTGCTGCGTCAACATCTCGTTCGTATGATGCGCCTCCTGCATCTGCGCCGCGTGTTTCCCGGCATACAGCGAATACTGGTAAAGCATGAATCCCCAGAGCAACAAGAAGAAGCGTGAAAGCCTGTCCGCCCACGTGTACATCAGCGGCCGCTCAATCAGCGTGATCAGCGGCGCGGCGCAAAGCCCCAGCGGCAAAACCGCAAAGGACCAGCCCGCGAACTTGTTGCCTGAAAAGAGGGGCGGCGGCAGCATGCTCCGGAAAACCCGCTGCTCCACCGGCAGCAGCACAATGAAAAAGAAGATGTAAAGCCCGGTTTGGACCGGCAGCCGATTGACGCCCGTACCGTAAAACGGCGGCAGCAGCGTCAGGATCAGCGTGCCGCTCACCGTTTGCAGCAGCATAAACCAAAGCGTCTGCATGCCCGCCACAAAAGTGTGACGCATGCCTTCATGCCGAATGACAATGAGCGAGAACGTGAAAAACGGAACCCAGCCGATATAATGAACGCGCTTGAATGTTTCGACGTTGAGGCCCTCATAAGCGAAATACGCGATGTAAAGTGCAAAGGAGCACGGCATCCAAAGCAGTATATATTTCCAGAGGCGGGTCCTCTCTTCCGTTGGGAGTTTCGCCTCGAAGGGCAGATAGCGAAGATAGGCGCCAATGGTCTGGATCAGCGTGATTCCCGTCGCCATACCCACGATCAGGGGGGTCATAAGTATCCCTTCGTTTCCTTTTTCCCAATGAATCCCGGTTCTTTACAAAGAAGCTATGATACAATTATAATTATACTATATATAAGCCCAAAAGGAAAGGACGAGCAACATGCGAATCGCAATCGTGGACGACGACGCCAAGGACGCAGGGCAGCTCCGCGGCGTGGTCGAGGCATACGCCATGGTGCGTGAAATGCCTGTCGAAATCGATGTTTTTTCCTCCGGCGAGAATTTCCTGCGGGCCTTCGAGCCGAAAAAATACGGCCTGGTATTCTTCGACAACTATATCGGGACCGGGCTGGGTATTGATTTCGCGCGCAAGGCACGGGCGCTGGACGAGGAAGCTGCGTTCGTATTTGTAAGCATGAGCCCTGAGTTCGCGGTCTCCGGCTTTAAAGTGCGCGCACTGCATTATCTGATAAAGCCGGCCACTTTCGAAGCGATCGCGGAGGTTTTCGAGCGGCTCTGGCGCCACACGCCGAAGCCGGAGGACCCGATGATCGAGGTGCTGATTGAACGCCAGCCGACCCTGATTCCCATCCGATCCATACGCTACATTGAAGTTACCGCCAAGAATTGCTGTATTCATGGCGAGACGGACTTCACCATCTACCTGCCGCTTGAAAAGCTTTTGGAGCTTTTGCCGCCGGAGGAGTTCATCCGCACGCACAGGAGCTTTGTCGTACATCTTACCTATATCCAGTCGATGGATCAAAATAGTTTTGTCCTGCGCGACAACGGGATCATCCCCATCGGGCGGACATATCTCAAGGAGTGCAAGAGCGCCTATATCGAATTCCTCGCAAACCATCGACCGTAAAGAACCACTGAACACGAGGTGAACCGTATGCATCTGCCGGCACTTTTTACGGAGGACGCCGCCTCCAACCGAAGCCGTCTGGCAGTTTTAGCCCTGCTCGCCATTCTCTTTGTGGCGGCATTGTTCCATTTCAGTGCTGCGCCGGAAGAGCCGCAGCTAAAAGTCGGCTTTATCATACTCGGGGACGTCACCGAGCCAGGCTGGAATGCCTCGCATTATGAAGGGATCCGCGCCGCCTGCGAAGCGCACAGAGCGGAGCTTTTAGTGCGCGACCATGTACCGGAAGGAACCGGCGCATGCACGAAGGCAGTGAAAGACCTGGCGTCCCATGGCTGCAGTTTGATCGTACTCGCGAGCTTCGACTATCCCGACGAAGTCAAGTTCCTGGCGGAAGAGTACTCGGAAATCGCGTTCGCGGCAACCTCGGCAAAAGCTTACGCCACAAACATGACCGCCTATTTCCCCCGCATGTATCAGGCCCGCTATCTTGCAGGAGCCGTGGCGGGAATGCGGACGAAAACGAACGTCATCGGCTATGTCGCCGCCTTCCCCAATGCCGAGGTGCGGCGAGGCATCAACGCCTTCCTGCTCGGGGCCCGGCGCATGAATCCCAAGGTGCAGGTGGTTGTCGCCTGGACGAATGCCTGGGAAGACGCGGCAAAGGAAACTGTCTTAACGGAACGGCTGATCCGCGAGACGGGAGCCGATATCATGACCTACCACCAGGACGACGCGGCGGTCGCCGAAACGGCAGATCGGCTCGGCGTGGATTTCATCGCTTACAACGCGCCGATTCCCGAGGGGCTTTCCCACGGTCTCGCCTCCGTCCGCTGCCGCTGGGACATTTATTACGATGATATCCTCCGCCGCTATCAGAAGGGCGAACTGAACGCGATGAAAAACCACTGGATCGGCATTGACCGCAACGCCGTGCTGTTGGATGAGTTGTCCCCGCTGGTCACGGACGACATGCGCGGGTATCTCTACTATTTCCAACGGGAGCTGTTCCTGCATCAGCTCATTTTCATCGGACCGCTGCTCGACAACGAAGGCGTCCTTCGCTGCGAAGCGGGAGAAGCCATCAGCGACGACGCGCTGCTGGAGTCTATCGACTGGCTGATAAGCGGGGTGACCGTCCTTGAATGAGAAAACGCAGACCTGGTCTCGCAGTTCTGCATTACAAATACTGGCGCTCGTCGCCGTCCTCGTCGTCCTGACCGTTTGGGCCACCCAGAGGACGCAGGCGTTGCTGAACCGCACTTTGGAAAAGACGGTGGCGCGGCAGGCTGCGGATCTTTCCATTATTGCAGAGGAACGTTTCAACCAAGAATTTGAAGCGCTTTCTTTTGCTGCGGGGCTCCTGTCCTCCGCCCCCGACAAAGCGGAAGAGGAACGGATTCTTTCGGAGCTTCGCGGCTCGGAAGACGGCGTCTCTGTCGGCATTCTTTCGGTAGAGGGCAAAGCCATATCCGGTGAATACCTTTCCCGCCGAAATTTCCTGAGTCTTCCCAATTCCTTCCGCGGGCAAAGGATAGTGGATTATTGCATAGGGAAAGGGCTCCTTTTCGCCGTTCCTATCCGGCACGGTCCAAATATTCGCGCCATACTTTACCGCCTGTACAGCGACGCGGTGCTGCCCAACCGGTTCAGTCTGACGGCCTACCACCCCTCCATCCACCTCCTGCTTTCCGACAAGACGGGGCAAATCCTTGTGCCGTACAAAAGATTCAGCGAAGAAAGCAAGAATTTTTACACCCAGCCCGCCGTCCGCGAAGCCTTTGCGAATATCCGCGAGAATCTGGGGACGAACCGGGCGGCGTCCGCTTGCGTCGAAATTGACGGGAAAACTTTTTTCCTGTTCACATCGGATCTGCCGCAGACGAATTGCGCCGTATCCGGCTATATCCCTTGGTCTGCGGTAATCGGGGACATCGCCCTGGTCCATGAGCGGCTGCTCCGCTCCATCGGCCTGTTGCTCCTGTTTTCCCTCGTGGTCGGATTGTACCTGTTCCGCATACGGCAAAAAGCGATGGAGAGCGACGCGCTGCGCCGGGAAAAGGAACTGGCGGACAGCGCGAACCAGGCGAAAGGCGCCTTCCTCGCCAGCATAAGCCACGAGATCCGGACGCCGATCAACGCGGTGCTCGGCATGAACGAGATGATCCTAAGGGAAGGGAAAGACCCCGTCATCGACCGATACGCACAAAATGTCCGCGCCGCAGGCCGAACGCTTCTCGACCTGATCAACGACGTTCTCGACTTCTCCAAGATCGAGTCCGGCAAAATTGAAATCGTGGAAGATAAATACCGCCTTTCAGAGCTGATCAACAACGCCGTAAACATGGCGAAACCGAGAGCCGAAGGGAAAGGCCTTGCCTTTCACCTCGACGTGGCCGGGAACCTCCCCGACGTCCTGGTGGGCGACAGCACTCGCGTGCAGCAGGTCGTCGTAAATCTCCTGACGAACGCCGCGAAGTACACGGAGAAAGGGCGCGTGGAATTCCTCGTGGCCGGCGAGCAGACGCCCGAGGGGCAAACAGTTTCCCTGCGATTCATAATCCGGGATACGGGCATCGGCATCCGCGCCGAAGACCGCTCAAAACTGTTCCAAGGCTTTGAGCGTCTGGATATCGTGCGGAACCGCAGCATCGAAGGCACGGGCCTCGGTCTCGCCATCACCAAGCGGCTCGTGGAGCGCATGGGCGGAACGATCGACCTGGAAAGCGTTTACGGCGAAGGCTCCACGTTCACCGTTACACTGCCCCAGGCCATCGCCGGCGAAGAGCTCATCGGCGATATTTCGGCGCGGCTGGCGGCCCCCGGCAACAAGCAGACCTATCACGCCTCCTTTACGGCGCCGGAAGCGAAACTGCTCGTAGCGGACGACAATGAAATGAATCTCTTTGTCTTCACCAGCCTCCTTAAGGAGACGAAAATGGCCATTGACGCGGTGACCAGCGGACAGGCCGTCTTGGATCACCTGAAGGAGCGGCGTTATGACGTCGTGCTTCTGGATCATCGGATGCCCGGCATGGACGGCGTCGATACCCTCCACGCAGCAAAAGCGCTGCCGAACGCAGAGGGAGTCCCCTTCCTGATTCTCACAGCGGACGCCATCGCCGGTATGAAGGAGAAGTTCATCGAGGAAGGTTTTGACGATTATCTGGCGAAGCCGCTGGACAGCGAAACGCTGGAACAGATGATCATGCGCTATCTTCCGAAGGAGAAAATCCACCATGAGGACGCGCCTCCCGACACGTATGTCAAGGATGAGACCGTAACGCCGTCTGTCACAGCCGAGGAATTCTCAGACGAGCCGCCCGTCCTTGACAAGTCGTTGGGACTTCAATACAGCGGACATTCCGAGGATTTTTACCGAGAAATGGTCGTCATGTTCTGCAAGCTTTACCCCCAGAAAAAAGCGCAGCTTGCATTCGCTTTCCAAGCGGGCCAATGGGAAGACTACGCGACCCATGTCCATGGACTGAAATCCTCATCGCTCTCCATCGGCGGCAAAAAGCTCTCGCACGCCGCAAAGAAAATCGAAGCTACGGGACGCCTGTTCCTTTCGGACGATACACCAGCGGAAGAAAAAGAACAGCTTCTCTCGGAAATCCGAAACTCCTACCCAAAACTTCTGACACTGTACGACGAATTGATCGAACGGTTGCAGGAGTTGACCTACGATCACGCATAAGCGACACGTTCGCCGCATATATGAGAAACGCCGTCCCCGACAGGACGGCGTTTCTTGTATATGCGGCTGTCGACTCCATCACGGCTTCGCCGCCGCGAACTGCAGCGTTTCCTCGATAAACGCGCGGCAGACCGCTTCGGAGAGTTTCGCCTCGCTTTCCTTTTCGACGATTTTTGCCAGCTTCTTCTCGAGCGTCGCCTTACGCTTTTTCGCGCGCTTCTCGTCGCCTGTCCGCATCGCTTCGAGAAGGTCGAGGGCGAGGCTGTCGGCTTCGGCGAGTCGTTCAAGCTGCTTGAGCTGCCGCTTGCATTCGCGGCGCTGCGTTCCCGGCAGCCTGCTTTGCAAAGTTTTCGCCGCGTCCCTGATGCCTTCAAATCTTTGGTACAGATTGGCAAGGTGAATTTCGGCTTTCTCGCCTTTCGGCCACGCGCGCCAAAAAGCGTCCATCTCGGCGCGAAGCGCCGCGCCGTCGGGTGGGCCGATGTTCGCCCAGTTGTTTTCAAGGTGCTGGCTTTGTCCAGCAAACAGCTCCATTTCTGGTGCCAGACTCTTGTATTGTTCCCGGAGCGCCTCTCCCCACGCGGCGCCCGGCTCGTAGCTTTCTGGCGCGAGCGCGTACTCCGCGCCTGTGGCAAGCGCGATTTTCGACAATTCCTCAAAAGTCATCGGATTGAAGAATATCGCAGGGATTTCCACGTCTTTCGGCAAACCGTCCACCGGACCGAGCGCAAGCTTTGCCTCCATGTAGTCGTTGACCGGATAGTTCCACCAAAGGCCAAGCCTCCGTCCATACAGCGCCGCCGCCCGGTCGAGCGTCTCTGCCGAAAGCCCTGCCCGCGCAACGCCGTCGCCGGTGAAGAGAAGAAGCGCGTCTTTCGGAAGCCCGCCGGCAAAGTCTTTCGTGTAAGGCTTTGCCGCATTGCCCGCGTCCAGCATATCTGCCAGATAATACTCGGTCGGCACGATCAGCAGCGGCGAAACGTCGTCATGCGCACGAACAAAATGCGCTTGGAGCCATCGGATCAGCTCCGCCTGCCCGCCCCCGTTCTTTTCTTTAATGTCGTCGAAGAATATCGCAAAGTCGCGCACTCCGACCGCGTAAACGGCTTCGAGCTTTTCCAGAAGCTTCTCCCTGTCCTCTGCGCCATGGAGCGCTTCATAAGCAAAGTCCAGGCCCGGCGACACGGCGAAGATGAACTTCACCTGCCGCTTTTGCGCCTCGCGGACGAGAGCCGTCAGCTTTTTCATCTGGGATTTCGGATACGGCTCGCGCCATTTCTCCCGATGATAGGGATCGTCCTTTGGCGCGTAGATATAAGCGTTCAAGCCGTGAGCCTCGCAAAAGGCCAACATATCGAGACGCTGCTTTTGCGTCCACGGCTTCCCGTAGAAGCCCTCGACGACGCCGCGGAGGGGAATCGGCGCGGCGAGAGCCGTTCCCTGCATGAAAAGGGCGAGCAATATGCCCGCCACAATTTTAAGCCACTTCATTTCTTCTTGCCCTTGACAACCGCGTCCATCAGGATTTTCTGGTTCGCCAGCGCCGCCTCGTTGTTGTCGTGAATCTCGTTCGTCACGGTGTAAAAGTCCTGCCACGCGGCGCCATAATCGCCAAGCTTCGCGTGGGCGAGGCCGATGCCTACGCGGGCGTCGGCCATCTGCGGATCCAGCGCGAGTTCCCGCTCAAAGTCGGCAATCGCGCTTTGCCAGCGGTCTGCCAACAGATAGAGCTGCCCCCGATTGTACCATGTCTGCGGCAACATGGGGTCGATGTCGATGGCCGCCGTGTAATCGGCCTCGGCTTTCGCGAGATCGTGCAGAGCCTCGTAACAGAGCGCACGATCATAGTATGCCTCGGCCGACGGCGCAAGTTCGATGGCCTTGTCGTAATCCAGGATCGCGCGCTCCGTCTCGCCCGCATAAAAGCGCGCTACGGCGCGTCGAATATAGGCATTCGGGTCGTCCGGCGCGCGCCGCACAGCCTCGGAGGCGTTCAAAATCGAGGTCGGCGAGCCGTCGGGCACTTTCGCCTGCCGCCAAAGATTCAAAATATCCTGACCATAATAGGTGCCCGGTACCGCCCATTTGCCGTTGAGCCCCGTCCACATCTTGACAATGCCGTGAATGTCCGGCCGCTTCTCGATGACCAATTCATAGCGCGGGTCGACGATTTCCGTTTCCGGCCTGCGCGTCGTCGTGTAGACCATCAAATGCTGGATATGGGCACGAACGCCGAGCTGCGGCGTCTCAAACCGCGCCCCCGGTTCGTGGTTGCCCGTGGCGCCAAGGCCGCAATAGTTGTTCTGGTCCGCCGTCACATCGCCGCCGTATTTGAAAAATCCCGTCTCTTTGCAAGCCTGACACAGCGCAATGTCGGCACGGATACCCTCTCGCCCCGCCTCTTCATAATAGTAACCGACAATTTCCTCCACCGTGCAGGAAATACTCGGCGCGGGGTTGCGCCGCAGAATGAAGTCGACCATCTGCTTTTCCGTCGCCTCGGCGCGCCCGAAGATTGTCACGTCTTCGAGGTCGCCGCCTTTCGGCAGTACAGGCGTCGAATAGGGTGCGCCCATCGTCCAGGCGGCAGCTTCAAGTTTCGCTTTATCCAACGCCCCCGGCGGCGCGGGCGGAAACTCCACGGACTTTTCTTTTTCCTTCTTGTCGTGCGCCCGCGCATTGCAGGTCGCGCCCGGCGCAGAAGCCGGAGCGTCCGCATTCGGCGAAGCGAAAAAGCAGCCGAGGCAAAGAAATCCGACCGCCGAAGCGGAGACGAGCGCCGTCTTTGCAAAAGTTTTCATCGTACTCCTCCCTTAATGTGCCCTCCCTATGGGGAGGGGAGACCGCCGCAGGCGGTGGGTGAGGTTTCTCGACGTTACGCTTGTATCAGCCGTTACTTCACAAAACCTCATCCGTCAGCCCTTCGGGCTGCCACCTTCCCCAAAGGGGAAGGCTATTATTTGTCCTTGTGCGCGGTAATTACCGTATGACTCCCGGCGTTGACGGTCAGCGTGCAGCCGCCCGACGTGATATAGATATTCTTACCCCAACGCTCCATGACGGCGTCCGGCGCCGCAATCCGAGCCCTGCACCACGCGATCACGTCGCCCGCGTCCGGCGCGGCGTTCCGGCGAATCCGTTCCTCGCCCATAGTGGTAGTGTGGAGATCCGCCAACAGCGCCGCCCGTTCCTCCGCCGTCATTTCAGGTATTTTTCCTCCAGCTTCGCCATCGTGCCGTCCGCGCGCAACTCGGCAAACACGAAATTGATGTAATTCAAGAACTCCTGGTCGCCCTTCATCATCAATGCGCCGCAAGAGTGAACCGTGAAGGGACGGTCCACCATCGGCGCGGCCAGGCGCTTGTCCAGTCGCACATAATGATTGGCCTCTACGACCTCAGTGATCATGATATCGGCCTCTCCCTCGGCGATGCGCAACGGGATTTCCGCGTTTTGCTGATGGACGATCAGCTGCGCGCGCTTCAGATGCGCATGGGCGAATTTTTCGTTGGTGCCGCCCGGATTAATCATCACACGCACCTCGGGCTTGTCGATATCTTCGAGGCTCTGGAACTTCTGCGCATCCTCCGCGCGACAGAGAATCGTTTTGCCGAAATAGCCGACGCCGTAGCCGTCGGACATGGCCATCAGGCGCGCCCGGGTAAAATTCCGCGAAATGCCGCAGAGCGCGAAGTCGAACTTGTCCGCCATCGTGTCCTCGGTCAGCGTGGGCCAGCTCGTCGGCACATACTCAATCGCAACGCCCAGCGAATCGGCGATAATCTGCGTAAGCTCCGCGTCGATGCCTTCATACTCGCCCGTCTCGGGATTCAGATACGACATCGGGCGATAGTCTCCCGTCGTACCGACACGGATCGTACCTCGCTCGGCGATTTCCTCCAGCCGTCCGGCGTCCGCTTTCGCCGGCGCGAAGAGCAACGCCGCCAACGCGAATACTGCCCACAGAATAACCAATCGACCGTTTCTTTGCTTTCTCATTTCTTTCGTCCTTTCTTTATTACTCTTCCTCCAGATCGTCAAAGCCCAGAACCCACGTCGCGGCAAAGCCGACGATATAGGCGACGGCGACGCCCAACAAATAGATCAAAACATGATCCGTCGCGCCCGCCAACGGCAAGCCGGAAATCCCCAACGTCGCCGAGCCCACCGCGAAATGCGCCTGTACCGCGCCGCCCGCCGCGCCGCCGACACAGGCGCCCATGAACGGCCTTCCCAGCGGCAGCGTGACGCCGTAAATCAGCGGCTCGCCTACGCCCATGAGACCGATGGGGAGCGCTGACGCCACGATTTTTTTCAGCCGCCGGCTCTTCGTCCGCACATATACCGCCAACGACGCGCCCACCTGCCCAGCGCCCGCCATCGCGAGAATCGGCAGCAGCACCGTCACGCCGTAACGGGCAATCAGATCCACATGGATCGGCGTCATAGCCTGATGGATACCGAGCATGACCATCGGCAGCCAAAGCCCGCCGAGCACGAACCCCGTGAGCGCGCCGCCCGACTCAACAGCCACTGTCGCCGTCCTCCCGATCCAATCCGAAAGGACGCCGCCGACAGGCTGCACGAGGAAGACCGCCGCCGCACCCGCGATCAATACCGCAAAAAGCGGCGTCAGGAACAAATCGAAAACCTCCGGCACGACGCGATGCAGCCGCTTTTCAAGCCACGCGCCGAATGCCGCCGCCATCACCACGGAAATCACGCCGCCCCGCCCCGGCAGCAGCGGCGCATCCGAAAACGCGACGCCGGCTAATCCCGGGTGACTGATAATCGCCGCCAGCACGCCGCCCAATATCGGCGTCCCGCCGAAAACCTGCGCCGCGCTCCAGCCGACGAAAAGATTCATGCCCCAGAAAACCGCGTTGCCGAACACGGAAAGCAGCTTCACCATCGGCGCGTTCGCCATTTCCGGCGCCAGCTTCAAATACACACCGAGAATCCCCGTAATCAAACCGCAGGCGATGAAGCCGGGAATCAACGGCAGGAAAATACTCGCAATCCGGCGGAAAAACAGCTTGATTGGCGTCGCGTTCTTCGCGCGGATTTCTGCTTGCAGCGCCTTGCCGTCCCCAACCGCCGCTTTGGGCTCGGGCTTTTTTTGCGCCGCTGCCCGGTCAGCCTCCAGGAGCGACCGTACCTCATCCGCCACCGCCTGCGCCCGGCCCGGCCCCAGTACGACCTGAAACTCGTCCCCGGCGGCAAGGGCGCCGATCACGCCTTTTACGCCTTTGACCGACGCAACAAGCCCTTCGTCCCTTTTCGCCAGCCGCACGCGAAGCCGCGTCATGCAGTTCGTCGCCTGCAGGATATTCTCCGCGCGCCCGAGCCTTTCATAAAGCTCCTGTGCTATCCTTGCCTGTTCTGCGTCAGCCATGCTGTCCTCCCAGCCTCACGCCGCGTCGTCCTCCTCATTCTCTCCGGAGAAATACGCCTCGATACGCGCCGCCACGTTCTCCTGCAAATTCCGATAGAAGAATTGATAATCGTAAATGTGATAGACGCCCTGCGGGAAAATCGAAGGTCCCGGCGGGTACGCCTCCCGGGAAACGTCCGTCACCTTCAATGTGCCGCGCTTCATGTCGATATACGCGCCCGTCAGATTTGGGATCTCCTTGACAATATTGCCGCTGACATCGACGAAGCACGCGCCCTGGTTCAGGCTCCTGTCCGCTTCTTTCCAGTCGGTGCGCCAGTTCAGCGGATTGATGGCCAATGCCCGCATACCTTCCGGGACAATCGGCGACCATTTCACCGTCGGCGCCTCGGTATTGAACGTGACAATGACGCCCGTGTCCCGCTCGCCCTCGGCAAAACGCAGATACGGCGCGGCGCGAAGCTCCTCCACCGTCAAGCGCCAGCCCAGCGGGTACGCGGCAACGAGATTGTCCTGCAGCTCCTCGTCGCGGAAAAACTCCTTCATCAGCCGCAGCACATGATCGGCGCCCTGGGAAAATCCCGCCAGGATAAACGGCCGGCCGTCGTTGTACTTTGCAAGATAATAAAGGAACGCCGCGCGCACGTCTTTGTAAGCGATCTTTAAATACTTCGCGCCTTCCGCATCCGGCAGCTCGTAAGTCGAAAGCGCAGCCATACTGTAATAAGGCGCGAAAAAGCGCGCGTCCGCATCGTAAATCCCCCGCTCCATGTTCACCGCCCCGACGAAATTCGCCCGCGCCTGCATGTCGGCGAAATCCATATTGCGGTTCTCCGGATTGCCAAAAAGCACCGCCGGACAGACGAAGAACACGTCCACCGGCTTCTCGCTCTCCCCCGACTCGCAGTAGGCCCAATTCTCCGGCCGGCTGTAATCCGCCGCCTCCGCCCGCCAGCCTGTCGCCGCGCAGAAAAGCAGCGCGAGGATAAAAATGACCGTCCTTCTCATAGCTGATTCCTCCTCGTTGTAATATATCCGCAATCAACTATAGTATAACATAAAAAAGCCCCGCGGCACAGCACCGCGAGGCGGATAAAACGCAGAACGCTTCTTTATTTCTTCTTTTGCAGCAGCTTCTCATACACCGCCCGGTAATCCTCGGCCGCCTTTTTCAAATCCTGCGTCCCGATCTCGCATTCCTTGCCCGAAATGTCGTCGCAGATGGTGGTCGTCTCCGGCGCGATTTCGAGACTGAACACGTTTCCGGCAAAGGCGCCGGTTTTCTTTTTGCCCGCGCAGACCTCATCCAGCGCCTCGACAATCTCCGCGCCGAAAGTCCGTGCCTCCCCCACGAGGAACGTCGTCGCCAGTTCGTATTTCTTATCTTCGAATTTCACGACGGGAAGCGGATTCTCTTTTCCCTCGATTTCAATTTTATATTTCAGCATCATTTCTTCCCCCGATGAATCGGATACGCCGTCAGGATTTTCCGATTGTCGTCCAGATACATATCGATCTCCAGCTTGCCCGCGTGCCCGATCCAAAGCGAGCCGCGCGGATTCTGCTTATCGGCCAGCGCATCCTTGTATGCGGTATTGATGGCGTCCACCACGTCCTGCGGCGACCAGTCCTCGGGATAGAACGAGCTGAAGCCTTCCTTCTTCACGCCGTCCACTTCGACCTTCGCGGTAAAGACGCCGTTCTCGTCCTTTTTACCGCGTGTGCCGTCGATGATCTGCCCCTTGCTGTCCTCGACGCGGCTGTAATGGTAGCCGGTGGCCTTGCCCTTCTTGTTGATCGTGCCGTCAAAGATATGCTCGAGCCCGTGCCGGGAGAAATTACCCGTGTCTTTGAGCTTCTTGATGTCGCTCATCGTATAGCTCGACTTCTTGTCGGACTTCGAGGAGTCGTTCTTCTTGTCTTGCTTGTCTTGTTTCCCCGGCTTTTGCTGCTGCGTCTGCGCCGTCTGCGCCGAGCCGCCCCCCGAAGAAGCGCCCTTGCCCCCGCCGCAGCCCGCCGCCGCAACGACAAAAATTATCGTCGCAAAGACGGCAATCAATTTCAAAAAGGTATGTTTCATACGCGATGCTCCTGTCTGTTGAAATGATAATGTCTGCGTGTATTATACTATCCACGGACACGTCTGACAAGCATGAGAAGATAGCACATTCATCACGCATTAATCATTTGTCTTATTCATCCTCAAATAATCCATACGTTTTGAAATTGGCCTTTCGCTGTTTCAGATAGGTAGGTATCTTGTCAACTACCCTAAACTCCCTTATTTGTTATTCTCTTGCGATCTGTATATTCAAAATCTTTAAATGAATGAAGGTTGCTGATTCATTGGTATCCCTCCACAGAATTGAGTCTTTTAGAACATTTTACTCCTTTTTTACAGTGAAGTATTTACCCTAGAGGTATTTTTCAGCGTTTCCTTTAGGAAACACCGAAAAAGGTCGCCAAAGTGGTAAAATAAAACAAACTATCCACAAG
>CAMHCS010000008.1 GCA_946183785.1 uncultured Selenomonadales bacterium | reverse complement strand
CGAACGTACTTGGCTGGAGACGGCCCGGGAGATTAGGGAGCTGCCGGTTTAGAAACGTCCGCTTTTTTGCGGACGTTCCCTTTATGGCGGGCGTGGTGAAGTGGTTAACACACTGGATTGTGGCTCCAGCACGCATGGGTTCGATCCCCATCGCTCGCCCCATATCGCAGGGGTATAGCTCAATTGGTAGAGTAGTGGTCTCCAAAACCATTGGTTGTGGGTTCAAGTCCTACTGCCCCTGCCACGAAATGAAAAGCCCTCGTCGTTCCGTTTTGGTAACGACGAGGGCTTCTTTAATTTCTTTTATTCCGCCATCGCTTCTTTCATGGTCAACAGTTCCTCTATTTTTGCCGTTCCGTCGACGGAGAGGTCGTAGAATTTGCCCTTGGTGGTCTGGACGATTGGCAGGGAGTTCGTTCGGCTCTGGTCGATGTAAATGATCTTCGCTTTTTCTCCGGTCGTCAGCCGTACCCAGCTGCCCGTCAGCGCGTGGCAGATATTTCTCACGAACAGTACGCAGTATGTCTCGTCAATCTTTCCGGCAATCATGTCCGTCGTCAGCCTGTCGAAGATGTCGAACGGAGACGTCTTGTGCGCGTATACGCGGTTGGTGGCCATGGCGTCGTAAATGTCGAGAATCGCGATAATCTTTCCGAAGGGGGAAATCATGTCCTGCTTGAGCCCCGAAGGATAGCCGCTGCCGTCGCCGCGCTCGTGGTGCTGCAGGACGCCGGCGATCAGATCGGTCTCCGCGGACAGACCGCATTTCGCCAGTATTTCTACGCCGTAGTTGGAGTGGCGGCGCATGATGTTCATTTCAGACATTGAAAGCTTGCCCGGCTTGTTGAGAATATCGTTGGAAATTTTCAATTTGCCGATATCGTGCAGGAGGCCTGTCAGGAGGAGCCGCTCTCTGGATTCTCGCGGCCAGCGCAGCCATTTTCCCATCAACCCGGCCAGGATGGCAACGTGCAGGCTGTGGTGCAGCAGGTAAGAGCCTTCGCAGTCCATGTTGTGGATCTGGGTGACGGCAATCGTACCGTTGCAGAGGCTGGCGAGCTTGCGGTCGGAAATCAACATGCCGAGAGCGTCCAGGTCGAGTCCGTGGTGGATCGTGTTCGGATTGAGCAGCTGTTCCAGATCGCTCAAAACCGATTGGTACAGCTGAACATAATCCGCATCCAAAAGGTTGTCGGTCTTCGGGTTCGGCAGCAAATCCTGTGCATCGTGCTGCAAACGCGTAAATTCCGCCCGGGGATGATCCTCCACCGCGAACGTGTCCAGCTGATCGGGGATTTCCACGATCAGCCGCATTTCATCCATCGCGACTCCCTCCGGCAGCACCTTTGCCATGTAATGGGGATCCTGCAGGAGGTTGATGACGAATTCCGTCATGCGCGTTCCGGTTTCCATCAGGAGCTTGCCTTCCTGGAGAACAATCGGTTGCGCCAGGACCATGCCCGGCTTCAAATCCTTCAAAAGCACTCGCTTCTTCTGTCCGCTGTCGGTGAACTGCGCCTGTGCGAACAGGGTGAATTCTGCCAATTCCTCTTTTGTCTGCAGGCGCGCGGCATACATGTAGTTCCCCATCTGCGACTGCAGCGCCAGCGGCACAGCCTCGTGCATGACTATGCTCGGCTTGTAGTGTTCGATAATTTCGTCATGGGAATGGAGGTACGCATTGCGGTTGCGGCGTCCCACGTAGACGCAGAAATGGTGGTCGGTACGTTTGGGAATCGTACGTTTGTCTATCGTGATCATGTCTGCCCAGATCTGATAGGTGTCGGTGGAATGTGCAAAATTCATCAAATCCACGGCATAGCCTCCGGGCGGCCGCAGATTGATTTCCAGGCCGACAAGCTCACCTTCCTGGCCGATGGGGAGCTGATCCTCGGTCAGCCGGAAAAATTCCAGATGCACAAAACGGCTCTGCACATTGAATGCCCGTATGGCGGCACGGCCCGCTTTGCGGAGTTCGTCGGGCATATCCGAGTCAACATAGTAGGAAAAGTCAAGCTGTTTCGAGACAATCTCCGTGATCGACGGCGGCCACGCCGCCATCGACTCAAACAACGGCTCACTCTTTGAGTTGACGATGGCGTCGTAAGAATAAATATTTCCGTGAACGAATTCTTCCATGATGAACGGAATATCCGATTTTTCCCGCTCCCAGTAGAACCATTCCAGTTCAGTACCCGTTTCCATGCGCAGGACGTCTTTCGCGCCGGTACCGACGTCCGGCTTCAGGATGACCGGATATCCGACCTTTCGTACAAACGCTTTCGCCTCCCTGATGGAGGGGACATCCGCGAGGCGCGCCGTGGCTATATGGGCTTTCCGGAAATAGGCCTTCATTTCCGATTTTTTCTGGAACCGATCGACGTCTGCCGTCTGGAGACCCGTCTTTATATTGAAATCTTCCCGCAGTCGCGCGTCCTGCATGAGAAACAGGTCGTTGTGCGACTCGATCCAGTCGATTTTTCCGTATTTGAACGAAAGGAACGCCACGGCACGGAATACCTGGTCATAGTCCTGCATGGACTTGACGTAGTAATATTCCGTCAGCGAATCTTTTAAATGCTTGTCCAGGGAATCGTAAGGAGCGTCCCCGACGCCAAGCACGGTCACGCCGTTTTTTTGCAGCCGGTTGCAGAATAGCCAGCAGTTGCGCGAAGAATGGGGGGCAATAAAGACAAAGTTCATAGAGGATCCTCCTGTCGTTTTCCCGACGTGTGCGAAAGAAAAAAATCTTCTATTATTTTACCATAAGATAGGCTTTTTGCATAATTCCGTGTGACGGCCGAGCCAGCCGGAGAGTTCGCGCCAGCCTTCCCGTTCCGCGCGGAGCGGGCCGCCGTCGGAGGGCGCGCTCTCTTCCTCGTCCGCGTCCAGCGGTTGGGCGCGATTGTCGTCGAAATTCCCGATCTGCGTCGCCGTAAGCCAGTGATGCGGCGTCACGACGCTCTCGAGCTTTTCTGTCAGCGACGGGAAAAGCGAGAGATATTCGTGTCCTTTCGGGGCAATCAGCTCGATCAGCGTCGGCAAGATATTCATGTGTCCGCCGATGGTGTTGCCCGCGAACATAGCGGCCGCGAGCTCCGGGTGCCAAAGCGCGAAGAAGTCCCCCGCGTGCTCCCTCAGCGTCGGTTGCTTCCTGCTGGAAATGCCGCAGTCGAAGGGAAGCACGCGCATGGCGTGATCGCCGGTGACGATGAACAGGCTGTCAGGATAAAGCGCTTTCATCTCGTCAATGAAGCGGAACAGCGCCCAGTCCGTATACCAATAGCATCCAAGCCTTCGCTGTGCCATGCGGCTCCGGCGTACGGCCTCCGGCGCGTCGGGCATGACGATTTCGGCGCTGTAGCCGTAAGACTCGACCGGGATCGTGTACGGACCGTGGTTCGACGTCGTGTAGAGAAAATGAAGCGTCGGCGTTTCTTCGTCCGCTTCCCGGATTCTTTTTCCCGCTTCGTTGAGAAAAATGTGGTCATATACGCCGAGCCAGGTGCGGGGCGCGTCAGGCGGACAAAAATCAGGCGCGCCGTGCATCGCGTCGAAGCCAAGCGCGGGCAGGAAATGTTGAAGGCTTCCCCAGTTCAGCTCGCCGCCGTACCAAAACTCGGAGCGGTAGCCAAGTTTATGCAGCTGGATCGGGAGCGAAGTCGGCAGCGTGCCGTGCCAAAAGGGTTCCGATTCGTTGAACTCAAGCCCCGCGTCGTAAACGCCGAGCAACAGGCCGACAAGGGACGGCTGGGACAGGAGCCCCGCCGACAGGAAGTTTCGAATTGTGAACGCGTGGGGATCGGCGCAGAATTTTTTGCCGCCGTCGGCGATATGGAGCGATGCGTATGGCGGATCGAGAGGCGCCTGTTCGTAGCTTTCCGCCAGCAGATAAAAGATGTGCTTCGGCGGCGTGATATGCGCGCCTTTTGCTGTGCGCCTGAAAATTTCCAGCGGCTGCTCCATGTCCCGCCAGCCGGGCAAGGGGGCTACGGCGTCGATGAGCGGCGCGGCCTCATCGTCCGTATGGTTCAACAAGTCGTGGGGCGGGTGTTTCCAGACAATCTCCAACGTGACGAGATCGTCCATTGCGGCCTTCGCAAGAAAGATATCTTCCTTTACGACCGTCGGGATTTCGTCCCATTCCGGTTTTTTCGCGTGGTTGAAGCTTCCGCCGTAGCGGCAATAATAAAAAAGAGCCACAAGAGCGGCCGTCGCTGCAAAGTTGAAAGCATATCGCGCCGCATCCGAGGTGAAATCAGGGTAGGGCAGCGTCGGCGTGGAAAGCCAGAACCGCGTCAGATAATAGCAGGCGAGAAGAAAAGGGATAAAACTCAGCAGCACCAACACGCCGTGATTTTGGTGGAAAAAAATGTCCAGCAGGTTTTTCTTGTCGGCGTTTTTCCCCATCCAGAGCGTTTTATTGTAAATGTCCCGATAATGGTAATAATAGATCAGCTTGCCGACGAAGGCCGCGTACAGGACGGCAAGATAAACGCAGAGGCCGAGGACGCGGAGCGTGTCGCCCATCGAGAACCACGCCGGGAAAAACGCCCCGGGCAGGCTCACGAGAATCATCGGGTACAAAAGCGCGTAGGCGTTCCAGTCCATGCCCCACCAGAATCCGTAGCGGAAGCAATGATATAATTTATTCCATTGCCCGCGCACAGACGAATAACCGCCATACATCCATATAAAGACGAGGCGGAACAGCGCACAGATGACGGGCGCGACGCAGAAGAGCTTCACGTCCTGCTGCAAGCCATGAAAGAATAGAGCCCCCATGAGTATCTCCTGGATAAAGGAACCACTGAATAAGTCCTGCCGCGTCCTTGCCGGGGCTTTTTCCGCCATGCTGCGTCAACGTGCTCAGCTTTGCATAAGCGACCGCTAAGGCGCTAAAGCGCCAAGCGTCTGCTTATCGACGTAGCTCTGCTACGCCTTCGAGCACTTTTCCTTGCCTGACGAAAAAATCCCTCGGCAGAGCCACGACTTGACTTAATCAGCGGTTCCTAAAAAATTCTGCCGACGGCGTTGCGGGTCGTCGGCAGTTTTTCTTACTTAATCAATCTTTGGGATTGTATTCGAGAATCTGAACGTCCGGATAATCATTGAGATCCAAAAGCTCCGAGTCCATAACGCGGATCATCGGACGCGCCGAGAAATCGTTCGCATAGTGGACGATAGTGCCCGACAGGCCGTTGGACAGATAGACGCGGGAGCCGAGGAAGCTGTCCTTCAGGTTCGTCAGGAACGGGACGCAGACCTTCGGATCGAGTTTCGTGTACATATCCGCGGTGATCTTGTCAATGGCCGCGAATGGCGTCTCCTTGCGGAACCCCTCGCGCTCGGTGGTGATATTGTCGTAAAGGTCGGCCAACGCGACCATACGCGCGTATAGGTGAATATCATTGCCGCTGATGCCGAACGGGAACCCGCTTCCGTCCATACACTCGTGATGCTGGAGCGCGGTGCGCTTGACGCCTTCCGGTACGTTGGCGGTCGCCGAGAGAATCATCTGTCCGTCTATCGTATGTTGCTCGTAGGCTTCGCGGTCGTCGCCTGTCAGCGTCTCCACCTGCTTGTCAAGCAGCCGGTCCGGGAATCTCGTCTTTCCGATATCGTGCATGAAGCCTGCGAGAATAACCTCCTGCGTCTCCTGCTTCGAAAGGTGCATCCATTTAGCCAGGACGCCCGCGAGGATCGAGACGCGCACCGAATGATTGTAAACGTCCGTTGCGAGATGATTGATTTCCAAAAGATAGTCCATCACGCCGCTTTGCTTGGCCATTGGCGCAATCGTTTCATTGACGACCTGTTTCGACTTCTCGACGGGCGCCTTGCCGCTGCTCTTCGCTTCCTCGAATATCGAGCGGGCTTCATGAATGACGTCCTTGTACTCGGAAATGAAGGCGCTGCCGGTGTCGAAAAGCGCCGAAACATTTTGAAACGTCTCGCTGAGCTCGTATTCGTCCTTGACATAGACAACGGGAATATCGAGAAACGCGAGTCGGGTGATATGCGCTTTTGAGAGGAGCGTGCCCTCGGAAAGAATGACCATCATCTCGTCGTTGATGATGGAGCGTGCGAGAATCATTCCGGGCTGGAGTTCTTCTACAGGTAAGGATCGCAAGGTAATTCCTCCTTTTGCGGTGCCAAATGTACCTTTGTATTATATCATTATTATGCTCGCAATAAAAGCCGCTTTTCCTTATTTTTCCGAAAAGAAAAAAGATTGAGGCTTTTGGCGCAGAAAAGATAGGCGGATATTCAGCGCGGGGAGAAAAGCTCGCTCCACACTGCAAGCAGGTCGTCCATGCGCCAGCGGGCGTTCGCCGGGCTGGTGGAGGGGAGCTTCAGCACGCGGAGGCCGGGACGCGTCAGGAGAGGTCGGTTCGCTTTCGCGAAGGTCGCATACGCCTTCCCGCCGTTCAGCCCGATGGTGTGAATCCTCGGCCAGCGTTCGAGGAAGTCCGTAAAATCGTTTGCCTTCACGTTCCGGATATCGGAGTCGAGACTGCCGACGCGGTCACAGACATCGATCGCGTCCCAGAGCGCGACGTGATGGCGGAGCAGCATTTCAAGACGCGCCGGGTACGACGACGGCGTCTCCGCTTCGCCGAGCAGGCGCGTCATCAGCGGCCAAAATCGATTCGCCGGGTGCGCGTAATATTCCTGCGCCGCCAGGGAAGCCGCGCCGGGCATAGAGCCGAGAACCATCATCCGGGCGCGTTCGTCCACGCTCGGCGCGAGCCCGATGCAATGCGTATTTCCGTCTTTCATTCTCTCATTCCTTTTCATTTGATAGACACAATTATATCATGCTTTTTCAAAGTTTTCCTCTGGTAAAACTTACGGAATGGCGTTATAATGGCGCAAGACGGACAAAAGAAAGGAAGATCGTTATGGGCATCGCCAGAGAAAACGAGATACAGGACATCGTGCGGGAAATCCTCACCGACTACGACAAGGACCGCGCCATCGACCAGCGCGACGTATCGACGCAGGTCGACGAAGCGGCCGTCGTAGACGTCGTGCACAAGCTCCTTCGCATCCTCTTTCCGGGCTATTATCGGAAAGAATCCTACAGCCCCCACGACGACGAGCGGAACCTTTCCTTCTTTATAGAGGAAATCGAGTTTCAGCTCACACGGCAGATCGCGGGCGTCCTGCGCGGCCTTCCCGCCTATGAGCGCGTCGACGAGCCCGTCGTCCAGCGGGAGGCGCTTCGTCTCACGCTGACGTTCCTCCATCGTGTCCCCGCGCTTCGCGAGCTCGTCAATACCGACCTTGAGGCAGCCTTTGACGGCGATCCGGCGGCGAAAAGCATGGAGGAGATCGTCCTTGCCTATCCGGGTCTTCTCGCGATCACCATCTACCGCATCGCCCACGAGCTCTTCCTGCTGCGCGTGCCGCTGATCCCGCGCATGATGACCGAGTACGCGCACAACCGTACCGGCGTCGACATCCACCCCGGCGCGACCATCGGGCGGTACTTCTTCATCGACCACGCCACCGGCGTCGTCATCGGCGAGACCTCTATCATCGGCGAGCGCGTCAAGCTCTATCAGGGCGTCACCATCGGCGCGCTTTCCACCCGCGGCGGTCAAAAGCTCAAGGGCGTCAAGCGCCATCCGACCATCGAGGACAACGTCACCATCTACTCCGGCGCATCGATCCTCGGCGGCGAGACCGTCATCGGAAGAAACTCCGTCATCGGCGGCAACTCCTTCATCACCCGCCCCATCAAGCCGAACACCCGCGTCAGCATCAAGAATCAGGAGCTCCAGCTCGACGAACGCGACGGAGAAAACTTTTGCGAGCATGACATGGAGCCGGGCGCGTGGTTCTATACGATATGAAAAAATTTGTTTCAGCACATAAATAAGAATACCAGTTCGATATCGTGTGGGTCTTATCTCTCATTTCCTGTTTTTTATCAAAAATTTTGCAGGGAACTATTAAGAAAATGGGAGAAAACTCCGATATAGTTTTTGAAATCAAGAGCAATCGGCAAGGAGCCGGATATAGTTGCAAGGGGGAACCATCATGGCTGGAATGGTAGTTAAGAACAATACGTCGGCGACGAACACGCTGAACGTGCTGAACAAGAACGCGGGCGCGCTGCAGAAGAGCCTCGAGAAGGTCTCCTCCGGCATGCGAATCAACAGCGCGGGCGACGACGCTTCCGGCTATGCGATCAGCGAGCGGATGCGCGTGCAGATGCGCGGCCTTGATCAGGACAACAAGAATACGCAGAATGGTAACAGCATGATGAAGGTCGCGGAGGGCGCCGTGCAGAGCACGATCGATATCATTTCGACACTGAAGGAGAAAGTGCTGAACGCTGCCAATGACACGAATACTGATTCCGACCGCGCACAGATCCAGAAGGAAATGGATCAGATGATCGACCAGATTGACGACAATGCGAACGTCACTTACAACGGAAAGTATTTGGTAGACGGGACGCATAATCGACAGATCAATGGAGTAGATCCGGCGAGCCCTCCCGCTGGTAATGGCGTGGGAACTTATACGCATCTGACAAATAGAAGTTTTGCTTCTGATACTGATATGTATACAGCCTTGATTGAATTAACAGACAGTACGGGGCGAAATCTGGGTATTCAGAATGGAGACATGATTACGATTTCTTGGGTCAAGGAAGGCAAAACGAATATCATGAGCTTTGTATTAGATCCTGATAAGGTTGGCGGGGATCTTCAGCTAAGGCATTTGTTTGATCCTTCGTTTGCGACATCAATTATTCCGGAGACGGCAGATATTCAAAAAGATCTTGTTGTTGACTCATTTGTGCCCACTTCCTTCATTGGATATGATGGTTCCGGGAAAGAGATTTATACGCCGGATTATGAGAACGCGATTACGTTTCGGGCGGTCGAACCGGGCGTCGACGGACAGATTTCCGGCCTGACGATTTGCGTTACCGACAAGGCCGGCAATATCAACAAGAATGCCAACGCGATTCTTGACAACTTTGAGGAGTCGATTCGGGCGGAAAACGATTCTCCGGACAACGCGATCGTGCTCCAAACCGGCACGAAAGCCAATCAGGCCATCAAGGTGGGATTCTCCGATATGCGCGCCGTCTCCCTCGGCCTCAAGGCGACGGACGGCACGACGCTGAATATCGGGACGCAGAAATTCGCCAACGCAGCGATCAACGTGCTTGACATGGCGCTACAGAAATGCCTGAACCAGTCGACGACCATCGGCGCGGTGGAGAGCCGCCTCGAATACACCTCGGCGAATCTCGTCACGGCCAACGAGAACACCCAGTCCTCCGAGTCCACGCTCCGCGACGCGGACATGGCTGCGGAAATGACGGCCTACACGAAGAACAACGTGCTCCTGCAGGCCGCCCAGTCGATGCTGGCGCAGGCGAACCAAAACTCCAGCTCAGTGCTCAGCCTTCTCCAGTAAAACAAGCATACAACGAACGACGCCCACGCAATCGCGTGGGCGTTTTTGATGGGCTGATGTGTGGCAAACAAAAACAGCTAATTCCTTGCCCTCCCCTATGGGGAGGGGGGACCGCCATAGGCGGTGGGTGAGGTTTCACGACGTTCCCTTCCTTGCTGCATCAAATTTTGGTTCAAGCAAAAGCAAGTCTTGGTTCATGCGTGAATTCTTGTTGTGGCTCCGGAATGGGCATGCCGTCTTCGAGCGCGGCAACAAGCCATTCTCTTTTTGCGTCCTGTGCATTGGTAATAACTTTTTCCATTGTGTCAGCGCATGTGATACATCCCGGCAGTTCCGGATAACGTGCACCATAGCCGCCCTCAATGGAATCAGGAATGATTTCGAGACGATAAGGGAGCGCCATATAATATTCCAAGTTTTTCATAAGTTCAATCTTCATAATGGCCTTTACAGGACAAAATGTGAAGAAAACCATTTTCATCTGTCCGGTATGTGAGCCGATTTTTTTCATCGATTCGGCGACTCCATGCTGGTTGGTACTTCAAGCGCTCAGGTTTTCCAATACCATTATCAACGCCGTTTCGTTCGATATCTTTGACCAATGCATTTATACGTTTTAGTGTTTTTTTGTCATGCTCCTGCCAATACAAGTATTCGCTCCATGCGTCATCTGTCCAAAACTTTTCCATGTCAGTCTGCCTCAATCAATTCATGAGGAGTGCAGTTTCCTTCCATGCTTTGCCTGAAAGCGCGATCGAGTTTCGCGAGATATGCCGCATTGCGCGCTGCTTTCATGACGGCTTCCCGTGAAAATTCTTCGATGCTGACATTTCCAGCTGTAGCCTGCGCTTGTACGAATTCGACGTCCGCAGGGCTTAAGTCAATCGTGATTGACATTCCTCGCGTCCTCCTCCCTAAAATTTATCTGTACTTATGGTAGCATGGGAAGAAAGGAACGGTCAAGGGAAAAATGTGTTTAAGAAAGGGCATTTTTCATGCCCGACTGAGTCGAAACACAAATTTTTTGCGATTTGACGCTACTACATATAGTACCTTTAGGCGCTTTTACAGCCTTTCAGCCCAAAATCTGCCTCCAATTTCCAGAAAAATCGCGGGTAGCCTTAGGGTCTATGAAATATTAGGCCTTTTGTCGCTTGCAGGCGGAAATGCGGCTACATATAATAAAATCAAGCTAAGACTATACTTTATGATATTTTAGGCGCAGTGTCGGCGGGAGTGAGAACAATGAAGTCAATGGGCAATTCGTCGCAAAGAGAAAAACGCTTAGCCGGGCAGGTGAGCCTCGCGCTCGCGGCCGGCATGTTCAGTGTTGTTCCTGTGGCGCATGGAATGCCGACGCTGGACAATGTGGAGACGGGTACAAATGTCAAAGTCTCTGTGGGAGGAGCTACGGCAGAGTCTTTGTCGAACTATGCCGGAAAATCCCTAGCGGGAAACAACAACGCAACCACTGCATCTATCACCAGCGAGTCGACAAACAATGTGTTGAACTGGAAGGATTTCTCTGTTGGCTCGACGGAAACTGTGGGTTTTGATAGCAATAACTATATGAATATCGTCACGGGTACGGCAACGTCTGCCATTGACGGCAAGCTGACCGGCGGCGGGGATATTTATCTGATCAATCCGAACGGCGTCATTTTTGGCAAGACGGCGCAGGTGAACGTTGGGAATCTTTATGTCTCGACGCGCAAGGACACGGAAGTGGCAAAAAGTCAGTTTACGGGGAATACGCCCGACGTCAAAAATGTGCTTCCTGCGTTGGGCGATTCGACTTTAACAGCGGACGTCGTTAACCTGATCGACCAAGGCGGCTACGTGGCGGCAGACCAGGTTGTCATGGAAGGGCGGAATATCCGTTTTTTGAACTCCTCTACTGTGATGAATGCAGCCAATACGGCTGTGAATGCTGATGCGTCGAAACTGGTTTTGCGCTCCAATACTTTTGACCAGACGAACGGGTATATCCATGTAGGCGATGAAAATGGAGATTATAAATATTTTGCCCAAAACGTGACGAACACAATCAATACAGCGGCGACAGAATCGACCAAGACGACGGGCGTGGTGAACTATGCCTTGATTCGTACAGCGGCGGATTTGCAGAATATAAAGTATAATGCGTCAGGACATACGGCAGGAAACGCAAAAGCCGGGTATGATCTGTCTGGCAACTATATGCTGGCCAATAATATCGACGACGCTTCATCATATTCGTCATCGTGGACACCAATCGGAACCGCTTCAACTTTGAATGGAACTACGCTGTCAAACCAAAAAGCGTTTAAGGGTAATTTTGACGGTATGTTCTATAAGGTTTCCGGGTTTGGAAAAACAGATGACACACAATATTTGGGCCTCTTTGGCTATACTGATGGCGCGACCATTGAGAATGTCGGCGTGGAGGGTGTGAACCTGCTTGGAAAATTTTCGGGTGGGATTGTTGGCTATGCTAACAGTACGACAATTCGCAATGTCTGGAATGCGGGTGGAACGGTAGGGAGCACAGGGTTTCACGGTGGGAACTATAGAGGCGGCATTATAGGATATGCCAATCAGTCAACGTTAAAAAATAGCTACAATGCGTCAGTAAGTTACGCAGGTCTTGTAGACACTCTCAATGGTGGGAGTATTGAAGATTCCTATAATATTGGAAAAATAAATTTTGATGGGAATGAAATCGCTGGAATTTGTTTTACTAAATCCAACGACGCTACAATTAAGAATGTATATACTGCAGCAAAGTATCAATATTCTTCTGATAGTACTTATTTTGGGAAAAATGAGGTTATTTATCATGGTTATGTAGGAAATAATGCGGATAAACTCGTTATCAGCAACGTTTCGTCTCCAAAATCATTAAGTAGCTATTCATTTACGGATGGTAGTACCATTTCCGCAGAGGGTGGCGCTAATACCACTTGGCGCATTTATGAGGGCGCTTCCTTGCCGTTGCTCACTTCGTTCATGAAGGCAAAGGGGACGGTTTCTGTCGATTATACTTATGATGGTGAGCTTGCGCAGGGGACTACGACGGCGAATATCAACAACCTGACGGGTGGCGGAGTTTATACGGGCTATGATACCACGACGAACCCGGTAAAAAATCCATACAAGGTCTATGACGCGACGAAGGTGCTGGGCGATTCCGCTACGGCCGCCGATGCGTCTTATTACGGCGCGAATGCGACAAGCTCCGGGGTGAATCTGAACGATCGCAGCGGCGTTTATACCGTATCGGGTGCGGCGGCGTCTTTTGCTCTGTTTTCCGGTGAGCAGCAGGGGTATGACCTGTACGGGAACAATTTCAGAATCGACAAGCGCGATCTTTCCATTAAAGTGACGCCGAACAGCGACGCGGTGAACAAAGTTTACGACAGAACCAACAAAAAAGAGGTGAATTTGTCCACCGCGGCTGCCCTGGATGTCGTCGACGGCCTGATTGATTCTGACAGGGAGAACCTAGGGCTATCCGGCACGCTTACGTATACATATTACAAAGATCAAACGGGAAATGAACAGGACGCAAATCACGGAACCAGGTGGGTGGAAATTTCCGGAAGCGACATTACCACCAATGGAAGCGCCAGGGACAACTACAATGCGACTCTTTCAGCCCCTACAAGCCGCATTCGGGCTAAAATTACCCAAAGAAAGGTTGCCGTGTCCCTGCTTACAGCTTCGGGGATCGACAAGACTTATGACGGTTCGAATACTGTGCGGAACGAGGATGAGGGCGCGAAGCTCACATTTTCCGAGAATGTATCTTATGCAGCTGCCTCCGACCAGACGGATAAGGATACCGACGCGTTGAAGAGCTTGCTTCAGAGCGACCACGTTACCTTAAACACGAATGGAACTGCCACTTACGCCAGCAGCGGCGAGAGCGATCCAGATGGAAAATACGTTGCTTTTGACAGCAACGGCGCAGTCATGACAAAGACTGTCAACTATGCAGGCGTTGGCCTGACGGGGAATACTCTGGGCAATTATATCTTGGTGGACGCGGCGCATCCCGGGACGACGCTCGCGGAAGGTGATAACACTGCGACGCTGCATGGCGCGGGGACAATAAAGCAGCGCGAGATTACTGATTTTGTTTATAGCGGAAGCTCGACAGATCCGTTCAAAGCGTATGACGGTTTGAAATATTTGTCGGGCGGCAATGCGCATGACGTTTCCGTTTCGGGGACGGTGGCTGACGGGACCGAATCGAAAACCGGTCTCCTTGCGGTGGATGCGGGGAGCGTGTTCTTCCAGACCACGGGGACTGTGAAGTTTTATGATGGGAACAACCAACCCACGGCGGACGCGACGAATTCCGGTCTTGCCACGGCGGCGGTGAAGGCCACTTTTGATGTCGGTTTGAACGAGAGCAAGGAAGGATACGTCGAAGCCATCGCAAAAAGCTATAAACCGGCGGGCAGTGTCTCGCGGATAACGGAGGATTTAGTCAATGATTTGTTGATCACGAAGCGCAACATCACGGTGGCGTTGGCAACGAACGAGGGCATTGACAAGACCTATAACGGCACGGCAAAGGTGAATGGCGAGGCGGCAGGCTACGCCACAGGGACGATCAACTTCACAAGTGCTACGGGGAACTTGGCGTATGCAACGGGGTCTTCCCATCTCGTCGACGATAGCACAAGCATCAGCATCGTTTCGGATGCGTCGGCTTATCTGGGCACACACGGCGAGGCGGCGAAAGATGTTGCTTTCGATGGGAGCAACGTGGCTTCCAAGAACATCGAATTCTCCATCAAGATGGACGGCGCCAAGGCTGCAAATTATATTGTCAACGGCGAAGCGGCGACCAACGGTGGTACGCTTGCTACGAAACTTAACGGGACGGGCACGATCGGGCAGAAGGAGCTTGGTTTGACGTTTGGCTCCGCGACCAAGACATATACTGGCACATCGGCAGTTTCGTCAATTCCCGATGTTTCTTCTGATGACCTGGTGGCTGACGAAGCAATCGGGGATGTCATTGATAAGGAGAAAATCGCAGGGCGGTATGGCAGCGACGCGACGGGGACGTTCGTGGAGAGCGCCGATGCGGGAACATATGACGCGGAGGCGGCGGTTGCCGGAATGAAGGTGCTTTACACAGGGTTGAAAGATGGCAACACATACAAGGACATCACGACCGCGCTGAAAAGCAAAAACTACAAAATTTCCAATACGGTTTACGGCAAGGGCATCATTTCCAAGGGTTCCATCAAGAAAACGCACTTGGAGGCCGCCACGAATATCAACAATAATACGCTGGCGTCGAAGGTTTATGATGGCACGACGAATTATGACGATTCGGGGATTATTGGGTCGAAGGAGACTGCGAAGCAATATCTGACGGTCGATTTTGGAACGTTGGAAAGCGATTACCATATCTATCTTACCGACGCAGAGAAGGAAACGCTGGTCTATACGATTTTGGACGCGGTCTACAACGCTGGTCAGACACCGGATGTGGGCACGAAGGATATGAAGCTGACCTTCAAGTTTGTGAAGGAGGGCTTGGCGAACTATATCCTTGCAGACGATCACGACAATGATGTTTCGTCTACGGGGATTACCATCGACGTATCATCTCGCGGCACGGGGAGCAACGCCAAAAAGTATCAGAGTGAAATCACGAAGGCTCCGGTCACGGTGAAGCTGACGAGCGAGCCGGAATTGTCCAAGTTTTACGACGGCACGACGGATGTGAAAAATGGCGGAACGGTTGTCAACGCGGCGGATATCAAAGGATGGTTTACGATTTCCGGCACGAAGAATGGAGAGACGCTGGCGCTGAAGGATGGCGAGAACGGCATAAAAGCGGCGTACGAAGATCCGAACGCCGCCGTCGACGCAAACGGAAATTTAATTGACAAGAAGATCTACTATACGGGCATTGCTCTGGCAGATGGTACGGGCAAGGCAACGAATTATGAGATTACGAAGCTCGAAAACGCGGACGGCACGGACGTCACTTCGCTGAACAAGATCACGGGCGTCGGCACAATCAACAAGCGTATGGTGACGGTGACGGGCTATGGCTATGCCCAAAAGGAGTATACCGGGACTGCGGGCGTGGAGAGCTATGCACTTTTGATGGACAACGTGATGCAAGAGGGCAAGGCGGATTGGTCAGTCCTGCATGAGGACGGGATTACGGCAACGGTCGCTGGAAGTGAAGCAATCACGAGCGGCCTGACGGCAAAGTATATCAAGACCGGGGATGAAGCGTCCGCGGCGGACGTGCGCCGCGACAGCAATCGCAACGTCCTTGACAAAAATGTGAAATACACGGGGCTGGCTACGCGATTTGGTAATAACTATACTGTCATCTACGGCGAGGGCGGCTTGGACGGGAAGACGAGCCGCCGTGGCAGTTACAGCACCGATGACAACGGCACGCTGACCGTGACGGATGGAGGCAAGATAACCGCCGCCCCGGTGAATTTGGACTTGATTCAAAGCACTGATTTTGAACAGCAGTACAACGGGACGAATGTGGTGGAGAATCCGGCGTCCCATCTTGACATGAGTGCGCTTCCGACGATTGCGCAGACCATATTAAGCGTGACAGGCGGAACGTTTGTCGAGGGCAAGGATGTCGGAGACAAGACGGTACAATATACGGTCGTGATCAATCCGGCTGCCGCAAGCAGTGACAATTTCGATATTTCCGGTCAGGTTGGGGACGGAACGGGTAAGGTTATCCCGCGAGTGATTACCCCAACGGTGAAGAGCAGCGCCGCTCCGACAAAAGTGTATGACCGTACGAATACACTGAAAGACGGCGATGAGACAATCCCCCTTGACACGATTAAGAATTGGATTGATCTGGATAATTTAGTGGAAGGGGAAGATTTGGCAATCACAGCTGTCAGCGGCGCGTATGACGGAACGGACGTGACTGCGACGACGGTCAATTATACGGGCATTACTTTGGGCAACGGCACGAACGGCTCGGCCTCGAATTACACGTTGTCTTCCACTTCAGCTACGGGCAGCGGCACGATCACGCCGCGCACCATCACGCTGACCGCGGGTGCCGTCTCGAAAGGATACGACGGCGACACGACGGTGACGGACAACATCGTCCTGACGGCGGGCGACGCGGACAAAGCGATGCTTGCGCAGGATGGCCTTGCGGACGATGCGGGCGTGCTGAGCAACGTGACCAGCGTTGTGGGCACGTATGATGATGCAAACGTCCGGCGCAATACTGACCGCAGCTATACCAACGGCGCAAAAACGGTGACCTATACGAACATCGCTTCCGCACTGACGGAGGCGGGCAAGACCAGCGCAAATTATCAGGTAGCCGATACGGCCGACAATGGCACGCTGACGGGGACAGGCACAATCACGCCCGTGACATTGAGCGTAGAAACGACGGCGGCCGAGAAGGTTTACGACGGCGACAAAGCGCTGCTGCAAAATGCCGAAGCGTATTTCACTGACGATATGATTACCAGTCTTGTAAACGACGGCGTGTTGACAGCGAACGGGCAGTACAATTCCCAAAATGTCAACGCTTTGGATGCAGGACAGATGGCGATGTATACGCTTGTCCTGAAAACGGGTGACGCGGCGCAGGGAACGAACTACAACGCGAACAATTACAATTTTTATAACAATGGCAATGCCGCGACGCTGAACACGACGGGCGTCGGCACCATCAGCCAGCGGACGATCGTACCGGTCATGGACGAAGCCAGGAAGGTTTATAACGGCAATGATGCCGTTCAGACAGTTTCTGGCCATCTTGTGACGAGCAGCGACAAGAGCCAGACGGGAACCAATGTCATCACAGGGGATGTGGTAACTCTTGATGTGTCGAATGCATCGGGTACGTATAACTCCAGGAACGCCTCGACGGCCTCAACGAATCCGGCGGCCACTGCTACCTATACGAGGCTTGGTCTGGCGGGCGATCCCAATGTGACGGGGAATTACAAGCTGACGGATGCTGATATCACAGGAAACGGCGTTATCACGGCACGGGAGATCTCCCTTGTGATTTCACCGACGATGGCGAAAAATTATGACAAGAACGCGAATCTTACGAACGCCAACAAAGCAGCGATGAATACAGCTGTGACGAATTGGAAAACGGAAAACCTCGCGGACGACATGGCTGGTGACGATATCCGGTTCAGCGGCCTGAAGGGGCGCTATGGGACTTGGACGCCCAACGGGACGACGGGTACCTTTACGGAATATTCCCACGTGATACGGGAGAACGGCGTTGCACAGGAAAACAAGCATGCTATGCTCTACACTTTCACGGGGCTCGAGGGCAACGACGCGGAGAATTACAAGCTGACCAACGGCACGATTTCGGCGGAGAACAGCGGCCTTGCTACTACGCAATACTTTGCGGCGGCGGCGCAGACTGGGACAATCCGGCCCGTTGCGCTTATCATGGATAATTTGACAGAAAATTGGAGATCGGCAACGAAAGTATACGACGGCAAATCGTCGGTGGACGTCTATGACGCCGAAGGCAATTTGACGGAATCCCGCGTTGGAAATTACCTGACTATCAACTATACCTCTGCTTTGGGTGATACGGGTACGCTGGACTATGACACGGCTCGCACGACGGCGACGTATGTGAATACGACGACTGGACTGGCAGACGCAAGCGCTGGGGACAAGAATGTGGCATACAACGTGAGATTCTCGGATTTGACGCTGAACGACTATGATCTTGGCCCTGACGTGATCGCCCATTACAATGCGCCTGTCGTGTCCGAGGCGGCTGACAACAATATCGCGCGGCGCCTGCTGACGGTTTCGGCGGCAGGAACGGGCAACGACAATATTATGACTTACAAAGGCCAAGGCGACGCGGGAAAGGTTTATAAGACAAACGAGACGTACACGGCGCTGCGGGACGCGGGGTTGGTCGTGGGCGACACGGTTTCTGTGACGTACGACGCGAATTTCGACAATCCGAATGCCTCTGTCGATCCCGACGCTGCGGCGAACGATCCGGGCTGGACGGCGCGGCATGTGACCTATACCTTTACGATGGCGGATGGCGGCGACTCGGCAAACTATACGCTGGTGGAGAATCCGGCGGACGACGCCTCCGCGCGGACAGCGACGGACGACACGGCCAGGGGCGGCATCAAGCGTCGCGAAGTTTATGTGGAATTTAAGGATAACAACGGCACGGGGCTTGACAAAGTGTATGACGGTGATTCGTCGCTATTTGCAGGCGAAAACAACGAAACATCGCTTCTCGCCAGCGGCAAGAGCGTCAACGACATTCTGGCGTTAGTGGCGGATGGCAATGATACTGGCATCGTTGAGGGCGAGGACCTCCGTCTTGATACGGCAAAGGTGAAGGCGAATTATGTCGCGTCCGGCGACGAGAGCGTGGACGGCAACGAAGCGAAGAATGTTGCCGTGAGGAACGGCGCGGTTACTACAAAGGATGTTTATTTCCAAAACCTGCGTCTTGCGGGAACGGGAATTGCCGGCAACTATGTCGTCAAGGCCGTCAAGAAGGAGGGCGACACCCAAGACGCGGATACGCTGGAAGGCAGCGGAACCATCCAGCAGCGGAAGGTCGATGTTGCGCTGAAGGACTCGACGGTCACGAAGGTCTATGACGGCACGTCGGCGGTCGTGGATTATACGGACGACCATGGTGCAATCCACAAGTTCAAGTCAGACAATGTGACGATCATCCCCGGGACTGCCAACGATGGCTTGGTGGGCACCGACAAGCTTGGCCTCGAAGTGGAGAGCGCCATTTACTACGACAAGTCTGGGAACGAGACGACCGACGCGGGCACGGGGCTGGGCGTGACTTATCGCTTGAAGTGGAACAACACGAACTACAGCTTGGTGCGTACGGCACTCACAAGCAACCAAGCCAAGATTCAGCCGCGTACTTTGCAGTACAAGGATATGAGCGGTATCGTCGCCACGAAGACCTATGACGGCAACGACAAAGTGACAGACTTCTCGAGGCTGAACGAGGCGGAGATGTTCTCGAATGTGCTTGCGGGCGACGACCTAAAGCTGGACGGCTTGGCAAACGCGCGCTATGCTTCGGCGGATACCGGGGCGGCGGTGGACGCTGTCGCGGGCGCGGAGCAAACGGTCACGGCAAACTTCACCGTGGGGAATTCCAATTATCGGCTCGGCGCGTCGAGCGAGAACTTCACGACGCAAAACGCCTCGTCGGGAACATTCTCCGGATGGGGCCGCATCGACCGTGCGAAGGTGACTCTGATCCCGAATCCTGTAACGCAGAAGCAGGGCTCGACGCCGACGGGCGGCTATCAAGGGACGTATACGGGCTTTGTCGGTTCGGACGATTTTGCGAAAGGAGCGCTGACTTTCGGACGCGACAAGGATGATCTTTCGACAGTGGTCGGGCAGAAGTATATGCTGCTCGGGTTTGTGAACGGGCAGGCCACTTCGACGAACGAGAACAATCCGACGTTTGACAGCGGCTACAGGAATTATTATTTCGTGACGGAGCCGAACGAAGCACTCCTGATTGAAATGCAGCCGAGTTCGCAGGATCCGGTGATTGCGGACAAACAGTTTACGCCTGACGATTACGCGTACAACCGCATTTCGAAGGATCAGGATGTTTCGCACGTCAAACGCAGGTCGACAGCGTCCCTCCAGTACGCAGAGAACGGCGTGAATATGGACGACGACACGCGGTCGAGGCTGGCGTCCTCGATGGATATCGAGGGCAGCGGCTCGGTGGTGAATCTCGCGGGCGCGAGGATGTGGTTCCTGGATAAGGGGGAGACGCCGGAGCAGGTGGCGGAGGAGGCTGCGCTGCCGATGACGGAGGAGGCTTCTTCCGAGGACGTTTCGAGCATCGACTTGGAGCGTGAAGGAGGAGAGACGCGCCGTTCGTCGTCGCTTTTGGAAATCTTGACGAAGGCGAGCGAAAACGGCGAGGACAAGAAGCCGTCGATCGTGGTCAATACGATGGACGAAGAGGATGAGGACGAAGAGAAAGAATCGCGGGGCGTGGTGGTCGTGGATCGCACGAATATCGCGATCGAGACACAGGGGAACACGGTAAATCTGGATCGAATGATCGGATAAGGGGGAACCTTGGGGTGAAAAGGAAGTTTTTGCGCGCGCTGTCGGCAGGGGTGACGACAGCCGTCGCGGCGGGCATGCTGATGGGGACGGCTGAGGCCGTTTCGTCATTGTCGAAGCCGGGGGAGGAAGTCGAAAAGGCGCAGCCGCAGGCGGACGCGAAGGTGGAGAGCAATCTGCCCAATCTTCCGTCGGAGGCGCAGGAGGTTCATTTTACAATCTCGAATGTGCGTCTGGATGCGCAGGAGCTGAAGCTGAATAAAGAGGCGCTGGCGAAAATCCTTTCGGAGAGCGTCGGCGTGGAGACGACGCTGCCAGCGTTCAACCAGACGATCGACAAGGTGACGGCGTACTGCCGCGCACACGGCTATCCGGCGTCGGCGGCCTATCTGCCCGCGCAGGAGAGCTCGGACGGTACGGTGACGATCAAGGTGATACCGGGGCGGTACAGCGAGGTTCGTATCGAGAACAACAGCCGCCTGAAGGAGGATGTGATCAAGAGCTTCCTGAAGGGGCTGAAGCCGGGGGATATTATTCGCACGTCGGCGCTTGAGACGGCGCTCTATTCGATTTCCGACCTTTCCGGAACGAAGGCCATCGGCGTTTTAAGTCCGGGCAAGGATTTCGGTACGAGCGATCTGACGGTACGGGTGGAGGATGGAAAGTCGACAAATACGGTGCTGTACGCGGAGAATTACGGCACGAAGGCATCGGGCGAGTACCGATTCGGCTTGCAGGAGAGCCTTTACAACGTCGGGGGCACGGGTGCGCGCATCAATGTGGGCGCGTTAATCTCGAACGACAATCTGCACAATTATTATGCGAACTATGAGACGCTCGTCGGCCACGGCGGGACGAAGCTCGGCATCGGATATAGCCGCATGGATTACAAGCTGGGCGGCCCTTTCCGAAATATTGACGCACATGGTACTGCAGACACGATCAGTTTGTTTGGCAGCCGACCGATTTTCCATCTCGATGATCGAAAATTAGAATGGCGTTTCGGATATGATTATCGAAACTTGGAAGACGATCAGTTTGGCGGTTGGGGCGCGAATGTGGATTTGAAAAAGCATTCGCACAGCGTTCATGTCGGGTTGGAAGGTTACAATCGCTGGGTCGGTTCTGTGTTGGATTACAATGTGACGTTGACGGCGGGAACTTTGGGTGCAGATTCGGAACAGGCGAAGAATAATGCTCGGGCAACTGAGACGGACGGCGGCTTCACGAAGGCAGAGGCGTCGGTGACGGGCATCCAGGCGCTTGGCCATCAAACGGATTTAATGCTGAAAGTTTCGGGGCAGACGGCGTTCAACAATCTGGACAGCTCGGAAGAGATGTATCTCGGCGGTGCGAATGGCGTGCGCGCTTATCCGCAGGGTGAAGGCGCGGGTGACGAGGGCGTGATGGGGACGCTGGAGCTTCGGTATCATACGAATGTGCCGGGACTGACACTGTCCACATACTTCGACGCCGGGCATACGAGATCGATGCATCACGGGACGGCTGCCATGCCCAACGATACAACCTCGCTGAAAGGCTGGGGCGTTGGGATCAGCTATACGAAGCCGAACGACTGGTTCGCGCGGTTCGATTATGCGCGGCGCATCGGCGGATTTGACAACATGTCGGATGATGCGCGGTCGAAGGATCGTATGTGGTTCATTCTTGGAAAGATTTGGTAAAAGGTTTGTAATGATTCGTCGCGCGAAGGGAGACGCCCGACGCGCGGCGGATTATTTTATGAATGATTTTTGAATCTCACGCGCGATTTTTCGGAAAAGTATTGACATCTTGGGGACATGGTGCTAATATGACGGTGTCAGTAGGAACTGACATCTGATAATTGAATATAGTTGGATTGGGTGTCGAAGACTTAATAGAAAAGCCGGTTGAAGGCCGGCGCGGTCCCGCCACTGTATCAGCGAGCAAATTTGCAATTCGTCACTGGGGCAAAGCCTTGGGAAGACGCAAAGGAGCGATGACCTGGAGCCAGGAGAACTGCCCAATCGACGGTCACCGTTTGACCCGCGAGGGATGGGGATGGAGATTTCGTAAAGTGCTTCGACTGGCGCCGTTTTTTCGGCAGCTTTTTCGTGCGCTGTATCCGGCTCTTTTCCGTTCGCGGAAAAGAGCTTTTTTGATTGCTTCGGTGACTGCAAGAACACGGCATAAGGTTTTCCCTATGGTTTTTCAGCTCCATAGGGAAGCACTGCTCATACATTTCATTCATTTTATTGGGCTCTTGGCAGCCCGGCCCGGGGGCTTCCCCCCCGGGTCCCCTCCTCTTTTTGTCGGAAGGTTTTCTCCATGGTTTCAGCTCTATGGAGAAACATTGCTCATACATTTACCTTCGCCGCGTTTGCGGCGGGCCTCCGGTGCGGATATCGGCGGCCTCCTTTTTTCAACGACGCTTTTGGGCGCACGGCGCCTGAAAGCGTGGGTATATAATCATCATTCGCCGTAAGGAACCGGAGAAAATGACCTGTGCAGACAGCGACGGGCATTTATAAGCAGCGAACCGGCGCTTTAGCGCCGTGGGAGTCGCTTATGCGATGCTGACAAGCTGAATGGACAGGGTATGGTTCGAGCGTTCCAAAGGCGGGAAAGAAAGGTGGAAAGCTTATGAGCACGAAAGAAAGCATGATTTTGAAGCCGCTTAAAATGCCCAAGGCAGCAAGCCCGGCTTCGCGTGGCGTCGAGGAAGAATGGTGTGCAGACCCGCTCCTCTCGGCAGAGGAATTGACGCCGCTTGAAGCGAGGCTCGCTGCGAAAAGCCCGGAGCTTTCGGAAGGTCTGTCGAAGCTTCGCGCGTCGATCGGCGAAGAGGCTTATGCGAAGCATATCGCGGAGCTGCCGAATCTGACGCGGAACGCACAGTCGCTTTTGGTGGTTGCGAAGAGCTTTATGCAGCGGTCGCTTCTGGAACGGGATTATATCCCGAAGTTCAAGGAAGCTTTCGGCGTGGCGAACGTCCGCGTCGTAGCCTAACATAATTAAGAAAGAGGAGAGGTTGTTAGTATGAGAAAGTCCTGGAAAAATCTTTTAGCGGCATCGCTGGCATGCACGACGTTGGTCGGCTTTTCGGCGACGGCTTCGGCGGCTTATACGCTGAGCGAAGAGGTCAAGGCCCCGACGCCCGCGCTGAAGCAGGCGGCGCAGATTGGTGTACTGGTGCATTCGACGCCGGAACTGCAGGATCTTGAAAACAAGGACGCCATCGTGGTTATGAGCTTTGGCACGACTTACAAAGAAACGCGCGAGAAGACGATTGACGCGACGGTGGCTGCAATCCAGGCGGCGCATCCGGGCGTGAAGGTGGTAACGGCGTTTACGTCGCATATCATCATCGACCGCATCCAGGCAAAGGAAGGCATCAAGTATCCGACGCCGGAGGAGGCGCTGGAGCAGCTTAAAGAGGAAGGCTATACGCGCGTGGCGCTGACTTCCTTCGACGTCATTCCGGGCATGGAATACGCGTATGACACGGCGGTGTTCAATCTGCACAAGAACGACTTCAAGAAGATGACGATGGGCGAGCCGCTGATGTACTGGATGGGCCAGGAAGAGCAGCGCGACGACGTGCTGGACTTCGTCAAGGCTCTGCAGTGGGAGCTCAAGGACGCGAAGCTGGAGAAGGACGAGGCGGTGCTCTTTATGGCGCACGGCACGCCGCATCCGGCGAACGCCTATTATCCGGTCATCAATACCCGTTTCCATCTGATGACGCCTCCGATGCGGAACGCTTATGTGTACACGGTTGAGGGTTGGCCGAACCTGGAGAACGCGATTCATCGCCTGAAGAGGAAGGGCTATAAGAAGGTTCTGCTGGTGCCGATCATGATGGTGGCCGGCGATCACGCGACCAACGACATGGCGGGCGCCGAGCCGGATTCCCATAAGTCGATCCTGGAGAAGGAAGGCTTCAAGGTGCGCGCATATCTGCACGGTCTGGGCGAGAACCCGCAGATCCGCCAGATGTTTGTGGACCGCGCGAACGAGGCTTGGAACGCTTTGGTACAATAAATTAACATAAGAGAGGAGAGCTGCCGACAGAGTTTTCTGCGGCGGCTCTTTTCGGCTTTAACGGATTAGGACTGAGAAAAACATGAAACGACAGAGAGCGGAGTATCTGCAGCCGCCAATGCGCATGGCGGGGAGTTTTGGGGAAATCGCGGAGCTGGAATATGTGCTGACCGCGTATTTCCATCTGCGCGTGATCGAACCGTGGGATTTGGAGACGATCAAAGCGAAGGTCAGAAAAAAGGCTGCGGCCTGTCATTTTTCCGACGACCAATCGGAGGATTGGGAGTTCGATGCGTATGCTGCGGCGCTTTATCGAACGGTATGCGAGCTGAAGCACAGCCCGATTCGTACAGGGATCGCGGATGGAGCAATTCCGGAAGGAGAAGCGCGGGTGGATTACCTGACGCTTTTGGCTCATGAAGGATACGGCGCGTTTGGCGCGCTGCTCCGCTTCCTGGCGACGGAGTCCGGCTATACACCCGAGGAGCTTTGTGCGCGTCCGAGCTTGATGACGGAAGAGGAACAGACTTACGGCCAATATTATGACTCCCTTTTGAGCAGGGTACGCGCTCTGTTGGCGATTATGGAAGCAGGGAATTTTACCCCGACGTCGGCGCTGGAGGCGTCGGCGGAGGAGGGACGGACAGATTGCGAAGAGCTTATCGCGATTCTCTTGCGCGCTGCGGACGAAGCCGTGCAATTTTCAACGGAAGCTTCGTTTTCGGCCCGGTGTGTTTGGCCGCGACGGACCTCAGCGACGGACTCTGACGAAGAGGAGATACGGCGGCGCTTTCGCAGTGAAGCTATGAACCCGCTCTTCATCGAAGGTATGGCGGCATATGGGAGGCGCGGCGCGATGGCGCTAGCTGCGTATGTGGCCCGAAGCTGTCAATGGGATGCGCTTTGCCAAGGACTTGAAAACTGGATGTACGAGGCGTTGGCGCGGACGTATGCACTTCACCCTGCCGTGCAGGAGTGGATGCGCGAGGTGTGTCCCGGTGCGCTCCGGCATTTGACGGGAAGTCTCTTAGCGGCGGCGCAAAGCTCGCGCTGGCATGTGAGCCTGAAAACGCGCACAGAGCTTTTGTGGCTGTACCGTTCGCTGGAAAAGCCGCAAAGAGCGCGGCGCGAAAGGACAGCCTCTCAACGCGAACAAGCGTGATAGAATGGTTTCTTCACTCATAAATCGCAGTGTGCCGACAAATCCCCCTTCGCCATTGTTTCGCGAAGGGGGATAGTGCTTTTATTTGAATGACAGTTCTATATAAATTCAACAAAAGTGAGGAATTTATTCCGCACTTTTGTTGAATTTATATAGAATGCGGAGTATAATCCAAATTAAAGGGGGCGATTGGGATGAGACTGATTGCACGGGACAGATATATGGATTTTTTGCTTCGCAATCGAGAGCGGCACATTATCAAAGTCGTATCGGGAGTAAGGCGCTGCGGCAAATCTACATTATTTGCCCTGTATCGGGAGCGTCTTTTGGCGGACGGCGTGGACGCGGCGCGAATTCAGGCGATCAATTTTGAGGATATTGCGTTCGAGGATTTGCAGGAATATCATGCGCTTTATCATTATATAGAAGAGCGGTTGACGCCGGGAAAATGGAACTATGTCTTTTTGGATGAAATACAGCATGTCCCGCAATTCGAGAAAGCGGTGGACAGCCTTTTCATCAAGGAGAACGTGGATATCTATATTACCGGCTCCAACGCTTACTTCATGTCGGGCGATTTAGCGACTTATCTTTCCGGGCGTTATGTGGAGCTTCGGATGTTGCCGCTTTCATTTGCGGAATTCTGCTCCGCGGATGAAATGCGGGAACGATATACGTTGCGGGAGCTCTATGAGAAATACACGACGGAAAGCTCTTTTCCCTACGCTTTGCAGCTGGGCGGGCGCGAACAGGATATACAGGAGTATTTGCGCGGCATATATAATACCGTCCTGCTGAAAGATGTAGTGGACCGATTGGGAATCAGCGATGTGAAAATGCTTGAGAGCGTTACAAAATATGTTTTTGCAAATGTGGGCAGTCAGCTTTCTTCGCGTAAGATTGCAAATGCGATGGCAAGCGCCGGACGAAAAATCGACGGCAAGACCGTAGAGCGTTATCTTTCCGGTTTGCAGGACGGCTTCCTCATTTATCAGGCGGAACGTTTTGATTTGAAAGGGAAAGAAATATTGAAGCTGAACCCGAAATACTATGTTGCCGACGCCGCTTTGCGATTCCTGCTTGTTGGGCGGAAAGGGCAAGATACAGGGCATGTTTTGGAAAACATGGTCTATTTGGAGCTTTTGCGGCGAGGCTGTCAAGTCTATGTCGGAGCGGCGGCCAACGGGGAAGTGGATTTTGTCGCACGCAACGGGGAAGGGCTTGCATACTATCAAGTCTCGGAATCCACGCAGCAGCCGGAAGTACTGGAGCGTGAGCTGAAACCGCTGAGAAACATCAAGGACCAATATCCGAAACAATTGCTGACGCTGGACGATATAAACGCCGAGGCGGATTATGACGGCATCAGAAAACATAATGTTTTGGAATGGATGATGAATCCATAAAAAATGCCCGCACCCCTTAAGGAAGCACTGAATAAGTCCCGCCGCGCCCCTGACGGGTCTTTTTCCGTCATGCTGCGTCAAAGTGCTCTCGACGTAGCTCTGCTACGACTTCGAGCACTTTTCCTTGCCTGACGAAAAAATCCCTCGACAGGGCCACGACTTGACTTAATCAGTGCTTCCTTAAAGAGGTTGCGGGCAATTATTATACCAGATGGTTTCTCAGCCTTTGAACAGGGTTCCGAAGAGGCCGCGGGCAAGGCTGGCGCCGAGGTTTCCGCCGAGGCTCTTGCCGAAGGAGCCGCCTACCGTGCTTGCTCCGAGGCTCTTGCCGACGGCGCGGCCTACCGTGCCGAGGACGCTGTTGCCGACGGACTTGATGGCCTGGTTCTTTGCGCGCTCCGCGGCAGCGGCCTGCTTTTCCGCCTCTTTTGCCAGGCGGGCTTCCTCTTTCGCCTGTTCGCGGGCAATACGCGCTTCCTCTTTCGCCTGCTCCTTTGCGAGACGGGCGTTTTCTTTTGCCTGTTCTTTCGCGAGACGCGCGTCTTCCTTCGCCTGTTCGGCTTCGGCGGCAGCACGCTGTCGGGCGGCTGCTTCCTCCTGGCCGTGACGCATCAGGAATTCATAGGCGGAGTCGGAATCGTAGCTCTCTGCATATTTGCCGTAGAGCATGCTTCCCTTGATGGCCTGATCGCGCTGGTTTTCGGTGATGCCGCCCATGCTGCACTGGGGCGGCAGGATCGAGACCTTCTGCGCGACACCGGGAACGCCGTCCTCGCCGAGGAAAGAGACGAGCGCTTTGCCGGTGCCGAGGGAGGTGATGACCTCCACCGCGTCAAACGCGGGATTTTCACGGAACGAGGCCGCCGCCGCCTTGACCGATTTCTGCTCGGCGGGGGTGTAGGCGCGGAGACCGTGCTGGACTTTGTTGCCGAGCTGGGCGAGGACGCCGTCGGGAATGTCGCGCGGATTCTGCGTGCAGAAATAGACGCCGACGCCTTTCGAACGGATCAGCTTGACGACCTGCTCGATCTTGTCAAGCAGCGCCTTCGAAGCGCCGTCGAACAGCAGATGCGCCTCGTCAAAGAAGAAGACCATCTTCGGCTTCGGCATGTCGCCGACTTCGGGCAGCGTCTCGAAAAGCTCGGACAGCATCCAGAGCAGGAACGTCGAGTAGAGTTTGCCGTTGCTGATCAGACTTTCGCTGTCAAGGATGTTGATCATGCCTTTGCCCATGTCCTGCGTCATCCAGTCGTGGATGTTCAGCGCGGGCTCGCCAAAGAATACGTCGCCGCCCGCGAGCTCCAGAGCGACAATGGAACGCTGGATCGCAGAGAGGGAGGCGGCGCTCATCTTGCCGTAGTCCGGCTCGAAGTCTCCCCGGTGATCCTGGATGTAGTTGACGCAGGCTTTGATGTCCTTTGTGTCGATCAGGAGCAGGTTGTTGTCGTCGGCAATCTTGAAGATGATGTTGAGGAGCGCGCTTTGAAGGTCGTTCAGCTCAAGAATGCGCGCAAGGAGCAGCGGACCGATTTCCGAGACGGTGGTGCGGAGCGGGATGCCGTTTTTCCCGAAAATGTCCCAGATGGTCACCGGGCAGCCCTTGTAGCTGAAGCCGGCCTCCGCGAGGCCGAATTTCGCGATGCGCTTCTGCATGTCCTCGCTGTCCGTGCCGGGAGCAAGCATGCCGGCGATGTCGCCTTTGACGTCCGCCATGAACACGGGGACGCCCATTTCGCTGAAGGTCTCCGCCATCACTTTCAGCGTGACGGTCTTGCCGGTGCCGGTGGCGCCTGCCACGAGTCCGTGGCGGTTGGCCATTTTCAGCAGGATAAAGATGTTTTCGCCGTCGTCGTTTTGCGCAATCCAGATTTTTCCGTCCTTTAACATAAGAGCCTCCTTAAATTCATGGCGCGGTTTGCGCGTCTATATTCAAACAACAATATTATATCAGATTGAAAGAAAATAAGAAACTGTCCGACAATATCTTTCTGTTAAGCGACGGCGAACAAATTATAAGGTTGGAAATGTTGGGTACATCGGTTTGATTTTATACGGGCGTAAAAAATTTTCTTCAAGCGTTTTCTTCGCGCGCAAGGTGTGGTACAATAGCATAGCTTGAAAATGGCAAGGTATGAGAATGATTTTTTGTAACCCGGAATTTTGTTGGAACTGAGGAAGGAGCTTATCAAAGACATGTGGAGCATATTTGGCGGGTTTTCGCGCGATATGGGAATTGATCTTGGGACGGCGAACACGCTGGTGCATGTGAAGGGCAGAGGCATCGTCCTTCGCGAGCCGTCCGTAGTGGCGATAAAGAGCGATAACGGCGAGGTGCTGGCGGTCGGCGAGGAAGCGAAGCGCATGATTGGACGCACCCCCGGCAACATTGTGGCAATCCGTCCAATGAAGGACGGTGTGATCGCAGATTTCGACGTGACGCAGGCGATGCTCAAGTATTTTATCCGCAAGGCGATGAACACGAAGTCCTTCGTCCGTCCGCGTGTCGTTGTCGGCGTACCGTCGGGCGTGACGGAGGTCGAAAAGCGCGCGGTCATTGACGCGGCGCAGCAGGCTGGCGCCCGGGAAGCGTATCTGATTGAGGAGCCGATGGCTGCGGCGATCGGCGCCGGACTTCCGGTGGAGGAAGCGACGGGCAGCATGGTCGTCGATATCGGCGGCGGCACGACGGAGATCGCGGTCATTTCCCTCGGCGGCATCGTTACGAGCCGTTCGATCCGCATCGGCGGCGACGAGATGGATTCGTCCATCGTGCAGTACGTCAAGCGTATGTATAATCTGATGATTGGCGAACGCACGGCGGAGGAGGTCAAGATGGCAATCGGTTCGGCCATCGTGGACCCCGCGACAGAAAAAGCGATGGATATTCGTGGCCGCGATCTTGTCAGCGGTCTGCCGAAGACGCTGAACATCAAGGCCAGCGAGGTGCGCGATGCGCTGAACGAGCCTATTTACAAAATCATCGACGCGGTAAAGAGCACGTTGGAGAAGACTCCCCCGGAACTGGCGGCGGACGTGATGGATCACGGCATTATGATGACGGGCGGAGGCGCGCTTCTGACGAATCTCGACAAGCTGCTTTCCCGTGAGACGGGCATGCCCGTGCTGGTGGCGGAGGATGCGCTTTCCTGCGTTGGCGAGGGCACGGGCCGGTCGCTGGAGAATATCGAACTTTTGAAGCGCGTGGTTATGACGACGAAGAAGCTGAAATAAATGAGCAGGGTTAGGCGAGAAGGCGAATCAGGCCGCACGGCGTGGCTGCTGATCTTCATTACGGTCAGCGTCTTCTGCATTGTCTTTTTCGCGGCACGCGGGCGGTTCACGACGCCGTTCTCGAGTCCCGCGGTCATTACGTTGTTGGCGCCGTTTCAGCGCGCCGCGGCGTGGGCGGGGGATCAGGTCAAGGGCCTGATGGCGAATGTTTCCGACGTCTTGACTGTGCATCAGCAGAACCAGATGCTCAGAAGCGAAGTGGAGCAGCTTCGTGTGCAGAACGTCAAGGCGAACGAATATGCTGCGGAAAATATCCGTTTGCGTGAGCTTTTAGGCTACACGCAAGCGGCGACGCAATTCGATTTGGTGATGGCGCGGGTCATCGGCCGCGAACCGTCCACCTGGACGCGCATGGTCGTGATCGATCGCGGCACGCAGCACGGCGTTCAAAAGAATATGGCGGTGGTCACGGCGCGGGGACTTGTCGGCGTGGTGACAGAAGCGGGGCCGATTTCTTCGAAAGTGCAGCTGATTCTCGATCCGAGAGCAGCTGCGGGCGCATTGGTGCAGCGTTCCCGCGTGGCGGGCGTCGTCAAGGGAACCCCCGACGACGCGATGCATCCGCGTATGATGAACGTGCCCAAGAATCAGGATATGGCGGTGGGAGATATCCTCGTCACTTCCGGCTTCGGGGGCATTTATCCCAAAGGCATCATGATCGGTACGGTGTCCGCCGTCAAGAATGACAGCAGCGGGCTTCTTCATTATGCGGTGATTGAGACTGCGGCCGATTTCCAGCGGCTGGAGGATGTGGCGGTGATTACGGCTTCTCGCGAGGCTCCGCCGGAGCCTTTGCAACCTCCGATGCAGACGCCGGGAACGGAGACCGATCCGAAGGCTGCGCTCGCGGCGCAGGAAGAAGCTGCCCGGCGGGCGGCTCAACCGCCGGCGCCGACGGTTCCCGCGCCGGCTCCGACGACAGCAAATCAGGCTGCGCCGGCGACGACCGCGCCTACGCCGCCTCCTGCGGCGGGAATGGATCAACAGCAACCGGCACAGGCGCCGGTTCCGGCACAGGCTCAGCCACAACCGCAGCCGCCTCAGCAGCAGGCGCCTACAAATGCGGCGCCGGGTGCGAAACGATGAAAAAGTTTGGCGCCTGGGCGCTGTTCACGATTGCCCTTTATGTGTTGCAGTCGTCGATTCTTCCGTTGATCGCGTGGCATGAGATCAGCGCGGATCTTCTGCTCGTTGCCGTGGTGTCCGTTTCATTTTTACTGGGCAGCCGTGAGGGAGCATTGTTCGGGTTTTTCGCCGGACTATTGCAGGATCTCGCCACCGGGACTTTTTTCGGCGTGGACGTCTTTTCCAAGATGATCATCGGCTACGGCTGCGGCGCGTTTTCGCGCCATTTTATCAAGGAGCAGTTCTTTCTGCCGGTCTTTTCGGTGATTGCGGCGAGCGTGGCGAATTATTTCATTATCCTGATGTTCATGATTTTGTTGGGATATCGCTTCGATTGGATGGAGCAGCTTTCAGGGCTTTTGATTCCGATGGTTGCCTATAACGCGATTTTCGCGTTTCCCGTCCATTATTGGACGCGGAGGCTGTCTGAGCGGTTCGCCTCGAAAAAATGATATATGAGAAGCATCTATTATGATGAATGAATTTGAAACTCGATTGAAGGTTCTGGGCGGTCTGATTGTCTTTATTGTCATGTTGCTGGTCGCCCGGGCCGGGTATTTGCAGGTCTATCGGGGCGATGAATATGTCCGGCGCTCTGACGGCAATCGGACGCGTCTCGTTCCGACAGTGGCTTCACGCGGGACTTTTTTTGATCGAAACGGGCAGAGTATCGTCGAGAATCGGCCGAGCTTCACCGTTTCCTTGCTTCCGTTGACCGCGCCGATCCAGCCGGAGGTCATAACAAGGCTTGCAGAGCTTCTGAACGTGCCAAGGGTGGAGATCGAGGCGAAGGTTGCGGCGCATACCGGCTATGAGCCGATCCGCGTCAAGAACGACGTCGGCCCGGAGCTGTTGACGGTCATTGAGGAGCAGAGCGAGCTTTATCCAGGCGTTATCATCGAGGTGCAGGCGGTTCGCGATTATCTGTACAAGGCGCAAGGCGCGCATATCCTCGGATACGTCAGCGAGATCAGCGAAGCGGAGCTGGAAGCGCGAAAGGAAGAAGGCTATAGAACCGGCGACATCATCGGACAGTTCGGTCTTGAACGCATTTATGACCAGGAACTGCGCGGTACGAACGGCGGCGAGCTGGTGGAAGTCGACGTCACGGGCAAGCCTGTGCAGATTTTGGGGCAAAAGGAACCGATTTCCGGACATGATCTTCATCTGACGATTGACTGGCGGCTGCAGGCAGCCACGGAAAAGGCCGTGGACGATCAACTCGCTCTGATTGGGGCGAAGGCGGCGGCGGCGGTGGTGATGAACCCGCAGACCGGCGAAGTGCTGGCACTTGTCAGCAGGCCCGCGTTTGACCCAAACCTTTTCGTGCACGGGATTTCCGAGAAGAATTGGCAGGCCATCAACGAGAATCCTTACGATCCCCTCGACAACAAGGCGACCACGGGCGAGTATCCGCCCGGCTCGACGTTCAAGATTGTCACAGGCACGGCGGCGCTGTCGGAGGAGGTCGTGACGCCCACCGAGCAGATTCTCGACACGGGCGTTTACTGGCTTGGCGAAAAGGGAAACGCGGGGGGCGAAGTCCTCGGCTGGCTGGATTTCACCAGCGCGCTCGCGCACTCCGACAATTATTATTTTTATGAAATGGGGTATCGGCTCGGCGTCGACCGGCTCGAAAAATATGCGCGCATGTTCGGACTCGGAGAAAAGACGGGCATCAATCTTCCGTATGAGTCGGAAGGGCTTGTGCCGAGCCGCGCGTACAAAGAGAAGTATCTCGACGACGACTGGTACGATTCCGAGACGCTGGACGCTGCCATCGGGCAGGGGTTCAATCTTGTGACGCCGCTGCAGGCGGCGATGGTCATGGGAGAGATTGCCGCAAACGGCCAGCGCTTTCAGCCCTATCTGGTGAGCAAGATTGTTGACGCCGACGGCAAGATCATCAAGGAATACAAGCCGAAACTTCTCTCCACGCTGGACGTTCCCGACGAAGTCATCCGGCTCGTCCAGCAGGGACTTCGCGACGTCACGAAGGAAGGTACGGCGGCGGGCGTGTTCGGCGCGTATTTTCCCGTGGATATTGCCGGAAAGACGGGCACGGCGGAAAATACGCAGGGCGCGGATCACGGTTGGTTCGTAGCCTATGGGCCGTTTTCAGACCCAAGCATCGTCGTTTCGGTCATCGTCGAGAACGGCGGCTTTGGTTCGCAGTCGGCGGTGCCGATCGGGAAGCGGATTCTGGAGGCTGCTTTCGGACTGGACGGATCGGCGCCGATTGTGAATGCGAACCTGAAACCTCGTCCATAAATTTTCGGCAGGATTTTTTAAACGGACGTCGAATAACACACTGATATAAATGTTTTGCAGTTTATGGGTGAAGTGGGGTAGCCATGAGCGGGGAAATAGTAAAATTAAAAGGAAGCCGACACGGCTTGCAGCTTATTTTCTCCCCGAATGTTGATTTTGAATCGATTCGGGAGGACATTCAGCGGAAGCTGGAGGAAGGCTCAAACTTTTTCCGTCGGGGAACGGTGATTCAGGTTGCGCCAGGCGCGCTGTCCGAGGCGAACGCCGGCGTGCTGCGGAAGCTGTTCCATCAGCACGGCGTTTTGTTTCGCGTGGAAGATCCGGCAGAGGAGCCGCCGAGACCTGCGCCGAAGAAAGCAGCTCCGCCTCCGCAGCCGGAGGAGCGGCCGCCGGAGCCGGCGCCGGTTCCTAATGTGATTCCCGTGGAAGAAGAGAAAAAAATGCTCGTCATCAACCGCACAGTGCGCGGCGGGCAGGAGATACAGACGCAGGGCTCGGTGATGATTTGCGGCAACGTCAATCCCGGGGCCCAGATCATTGCGGGCGGCAGTATCGACATTCGAGGGACATGCAAGGGCATGGTGCACGCGGGTGCCTATGGGGACGCCACGGCGTTCGTGGTGGCGGATCGGCTGATGCCGACGCAGATACGAATTGCGGACAGGATTGCGCAGCCGCCGGAGCAGATGGAAACGCCGACTGTGGCCGAGCGCGCGTCGATCGTCGACGGAAAAATCGTGATTGAACCGATAGAAAGGCAGGAAGTCAAAGTATGAGTGAAGTTATTGTTATCACCTCGGGAAAAGGGGGCGTCGGCAAGACGACGACCACGGCGAATCTGGGCGTAGGGCTCGCGATTCGCGGAAAGAAGGTCGTCCTGATCGATACGGATACCGGTCTTCGAAATCTCGATTTGTTGCTGGGGCTGGAGCGCCGCATTGTCTATACGCTGGTGGACGTGGCGCAGAAGCGCGTCAATTATGGGCAGGCGCTGGTGCGTCACAAGAAATATACGAATCTTTTCCTGCTTCCCACATCGCAGGTCGCCGACAAGACGGCCATCGAGCCGGAACAGATGTTGGAGATTGTCGAGGCGATGAAGAGCGAGTTCGACTATATCCTGATCGATTGCCCGGCGGGCATCGAGCAGGGCTATGAGACCGCCGTCATCGGTGCGGACTGGGCCATCGTGGTCACGAATCCGGAGATTTCCGCCGTGCGCGACGCGGACAAGATTATCGGGAAGCTGCAGGCGGCGAACAAGAAAATCAAGCTGGTGGTGAACCGCATTCGCCCGCAGATGGTCAAGGACGGAACGATGCTGGACATGACCGCCATCGACGATATCCTTTCTTTGGAGTGCATCGGGCAGGTGCCGGACGACGACAAGGTCGTGGACTCGGCGAACCGAGGCACCCCCGTTGTCGAGTGGAAGGATTCTGCGGCGGGCGCCGCGTACCGCGATATCGTCGGGCGAGTGTGCGGGGAGGATATTCCGTTCAAACCGCTGGAGGCGGAAACCTTCTGGCAGCGGCTGAAGCATGTGTTTGGGCATTAAGGAGGGAGGCAGCATGTTCGATTTTCTGAAGATTTTCGGCGGCAAGTCCGAAAGCTCCTCCGAGCAGGCGCATAAGCGGCTGAAATTTGTATTGATCCACGACCGTGCGAATGTTTCCCCGGAAGTCATGGAGCATATCAAGAACGATATCATCAAGGTAATTTCAAATTATATGGAGATCGATCAGAAGGCGATGGAAATTTCCCTGGAGAACGATCAGGACGCCGTCGCGCTGGTCGCCAATATTCCCGTGAACCGCGTACGGCCGGTTGCGGGACGCAGGCGGTAAACTGGACGAAAATGCCGACGCTGGTTGCGTCGGCGTTTTTGGCGTTTTCATGGTTGAAGTTTTTGGGGGAAGGGTCAGATGAACAAGCGATGGCTTCGGCGCTTGGATTTCACGCTGATTTTTGCTGCGGCGGCGATTATCCTGATGAGCCTTGTCATCATTGGCAGCGCGACGCATATCAATACGGCTGCGGGTGGGAATTTTGTGCAGCGGCAGGGTGTGTTTGCCATCCTGAATGTCGCGCTGGTCGTTTTTTTGATGAATTTTGATTACAAGATGCTGCAGCGGTACGGTATGAAGCTTTACGGCGTCAACCTTGTGCTGCTCCTGGCGGTCATGCTGTTCGGTCACAGCGCGCTGGGCGCGCAGCGCTGGATCCAGATCGGGCCGATAACGCTCCAGCCGTCGGAGTTTTCCAAGATCATTATGATCATTTCGATGGCGGCGCTTTTGGAGGACAAGATCGGAAAGCTAAACACCCTGCAGGATCTTTTGCCGATTGCCGCGTTTATCGGCGTGCCGTTCCTGCTTGTTCTGAAACAGCCGGATCTCGGCACGTCGTTGGTGTTCGTCGCGATTTTTCTCGGCATGGTGTTTGCGGCGGGGGTCAATCTGAGGCTTTTGGGCATGCTGTTCGGAGCCGGGATTTTGGTGAGCCCCGTACTATGGCATTTTTTGAAGGATTACCAGAAAATGCGGATTCTCGTGTTCCTCGATCCGAATGTCGATCCGCTCGGCTCCGGTTATCATATTATCCAGTCGGAAATCGCCATCGGCTCGGGCCAGCTCTTCGGCAAGGGGCTTTTTGAAGGAACGCAGAGTCAGCTCGACTTTTTGCCGGAAAACCATACAGACTTCATTTTCGCCGTAGTGGGTGAAGAACTTGGCTTTATCGGCGCGGCGTTCCTGCTGCTTTTATATTTGATCCTGCTCTGGCGGGGGATACGTATCGCGCAGGAGGCCAGCGATGCGTTCGGCATGCTTTTGGCGGTGGGTATCACGTCGATGCTGGCGTTCCACGTGTTGGTGAATATCGGAATGACGATGGGGATCATGCCCGTGACAGGCATTCCGCTGCCGCTGATGAGTTACGGCGTCAGTTCCCTGACGACGAATATCATGGCAATTGCTTTGCTTTTGAATATTTACATGAAAAAACAGCGGCTTATTTTTTAAATTTCAGAGGATGAACGATATGGTATTACTGACCCCAGAGCTTTTGCAGGCGGTGATGAAGCCCGCCCGCTATACGGGGCATGAATGGAACAGCAGCGAAAAAAAGCGCGATGAGGCGCTGTGCACCTTTGTACTGTCGATGCCGGACGTCTATGAAGTCGGCATGTCGAATCTCGGGCTGAAGATTTTGTACGAAATCCTGAACCGCAGGGAGGACACGGCGGCGGAGCGGGTCTACGCGCCTTGGGTCGATATGGAGGCGGAGATGCGGAAACGCGGCTTGCCGCTGTTTTCGCTGGAGACGCGGACGCCGATCCGCGAATTTGATTTTCTCGGGTTCTCGTTGCAGTACGAAATGATTTACACGAACGTCCTCAATATGCTTGATCTTGCGGGGATTCCCGTCTGGGCGGCTGAGCGCGGGGAGGACGTTCCCTTCGTGGTCGGCGGCGGGCCTTGCGTTTACAATGTAGAGCCTGTCGCCGACTTTTTCGACCTATTTGTGATCGGAGAGGGAGAAGAGGTCCTGGGCGAGCTCGTTTCGCTCTTTGTCGGGTGGAAGGGCGAGGGACGCCCGGGAGGGCGCAAAGAATTTTTGCGTCGCGCGTCGGGGATCGCTGGCGTTTATGTTCCTTCGCTTTATGCGCCGCGCTACGAGGAGAATGGCGATTTTCGCGGCACGGAGCGGCTGGATGAGTCAGCGCCCGCGGTGGTCTACAAGCGCGTCGTGCGTGATATGGATGCAGCGCAGACGATGGAAAAGCCCGTGGTGCCGTATATCGACATCGTCCACGATCGCGTCATGCTGGAACTGTTTCGCGGATGTTCCCGGGGATGCAGGTTTTGTCAGGCGGGCATGGCTTACCGGCCCGTGCGGGAGCGAAGCGTGGACAGATTGCGCGCTCTGGCGCGAAACATGGTGGACGCCACCGGTTACGATGAGATGTCGCTGACGTCTTTGAGTTCGGCCGATTATTCCTGCCTCGACGGATTGGTGGACGATCTGATGTCGGATTTTGACGGAGAGAAGGTCAGTTTTTCGCTGCCGTCGCTTCGTATCGACAGTTTTTCCATCGGCCTTGCCGACAGGATGCAGCAGATCCGGAAAAGCGGCCTGACCTTCGCACCGGAGGCGGGGACGCAAAGAATGCGCGACGTCATCAATAAAGGCGTCACCGAGGAGAATCTTTTGGATGCGGTCTCGGCGGCGTTCCGAAAGGGATGGAAATCCGTCAAGCTGTATTTTATGCTCGGGCTGCCGACGGAAACGGATGAGGACATTGTCGGCATCGCGCGGCTGGCAAAGAAAGTTGTGGATTGCTATCAGGAAATCACAGGCAAACGCGGCGCGAAGGTCACAATCAGCGTTTCCTGTTTCGTGCCGAAAGCGTTTACGCCGTTTCAATGGGCGGCGCAGGATTCGCTGGTGGAGTTTGAGCGCAAGCAGCGGCTTTTGAAGGAAAATATTCGCGACCGCGCGATTCAGTTCAATTATCATGACGCGCGGGTCAGCCGTCTCGAAGGTGTACTGGCGCGCGGCGACCGTCGTCTGGCCAAAGTGATTTTTGCGGCATGGAAAAACGGGGCGCGGTTCGACGGGTGGAGCGACCAATTTCACGAGGAATATTGGCAGGACGCTTTCGACGCGCTGGGCGTGCATCGGGAATATTACAACGAGCGTGAACGGGAGAGAGATGAGAAATTTCCGTGGGAGCACACGTCGCCGGGTGTGGCTCGCGCGTTCCTGCGCTCGGAATGGGAGCGTGCAGCTCGCGGCGAGCTGACGCCGGACTGCCGGAGAGGACGATGCACAGGCTGCGCCGTTTGCCCGACGCTGGGCGTACGCGTCATCGACGGGGGGGCGAGGACATGAGCGGCGATATGATGAACCGCGCAGGTGTCTGTTGTCGTGCGCGGATCACGAAGGACGAGGCAATCCGTTATATTTCCCATCTCGATTACGCTTCGCTGATGCAGCGGGCGATTCGTCGGGCAAAGCTCCCGGCGGCGTATTCCGAGGGATTTAACCCGCATATGAAGATGAGCTTCGCGTCAGCGCTCTCGGTGGGCGTTACCAGCGACGCCGAATATATGGACGTCGAATTGTCGGAGACATTGCCGGAAACGGAAATCGCAAAGCGATTGCGCTCCGCACTGCCGGACGGCGTGCGGCTGCTCAATCTGCGCGTTTTGGACGGAAAGCCCAAGGCGCTGATGGCATTGACGGACGAGGCGGTATACGAGGTAACGGCCCCGCTGCGCGGGTCCATGGACGATGCACGGGAGGCTCTCGACGGTTTCAACGCGGCGGCGGAATGTTCGTATCTTCGCAGGACGCCAAAGAAGACGCGGGAGATTGAGGTTCGCCAATATATGGTCGGCGACGTTCGCGGGGAAGAAACGACGGACGGCAGGATAAAGCTTACGATGGCAATCCGTATTACGCCGGGGGGGAGCGTAAAACCACAGGAGATTTTGACTTTGCTCTGCGAAAAGTTCGCGTTTCCCGTGGAAGCGCAGGCTGCGTCAGTGTGCCGGCGCGCTCTTTTGAGCCGGGGAAAAGCGTTGCTCCCGGAGGCGGAGGTGAAGCCGTGAGATTCATTCTCTTGAACGTGACGCCGGAAGAGACGCGCATGGCTCTGCTCGAGGACGGGAAGCTGCTCGAAACGGAAGTGGAACGGCCTTCCCATTCCCATCTCGTCGGCAACATCTACAAGGGACGTGTGCAGAATGTGCTGCCCGGCATGCAGGCGGCGTTCGTTGATATCGGGCAGAAGAAGAATGCGTTTCTTTATCTCGGCGACGGCGCGGCAGATGAAAGAAGGGCAGACGGGCAGCTGCATGCGCATATCGGCCAGTCGGCCGTCGTGCAGGTCGTCAAGGACGCCGTGGGCACAAAAGGGCCGCGCGTCACAACGAGGATTTCCTTGCCGGGGCGAAATGTCGTCCTGATGCCGACGGCGGATTACATCGGCATGTCGCGGCGGATTGCGGACGAGGAGGAGCGAGGGCGTCTTCATGATTTGGCGCGTGAGATCTGCCCCCGGGGTATGGGACTGATTGTCCGCACAGCCGCAGCCGGGCAGGACAGGGAGACGCTCACAGCCGACGTACAGTATCTTTCGCGGCTCTGGGAATCGCTTTCCGCACGTTGTCATGTGCTTTCGGCGCCCGCGCTGCTCTATCGGGACGCCGACATGGCGGTTCGCATTGTGCGCGATCTTTTTACCGAGCAGATCGATCGTTTGATCGTGGATGACGCGGAAACTTTTCGTCGCGTACGGGAACTGGTGAGCTACACTTCGCCCGGGCTGTCCGAGCGTGTCGAGCTGTATGAGGGCGGCGCTCTCTTTCGAGAGTACGGGGCGGAGGAGGAACTGGAAACATTGGGCGGCCGCGAGGTCGAGCTGCCTTCCGGCGGTTTTCTCGTCATCGACCGTACGGAGGCGCTCACCGTCATAGACGTGAACACGGGAAAATATGTCGGGCAGTCCAATTTGTCCGACACGATTTACCGGGCGAATATGGAGGCGGCGGCGGAAATTTTGCGTCAGCTTCGTCTGCGGGATATCGGCGGCATTATTGTCGTGGATTTTATCGATATGGATGCGGCGGAGCAAAAAGAGAATCTGCTCTCATTCATGCGCGAACGGGCGAAGCTCGACCGCACGAAGACGAACATCATCGGCATCACGGCTCTCGGTCTTGTCGAGATCACACGGAAAAAATCGCGTCAGAATTTCGAGAGCATTTTGTACGGCGAGTGCCCATGCTGTCACGGCAGCGGGCGTGTGGAGTCGCCGGAGACGGTGGCGATTCGCATCTGCCGGGATATTCGCCGTATAGAGGAGCGATCCCACGCTGATTTCGGCTATGAGGTCGAGGTGCATGAGGCGGTGGCTTACGCGTTGATGGATTCGCCGCTGGTCGACAGCCTGTCGTCGGAGCTCGGCGTAAAGGTCGGGTTTATCATCAAGCCGGGTATGCACCCGGAAAGCTACGCGATTTCACAGCGAGGCAACGGGAGATAAAAGTTGCGGCATTCTGTGGAAATCACATCTTGCATTATTTTTCGGCTTATGGTATAGTAACGAAATGTACGGGCGGTCCTCTGGACAGAATGGCTCTGCCACGAACGCCACGAAATAGGAGGAACAGAAATGAACATCATTGAAGCGTTGGAAAAAGAGCAGCTTCGCTCGGACATTCCGGATTTTCGCCCCGGCGACACGGTGCGCGTCCATGCGAAGATTGTCGAGGGTACGCGCGAGCGTATTCAGGTGTTTGAGGGCGTCGTCATCGGACGGCAGGGTGCGGGCGTCCGCGAAATGTTCAGGGTGCGCCGCATTTCTTACGGCATCGGCGTAGAGCGTACGTTCCTGGTACATTCGCCGCGAATTGAGAAGATCGAGGTTGTGCGCCGCGGTATCGTCCGCCGCGCCAAGCTTTATTATCTGCGCGGCCTCACGGGCAAGGCGGCCCGCATCAGGGAAAGACGCTAAAAGAGCAGGGGCTGGCAAAGGTCAGCCCCTCTTTTTGTATGGAGGGACGCTATGAGTTCTTTGGGGGAAGAAGCAAAGGATTGGATTGTATCCATTGCGACGGCCGTCGTTCTCGCTCTGATTATCCGCACGTTCATCGTGGAACTGTACCTGGTGGACGGCCCTTCGATGCGGCCGACGCTGCAAAGCGCGGAGCGGCTCGTCGTCAATAAGTTTATTTATCGGTTCCGTGAGCCGGAGCGCGGTGAAATTCTCGTGTTCCAGTACCCGCGAGACCCGAGGCGTGATTTCATCAAGCGCGTGATCGCAGTGCCGGGCGATACCATTGAGATCAAGGACGGGCAGGTCTATGTGAACAGCCAGCTCATCAACGAACCGTATATCCTGAGCCGGACGCGGGGCGACTATCCGTTGGCCGAAGTGCCGGCCGGGCATATCTTCGTGATGGGCGATAATCGGAACAATTCTGAGGACAGCCGCTTCGCGGACGTGGGATTCGTGCCGTATGATTTAATTAAAGGCAAGGCGATTCTCGTATTCTGGCCCTTCGAGCAGTTCAAGACCTTGCCGTAAGCGGCGGTTTGTGGTAGGATAAAAAAATAATATAGATCTTTGGGGCAGGGTGACGGAAGTGTTTCCAGATTCCCGACCGGCGGTACAGCCCGCGAGCCGAAAGGCATGATTCGGTGAGATTCCGAAGCCGACAGTATAGTCTGGATGAGAAAAGATTGGCTTTTTATTTGCGTTTTTACACGCCCCGGAAGATTTTTCTTTCGGGGCTTTTTATTTGTGAATTGCGAGGTGGGATTGTTGGACGAGGAGATGTATATGCGCGAAGCGCTCCGGCTTGCAACGCATGGGCGCGGGCGGACGTCGCCGAATCCGATGGTCGGCGCGGTTCTCGTCCGGGACGGGCGCGTGGTCGGCGCAGGCTGGCATCGAAAAGCCGGAACGGAACACGCCGAAATTCACGCGCTTCGTATGGCGGGAGAGCTGGCACGGGGGGCGACGCTGTATGTGACGCTGGAGCCCTGTTCGCATACCGGACGAACAGGACCGTGCGCGCGGGCGGTAATTGAAGCGGGCGTTCGGCGCGTCGTCGCAGCGATGGAAGATCCGAATCCGATCGTCGGCGGGCGTGGATTTCGAATACTCCGCGAGGCCGGCGTCGAGGTTGATTGCGGACTCCTGGAGCAGGAAGCGCGGCGGCTGAACGAGGCGTTCGTGACGTGGGTGACAAAAAAGCGTCCGTTCGTTACGCTGAAGATGGCGATGACGCTGGACGGAAAAACGGCGACGGCGGGCGGCGAGTCTCAATGGATCACAGGAGAGGCGGCCCGGCTTCGCGGACATGGTCTGCGAGATGAAAACGACGCGATTCTCGTGGGAATCGGCACGATGATTGCCGACCGTCCGTCGCTGACGACACGGCTGCCAGACGGAACCGGGAAAAATCCCCTGCGGATAATCCTTGACAGTCGTGCCCGAACGCCGATTGATTCGCCGATGCTCCGGGACGGAGCGGCTCCCGTGTGGATTGCTCTGACAGAAGCGGCTCCGAAAGAAAATGTGGAACGGCTTCGCGCGGCGGGCGCGGAAGTGGTTTTCGCGGGCGCGGGGCCGACCGTTGATTTGCCGGTCCTTTTGCGAACGCTCGGCGAGAGAAACATCTGCTCATTGCTTGTCGAGGGCGGCTCGACGGTTCATTTTTCTTTTTTGGAAGAGGGACTTGCCGATAAGGTCTGCGCGTTTATCGCGCCGATGCTCACCGGCGGGAAGGGGGCGACGCCGGCCGTCGGCGGCGATGGATTTTCACGGCTGGCCGACGCGGCAAGATTGACGGATATTAAGGTGGAAACCATCGGCGACGATCTCTGCATCAGCGGATATATCAAGAGGTGAGCGCGTGTTTACGGGAATCGTGGAAGAAATCGGGCGCGTCCGCTCGGTCGGAAACGGACGCATAGAGATTCTGGCCGAAACAGTGCTGGGCGGCACGGAAATCGGCGACAGCATCGCGGTGAACGGCGTCTGCCTGACGGTCACGGCGTTTACGCGGGGCGGTTTCACAGCGGACGTCATGCCCGTTACGCTGGCACATTCTTCCCTTGGAGGGCTCCGGGCGGGGGACGGCGTGAATTTGGAGCGGGCGCTGACACTTTCATCGCGGCTCGGCGGCCATATCGTCAGCGGGCATATCGACGGCGTGGGGCGAGTGAAGAGCATAGAGGCGAAGGCGAACGCGCGGATTCTTTGCGTTGAGGCTGCGCCGGCAATTTTGCGGTATATCGTGCCGCGGGGGTCGGTGGCGATCGACGGCGTGAGCCTGACCGTGGCGGAAGTCGACGGGAAAGGCTTTTCCGTCTCGTTGATCCCGCACACGCGTCAGGCGACGGCGCTGGACGAAAAAAGAGCGGGAGCGCCCGTCAATATTGAAAACGATGTAATCGGGAAATATGTGGAAAGGCTGCTCCAAACGCCGGCGAAGGGGGAAGAAGCGGCGCCTTCCGAACTGACGGCGGAGTTTTTGCAGAAATATGGATTTGAATAGGGAGGCAGTAAGATGGGTTTTGCGAATGTAGAGGAAGCCATCGAAGATATTCGGCAGGGGAAAATGCTGGTGGTCGTCGATGACGAGGACAGGGAAAACGAGGGCGACCTGATTATTGCTGCGGACAAGGTGACGCCGGAAGCGGTCAATTTCATGGCGACTTATGCGAAGGGGCTGATCTGCACGCCGATGGAGGGAGACAGGCTCGACGCCCTCGACATCACGCCGATGGTCGCGAACAATACAGACAACCACGAGACGGCGTTTACCGTTTCTGTGGACGCTGTGACGACGGACACGGGCATTTCCGCCTTTGAGCGGTGCCAGACCGTACAGCTTTTGATCGATCCGGCGGCGAAACCGTCGAGCTTCCGGCGGCCCGGTCACGTATTTCCGCTCCGGGCGGTGCCGGGAGGCGTGCTCCGCCGCGCCGGGCATACGGAGACGACCGTCGATCTCGCGAAATTGGCGGGGCTTTATCCCGCGGGGCTTTGCTGCGAAATCATGGCAGACGACGGACACATGATGCGGACGCCGCAGCTTTTGGAATTTGCGGAGGCGCACGGGCTGAAGATCATTACCGTGCAAGGTTTGATTGCCTACCGGAAGCGGACGGAGACGTTTATCCGATTGATTGCGGACGTGGATTTTCCGAGCAGATACGGCCATTTTCGCATCAAGGCTTACGAGAGTACGCTGGACGGCAAATGTCATCTTGCCGTTGTCAAGGGAGAAGTGCAGGGAAAAAAAGATGTGCTGGTGCGCGTTCATTCCGAGTGCCTGACCGGGGACGCTCTCGGGTCCATGCGCTGCGACTGCGGCGATCAGCTGGCGACGGCTCTTCGCCGTATCGAGGCCGAGGGAGAAGGCGTCGTGCTTTATATGCGGCAGGAGGGGCGCGGCATCGGCCTCGCGAACAAGATGCGCGCGTACGCTTTGCAGGATCAAGGCAAGGACACTGTGGAGGCCAACGTGCTGCTCGGCTTCGCGCCCGATCTTCGCGATTATGGCATCGGCGCGCAGATTCTCGCCGATCTCGGGCTGACGAGCATCCGCCTGTTGACGAACAATCCTGCCAAACGTGCGGGGCTGGAAGGCTACGGTCTTTCCATCGTCGAGCGGCTGCCGCTGGAAATGCATCCCAATCCGTACAATCATCATTATCTTGAAGTGAAGAAGAATAAGATGGGGCATCTTTTAGAGGAGGAGTAAGACATGGCGAACATTATTGAAGGAAACATTACGGCGGAAGGTTTGCGGTTTGCGATTGTGGCGTCACGGTTCAATGAATTTATCACGGCGAAGCTGTTGGAAGGCGCGCTGGATATGCTGCGGCGTCACGGCGCGACGGAGGAAGCGGTGGATGTGGCATGGGTGCCGGGCGCGTTTGAGATTCCGCTCACTGCGAAAAAACTCGCCGCCTGCGGAAAGTATGACGCTGTCATTTGCGTCGGCGCGGTGATTCGCGGCGCGACTTCCCATTACGATTATGTCTGCAATGAAGTTTCAAAGGGCGTCGCGCAGGCAGGGCTGTCGACGGGCGTGCCGGTGATTTTTGCCGTGGTCACGACGGAGAATATCGAGCAGGCCGTCGAGCGCGCCGGGACGAAAGCCGGGAACAAGGGAGCGGACGGCGCGATGGCGGCAATGGAAATGGCGAATCTTTTGAAGAAGATCGGATAGGAGACGAAAAAAGTGAAAATAGGAGTTATCAGCGACACTCACGGCTCGGCGGGCTGCTGGGCCATGGCCTGTGACAATTTTTTCCGCGACGCCGATCTGATTTTCCACGCGGGCGACGTCCTGTACCACGGACCTCGCAATCGCATGACCGACGACTATTCTCCGGCAAAGCTCGCCGAGGCGATCCGGCAATGTCCGGCGCCAATCATCGCGTCTCGGGGAAACTGCGATTCCGAGGTCGATATATCGGTGCTTGGAATTCCAATGGCCGCCCCCTACGCTTTCGCCTTCGTGAACGGCAAGCGCGTTGTAATCACGCACGGTCATCTGGTGGAGACGCAGGAAGAAAAATCGGAAATGGCGGAGCGGCTGCAGGCGGACATTTTCATCAGCGGCCATACCCACGTTTCGGTCGTTGAACGCGTCGGAAAAACGATTTTCCTGAATCCCGGTTCGCCTGCCTTCTCGAAGCGTGAGGACGGTAGGTCAACCCTTGCGCTGATGGATGAGAGGCACATTTTCATACGCGACCTTTATACCGGAGAAATACTTGACGACTTGTCGATGGAGTGAAAGCGATGGATCATCTTTGCAAGGCGACGGCGGAGGACGTGCGCGTTTACGCGGCTGTTACGACGGAGCTCGTCGGCGAGGCTGCACGGAGGCATAAGTGCGGCGCGCTGGCAACGGCGGCACTGGGCCGTGTGATGACGGGGGCGCTTCTTTTCGCGGCGAACCTGAAAAACCGCGAATGCCTGACCGTGAAATTCCAGGGCGACGGTCCTTTGGGACAGATTGTGGCGGACGCTTCCGCCGACGGCGCAGTGCGTGGATATGTCGCTCATCCGGGAACCGAATTGCCGCTGACGAACGGCAAGCTGTCCGTCGGGCAGGGCGTCGGACGCGGGCTGCTTTCGGTCACGCGTTTTACAGGACTGAAAGAGCCGGTCACGGGTACCTGCGAGATTTTTTCCGGCGAGATTGCCGAAGATCTGACGCGTTATCTGTTCCAATCGGAGCAAACACCGTCCAGCGTCGGGCTCGGCGTGCTCGTCGGTAGGAGCGGGGAAACGGAAGCGGCGGGTGGTTTCATTATACAGCCGATGCCGGGCGCGTCGGAAGAAACGCTTTCGCGTCTCGAAACAACGCTCGCGTCCCTTCGCCCGGTGTCTTCGATGGTAAAGGACGGATTATCCGCGCGGATGATCGCCTCCGAGATTCTGTGCGGTTTTTCGGATGTTCATGTGCTTTCGGAAACGGAAATCGCTTTTCGATGCCAATGCTCGAGAAGCCGCACCGAGGAAATTCTTTCGACGCTTCGCGACGAAGACTTGGCGCGGCTTGAAGAAGACGGTCGGGTGGAGGTCTGCTGCGACTTTTGCGGGGAAAAGTATCTTTTTACGAGGGAAGAATTGCTGGCGATACGGCAAGCCGCAACGGGCAACAGGAAAGGATAACGTACGGACAAAAAAGCAGCCGGCGGCTCGGGAGTGCGAACCGTCGGCTGCCAATAAAAAACTGCCATGAAGAAATTGTTCCTCATAGCAGTCTCTTTTTGTCCTGAAATCAAATCGCGCGCTGGACTTTTCCCGAGCGCAGGCAACGCGTGCAGACGTTGACGCGCTTCACCTCGCCGTCCACAATGGCGCGTACGCGCTGGATATTCGGATACCAACGGCGCTTCGTCTTCAAGTGGGAATGACTGACGTTCATGCCGCTCATCGGCCCCTTGTTGCAAATCTCACATACATGTGCCATCTATGATACACCTCCTTGCACGAAGTAAGATTCTTATATTCTTTCAAAACAGCAATGATATATTATCATAGCGAAGGAACGATTGCAAGTTTTTTTGCGTGTTTCTTCAAGCGTTTTTATTCAAGGCTCACGGAATAAGTCGCGGTGTGCATTGATGAGTTCCGCCATCAGCATTTTTCCGCGGATGTCGGGATGCAGACCGTCGATGGCCAGCGCCGTGTCAAGCTGCGTCCTGGCGCTGTCGTAGAAGTACGGCTCCAGATCGACGTAATATTCCTGCTTTCGGATAAATTCGTTGATCTTTGAAAGCTTGGCGCGCCAGCTGTCGTCTGTCTCCGTACGGAAGGCCGTGTGGATGTTTTGCGGATGAATCGGCATGAGCGTCAGGAAGATCGGACGGATGTCGTTCGCCAGGCATTTGTCCCGAATTTTAGCCAGATCGTCGATGATATCCTCCGCCAGACGATCGGAACGCAGATCATTGGAACCTGTCAGGATTATCAAATTGTACGGGCGATAGGGAAGAACGTCTTCCTCGAAACGGAGGAGCGATTCCCTGGATCTGTCGCCGCTTTGCCCGAGATTCATCGCCGGGAAGTTGAGATACGTCATGTAGTCGTACTCCCGATTCGCAGGCGAGTAAGACAGCGCGCCGCCGCCATGTGTGATGCTGTCGCCAAAGGCCGCAGCGTAAGGTCTGCCTTTCGTTTCCGGCACCTCAAAGGAAGCCGTTTCCGAGTAACGTCCGATGGTGTCTCCGTCTTCGTTTATCGCGCGGACCCTCCAATAATATGATCCGGGATCGCCGCGCTTGTATTCGTCATAACAGCTGAAGGAATCGTCGGCGATGTGGTGCCACGCGCGGTCGGGCACGGGCGTTTTTGCGTACTTTTCCTCCGGAGGCGAGTACAGGAGCTCGACTTCGTAGCGAATGATGCCGTTCATCGGGATCCATTGATAGACCGGGTACAAAAGCGGGTATTCGTCCGGCATTTGCACGAAGGTGTTGACAAGTGGTGCATCTGGGATTCGGGCCGACGCGTCGACGACGATTTTTTCCGCCCGGGAGAATTCGCCGATGGGTTTTTTCTCCAACGTCAGAGCGCGTACACGCCAATACAATTCGCGGCGATCCTTCCATGGCGTCAGGTCAATCTGATAGCCGTTCGTGTAAACGCGCTGGGTGTCGAAAAGATTGTATGCGTCCGAAAGCTTGACGCCGCCGTCCTTTTCCGGCGGCGCGGAGAGAAGCTCCACTTCGTAGCATACGGCGCCCGGCACCGGATGCCAGACGAGGAACGGTTTCAGGCTGGCCGGAGATTCTTCCGTGTATCGGAAAATGCTGTGGGGTGAGAAAGGCTCGGTATAAGCCGGATGCGTCACCGGTGCGGAAGGTCCGGAGAGCTTTCCGAACAGTCCGTACGCCGACACTTGATAAAACATCGGAATGGTGGTGGGGGGGACACGGAAAGAAGCCGTCGTCGTCGCGCCGGAGGAAAAGCGGTGCAGCTGAGGCTCGCCGCCTGTCGTCCGCCCGGTGGTCTGAGAGAAACACTCCACCTCATAACGGCAGGGATACGGCAACGGTTTCCAGTGCATTGTCACGACGCCGTTTTCCTCCGTGAAATGCACATCAAGAGAAGCATCCACAGTCGGGAGCAGTCCGGCGCGTTCCGTCATGTACAGCCATATCGTTGAAAAGCCTGCGATAATCAGCAAAAAAAGAATAAACTTCTTCATAATCTCTTCCTAAAAATCTCCGCTCGTCAATCGATTGAGAGATGAAATATGTATCCATATAAATATAGTACACCTTAAATAGAAAGTAAACCTTCGTGAAAAATTCTTTTCGTCTTACAAAAGTCAACATATTATATTTGCGCATTGTCTCGGCGCCGGAATTTTGCGTTTCCCTTGACAAGCAAATAGGCGGCCGCTATAATAGGTTGAGGTTGATTTCGAATGGAAATGAGACTGAGAATAGGCGAACGGGAAGAAGCCCTTGGCTATAAAGGGACTTTTCGTTTTGAAACGGCGGCGGAAACGATCGGCGTCCAAGAACGGGACGCACGCTTTTCTGGGCCGGTTCTAGTGGAAGGGACGCTCGAAAATACGGGCGGCTCGTTTCGCGTCACGGGCGAGATTCGCGCGCGGCGCGCGTTTGTTTGCGACCGTTGCCTTGCGGAAGCGGAGGCGGCGGAGCGGTATTCCTTTGCGGAAGATTTTCGCAAGGGAGCTTCGGACGATGAAGCGTCCTTTGGGGACGACGGCGTCGACCTTGCGCCGCTGGTAAGAGACGCGATCCTTTCCTCGCTCCCGATACGGAATCTCTGCCGTCCGGACTGCAAAGGGCTTTGTCCAAAATGCGGGGTGGATCTCAATCAAGGCGATTGCGGCTGCGACCGGGAGATTACGGATCCGAGGCTTGCGGTCTTGAAAGATTTGTTGAAAAAATGATTCCGATTGTGTTTAAGGAGGTGTATCGAAATGGCAGCGCCGAAACGCAAAATGTCGAAGTCGCGCCGCGACAAGCGTCGCGCGAATTGGAAACTTACGGTGCCGGGCTATGTGCTTTGCCCGCAGTGCCATGAGCCGAAGCTCCCCCACCATGTTTGCATGGAGTGCGGGTTTTATGACGGCAAGGAAGTTATCGCTCAAGGTGAGTAAAAAAGCAGGCAAGGAGAGCGGGTGGAAAAGCCTGCTCTCTTTTTTGCTTGCATTTTCAAAAGAAAGCAAGTATAATCAAACGATATGATTGGAAAAATTGGGGAGGCGTTATTCGTTTTCCCTTTCGATACGGGACTTGCAGATGATTTTATGCGTCCCGCCTACAGGAGGGATTCCTGATGAAAATTGCAGTCGACGCCATGGGAGGCGATTACGCTCCAAAGGAGATCGTTCTCGGCGCACTGCGAGCCGCCCGGCAGTATGATTGTGAAATTGTGCTGGTAGGCGATGAAGAGAAAATCAAAAAAGTCCTCGCCGGCGAGCGGGATTGGGAAAAGCTCAAGCTGACCGTTCGTCATGCGAGCGAGGTCGTCGAAATGGACGAACACCCGGCAGACGCCGTCCGACAGAAAAAGGACTCGTCGGTGGTGGTCGCCACGCGGCTTGTGAAAGACGGCGAGTGCGACGCGGTTCTATCGGCGGGCAGTACGGGAGCGGCGGTGGCTGCAGCCCAACTCGTCCTGAAACGCATCAAAGGCATTAAGCGCCCCTCTATCGCGACGCCGATTCCGACGCCGCAGGGCGCGACGCTGATGCTGGACTCCGGCGCAAATGTCGACTCGAAGCCGATTCATTTATTACAGAGCGCGCTGATGGGCTCGATTTATTCCGAGCTTGTTTACGGTCATAAAGAGCCTCGTGTCGGCCTCCTCAATATCGGTGAGGAAGAGACGAAGGGCGATGAGCTCGCCCGCGAGACATACCCTCTTTTGACGGCTCTCGGTGAAAAACAGGTAATCCGATTCACGGGAAATGCCGAAGGACGCGATATTCCGAAGGGCAATTTCGACGTGGTCGTCTGCGACGGTTTCGTCGGGAACGCGCTGCTGAAATTTGGCGAAGGACTTGCGAAAACGATTATCCGGCTCGTCAAGGACGAGCTGATGAACGCGGGGCTTATTGCAAAGCTTGGCGCGCTTCTGGTCAAGCCGGCGCTCAAAAATCTTGCGAAAAAGCTTGATGTGACGGAGTACGGCGGCGCGCCGCTTCTCGGCGTGAATGGCTGCGTGATCATCAGCCACGGCTCGTCGAATGCAAAGGCGATTACGAGCGCGATCCGCGTCGCGAACGATTTCGCGCGCAGCAATGTATTAGATAGGATCAGGGACACCCTTGTGAAGGAGGAGATGCTGCTCAATGACATCGACGACAATTGACGCCGGCGTCCTTGGCACTGGCTTTTATGTGCCGGAGCGCATTCTCACGAATTTTGATTTGGAAAAGATGGTCGATACCAGCGACGAGTGGATCGTTGAACGCACGGGTATTCATGAGCGCCGCATCGCGCCGGACGATATGCCCGCCTCGGAACTGGCGTATAGGGCTGCCGTCTGCGCGCTTGCGGACGCGCGGACGACGCCGGAAGAGATTGACCTTATTATTTGCGCGACGCTGACGGGAGATGCAATTTGCCCTTCGACGGCAAGTTTTATTCAGGAAAAACTCGGCGCTTCCCGTGCGGCGGCCTTCGACCTTACGGCGGCGTGCTCGGGGTTTGTTTACAGCTCCAGCGTGGCGGCCCAGTTTATCCAGAGCGGCGTATACCGTCGGGTCCTGGTCATCGGGGTGGAAGTGCTCTCCCACTTTCTGGATTGGAAGGACAGGAACACCTGCGTGCTCTTTGGGGACGGCGCGGGAGCCGCTGTTTACGGGCCGGTGGAAAAGGGTTTCGGCATTTTGGGCTTTGATATGGGCTGCGACGGTACCGGAACGGGGGCGCTTGGCATCGCGGTTGGAGACCGCGGGCGGGCTCTGGTTGAGGGGCAAAAACAAAACTGCGTTTATATGAACGGCGCAGAGGTGTTTAAGTTCGCCGTTCGTGCGATGGGCGCGACAATGAAGCGTTCGCTGGAGCGCGCGGGGCTGTCTGCGGAGGATGTCGACTGGCTCGTTCCGCATCAGGCGAATATAAGAATTATCCAATCCGCGGCAAAACGTCTTGCTTTACCGACGGAAAAGGTTATAATCAATATTGGGAAATACGGGAACGTGTCCGCCGCCTCGATACCGATGGCGCTTGCAGAGGCCGCGGGCGAAGGCCGGTTCAGAAAGGGCGACATCGTCGTTCTGGCCGGATTCGGCGCGGGCCTTACATGGGCGTCCTGTATCATGCGATGGGCGAAGGAGGATTTGTAATGTTTGAAGAGAATGCAATCTGTAAGATGATTGGGCTCAAGTACCCGATATTCCAGGGCGGAATGGCCTGGCTCGGGACCGCGGAGCTCGCGTCCGCAGTGTCGGAGGCTGGCGGCCTGGGAATTATCGGCGCAGGCCATATGCCGCCGGACGTGCTTCGCGCGGAAATCCAAAAGGTGAAAAAGGCGACGACAAAGCCTTTTGGCGTTAATATCATGCTGATGTCCCCCTTCGTCAAGGAAGTCATGCAGGTGGTCGTGGACGAGCGTGTACCGGTGGTGACGACGGGCGCAGGCAATCCCGGCGAGTATATTCCCGCGCTGAAGGGAATCGGCACGAAGGTGATTCCGGTTGTGGCGTCTGTAGCGCTAGCGAAGCGTCTTGTCCGTACGGGCGTTGACGCGATTATCGCAGAAGGCATGGAGAGCGGCGGCCATATCGGTGAACTGACGACGATGGCGCTTGTGCCGCAGGTTGTGGATGCGGTGGACGTTCCCGTCATCGCGGCGGGCGGCATCGGCGATTCGCGCGGCGTTTGCGCGGCTTTCGCGCTGGGCGCGCAGGCAGTGCAGATGGGTACGCGCTTTGTCATGTCGGAAGAATGTATTGCCCATGAAAACTATAAGAATCTCGTACTGAAGGCCCGCGACCGTTCGACGGTCATCACGGGGCGCACGACGGGACATCCGGCGCGGGTACTGCAAAACAAACTGACGCGCATTTATCTCGAAAAAGAAGCGGCGGGCGCGTCCGCTGAAGAGCTGGAGAAGCTCGGCCTCGGTACGCTCCGTATGGCGGCGCGGGAAGGCGACGTGGAGATGGGCTCGGTGATGATCGGGCAGATTTCCGGCATGATGAACGACATCAAGCCGGTGAAAGTCATCTTGGAAGATCTCGTCAAGGGCGTTTCGGCGGCGGCCGAAAACGTGCACAAGAATTTCCGTTGATATTACGGGAGGTATGATGGGCAAGATTGCATTTGTTTTTCCCGGCCAGGGCGCGCAGGCCGTAGGCATGGGAAAGGAGTTTTACGATACCTATGATATCGCGAAAAAGCGGCTTGCCGAAGCGGACGAGGCGCTGGGATATTCGATCAAGAAGATGTGCTTCGAGGGGCCGGAGGAGGATCTTCGGCTTACGGCGAATACGCAGCCCGCAATCCTGACGGTCAGCGTCATCGCTGCGGAGATTTTGAAGGAACGGGGCGTGGAGCCGGACGTGGCCGGCGGTCACAGCCTGGGAGAGTATTCCGCGCTGGTAACGGCGGGCGTTTTGGACTTCTCGGACGCGGTGCGCCTTGTGCATAAACGCGGCATGTATATGCAGGAAGCCGTTCCCGTGGGAGAGGGCGCCATGGCGGCGGTCATGGGGCTTTCACGGGAGGAAATTGTTTCAATTTGTGAAAAAATCAACGCCGAGTCGGCGGTGCAGGCGGTCAATCTGAATTGCCCCGGCCAGACGGTGATCGCGGGTGCGACCAGGGGCGTTGAAAAAGCGGTGGAAGCGCTTAATGCGGCAGGCGCGAAAAAGTGCGTAATTCTGCCGGTCAGCGCGCCGTTCCATTCGACGCTGATGGAGCCCGCGGCTCAAAAACTCGCTGCGGAGCTCGACAAAGTGACGCTTCGCGATGCGAAATTCCCTGTAGCGTCGAACTATACGGGCAAGTTAGAAACAAAAGCTGGCGAAATCAAGGAGAATCTCGTTTTGCAGGCGGCGCATCCCGTGTTGTGGGAAGACTGTGTCGCGGCAATGCGCGAGTTTGGCGCGGACGCTTTTATCGAAGCGGGGCCGGGCAAGACCCTTTGCGGGTTCAATAAACGAATCGACCGGAAAATCAAGAATATGAACGTCGAAGATGCGGCTTCCCTCGAAAAAACTCTTGACACATGGAAGGAGGTTCGCTAATATGCTTTTAGATGGAAAGTGCGCCCTTGTGACGGGCGCTTCGCGGGGCATTGGCCGCGCGGTTGCCCTTAAGCTGGCCTCGGAGGGCGCGAAGGTCGCTTTGAACTTCGCCGGAAACGAGGCTGCGGCGAACGCCGTTCGGCAGGAGATTGAGGCGGCGGGCAGTCAGGCGATTCTCGTCAAGGCGGACGTCGCTGACGAGGCTGCGGTACAGCAGATGGTGCAGACCGTCGCCGACGCTTTCGGGCGCGTCGATATCCTTGTGAACAACGCCGGAATTACCCGGGATGGGCTTTTGGCGCGTATGAAGGAAGAAGATTGGGACGCGGTGCTCTCGACGAATCTCAAAGGAGTGTTCCTGACGACGAAAGCCGTGGCGAAGCTGATGATGAAGCAGCGCGCCGGACGTGTCGTCAATATGGCTTCAGTGGTCGGCGTCACCGGCAATGCGGGGCAGGCAAATTACTCGGCGGCAAAAGCGGGCGTCATCGGCTTCACGAAGACGATCGCAAGGGAGCTGGCAAGCCGTGGGATTACGGTCAACGCTGTCGCTCCCGGCTTCATAGACACCGATATGACTGCGGCGCTTTCGGATAAGGCTAAAGAGGCTGCGCTTTCCGGTATTCCGCTGGGGCGCATGGGCACGCCGGAAGATATTGCCGCCGCCGTCTTGTTCCTCGTGTCGGACCAGGCGTCCTATATCACGGGGCAGGTATTGAATGTAGACGGCGGAATGGTTATGTAATAGATAATAGTATTTCTTTGGAGGGAGGTGAATACAGCATGGCGACGTTTGATAAAGTCAGGGACATCGTAGTCGAGCAGCTTGGCGTTGAAGCCGATGATGTTACGATTGAGTCCACGTTTATTGATGATTTGGGTGCCGATTCACTGGATATTGTCGAGCTGATTATGGCTTTCGAGGAAGAGTTTAGTATTGAGATTCCGGATGAGGCTGCTGAAAAGATCAAGACGGTACAGGATGTTGTAACCTATATTGACCAGAACCAGGGCAAATAAGGGGCTGGTAAGTGCCTTTCCATGCTGAAAGCCCCGTGAAATCTCACGGGGCTTTCTAAAGGCGGGAGGGGCGCGGAAGGGGGTTTACGCTTGAAACTTCCAGAGCTGAAGATTGGCGATAGGATAGCGAAAATACCTATCGTGCAGGGCGGTATGGCAATCCGCCTGTCGACGGCGCGGCTTGCCGCGGCGGTGGCCAACCAGGGGGGCATAGGCCTCATCGCGGCCTCCGGCATGTCGAATAATGAGCTTCGGTATGAAATCCGAATGGCGCGTTCCCTTACGAAGGGCGTCATCGGCATAAATATTATGGTCGCGGCGAAGAAATTCAGCGAGATCGTCAAGACGGCGATCGACGAGGGGATCGACCTCGTCGTGGCAGGCGCGGGGTTTTCCCGCGATATGTTTGGACTTGGAAAAGAATCGGGGACGCCGATCGTGCCGATCGTGTCTTCCGTTAAGCTTGCGAAAATATCCGAACGTCTGGGGGCGACGGCCATCGTCGTCGAGGGCAAGGAAGCGGGCGGCCATCTGGGCACGGACGTTTCCGTGCGGGAGCTGATCCCGGATATCCGAGCGGCGGTCAAGCTTCCCGTCATTGCGGCGGGCGGCGCGCTGCATGGCCAGGACGTTGTGGATTTGATAAAAATGGGTGCGAACGGCGTGCAGATGGGTTCGCGGTTTGCTTCGAGCGTCGAAGCGAACTCTGCGCCAATGCTTAAAGAGTTCTATCTGAAGTCTAAGGCGGAGGACATCGTGGTCATCCACAGCCCGGTGGGGCTGCCGGGGCGCGCGGTTCGAAATCCTTTCGCCGAGCGCATCATGAACGGGAATGTTCCGCCGACGCGCTGCGATAACTGCCTGAAGGAATGCAAGCACAATTTTTGCATCATTCGTTCGTTGATCCGGGCGCAGCAGGGCGACGTGGATACGGGTCTCGTCTTCACCGGCGAGTACATTTCCCGCATCAAGGAAATTCTTCCTGTCAAGGAGATTTTCCGCCGGCTGCTGTCCGAGGTCGAGACGGCGAATTAAGAAAAGGTTGCTATTGGGCGGCTTAGAGAGTTTGTGAGGTGTTAGGTTTTGACGAATCGTGTGGTTTTGACCGGCGTCGGCGTGATTTCGCCGATTGGAAGCGGCAAAGACGTTTTCTGGGAGGCGTTGGTCGCCGGGAAGAACGGCATCGAACGCATTACGCGCTTTGACGCGTCGGAGTGCGCGTCGCAGATTGCGGGTGAAGTCAAGGACTTCACGCCTGAGGACTATATTGACAAAAAAGAAACCAAGCGTATGGACCGATATACGCAATTTGCTGTGGCCGCTTCAAAAATGGCGGTGGAGGACGCGGGGCTCGACCTTGCTGCAGAGGATCGAGACCGTATCGGCACGTATATTGGTTCGGGCGTCGGCGGCATCGACACGCTGCACGCACAATACAAGAAGTTGTTTGACAAGGGGCCGCATTTTGTCAGCCCGTTCTTCATCCCGATGATGATCGGGAATATGGCGGCGGGGCAGACGTCCATAGCTCTTGACGTACATGGGCCGTCCTGTGATATCGTTACGGCTTGTGCTACAGGAACAGATTGCATTGGCGCTGCGTTCCGCGTTCTGCAATATGGCGAAGCTGATGTGATGATTGCCGGCGGCACCGAGGCAGGCATTTCTGCCGCGCCGGTAGCGGGCTTCAGCTCGATGAAGGCACTTTGCACCGATCACAACGACGACCCGGCGCACGCTTCCCGTCCTTTTGACAAGAATCGCAGCGGATTTGTCATGGGTGAGGGCGCGGGCATCGTTATCCTTGAAACTTTGGAACACGCGAAAAAACGCGGCGCTCATATTTACGCGGAAGTCGTAGGCTACGGGCGCAATTCTGACGCCTATCATGTCACGAGCCCTGCGCCTCACGGCATATATCAGGCAAAATGTATGAGTCTTGCGATTGCGGACGCGGGTATGACGCCGGACGATATCGATTATGTGAATGCTCACGGCACATCGACGCACATGAACGACCAGGGCGAGTCGGAAGCCTGCAAAACGGTTTTCGGCGCGCGGGCGAAGGACGTTCCCATCAGTTCCGTCAAGTCCATGACGGGCCACATGCTGGGCGCGGCGGGCGGCGTCGAGTGCATCGCGACGGCGCTTTCCGTCGAGCGCGATATGCTTCCGCCGACGATTAATTACGAAACGCCGGATCTTGAGGAAGGGCTCGATCTTGATTATGTGCCGAACGTGGCGAGAAAACACACGGTTCGTGCGGCGATTTCCAACAATTTCGGCTTTGGCGGGCACAACGCGTGCATTGTTTTGAAGAAGTACGCGGAGTGAGGAAATGACAAAGGCGCTGACGGAAGAACGGCAAAAAGAACTGTTGACGCTTTCGGAAAGGCTGGGCGTCAAGTTTCGCGACATTGCCCTGCTTGACCAGGCGCTCACGCATACTTCCTTCGCCAATGAATCGGTGCATCGGAAGGTCGTCCACAACGAGCGGCTGGAATTTCTCGGCGACGCGGTTTTGGAGCTTGCGACGAGTACTTATTTGTTCCGTCAGTTTCCGATGATGCCCGAAGGCGACCTCACGAAGGCACGGGCTTCGGTGGTTTGCGAAGCGGCGCTTCATCGTCGTGCGACGGAAGTGAATCTTGGCAGCTTCCTGCTTTTGGGGCATGGAGAGCAGGCGACCGGAGGCCGCGAGCGACCGTCGATTCTGGCGGACGCCTTTGAGGCGGTCATTGGCGCGCTTTATCTCGACCAGGGCTGGCAGACGGCGTCGGATTATGTCGTGCGGCAGCTCCGGCAGGAGCTTTTGGAAGTCGAGCGCGGGCAGAATATCAAGGACTTTAAGACGATGCTGCAGGAACTGATACAGCGTCATCAGGGACAGCATATCGTCTATGAATTGCTCTCGGCGACGGGTCCAGATCATGCGAAGGAGTTCAAGGTTGCGGTGCGCGTCAACGGACTGGCTTATGGGGTCGGCGTTGGGCGCAGCAAAAAGGCGGCAGAGCAAAACGCGGCGCAGCAGGCGCTGCCAAAATTTCAGCGTCAGGAATAGAAAGACATTCAGAGCCGTTGCGTGAAGCAATGGCTCTTTTTTTAGAGCAAGAGAAAGGAATATTTTATATGCGGCAGCTTATCTTTTTGGGCACCGGCGCGGCCATGGCGACCGAGTGTTACAACGCCTGCTTTTTGCTTCGGACTCCGGACGGTGAATATTTCCTGACTGACGCGGGCGGGGGCAACGGGATATTGCGGCAAATGAAACGAGCTGAAGTTCCCCTGGAGCGGCTTCGTTGTCTGTTTGTTACGCACGGCCATTCCGACCACATTATGGGCGCCGTCTGGATTATTCGGCGGATTGCGGCGCTGATGAACAAGGATATCTTTGAGGGCGAGTTTCACATCTATTGCCACGACGTCGCCTGTGAAATCATCGAGATGATGGTGCAGATGCTCCTTTCACGGGTCGAGCTCGCCCAGTATGGGAAACGGATTTTACTCCATGAGATTCACGACGGCGAGCAGGTCAATTTCCTCAATATGAAACTGACGGCCTTTGACGTTCGCTCCACGAAGGCAAAGCAGTTCGGCTATCGTCTGCGCTTCGCGAACCGTCATTCGCTCGTCTGCCTTGGCGACGAACCGTACAACGACCGATGCCGCAGCTTCGCCGAAAAGACGGACTGGCTGGTTTCCGAGGCGTTTTGCCTTGAAGCCGATCAGGAGCGGTTCAGGCCGCATGAAAAGAATCACGGCACGGTGCGTGAGGCGGCAATGAACGCGGAAAAGCTGCTCGCGAAAAATCTTGTGCTCTATCATACGGAGGACACGAACCTCGAACAACGCAAGGCGCTTTACGGAGTCGAGGCCTCCGCGCATTTCAAGGGCGGCGTTTTCATACCCGACGACCTTGATGTGATTGATATTGATTAACGGTTATGATATAATCATTACTGTGAATGGAGAGCGCGAAGGATTTGCGCAGGCTTGCAAAGGTGGGAAAAGGTATGAAGCAATGCATGGATTCAGCAAATCTTCATCGTCGCCTGCGGAAAATCGGCGGGCAGATCGAGGCCATCGAGCGCATGATTGACCAGGATATTCCCTGCGAAGATATCCTGTCCCAGATCAACGCGGTGAAGTCGGCGGTACATAAGGTCGGGCAGATTGTCCTCGAAGGCCATATCCAGCATTGCGTGCGGGACGGCATCGAGCACGGCGACGCCCAACGCACCATTGAAAGCTTCACGAAGGCCGTGGAGCGATTCTCGAACTTTTAAGGATTCACTGCATACGTCAAGTCGCGGCCCTGTCGAGGATTTTTCCGACTGGCCGGGAAAAGGTAATATCGCTGCGATGAAAGGACTTTGACAACGACAGTCGGTAAAAATCCGGCCGGGGGACGCAGGCGTTGTTCGATGCTCTCTTGATGCATTGCATTGAGAAGCGCCGTAATCGACGGCGGCAAGGTGGAGCCGAAATAAAGGGAAAATGTGAAGTCGGGGCGGCGGTGTGCCGCCCTTTTTTGTAGCGGTGCAGGAGGAAGGGGGCGTTCATTTGAACGCGATGGGAACGAGACTTGAACAAATGCTCGGCATAGAAACAACCGACATTACGGTGGTTTACGAAGAGGATGGAATCGGGTTGGCAGACGTTGACGGCGAGCTTTATCTTTGGGACGGGACGTTCGTGTACAAGATCGGCTCGCACCCTTATGAGCCATGCACCTATCTTCTGCGCGACGGGGCAATCTGTACGACGATTCATAACGCCTTTGACCAAAGAGAAATCTATGGGCTGGTCAAGCGAGGCGGCATTCTCCGCTCCATCACGGGAAACGAATATGATTTGCCGGGAATTTGCGGCTTTCTCGCTTTTGCGGCTCAGCATTTCACAGATGTTGACATCAGCTATGCGGAGGGAAAGTTTGCCATAGAAAAGCTGAAAGCGTGACGGATAACAGAGAGCGGCTTCCTGGTGAGGCATTTGTATGGCAATTTTTATGATTCCGGCAGGAAAAAGGAGAGTTATCGTCGAATATACTAATATCAGTTTCAATTTTGTTCGACGGGGGACTTGGTATGCTTCGGGAAGTTTCGAGAATTCTCGCCCAGCTCAAAGGCGAGCGGTTTATGGGCGGCTTAATCGCGAAAGCGGTCTGGCGTCAGGGCGGCGAAATGAAAGAACCGGAAGGGTTGACAGTGCTTCGCGACAGGCGTGACACGGTGGTAGCCTGTGGACGCATCGGCGATACCTCGCTGACGTTGACGATGCTTTTGGGGCGGTTTAATCCGAAAGATATTGAAAAGGAAATTGCTGCCGCAAGGGCGGAGGCCGCGAAGGAGGCGCCCGGGACGGGCGGCAGGCCGTGGCATACGTTTACGCCGCAAGAGGTGGCTGAGTTCGTTCGCGCGGTGAACGACGTCAATACGATCCATCAGGGGGAACGGCCCGTGGTGCCGGGGCTCCTGATTCTGGAGCAGCTGCTTCAGACGTCGGATTACAAAGGGGCGTCGAATCTGACGCTGAAGTTTGTCCGTCCCGCGTTTTCAGGTGAAGCGCTGACCATCGCAGAGGATAGCAAAGGAAAGTTTACGATACGCGGAGAAGCCGCGTTCGCGCAGGGAAGCGTGAAGTAAAGAGAAAAATAAAAACGGCGATGAGGCCTGGCGCTTCATCGTCGTTTTTCAGCTTATTTTGGATTTCTGCGGGCTTTCCGCTTTCTGGCCTTGGCGGCTTTCGCTTTCATGCGGCCTTCTTCTTTTTGCTCTGCAGCGTCGCTTTGCTTTTGCTTCGCGTACTCGACGCCCATACCGGTAATCTTGTGACGGACGGTCATCACTGGGTGGCGGAGGAGCATGCCTGTGCGCGAGCCGTCCATGATTTCCATGAAGGTTTTGTTGTTCGCGTCTCCAAAGCATTTTTCGTCGCAATGATCGCAAAGAGGCTTTGTGATGCCATACTTGCAGCGCGAAATCTTCAGCATGATCGTGGTCAAGAGCGCCGTGCATTTCGGGCAGAGCTTACCGTCCTTTGTGTCATGGTTTGCGTTGCAGTAAACGGAGAAGGAGGTCTTGATATTATCCTTTTCCTTTATGCGGTTTTCTTTTAAACCCTCGGAAGGGTCTTTTTTCTTGCGGAATCGCTCGGGCAGGATGTTCCGCACCTTGTCCATGAAGCCCATATACCAGTCTCCTTTTTCGTTCAGTTCCTATTATTTTAATCTTAGGAACGGGGAAAAGCAAGCAAATTTTCATGAATTGCAAAGCGGAAGAAAATACGATACAATAAAATACAGAAGATTACAGCAAAACGCAGGAGAGGCGGTGCGTTTTTCGTGGAATTTAATAAAGGGAAGAGCCTGCTGTTTAAGTTCGGCGTCATTTTTGCCATGTTTGCGTTCTTCGCGGTGGTGTTGAGCGGTTTTGCCACTTACTACAGCCAGACGGAGTCTTATCGGCGGCAGTGCGAGACGCATATCCGCGAGATTGGCGAGTATTTGGAACGGCTGATTTTGCAGGATCAGGAAAATTTTGTGATCTATCAGCGGTATTACATGGAGCATTTTGCCGAGGTCGATATTCCGTTTGACTTCAACAATTATCGGGCGGCACAGGCGGAGTATGAAAAGTTGTTCGCCATGCATCATCCGGGGCGGACTTTCGGCGTGGATATCGAGTTTGACGACATGGACGACGCGGTCAAGAAGGCGTGGTTCATCTATTACCACGAATACTGGCTGTTGACCTTCGAGGAGGCGCGGGCGGCGTTTCATATCCCGTATACCTATTATCTCGTGCCGAAGGAAGATATTTATTACATGGTCTATATGATCGACGGCGAGCGTACTGCGAAAAAGGACAGCAACGGAAAGATCCTGTATCTCGGCGACGAGTATCTGGATCCGCTGGAAAAATATCCGGTGCAGTGGGAGGCATGGTTTACGGGCCAAAAGCTCGATAAGTCCCAAGTCTGGAACAATGAATGGGGGCACACTTACGCCTATTACACGCCTTTGATCATTAACGGAAAGAAGCAGGGCCTGATCGGTACGGAGATCGAGGTCAAGACGGTCAACGAGGGCATCCTGCAAAATACGTTGAAGCAGATTGCGGGCGTCAGCGCCATCGTGATCCTTTGCATGATTGCGATGCTGTGGTTCATCAATCGCTATTACATTTCAAAGATTGTGCGGCTCGGCGAGAATATCAAGGAGTATGCGACGGTGAAGGACGCCGCTGTCGCCGGGGCCATCGAGAAAGATGCGACGGGCGGCGACGAGTTGTCAGCCCTGGCAATGCAGGCGGCTGCAATGATCCGTGAGCTGGAGGACTATATGAAGAACCTCGTGGAGACGACGAAAAAGCTCGTCGAGGCGCAGCAAAAGGCCGACGCGATGAACGCGCTGGCGAACAGGGATGCGCTGACGGGAATTCGCAACAAGACGGCTTATGACCACGAGGTGCAGCGTGTCGAATCCCAGCTGGCGGACGGCAAGAAGCAATTCGGCATCGCGATGATCGACCTGAATTACCTGAAGCAAATCAACGATACGTATGGACATGAACAGGGCAACGTCGCGATCAAGAAGCTCTGCCGCCTTGTCTGCACGGTATTCGCCCATTCGCCGGTGTTCCGTATCGGCGGCGACGAGTTCGTGGCAGTGTTGGAAAACAATGATTACGAACATGCGGATGAGCTCGTGGCGTCGATGAACGCGCAGTTGGTGGAGATGAGCGCGGACGAGACGCTGGCGCCGTGGGAGCGCATTTCGGCCGCTATCGGCATCGCGCGCTTCGACCCGGAGGTGGACACTTCGGTAACTACGGTATTCAAGCGCGCGGATAAAGCAATGTATATCCGCAAGAAGGAAATGAAAGCGGTGCGCAAGGATTGACATTCGACTCCCTGCCGGAGGTTTCGGCGGGGAGTTTATTTTGCATTGCATATTTGCACGCTGAAGTCGTAAAAATATATTGCACAGGAGACGCAGGCGTATTACAATGGAACAATAACAGAAAAACGACGGCTCGGAGAATGGGAGAGTTATATGGAGAGCTTTCGCCTCACAAGGGAAGAAACGGAAACACTGGCTGCGTTGCATCAAACGCCGTTCCTGGTCATTTCACTGGCGCAGGTGGAAAGAAATTATCGATTTTTTCGCCGCCATCTGCCTCGGGTGAATGCGTATTATGCGATGAAGGCAAATCCTGCGCCGCGCGTGTTGTCTCTTTTGGCGGAACTCGGCGCGGGGTTTGACACGGCGTCGGCAGGTGAGATGCGAATGCTCTCGGAATTGGGCGTTGAAGGCGCGCGTATGATTTATGCGAATCCCGTGAAGACGTCGGAGGGACTTCAAACGGCGGCTCGGCTCGGCGTAAGGCGCATGACTTTCGACGATGCGAACGAGGTTTGGAAGATGGCGGAGCTTTCGCCGGGGGCGGAGCTTTTGGTGCGGATCCGCATACGAAATGAGAAAGCGCTTGTCGACTTGAACGCGAAATTCGGCGCGGAGGCGGAAGAGGCGATTTCGCTTCTTCGTTTGGCACGGGACGCCGGGCTTACGCCGAAAGGCGTCGCCTTTCATGTGGGCAGCCAGTCTCTTTCGGCGGAGGCGTACGAAGAGGCGATTTTGATTTCCCGCCATATTTTCGACGAGGCCGAGGCGGCGGGCCTGCCGCTTTCGATGCTCGATATCGGCGGCGGTTTTCCGATTCCGATAGCCGGGACAGAACCGGACGTTGAGACGATGATGGAGCGAATTTCGCGCCAGATTGACCAATTGTTTCCCCAAACGGAGATTTGGGCGGAGCCGGGACGTTTTTTCATCGGCACGGCGGTGAATCTCGTGACCTCGGTCATCGGGGTGAAAAGGCGCGGCGAGGAACTTTGGTACACGATTGATGATGGGCTTTACGGGACGCTTTCGGGGGCGATTTTCGACCACTGGACGTATTCGTTCGAGGCATTTCGCGAAGGTCCGAGTCGGCGCGCGACGGTACTCGGGCCGAGCTGTGATTCTATTGACTTCGTTGGGCGGGACGTAGCGCTGCCAGAGCTATTACAAGGGGATTTGGTGCTGGTGCCGGATTGCGGCGCGTACACGTCGGCCAGCGCGACGACATTCAACGGCTTTTCCAAGGCGGAAGAGCTTTATTTCGAGGATATGACAGCGGCGAAGAAGGAAACAGCCGTATGACTGGAACACGGGGAGAGTGAAGATGCCAAAAAGAAGCAAGGCCGAGAAAAAATCGGTGGAACTGGGCGAGAATAAATTGCAGGAAATCCTGCATTCTATGGTGTCGGGGATTGAGAGTACCAAGTCGCAGCTCTTCGACGTTTACGAGGCGGCGCGGCGCGAGGTGGAAAACAGCAAGGCAAACCTCGAGGAAGTGCGCCGACAGACGCGCGAGGTCATCGACGAGGTGGACAAGCTGACGGCGGAGGAGCAGCGGGAGAAACAGAAGCTCGTTTACGTCAGCGGCCATTACTCGGAGGACCAGATCCAGGCGGCCTACGAGGCAGTGAAAGATGTTCAGGTGCGTCTCGGCGTGGCGAAAGAGCGGGAACAGCAGCTTCGGCAGATGAGAAATCGTCTGGAGGTGCAGCTTCTGCATTTGCAGAAGACGGTGCAGGGCGCGGAGCGTTTGGCGATGCGTATCGGTTCTATGCTGAATTTCCTGAGCTCGTCCCTCAGCGATGTAGTCTCGCAGATGGAGGCGGCGTCGAAAAACAAGTTTCTCAGTGCGGCAATCATTCGAGCGCAGGAGGAGGAACGCCTGCGCGTTTCCCGGGAAATTCACGACGGCCCGGCACAGGATATCGCCAATATGCTGTTTGAGACTTCGATCTGCGAGCGGCTGATAGATGTGGACAAGGACGAGGCGAAGGAGAATTTGCAGGTGCTCCGTCGCCATCTGAAGGAATGCTTGTCCGATATTCGGCAGATCATCTTTAATATGCGGCCGATGGCTCTCGACGATCTCGGGCTGGTGGCGGCGATTGCCCAGCTTGTCCGGCAGCTCCACGATCGTGGAATCATAACTGTGACAATGACGGTGGAGGGCATGGAGGCTCCGTTGGACGCTCATGTGAAGGCGGCTCTGTTCCGCATTGTGCAGGAGGCCCTGAACAACGTCGCGCACCATGCGAAGGCTAAGCATACGTCGCTTCGCGTGCTCTTCACGGACGCGGCCATGTCGATCCTGATCGAGGACGACGGCGCAGGCTTTGATGTGGAGACCGCGATGGGAAAAGAAGGCGGAGGCGAAGGGGACGCACATTTCGGCCTCTTAGGTATGCGCGAGCGGGCAATGATCGTCGGCGCACAGTTTACGGTCGCGTCGAAAAAGGGGCAGGGAACCCGCGTGCATGTGCGCTTCCCGCTGAAGCCGGAGGATATGCCGGAGGAAACGCCGCAGGAGGCGGCGCGGCGGAAGCGTCTGCCGAGGAAACGCGTGCTGCATGAAGCGCCGCCGGAAACGGATGCGCTGACGGCGGAGGTCATAGAAGCCGGCGAAGAAGCGGTGCGGGACGCGGAGGAAAATGCGGCGGCTGACATTGAGAAAGGGCAAGATGGATGATCGACGCAGATAGGGCGCCACTGGCGGCGGCGATGAAAGCGTACGCGGCGAGCGGCGCCCTCGCTTTTCATACGCCGGGCCACAAGCAAGGGCTCGGCGCGCCCCCGCTGCTTCGGGAATTGGTGACGGAACAGGGCCTGCGCGAGGAAGTATCGTTGGCGGAGGAACTGGACGATCTGCATAGACCGGAAGGCTGTCTCAAAGAGGCTCAGGATAGGGCGGCGCGGCTTTGGGACGCGGACGAGGCGATTTTTTCGGTAAACGGCACCACGGGCGCAATCCACGCGATGATGACGGCGACGCTTTCATCGGGGGACGAGGTGATCGTGCCGCGCAATATCCACCGGTCCGTTGTCGGCGGATTGGTCCTGACCGGCGCTCGGCCCGTCTATCTGACGCCGGAATTTGACGAGATGCCGGGAATCGCTCACGGCGTGACGGCGGAGTCCGTACGTCGGGCGCTAGCGGCGCACCCAGAGGCAAAAGCGGTGGTGGCGGTCTATCCGACATACTACGGCGTGGCGTCAGAGCTTCGGGCGATTGCGGCCGCGGCGCATGAAAAGGGAGTGCCGCTCTTAGTGGATGAGGCGCACGGCGCGCATTTGCGGTTTTCAGACGCATTGCCTCCCGACGCGCTTTCCTGCGGAGCCGATCTCGTCGCGCAGAGCACGCACAAGCTTTTGGGCGCGATGACACAGGCTTCGATACTGTTCCGAAAGGGCGGGCGCGTTCCTGCGGAGCGAGTGCGCCGCACTGCGTCAATGCTCGCTACGACAAGCCCAAATTATCTTTTGATGGCGTCGCTGGATATAGCGCGTCTGCAAATGGAGGAAGAGGGAGAAATGCGCGTCGGGCGAGCGGTGAGGCTCGCGGAGGAGCTTCGCACGGCGATCAATGAAGTGCCGGGTCTTTGGTGTTTCGGAAGAGAACGCATGGGACGCCCAGGCGCGGAGGCTCTTGATGCGACGAAGCTGACGGTGAACGTCTCGGGGCTTGGACTGTCAGGTGAAGAGGCTATGCGCCTCCTGCGGGGAAAAGGCATACAGGCGGAGCTGGCCGACGCGCGGAACGTACTTTTTATCGTGTCGATGGCGGATACGAAACGGGAAGCGGAGCGGCTGTTCTTGGCGCTGAAGGCCCTTTCGCAGGAAAATGAAGGAAAGGGGAAGGAGGCGTTGCTTTCCGTATCGACGCCTCCAACGCTGCCTTCTGCGGTTTCTCCGCGAGAGGCGTTTTTTGCGGCGTGGGAGTCCGTGCCGCTTTCACGGGCCGTCGGGCGAATCGCGGCGGAGGAAGCGACGTTTTATCCGCCGGGGATTCCGGCCGTTGTGCCGGGAGAAATGATAACCGAGGAAGCCGTCGGCTATCTCGTGGAGATGACGCGCATGGGGCTGAAGGTGACGGGGCCGCAAGATCCGTCGCTTTCGACGTTCTGCGTCTTGAAATAGGTGAAAGTATGGAAACAAAGGGAAAACTGATTATCTTGGAGGCGGGGGACGCCTCGGGTAAAGAGACGCAGACGCGGCTTCTCTATGAACGGCTTTCGGCGGAGGGGCGCGACGTGACGCGGGTCTCGTTTCCCGACTACGAATCGGATTCGTCTGCGCTGGTCAAGATGTACCTTCGGGGGGATTTCGGCGCGGAAGCGGCGGATGTGGACGCGTACGCGGCGTCGACCTTTTTTGCGGTGGATCGGTATGCCTCTTTTCATACGAAATGGGGCGAAGCGTACAAGAGGGGGGGCGTGATCCTTTCCGACCGTTATACGACTTCAAATCTTGCCCATCAGGCGGTTAAGCTCGCCGATGAGAGAGCGCGACGGGAGTATTTTTCCTGGCTGGAAGATTTCGAGTATGGGCGGCTGGGGCTTCCACGGCCCGATCTCGTGGTGTTCCTCGATATGCCGCCCGAGGCCAGCGACAGGCTTTTGGCGGCGCGGGCGAAAGAGACGGGGGCGGCGGACATCCACGAAAAAGATACGACGTATCTGCACCGCGTCCATGCGGCTTACGCCGAAACGGCGGAGAAGCTGGGCTGGGCGAGAGTCGTCTGTGGTACGGGGACGACTCCGAGGGAGCCGGAAGATATAGCGGCAGATGTTTATAAAACGGTGCTGCCGGTATTGGGCGCGGTGGGAGACGTCGCATGATAAAGGAAGTTCTGATTGTCGAGGGAAAAATGGACGTCCTGGCGGTGAGACGGGCGGTGGAGGCGGACTGCATCATCACCGACGGCTTCCGCCTTTCGCCGAAGACGCTGGCGAGCATCGGCGACGCGTACAAGCGGCGGGGTATCATCATTTTGACGGATCCGGACCCGGCGGGGGAGCGGATTCGCCGCTTCCTGTCGAAAAAATTCCCGGGGGCGAAGCACGCCTTCGTGCCGAAGGAAGATGCGACGGCAAATGACGACATAGGCGTCGAACAGGCGTCGCCGGAGGCGATCCGCATTGCGCTGGGAAAAGTGCGGACATTGGACTGGAATCCCGTGGAGAGATTTTCACCGGCGGACCTGATTGCGGCTGGGCTTTCGGGCGGGACGATGGCTTCAGAGCGGCGCGCACGGCTTGGCGCGATACTCGGCGTCGGATGCGGCAACGCCAAAACGTTTTTGAAACGGCTCAACCATTACGGCGTGACGCGGGAAGAATATGACGCAGGGCTGCAAGAACTCGAGGAGGGAAATAAATGCTGACGCCGCAGATTGCTGACAAAGGCGTAACGCGACATATCTTGAAGGCTTTCGGTTTGCACGCTTCCCACCGGCTCGGGCAGAATTTCCTGATTTCGCCTGCCGTTGTGCGTGCCGTCGTCGAAGCGGCGGAAATCGGGGCGGGCGATCGGGTGTTGGAAATCGGGCCGGGCATCGGCACACTGACGCAGGGCCTCCTGGAGGCAGGCGCGGAGGTTACGGCGGTCGAGCTGGACAAAAAACTTCCCGCCGTGCTTGCCGAGACCCTTCGAGGTTATGCGCATTTGAATGTCGTACAGGGCGACATTTTGAAGACGGACATTCCTTCGCTGATGGGCGGCGAGCCCTTCAAGGTTGCCGCGAATCTTCCATACTACATCACGACCCCGATCCTGCTGTCGCTGCTGGAGCAAAAGCTTCCGATCACGCGCATCGTCACGATGGTGCAAAAGGAAGTCGCCGCGCGCATGACGGCGCGGCCCGGCGGCAGGGACTACGGCGCGCTTTCGGTGGCGGTACAATATCATACGGAACCGGAGATCGCGCTGGACGTGCCGCCGAATTGTTTCCTGCCCGAGCCGGAAGTGGACTCCGCAGTGATCGTCTGCGCGGTTCGCAAGACGCCGGCCGTAGACGTAAAAGACGAAAAAATGTTTTTCCGCGTGGTCAAGGCGGCCTTCGGGCAAAGGAGAAAGACGCTGACAAACGCGTTGAAGCCGCTTGGCGTGCCGAAGGAGCAAATCGAAGCAGCGCTGGCCGGAGCGAAGGTGGACGCGGCAAGGCGTGGTGAAACATTGTCGCTTTCGGAATTTGCCGCCGTCGCCGACGGATTGACGGAGCAGGCATAAGGAACGTAGGCATAGAAAAATCCCCGCAGGAATGACATGTCATTTTCCTGCGGGGATTTTCTGATCCTTTATCTTGCGTATTCGCCCCGAATGTCCTCTTTCGGCGGGTCGATCGGGTAGTTTCCGCTGAAGCAGGCGGTGCAGATCGGGAGGCCGCCGACCATTTCCGAGAGGCGGGCGAGGTTCAGATAACCAAGGGAATCGGCTCCAATCTCGCGGCGAATATCCTCGATGGTCTTGTCATGGGCAATCAGATGATCCTCCGACGGGATATCGATGCCGAAGTAACACGGGTGGAGGAACGGAGGCGCCGACACGCACATGTGGACTTCCTTCGCGCCCGCTTCGCGCAGCATATTGACGATCTGGTTGCTGGTCGTGCCGCGCACGATGGAGTCGTCGATCATCAAGATACGCTTGCCTTCGACGACTTCCTTCAGCACGTTGAGCTTGACGTGGACGCCGCGTTCGCGGCGCGACTGTTTCGGGCTGATGAAGGTACGGCCCACGTAAGTGTTTTTCGTAAACGCGATTCCGTAAGGGATGCCGGATTCCAAGGCATAGCCGAGGGCCGCCATGTTGCCGGATTCAGGCACGCCGACGACGAGGTCTGCGTCTACCGGATGATCCTTTGCGAGGCATCGGCCCGCAATCATGCGGGCGCTGACGACGCTGACGCCGTCGATGACCGAGTCGGGACGCGCAAAGTAGATGTACTCAAAAATGCAGCGCGCCGTTTTTTTCGGATCGTGGCAGTGGGTACGGTCGGAATGAATGACGCCGTCCTGGCCGATCGTCACGACTTCGCCCGGCTCCACATCGCGAATGAAGGTCGCGCCGATGGTCTCAAGGGCGCAGGTCTCGGAGGTAATGACGTAAGCATTGTCGCGCCTGCCGATCACGAGAGGTTTGAAGCCCAGCGGATCGCGCACGCCCATCAGCTTTCGCGGGCTGGCCACCACAAGGGAATAAGCGCCCTTGAGTTTTTTCATTGCTTCCACGACCGCCGCTTCGACAGAGGGCGCATTGACGCGGGCGCGGGCGATGTGGTAGGCGATGGTTTCCGAATCAATGGTGGTCTGGAAAATCGCGCCGCCCTCGGACAGCTCGCGAATCAGCTCCGGCGTGTTGACGAGGTTGCCGTTGTGCGCAAGCATCAGCGTTCCCTTGATATAACGAATGACGAGGGGCTGGGAATTTTCCGGCAGCGAACCGCCCGCCGTCGAGTAGCGCACATGGCCGACGCCGAGATTGCCGGAGAGATGCGAGAGATTTTCTTCGGTAAAGACCTCGTTTACAAGTCCCATATCCTTATGGCATGCGACTTGCGCCTTTTGAGCGTTTGTGTCCGTGACCGCGATGCCGGCGCTCTCCTGCCCGCGGTGCTGAAGCGCGTACAGGCCGTAATAGATAGACGAGGCCACATCATGTCCGTCAAGGTCGTACATGCCGAAAACGCCGCAGGCCTCTCCGATGCGCTCTTCTGCTCCAAAGTCCACGCGAAAGCTCCTTCCTATTTCTTCGATCCGTTCTCTTTTGCTTCGCAGAGAAGATCCATTTTCATTTCGTAGTAAGATGGGCTCATGTCAAGGTAATGCCGGTGCGGGTTCTCGAAGCGCTGCTCCTCTTCCCAGATCTCTTCCTGAAGCTGTTTCTTCACATACGCCTGGATTTCCGGCAGCGGCGTCGGCGGCGCGACGCGTTGTCCGTCCTTGACGACGAGAGTTTGCAGTTCTTTGGCCGTGCAGTTTTCAAAATTACGCTGTTTCCACGGCTGCTCCGGGTCAATGTATCGGTATGGCTTTGAGAGGTCAAGGGTTTCGTCCCATCCTGTCAAAAGGTCGGCGATGGCCTGCCCGTGATCGTTGTAGATGCGGTAGACTCGCTTCCGACCGGGGTTCGTGATTTTCTCGAAGGTTTCCGAAATCTTGATTTTCGGAATGCAGGCACGCTTCTTGTTGACCTCGACCATCTTGTAGACAGCGCCGAAGACCGGATCGCTTTTCGCGGTGATCAGGCGCTCGCCGACGCCGAAGGCGTCGATGCAGCCGCCCTGCCGGAGGATCGAGGCAATCGTGTATTCGTCGAGGCTGTTCGAGACGATGATCTTGCAGTCGTCAAGTCCCGCTTCGTCCAGCATTTTGCGGACCCGCTTCGACAGATACGCGAGGTCGCCGGAGTCGAGACGCACGCCTTTGAGACGTTTGCCCATCGGTTCGAGGACTTCTTTCGCGACGCGGATTGCGTTTGGCACGCCGGAATGCAGCACGTCGAAGGTGTCAATCAAAAGCACCGTCGCGTCGGGATATTTTTCCGCGTATTTGCGGAACGCGGTGTATTCGTCGTCGTAATACATGACCCAGCTGTGCGCCATCGTGCCGCTGACCGGCAGATTGAAAAGCTGCCCGGCCAGGAGCGTCGCCGTTCCGACGGCGCCGCCGATGATAGCCGCCCGTGCGCCGTATACCGCCGCGTCCATGTTGTGCGCGCGCCGCGCCCCGAAGTCCGAGACGGCCCGGCCCGCCGCCGAGCGTACGATGCGCTGCGTTTTCGTCGCAATCAGGGATTGATGGTTGATCTGCGCGAGAATCGCTGTTTCCACGAGCTGCGCGTCGATGGGGGGCGCGACGACGGTCAAAATCGGCTCGTTCGGATACATGACCGTTCCTTCGGGAAACGCGTAAATGTCGCCGCGGAAACGATAATTTGCAAGGTATTCGAGAAAATCGTCCGTAAAGATGCCCAGACCGCGTAGATAATCCACGTCCTCCGCAGAGAAATGGAAATGCTCGACGAGTTCTACGACCTGCTCCAGTCCTGCGAAAATGGCGAATCCGCCGTTGTCGGGGTTGCCCCGGTAAAACACGTCGAAGGTCACCGACTCCGCCATCGCCTCGTCGGAAAAGTAACCTCCGGCCATGGTCAGCTCGTAGAGGTCCATGACCATGCTGATATTGCGCGCGTCAAATTGAGACATGGTTATTAATCCTTCCTTTTATACGAGATATTGCATATACACCGCATAGGCAAAAAGCACGAGCGCCAGAGCTATGGCCGCGAAGATGCCGCGTCGGATCCACGTCTCCCGCGTCGGCGTCATGTCCATGCGGCGTTCCGCGTACATCAGGAGCAGCGCGACGAGCAGCAGGCTGTACATGCCCCGGTTCACGTTGTCAAAGTAACTCCATCCCGAGGACAAAAGGAACATCGTCAGGCAGATGATGCCGACGAGCACGATGTTTTCCCACGGCTTGTGCTGCCGTTTTTCCGGTTTGCCGTCGAGAATCTCGTCCATCTCCTGGGTCGTCTGGATATTTTTTCGAATGCGTTTCGTCTGTCGTGCCAAAATAAGTCCACCTTTCATATCATGTAGACTATATGATATCATATTTTCACTGCTTGCGGGAAGAAAAATTTATTGCGGGTGGCGGGGCGCGCCTGTATAATACAAAATACGAATAATTAGGAGGAATGATGTTTTGCGTTTGCGGAGAAAACCGTGGATCGATACGGCGATTCACGACTTTGACGATTTTGTGTATCCAAAGGACAGACCTGCGTCGGAAGCGGAGCGCGGTCGATGGAAGGAGATTTTCGGCCGGCCCGCTCCGCTCTATGTCGAGCTTGGCACGGGCAAGGGCGGCTTTATCAGCCAAATCGCGGCGCGGGAGCCGGAGAATAATTTTCTCGGGATCGAGGCGCAGCAGGACGTCCTTTACAAGGCGGCGCAGCGGGTGCGCGAGGCGGGGCTGACGAACGTGCGGCTCCTCGTATTCGATATTCACGCGCTGGAGGAAATTTTGGCGCCGGGCGAGGCCGACGGGATCTATATCAATTTCTGCGATCCATGGCCGAAGGCACGCCATGCGAAGCGCCGCCTGACAAACCGCACATTCCTGGAAAGGTATCGCCGCGTACTGCGGCCCGGAGGGATCTTGATTTTCAAGACGGACAATCCGGGCCTGTTCGAATTTTCGCTGGAGGAATTCGCGGCGGCGGGACTAAAAACGGAGGATATTTCCTACGACCTTCACGCGGAAAATCGCCCGGACAACATCGAGACGGAATACGAAAAAAAATTCAGCGGCTTCGGGGAAAAAATCCACCGCTGCGTCGTGAGGTTTCCGTGAGATTCGACGCTGTGCCGCATATATATGCCGTGGGGGCAGTCCCTGCGGCGTTTTTCTTTGCGCTTAAGTTTTTATGGAAAAAATTCGATAAACCAATAAGAGGGAGTGTAGAAGCGAACAGGGAGAGGATTCAATATGATGATTTATAACGGCGGCCGCGCCGTCCAGGTTTCTTACGGAGGCAATCTGTCGCGTAAAGAGGAGCGGGAAGCGCTGAGTAAATTGGCGGAGGTATACCGCCAACAGAACGAGAATTATCGGCTAACGGGACGGCCGGATGGCTTGATGGCCGCAAATGAGCGAAAGGGGCTTTTGGGCGATTTGCCGAAAGGCGAATTGCGCCCGCTCGAGGCGCCGCCTTTTTCCGTGGAGATCAGCCCGGAGGCGCGGCAGATTTTGAAGCGCAGCGGTGCGGAGGCGTATGCAGCGGATGAAACGGAATATTTTCCCGTGACGGAAATCCGCTCGGAGCATTTCCGCTGGACGGAAGCGGACGGTATCGAGGAAACGATAACGGAAGCGGAGGAACTCGCCGCACGCAAGGAGAGCTTTCGGCAGGTATTTACGACCGCGATCAGCCAGAGCATCGGCGAAATCCTGAAGCCGCGCGCGACCTATGAGGAGGCTTTTGACGCGCTGTACATGCGGGAGGGCGTCGCCTGGAAATCCTCGTTCGACGACAGCCGTTATGGATTCACGCAGATACTGACGCCTGTGAACGGCGCGTTCGGGGTGCTTGCTACGCATTTGAACGACTATCTTAACCAGTTCGGTGCGGAGGACGGCTATTTCGACACGTTGCTCGGCGCTTTGGACGAGCTCGATATGGGAGACGACAACGCGCTTTTGCAGCAGATGCGCGATATGGTAAAGACCGTGCGGGACGGAAACACCATCAATACGCAAAGCGATGGATTCAAAAACGACGTGAAAGACGCGATTGTCGATACCTACGTTGGCGGGAAGAAGAAGGTTTCCCGTCAAAAGGAAGAGCAGGACGGAAAAAAGGAAGAAACGGCTCGAGGAGGGCTTTCCTATCTCGATATGGAGCGGCGTAAGGCGAATGAGGAAAAGCACCTCCTTGACAAACTGACGGGTAAGGACAGCGACGAGAGGCCGGCGTCGGCGGGAGAGGTGCTTGCGCAATATCGGCGGAACGAGGAGGACGAGGAGCTCCGGGACAAATTGCGGAAGGCGGATGAGGAAAGACCGGGCGAAGGAGAAATGAAAGCCGCGTCCACGCAAGCAAAGCCGACGGGCACGCCGATAGAAAAAACCGCTGCGGACCGTCTGACGATGTACTGCAACACATGGAATCGAATCAGCGAACGGAACGGATGGGGAGCGACGACAGAAGCATAACGGGTATATGGGACGGTTAATTCCTGCCGCACAAAACTTGCACGTGCGGCAGGAATTTTAATTTGGATGCAGAATACTATAAAAAATCGAGTCATTATGTGCGGGAAAGGGGCGAAGCGTATGCAGACGATACGGGAGCGGACGGAAGAACTGGAATATCAGATTTTGTCGCCGGACGCTGCGAAAAGCCGCGAGGCGAAGCGTCGGGGCGAGATTGACCTGTGCCCGTTTCGAACGGCGTACCAGCGGGACCGCGACCGGATTCTGCATTCCAAATCGTTTCGCCGCATGAAGCACAAGACGCAGGTCTATATCATGTCGGGCGATCATTACCGCACGCGTATGACGCACAGTCTTGAAGTCGCGCAGATTGCGCGGACGATTGCCCGGGGACTTCGGCTGAACGAGGATCTCGTCGAGGCAATCGCCCTCGGGCACGACGTCGGGCATACGCCCTTCGGCCATTCCGGCGAGGCGGCGATGGCGGAGCTTTGCGGCCATTTCGCCCACAACGAGCAGAGCCTGCGCGTCGTCGATTATTTGGAGCGGGAAGGCACAGGATTGAATTTGACGGACGACGTCAGGGACGGCATCGTTCATCATACGGGAAAGGAACGCGCGAAAACGCTGGAGGGGCGTATCGTGCACCATGCCGACCGTATCGCGTATCTTTGCCATGACTACGACGACAGTCTGCGGGCGGGACTTTTGAAGCCGGACGATTTGCCGATGGCGGTTCGGGACGCGTTAGGCGACGCGCATTCGGCATTGATTACAGGGTTCGTCTCGGACATTATCACGGCTTCAGAAGGGACGCACGATGTTTCTTTTTCCCCGGCGATGCAGGACGTGATGAAGGTTTTTCGCGCGTTCATGTTCGAACGTATTTACCATTCGAAAGCGCTGGCGCAGGAGCGGGAGCAGGCCGTGTTCGTACTGCAGCAGCTTTACGAGTATTTTATCCGCCATGTCGATCGGCTGCCGCGGGAATTCCTTGATCGCGAGGAGCGCTGGGGACGGCAGCAGATTGTCGTGGACTATATGGCGGGACTGACGGACGGCTACGCGGTGCAGCTCTTCCATGAGATTTTCATACCGCCGGTGGGCATGACGATCAAGGGACACATTGTATAAGAGTATGCGATTAAAATTTCTTTTTGTCGGCGAAAGGATTTTTTTATTTTTTATGGAATATATGGACTGTGAATAATTGGATTTTGGGATTGATTCTTCCGAGGTGGCGTTGCGTATGAGAAGTGCGGAGATGGACGCGTTCGTGGCGCGCGTTCGCGAAGCCTCGGATATATTGAGCGTGGTCGCGTCCTATGTACCGCTCAAACGGAAGAGCGGGAGATATTGGGGCTGTTGCCCGTTTCATCAGGAAAAGACGCCGTCGTTTTCCGTCGTGCCGGACGAAGGTTTTTTTTATTGCTTCGGCTGCCACGCGGGGGGGAACGTATTCAAGTTTATCTCGATGATCGAGAACGTGTCGTATTTCGACGCAATCAAGCTGCAGGCGGAGAAGCTCGGTATCGCGATGCCGAATCGGGAGAAGTCCGAGAAGGAGCTTGCTCGCGAACGAAAGCTGGACGACCTGCGGAAACTGATGGGAATGGCTCAGAGCTTTTTCCATAATTGTCTTGTGAAAACCAGGTATGGAGAGCAGGGGCTTCGGTATTTCGCCGGACGCGGCGTCGGGACGGACGTAATAGAGACGTTTGGGCTCGGATTTGCGCCGGACGCGCCGGGAAAGCTCCGCGACGCGTTCAAGAAGCGCGGCGTTAGAGAAGAACTGCTGTTGGAAGCGGGGCTCGTTTCGGAGGGACGGGGCGGCGGCGTTTACGACCGTTTCAGAAACCGCGTGATCATTCCCATCGCCGATGAGCGGGGGCGCGTTGTCGGTTTTGGCGGGCGCGTGTTGGGCGACGGTACGCCGAAGTATTTGAATTCGCCGGAGACGGCGCTTTTCAATAAACGCAAGCTGCTTTTCGGATTGGATCACGCGAAGAAGGCAATCCGGGAAGAGGGCAAGGCGATTCTGGTCGAGGGGTATATGGACGCGATTTCGCTTTCGGCGGCAGGCGTCAAAAATGTGGCGGCTTCTCTCGGCACGGCATTCACGGCGGAACAATGCAGGCTGCTGCTCCGTCATACAAAGGAGATCTGTTTCTGCTACGACAGCGACGAGGCCGGGCAGAGAGCGACGATGCGGGCGCTGTCCATCGTCCGCGGGACGGACGCGCAGGCTCGGGTATTGATTATCCCGGACGGCAAGGATCCCGACGAGTTCGTTCGGAAGCATGGCGGCGAAGCGTTTCGCACGCTGGCGGATAAGGCGATGCCAATCGGGAAGTTTCAGATCCGGTACGCGCTTAAGACTAACGATATACGGACGCTGGACGGCAAAAATCGGGCCTTGCGCGCGTGTCTCCCAACGTTGAGAGCGTCCGGCGCCATTGAGCAGAACGCCTATATCCATGATTTGCAGGGCGCTCTCGGCGTCGATGAGGGGATTATTCGCCAGGAACTTGCGATGTATCGGGGAGACGAGCCGGCGTCGGAGTTTCGTCCTCCAATGCGGCGGCAGGCTGTTCGGACGCCGGATGATGCGGTGCGGCGCGCGGGGCGCGGGCTGATCCGCATGGCATGGCGTGACCCGGGCGTAGCGGTGGCGGCGGTGGCGGAGCTGGAAGGAGAGCCGTTTCCCGTTGCGCTCCATGAAAAACTCCTGCGATATATCGCTCAATGCGGGGAATTGCATCAAAGGCCGCAGGATGAGGAAATCCTGGCAAATCTGGGAGAGGAAGCCGCGGCGGAAATTTCACGGACGATGATTGAGGGAAGAGACGAGTCGGAAGAGAATTATACGGCGTTCCTGCGAACGATTCGCCTCGCCCAGCTCAAGACGGCTTTTGAGGAATATCGTCTCCGCGCCGACGAAATGGAAAGAAAAGGAAATTCCGATTTCTTGCAGGAATTACAAAAAAGTCAGCGAATTAAACAAGAGATAGACGAATTACATATACAAATAGATAGTTTGCATCAAGATGCAGAGACGAATGGATGAGTGATGGTTTGAAAGTGAGACTGACACGCGAATTTATCGGGAAAGGGGGCGGCAGGACATGGCGGAAAAGAAAACGGTAAAGACGGTTGCGGCGGGCAAAAAGAGCGCAAAGGCGTCGGCGGAAAAGCAGGCGCGGGCGGACGAGAAGAAGAAACCCGGGACGACAGCCGCGAAGGCGTCCGCCGACAAAAAGCCGGCGGAGAAAAAGCCGGCGAAGACGTCCAAGGCAGCCCCGAAGCAGGAGAAATCCGTCCCGGCAAAGGCGTCTGCGAAGAAGAGCGCAAAAGCCGAAAAGACGCAGCCTGCCGCCAAGCCAAAAACGGAGAAAAAAATGACGGTTTCCTCCAAAGCGCCGGCAAAGAAAACGTCGGAGCAAGCGGAGAAGAAATCTGCGGCAATCGTAAAGACAAAACCAAAGGAAGCGTCGAAGAAGACGGAAAAGAAAACGACGGCGTCCGTGAAACCGGCGGAGAAGAAATCGTCCGCTAGGACGGAAGCGAAAAAGGCCGCCGTTCCTGCGAAGCCGGCAAAGAAGGCGACAAAGGAAAAAACTGTCAAATCGGAAAACATCGCTAAGGAGAAAACCGCTGCAAAGGCTCCGGCCGAAAAGAAAGATAAGGCTGCGAAGGCTTCGAAGCCCACGCAGACGAAATCCGCCGTGAAGCCCGCGAAAAAGACGGAACTGAAAAAAGCGGTCGAAAAAGCGGAGAAACAAACGGTCAAAAAATCGGCGGAAAAAGCGCCTGAGAAAAAATCCGCTCCGAAACCGGGCGGGAAAAAGAAAGACGGCGGCGCAGAGAAGGAAACGAGCAAAAAGACGGCAGAAAAGCCGAAAAAGGAGACCGGGAAGCAGGCGGCGGAGGAATCTTCGAAGAAGAAACCAAAGGCCGCGGCCAAGGATAAAGCAGCTTCCGAGAAGCCTTCAAAGCCTGTTGAGCAGAAGCCGGGAAAGCCAAAGAAGGCGGAGACGGGCGACGACCAGGCTGAAGAGCCGAAGGAGAAAGAAGCGAAGGGAAAGGTCGTCCCGTCCGATAAAGACAAAGGCAAGGGTAAGTCGTCGACCTCCGGGAAAAAGCAGAAGGAAAAGCCGGAGCAGGCTGCGCAGGAGCAGGATCCGTCCGACGAGGACGCCGCAGAGAACGTTCCAGTGCGCACCGTTGCGGAAGTGACGCGCGATTTGATCGAGCGCGGCAAAAAAGGCGGCAACACGCTGACCTACGGGGAAATTCTTGAAGCCTTCCAAAACCAGGAGCTTTCGCCTGAGATGATGGAGGAGCTTTACGAGACCTTCGGCAAACAGGGGATTGAGCTGGTCGACGAGACGGCGGACGTCGAGGCCGACGCCGGAGACGCCGGCCTGGAAAAGGCGGAGGAAGAAATCGACCTCACGATTCCCGAAGGCATCAGCATTGACGATCCCGTCCGCATGTACCTGAAGGAAATCGGGCGTGTGCCGCTTCTTACGGCGGAAGAGGAAATCATGCTGGCCAAGCGCATGGAGGAGGGCGACGAGGAAGCGCAAAAACGCCTTGCGGAAGCGAACCTTCGTCTTGTGGTCAGCATTGCGAAACGCTATGTCGGCCGCGGTATGTTGTTCCTTGATTTGATTCAGGAAGGCAATCTTGGCCTGATCAAGGCGGTCGAAAAGTTCGATTACAACAAAGGCTACAAATTCAGTACCTACGCTACGTGGTGGATTCGGCAGGCGATTACGAGAGCCATCGCAGACCAGGCGCGTACGATCCGCATCCCCGTTCATATGGTCGAGACGATCAACAAATTGATTCGCATTTCCCGGCAGCTATTGCAGCAGCTCGGACGCGATCCGACGCCGGATGAGATTGCGAAGGAAATGGAGATTGGCGTCGACCGGGTGCGCGAGATCATGAAAATCGCGCAGGAGCCTGTTTCCCTGGAGACGCCGATCGGTGAAGAAGAGGATTCCCATCTCGGCGACTTTATCGAAGACCACGACGCGCCGGCTCCGGCGGACGCGGCTTCGTTCCTGCTCTTAAAGGAGCAGCTCGAGGAAGTGCTTGACACGCTGACTCCGAGGGAAGAAAAGGTGCTCCGTCTGCGCTTCGGACTTGACGACGGCAGGGCCCGCACGCTGGAAGAGGTCGGACAGAACTTCGGCGTCACCCGCGAGCGAATCCGTCAGATCGAGGCAAAGGCGCTCCGCAAGCTGCGCCACCCGAGCAGAAGTCATAAGCTGCGTGATTTCCTTGACTGACGCAAGTCGGGGAAGTATAATAACCATATAAGTTATTCCTTGATAGCTCAGTCGGTAGAGCAATCGGCTGTTAACCGATCGGTCGCAGGTTCGAGTCCTGCTCAAGGAGCCAGAAACAATGAGCCGCCGATAGTATTTGTATCGGCGGCTTTTTTCGTATGAAAGGAGGCGCGGCATGCATCTTGACGGGCGATTGTCGGCGGTGGCGGCGCTCGTGCCGCGCGGCGCGAAAGTTGCGGATGTGGGAACGGATCACGCGTATCTCGCGATAGCGCTTGTCGAGGAACGCGACGCGAAAACGGTCATAGCCACGGATAAGAACGAAGGGCCTTGCGCGGCGGCGGGTCGGACGCTTTCTGCGGTGGGGCTTTCGGAACGCGTGCCGGTGCGTTGCGGCGACGGTCTTGCGCCGCTCTCGCCGGGGGAGGTTGATACGATTTGTATCGCTGGCATGGGCGGCGGTTTGATTGCTTCGATTCTTGCGGCGACTCCGGAAGTATTGGCAAGACTTTCAAGGCTTGTACTGCAGCCGATGAACGACGCGGCGGCGCTTCGGCGATGGCTTTATGAAAACGGTTGGCATATCGCGGAGGAACGTCTCGCGACAGCAGACGGGCGGCTCTATGAAATTATCGCGGCGGAGCCGGGCGCAGAAGAGACGCCGGAGACGTGGCTCCTGACGCTTGGACCGGTGCTCTGGCGGGAACGGCCATCGCTTTTTGCAATTCATGCCAGGGCGCAAATGGAGCGACTGCGCCGTATCTTGCGAGGCATGGAAAAAAGCGAGTCCGCGCGCGGGAGCGAAGCATACAGAAGCGTATCGGAAACGCTGGAGGAAATCGAGCGTCATTGGAACGCGGGAGAGGAGAAATCGTCATGATGAAATGTCGGGATGTCATGGACGTTATGGAGCGCATTGCGCCGAAGCGACTGGCGGAGGAATGGGACAATCCGGGGCTGCTTGTCGGAAGTCCGAACGACGAGGTGCGGCGAATCCTCGTTTGTCTCGACGTGCGGGAGGAAATGGCGGAGAGGGCAAAGGCGGAAGATTTTCAGATGATTGTCGCCCATCACCCTGTAATATTCAAAGGGTTGAAAAAGCTTCGCACCGATCTTCCCGACGGGCGGCTTCTCGGCGCGTTGCTTCGGGCGGGCATCGTGGTGTTCGCCGCTCATACGAATCTCGACTGCGCGGAGGGCGGCGTCAACGACGTGCTTGCAGCTCGCATAGGCCTTGATCCGGCGACGATTGCGCCGTTAGGAACTGCAGATTCTCTTTCGGAAAGTCTCGGCCGTGTCGGCAAGCTCCCTGCGCCGATGGCAGCCAAAAAGTTCGCCGAGCAGGTCAAAAGGGGGCTTGGCGCGGCGAATATACGCTTTGTCAGCGGCGGCAATCACATCGTGAAAAAGGTCGGGCTTTGCAGCGGCAGCGGCGCGGAGTTTATAGATCGCGCGGCATTCATGGGATGCGACGCTTATGTAACCGGCGATGTCCGCTATCACGACGCTCAACGCGCGGCGGCGCTCGGAATTCACGTCATCGACGCCGGACATTTCGCGACGGAGCAGCCGGTGGTGGAAATTCTCGCGGCACGATTGGCAGGGGAATTGGGAGAAAAGGTTGAGGTTGTGGCGGACGACAGAGCGCGCGACTTTTTCGAGATCGTATGAAGGCTTGACGACGCATTGTGGAATGATTATAATCTTTCCTGCGAGCATGAAAGGCAATCGCTGGCGGACGTATAAGCCGCAAGAGGAAAGTCCGGGCTCCACAGGGCAGTGTGCCGGATAACGTCCGGCGAGGGCAACCTCCGGGAAAGTGCCATAGAAACGAAAACCGCCTTCGTCATTTATGGCGGAGGTAAGGGTGGAAAGGTGCGGCAAGAGCGCACCAGCGTCCGGGCAACCGGGCGGCTTGGTAAACCCCACACGGAGCAAGACCGAATAGGGAAGGGATGATGCGGCCCGCGGAACCTTCCGGGTTGAGTCGCTGGAGCCGCCTGGCGACAGGCGGCCTAGATAAATGATTGCCGTCGCGGAAGCGAAACAGAACCCGGCTTATTGAGTGCTCGCAATGAAAAAAGAAGGAGACGCAAGTTCGCGCCTCCTTTTTAAATTGCGATGGTTAATTAAAATTGTATGCAGTTACGATTTTTTCTCTTCCTTCGAGGACGTCCTGGGCATATTCGTACAGGCAAATGCCGAGATAGGAGCCCGCGATGTTGACCACGTTGTCGAAGCCGTGCTGCTGCAGCGCCATAATCGCATTGTAGCTTCTTTGGCTGGAACGGCAATGGAGATATACAGGGCGATTTTTGGGGATTTCGTCCATGCGCCCGCGAAGTTCGCTCAAGGGAATGTTGACCGCGTTTTTCAGATGGCTTGCGGCATATTCTCCTTTTTCGCGCACATCCACGATGCAGGCGCCGCTTTCGACAAGGCCGCGCACCGCTGAGACCGGAACCTGGCGGAAACGTCCGTCAAGCAGGTTCAACCCGACCAGCGCCGCCATGTGGACGGCGTCCTTTGCCGTGCCGACGACGGGCGCATAGCAAAGTTCTGTTTCTTTGAGGTCTTCCAATGTGCCGCCCATGGAAATAAGCGCGGCAATGACGTCGATGCGGCGATCGGCCGCGTCTTTTCCGATGGCCTGAGCGCCGAGCATCCGTCCTGTGGGAGTCTCGAAAACGAGCTTCAGGTGAATCGGCGCGCTGCCCGGCATCAGACTGACCTTGTCTGCAGGAATGACGCAAGCCGATTCGCAGGGAATGCCCGCCTCCTTCGCCGCACGCTCCGACAGCCCGGTGCAGGCGGCATACAGATTGAAAACGCGGAGCACCGACGAGCCGATGACGCCCTTCGAACGATGGGAGAGGCCGCATATGTGGTCGGCGGCGGCGCGGCCCTGCATTTGGGCGGGCCATGCCAGCGCGAGGCGCGTCCATTTGCGCGTGAGACGATGAAAGACTTCTATGGCGTCGCCAACCGCATAGATGGAAGAATCGCTGGTCTGATAATTATGATTGACGCGGATTCCGCCCGTGTCGCCGATTTCAAGTCCTGCGGCTTTCGCAAGCTCCGTTTCCGGGCGGACGCCGATGGCGAGCACCGTCGCCCCCGCTTTAATCGTGCGCCCACTGGCAAGTTCGAGCTCTTTATCGCCGATTCGCTTCACACCGTCTTTCAGGATGAGCGTGACGCCGTGATCGAGCATTTCCTTGTGCAAAATCTGCGCCATGTCGAAATCAAAGGGCGCCATGATTTGCGGCATGGCCTCAATCAGAGCGACATTTCGTTTGCTTTCACGAAGGTTTTCCGCGACTTCGCATCCGATAAAGCCGCCGCCGACCACCGCCACGTCTTTTACGTCGCGGGCGGCGAGCCAGGCATCGAGCTTTTCGATATCGGCTACGCTGCGGACGGTGAACACGTTTTCACGGTCGACGCCTTCGATGCTCTTCGGACGGATCGGCTCCGCGCCGGGCGAAAGAATAAGCACGTCGTAGCGCTCCGTGGATTCTGTGCCGTCGGCATGCCGCTTCACGCGGATTGTTTTCGCTGCGCGGTCGATGGACGTCACTTCGGTTTCCGTACGGACTTCAATATTGTATTGTTTTTTGAATCGCTCCGGCGTGACCATTAAGAGGCTGCCGCTGTCCGGTACGACGCGGCTCAAAAAATAGGGCAGGCTGCAATTCGAGTACGAGACGTGCGGGCCGCGCTCGAAAATCACGATCTCGGCGCTCTCATCGAGGCGGCGAAGACGGGCGGCTGCAGAAGCACCTCCCGTTACGCCGCCGACGATCAAAATTCGTTTCGCCATATTGTTACTCCTTCAAAGCGGCCTTCGTCGCTTCCTTCGCGCACCAACCGATAATCTTCTTGCAGTTGCGCGCGCGTTCCTTCTTGCCCTCCGGCGTCGACTCGTCAAATGGGAAACAGAGGTCGCGGCATTCAATGGTGCCGAATTCGGCAATACATTTACGGATATATTCGCCGTGGCGCGGGTAGACGCCCGTGCCCTCATGGTGCAGCTCGTCGACGCGGTCCTCGAAGGATTCCTTCGCAAACGGGTTCTTCCGTCCATGGCGGCTGCCGATTACGCACATGCCGGCGTTTACCGCGCCGCAGGTGTGCTTCGTGAAGCCCATTCCGCCGCCCATGCCCGAGACCAGCGCTACGACCTCCGGTGGATAGTCCGTCGTCTTTTGCTCCAGATAGCCCTGAAACACGCACTCGCCGCAGTTCAGCCCGTGCTTGAAGTGCTCCATCGCCGTCTGTGAAGCTTTTTCAGCGATTTCCTCAATCTCAGCTTCTGTGTAAACTTTTTTCTCCGCCATGTTTTGTGCCTCCTTTTTTTGATAGGATTCCCTCTTGATAATATTCTTTTTTTTCTGCCAAAATCCTTCTTTATGCCGTTGGCAAAATTTGAATAAAGGCGTTATGACAAGGCGTGCCCACGCCTTGTCGAAACGCATAGAGAGGAAATTATGCCGTTGGCAAAATTTGAATAAAGGCGTTATGACAAGACGTGTCAACGCCTTGTCGAAACGCATAGAGAGGAAATTTTGCCGTTGGCAAAATTTGAATAAAGGCGTTATAATACTTTTGTTTGGGAAGGAGACGATTGCGATGAAAATGAGATTTTTTCCGGCGGCAATACTGCTTTGCTGTGCGCTTTTCGCGCCGATGGCGGATGGTGCGGCGGCGGAGCCTGATCTGCCGATTTTGTCCGTCAGCGGCAGCGGTATGGTGCAGGGAACGCCCGATCAGGCGGCGGTCACGCTTGGCATAGTCACGCGTGCCGAAACGGCGGGGGAGGCGCAGCAGGAAAACGCGGCGAAGGCAACGGCGATCCGCAATGCGCTTGCCGCACTCGGCATTGAAGATAAGGATATCAAGACGGAGGATTACAATTTCAGTCCCGAATACAGTCGTGAAAGAAATGAACGCGGCGTCATTATCGGATATACCGCGTCGAACACGATTCGTGTCAAAGTGCGCAACGTGGCGCTCGCGGGCGACGTGGTTGACGCGGCGTTGGCCAGCGGAGCGAACGCTGTCCGCTCGCTGGACTTTTCGATTCGCGACACCGACGGCCTGCGGAGGCGTGCGCTGGAGAGCGCGGTAAAAGACGCGCGGGACAAGGCGGACGCCATCGCCCACGCTCTCGGCAAGTCCATCGTCGGCGTGCATCATGTGACGGAAAATACGGGCATGTTTCAGCCGCGTCAGAGCAACGGCATGATGATGAAAAGCATGGACGCGGCGACGGAGTCGACGCCCATTGAAGCGGGGACGCTGTCGCTGACGGCGGACGTGCATATCGAATTTATCCTTTCGCGGTGAGGCGGGAGAGATGACAAAGCCTCGTATCCCCGCAATTGAATATATGCGCGGAATATCGATGCTCGGCGTCGTCGGCATTCACGTCGGCTCCCAGTATCTTTCGAACCCGTCGCCGAATCTTGCGCTCGTCGCGTTTTTCGAGATCGTGACGCGGTTTGCCGTGCCGATTTTTTTCTTCATTTCGGCGTTTGGGCTGTTTTACCATCTCGATTTGAATGCGCCCTTTGACTATCCGGCGTTCCTGTATCGCCGTGCGCGGACGGTGCTCGTGCCCTATATCGTCTGGTCGATTTTTTATATGCTGCATTACACGGTGCTGTTTCGCGATACGATGCTCCTGCATTTGAACGTGCTGGCAAAATACCTGTTCTTCGGCTTCGGCAGTTATCAGCTGTATTTCATGGTAATCCTGCTCTGGTTTTATCTGCTGATGCCGCTTTGGATCTGGCTCGTGCGGCGCATGACGCCCGCGCGCCTTGCCGCACTGTTTGTGATGCAGATTGCCTTCGACTATTGGTCGAGCTTCCTTTTCAACGCCTACGCGATTGAAAATACGTATCTTCGCGCGCTGGCCGTCAATCGGCTCAATTACTGGGTCATGCACTACCTGTTCATCTTCGTGCTGGGCGGCTGGCTCGCCGTGCGTTTCGACGCGTTCCGCGCGTTCATGGAGCGCAGGCGCCGGACGCTTGCGGCGTTTTTCGCCGCGTCCTTCGCTTCGATGCTTGGCTACTATTATTATTTGATTCTCGTAAGGGGTTACGACGCTATTGGCGCTATCAATACCGCGCATCAGCTTTGCCCGCTGGGCGTCATCTACACTATGGCGGCGTCGATCTTCCTCTTTGCGATATTCACGCCGGACGCGTCGCCGGCCGCGCTGCGGCCCGCGCTTTCATTGCTGGGGCGCCATTCGTATTTTGTCTATCTGGCGCACCCATTGGCAATTACTTATCTTGGTTTTTTGCTGGAGCGGTCCGGTCTCATAATGACCGCTCCGCTGGCCGTGGCATTTTATGTCGGCGTCGTTCTGCTGACGCTCATTGCGGCGATTGCCGTGCGGAGGATAGGCGAAAGCGTTCCGCCTGTGAACGGGTTGACCATCGGCGTGTGGAAGTAATTGTCATGCCTCTGACGAGGCACCACGATAAATGAAACAGGCATTAGT
>CAMHCS010000007.1 GCA_946183785.1 uncultured Selenomonadales bacterium | reverse complement strand
CTTCAGGAGCTTGTATTTCCTGAAACCTTGCAATTTTTAAGTGGCAAACTCGGGATAAATTCTGGAACAATCCCTTGATATACCTGCTCTGACTGGCAATCCAATTGGTCACTTTACTTTTTATGGTTTCTGTATCCTCAGTTCCGTAGACGTTGATGGTTTCCATGAAGAGACTCATAAGTGACCGTAGTGCTTCCGAAAGTTCCATATCCTGCACATCTTCGCAAAGTGCAAAGAACAGGCCTCCGTAGGTTTTAGGGTCGTTTTCCTGACGGCGCAGCCATTCGAGAAATGTATAGCGGGCAAAGACAATTGCAGTATGTGCCACAGCAGAGTCATAGCTGCGGGTTTGGAACTCCCTGCCAAGCTTCAGAAGGGACTTGCTTGATTTGAAGAAGGTTTCAATGTTCCAGCGCATCCCATATATGCGAATGATTTCATCCTCTGACAGTGCATTGTCCGTAGACAGGATATACAGCAGCTCGCTCTTTTTGTTGCGGTTCCTGACAAAGACAATGCGAACAGGAAGATGATGTTTCCTCGTCCTTACCATGAGGGAACGGTACAGCCGGTTATTGCTCCTGTCCATGGCGATTTTTGCCAGTTGCGGCAATGTGTACAAATGACCATTGTAATAGTAGCGCTGCTTCATGTCCTTGACCATGCCAATGACATCCTGCCCCAGGTCTGAAAGGATTTTGACAAAAGGTTCCGTCGTAAACCAACTGTCCATCAGTATATAGTCGGCATGGATTCCTGCAGCAAGGGCAGACTCTACCATGCGCAAGGCTGCTTCCGTTTTTTGCAGCATGCTTTCCATCCTGGCTTTCCAGCCGTTGGTGCGGTGGTCGATATCCGTGTCGGCTTCCTGATAGCGGTTCCTGAGCTTGGCCGATGAAAGCAAAACAAAAGAAACAGGAATGAAGCTGAAGCCGTCCGACCAGCCCATTGCCAAGAGGTTGAAACCACGGACAAATTCATGAAACACATGGTCATACACCTTTGCGAGGAGTTCCACGGCTTTGCTGCGGTTGCGCCGCAACACCGAATCGTCGAGGACAAGCACAGTGACCCTGCTCTTGCAGGTAAGCTTCCGCAGGGCAGACGTTACCAGAACGGCCAGGAGCAGGAGAAACTTCTTCCAATGGAAGGAAGGGTTGCTGAGGAAACGGTAATAGGTATTCTTGGAAACAGCATGGTCGTTATGCTTCGATTCCAAGGAATGGAACAGATTCTTCCCATGGAAAACAAGCATGACAAGGCGCTGAAACATTTCAAGGGCAGAAAGACCGCAGCTCTTGCGTATATTGGCCTTGTAAAGGAGCTTGGCAATTTGCAATTCTTTTAGGACATAGAAAATATGATTTTGGGACTGTTCAAAAGAATAGTTTTGGTATAACATGGAGTCAGCACCTTTCTGGTATTGGGTTTGTAGCTGATTCCATTATACCAAAAACAGGTGCTATTTTGTTGTCAAGGAAGGCTTTATATCCTACGCGATGCCAGTATTTTCAAGTGATTAGCTTTATTTTCGTGGTGGGAAAGTTGAGTATAGAAGTCAATATTTTCAAGGAAAATGGCATAAAAAATGCCTTTTTATCGGCTAAAAGTCGCTATTTCCATCTTTGTGCTTTATTTTTGCTGTATGAAAATAAAAAAATCATCGTCATCAGCATTGACATCTGTTATAAATTGCTATAAAATAGTATAAGTTAGAGCTAATCTGGAAAAATTACACCGCTCCGTTCCCATGCGATAAAATTGTGCGAAGAACGATCGGTGGGAAAGGAGAACTTAAGATATGCCGAAAAAAATTCAAGCAGTGGCCCGAACGGGCGGGATTTTTTTCACAGACCATGCGATACAACGCATGATAGAGCGTGGTATCATGGATGATGCGGTCAGAGAGATTCTGACGAGCAGCACGACGCAGCTGATTGAAAGTCAACCTCCGTCAAGTGAGCCGGGGCGGGAACATGCAGATACGCGATATTTGCTCTACGATCCGTCAAATGGCGATGTAATCGTCATTTGTGCCGTTTGCGGCAATCCGCCGACAGTCCGCGTGATTACCGCCGAATACGTTGATTACGATGTATGGGACACGCAACCGGAGGAAAATCCAGCATTGATTCGCAAATAATTCCCAGACGATGGAAGTCCCGTCCGAAATGATTTTCCGCATACGATTTCGCAAAGAGATCGAGGACGGGACACCCCCATCGGTCGATGATAATTTTATGAATACGTGAGAAGGAGAGAGGAATCTATATGGGAAAGGAGACAATGAGGAAACAAGAAGTATGCCACAACTGCCATGGAGTTATGATGCTGCATCCAAATGAAAAGAAAAAATTCACGGTAAACGGAAAGGAGATTGAGGTGAGCGGAGTGGATATCTTCCGTTGCGAGACATGTGGCGAAGAAATGATATCCGCAGCAGATACAAAAAAAATTATGGAAATACTTATTCCAAAATCTGAAACCATGTTGAATTTAGAAGAGGCAGCGAATTATCTTCGTGTCAGCAACCAGACAGTTTATAACATGATCAAATCAAAACGTATCAAAGCAGTAAAGGCTGGACGTGAATGGAGGTTTCGAAAGGCGGATATAGAAAACTATCTCAATGCCAACACGAATTGAAACAACATCAAAATTTTACCGGATAACATTTTTCCAAGCACATGAATCGCCGAAAACCCGGATTTTGCAGCAAAAAGACAAGAAAAACATTTGAAAAGAGACATGAACCGTCCCGAAAAGCATTCGGGGCGGTTTTTTTTGTGAAAATTTTTCTCGGGAAAAACGAAAAAAACAGGGGAGCAATACCCCTGTTTTTTTGTATGAGAGACTTATAACGGCTTACACTTGCTCTACCTTTCTATCAGATAATTTGTTGACCGAAATCAAACATCATAAAAATGGAAGTTTTTGCGGCGAATTTCCCCGTACAATATAAAAAAGAATCCGTGGGGGAAGGTGCGGGCATGAGGAGGCTGGCGGCGTATATAGGCGTATTTCTTTTCGCGCTGTTGTTTTGTCGTCCCGCTTCCGCTGCCGAGGTCGTCACCACCATGAGCCTCCCTATTCGCGCCCCGATGGAAGTGACGTCGCCTTTCGGCTGGCGCATCCATCCTATTTACGGAGACCAAAGATACCATTCCGGCTGCGACCTCGCGGGGGACTACGGCGACGAAATACAGGCTGCTGCCAGCGGCACGGTTTCCTATGCCGGATGGCTGGACGGTTACGGATACACGGTCATCATTGAGCACGGAAACGGCCTCTCGACGCTCTATGGGCACAATGAAGAAGTGCTGGTTTCCGCAGGGCAGGACGTTACCCGAAACCAGCTTATCGCTTATTGCGGCTCTACGGGGAATTCCACCGGGCCGCATTGCCATTTCGAGGTGGAGCTGGACGGCGAGCTTCTTGACCCCGGTCTTTTTGTTCCCGGACTCTTGGCTGCGGAACAGGCCGAGGGAGGCGGCAACAACCTTCCCGGCGGCGCAGCGGTTCCTCGCGGCACGGACGACCACGGCGGAGCGGCGGACTTTATCGTGAACAAGGATTTCGCGAAGACCGCGCGGGATATCATTGAGAAATTCATCAGCGTTTTGACGGAAGCCCTTGGCTATATCCGGCAGGGCATCACGGAGATATTCATCGTCCTTTGCACGATGGATCTCGCCGTAGGAGCGGCATACAAGACGCTGGTGTGGTCAGCGGGGGATGGCGGCGGGAAAGGCAGCCTCGCCAAGTGGATGCTGGAAAAAGTTCTGTTCTACGGCCTGATGCTCTTTCTGCTGCTCTATTGGAGCGACATCATCGGCAATCTTTCCATGCACGGTCTCCCTGCCCTCGGCGGTATCGCCGGAGGCGCGACGCCGGAAAAGGCGGCTGCTGCGGTATCTGACCCATCAAAAATCATACAGAAGGGTGTTCAGATCATCGCCCCGGTCATCAACAACGGAATCAAAGGCATAGGGGTTTCGGATTTCCTGTTTGGCTCGGGCGTGTCGTCCGTCATTTTCTCCCTGGTTTTCGGCCTCCTGATTTTCGCCTGTTTCACGATTATCGGTTTGCAAATCGGCAAGGCGTACCTCGAATTCTATTTTGTCATTCTGTTCAGTTTTACTGGCATGGTTTTCTCCGGAATGAAGCACGTCCGAAGATTCGCGTCAAATGGATTGAACGGCGTCTTCGCTGTCTCCATAAACCTGATGTTTTTCTGTCTTTTGGCCGTCAGCTTGCAGCATACAATGGAAACGATGGCCATAGATTCTTTTCTGACGACGCAGACAGCTTCCGAATCCGAGAAGAGCGCCACAGCGGCAACTAAAATCCAAAGTCTGGATGAGCTGATGTCCCGGATGCGCATCGTGGAATCCTACTACGGCAATTACCATTGCGACAATGGGCTTGGATACTACGGCGCGTACCAGATTAACGTGGATTATTATGATGCCTGGTGCGACGATTATGAGGCCTCCAGCCCGTCCGTCGCCCTGGACACCGACGAGAATTATACGCGGTGGACGGAATACGGCCCCTATGACACCGCTCCTGAGCCGACGAGCACCGCGCACCCATGGTCGCCGAGAAATCAAGAGCTGATCACGGCGTTTATCCTGCAAGGATATTATGAGCGTTACCATTCGTGGGAAGCGGCGGGCCGTGCGTGGAACCAAGGCGAAGGCGGCATGGAAAATGGCGAGGCGTACAAATACCAAGAGCAGCTATACGGAAAGAAGACGGCCAGCACGACAATGACACGCGCATTGAATATATGGCTTCTAATCAAACTGCTTGTGGTGTGCCTGTTGTTCATGTACATCGGCGACAGGCTGCGGGACAAGATCATGAAACAATTCGGAGGTATGGGTTTCCGGCTGACGAACGAACAATGACGTAGAATGGAGGGAATATGGATGGGTGCGAAAAAATTATTGAAATATTGTGCTTGTGCCCTCATCGGCGGTTTCAGCATCGGCTACGGCGTAACGTATGTGTATGCCAAAATAATTCCCGGGGTGGACGAGCCATACGATCCCGGAGCGTATTACAGCGAAACGGCTATCAGCTATGCGGACAGTGCGCCGTCTGTTTTTGCCCTGCGGGAACTTTCCAAAGGAACGGTGTACGACAAGACGCGCCATGTGAAGTCCATTTTGTTCAAAGACGATTTTATGTCGTGGCTCGATACCCTGATTGCTCGGACGGGCATCATGGAGCGCAATATCAAGCCGCAGGATAAGGCGGTGCAGCAACAGACCGCGGCTGACATTCAAGCCGTTCGCCAAGACGCGGCGTCACTTTATCGCGGCGGCGAATACGAAACGCTGATGCGCCGCCAGCTTTTTCGTAGCACAAATAATTATTCCAAGGATGAGTCGGCCTATTCCAAGGATGTGCAGCATAAGGCACTGGAAGAGAAATACAGCACTTTCGCCAAAGCTGCCGAGGACGCGGTAAAAAATACCGAGGCCGATGAAGTTGCCTATGCGCAGATTATGGAAAATGTGAAAAACGCGCAAGGAGAAGTGGAAATAGAGCAAGCAGAGGCACAGCTTGCCGCTTTGCAGGAGGCGGAGCTGGCAAAGCGCAACGTGCTCCTATCCAATCTTGCGGAGCTTCGCGCCATCCAAAAGCAGATTGAGATGGACGAACACTTGGCGGCGATACGTGCAACTGAAAACGCGAAGCTCCGCGTGGAAGACCCGTATCGGGAAACGTCCCGTCCGGATCAGGCGTATGATCGTCCGGAGGGCATTGGATTTGTGGAGTTCAAATGAGGTGCGAATATGGAAGAGACTACGCAGAAAGAAAACACAGAAAAGGATCGCCAGCATATTTGCCGGTTATCCGTCGAAATGGATGATCTCATCAAGAGTCTCCATAATCTTCAAATCGAGATGGCGGAGCTTAGGAAAGAATACGCAACCTTGCCATAGTTTTTTAGGATGTTTGTCTGGGGTCACGTTGACCCCACGTTTCTGAAATAAATATGAAAAACTTTCGTGATTCTGCTCGCGAAAGTTTTCTTTTTTTGCACTTGACAAAAAATACAGATTCTCGTAAAATAAAAATGCAGAATATTCAGACTAAAATTTCAAGGCAGATATATCATAAAAACAAGCGTTTATAAGTATTGACCCATGATAGGATTTTCCTGACAACGAAAAGGAGGTTCTGTCATGATCACTCGAAACGCACTGCTTGCCGAGCAGGAACAATTTTTTTCGGAAATCCAATACAACAAAGGACGCTATATTGACTTCTTGGATACGATGGCACGTTTCCACAAGTATCCGCTCCGACAGCAAATCAGCCTGTATTTTCATGCGGCTGCGGATGGTACGGCTTATGCGAGCCGCGACATTTGGGAGCGGCTGGGGACGACGGTCAAGGCCGATGCAGTGGGGGTTCCTATTCTCGAAGGAGAAAAAGGCCGCGAGGACGTGCGCTATATTTTCGAGGCTCGGGACACGCTGGACTACAACCGTGAGGACATTCAAGCGCGGTTTTGGCAGTACGACGAGGATATGCACGGGGCGCACATTGCGCGGACTTATCCGGACGGGGCAACAACCGAGGACCGGATCGCTGCCGAATGCAAGCGGCTTGCTCATGGATCGGCGGAGATGGAGGATTTAGCCGCATCCACGGCAGCCTATATCGTGCTGGCGCGGATGCGGCTTCCCGCCGAGGAAACCTATGGGCTAAAAATCCTGATGAGCGCATGGCCGGAGCCGCCGTATTCTTTGGAGGGCGTTCTGGAAGTGGCCAACGATATCAGCAATCAAATTTTAAGTCCATTAGGGCAGTGGATTCGAACGGAAGGGAGAGAGCGAAATGATGACGCAGGATTACTTCATGACTTTGTTGGGGATGGACGGTCTCTTGGAGAAAGAGGAATGGGAGAAGGAACCCTACCCGGAGGAAACAATGGAAACGGCCCCGTTGACGGCGGGACAGGACGAGACGGACGAGGAGAACGAGGCGGAGATGGAGATTCCCGGACTAGGGGAGTGGGGGCGGCTCCGGATGCTGTACATCCAAGACGAGAAGCCGACGCTGTGGAAGAAACTGCTCCGGGACGGGGAAGCGGAGACGTACCTGAAGAAGTACCAGCAGGAGATGGAGGAACGGGAAGCAAGGTATCGGACGCAAATGGAGGAAACGGAGAACGTCTGGGCGATTCCGGACTCCATGGAGCAGGTGCGGAAACGAAACCGGATCGCGGCGACCGCGAGGGAATATATCCGGGAGGAAATCTGCCAGTAATCACGGATGAGGATCGCGCAGCGCTTCAAGTGGACGGCGTGGAGATCATTTCTTCGGATCGTGCGAAGGAAATCATTGCTCAATACGAAGAAAAACTGGAAACCGGCGACGAGAGTGACCGTGGCCGGTTTTTAGTGTTGCCCGAGACTGAAAGAGATGGCTTTACCGCCATAGATAATCGGAACGGGGACTGCTTGAAGGAAGAATTTTTAAGTCTTGATGCGGCTGCGTATTGGCTCGTGGGGAATGCAGATATGGAAGACGTCCTGGACTCGTTTCCGGAAGAGCGCCCCGCGGAAGGTGCTTCCACGGATGGAGATAAAGACGTTCGGCAGATCGCTGAGACGGGAGAAGTGTCTGGGAATACAATGGAAGCTGATAATGATGAGAGCCAAATGGATGATAATCAAGATACGACAGGAGCGGCGTCTGTTTTATCTATTACGGATGTTATGGCCAATCTGGATTTTTCAGCGGACATGTCATCGACCACTGGCAAGCGCAAAGTGTTTCAGCGCAATCTTGCCGCCATCCGGCTCGTTAAGCAACTTAAAGCGGATGGACGTGTGGCGTCGGATGAGGAACGGGCATTGCTTCGGAGCTATGCAGGCTGGGGTGGTATCCCGGAAGCGTTCGATCCTTTTAATGCGGCATGGAAGGACGAATATAATATTCTCCGATCGACGCTTTCCGACGAGGAATTTACGGCGGCCCGTGCATCCGCATTGAACGCTCATTATACGCCTTCTGCAATCGTGGAAAGCATCTATAAAGGACTTCGGCATCTCGGTTTCGAGAGCGGCAATATCTTAGAGCCTTCCTGTGGTGCTGGCCGATTTTTCGAGGCTATGCCGCAGGATATGCGCGAGAAAAGTCATATCGTCGGTATCGAGCTGGATTCACTTTCCAGCCGTATTGCCGCGCAAACGTATCCGGATGTGGCGGTGCATCATCAAGGTTTTGAGGCGAGCCGTTTTGCGAAAGGCTCATTCGATGTGGCCATCGGCAACGTTCCATTTGGCAATTACCGAGTCACTACCGATCCCGAATACCGGGGGCAAAATCTTTTGGTTCATGATTATTTTCTTGCAAAGATGTTGGATGAGGTGCGTCCAGGCGGTCTTGTTGTTGCGTTGACGAGCAAGGGGACAATGGACAAGCAGGACACTTCGGTGCGGGAAATGCTGTGCAGGCGTGCCAATCTCATTGGGGCAATCCGCCTCCCAAATCATGCATTCAAGGCAGCGGGGACGGATACGACGACCGATCTCTTGATTTTCCAAAAACTTGAGAAGGAGCGCACACTGGAACAAGCGGAAGGGGAACGGGGATGGATTGATATAGAAAATCCATATGTTGATGGAAAAAGAGATTACGATCACTTCATCAACGAATATTTCAGGAACATCGCTCCTTCGGCTGTTCTTGGCAAGTTGGCTATTACGTCCACCGCCTACGGCACAGACGTAATTGTCAAGGACGAATCCGGGCAGCCCGTAGAAAAAAGACTATTGGAAGCGCTTTCCCGCTTGCCGGAAAACGTCTATCAACCGACGGATCAGGCTCTGCCGGTTCCGGTGCAAGAAGGACACAGAGAGGCGCATGAATATGGATTTTTCTACGAGGAAGGGCGCATTATCTTTGTCGGTGCAGACGGACGGGAGGACGGCTCGAAGACGGAGGGACTTTCGGCGACGGACTCGAAAAAAATTCTGTCCGCCATCCATATCCGGGAGGCGACACGAGGTCTCTTAGAAGCGCAGCGCAATGACTGTTCAACGACGGAATTGGACAATCTCATGAAAAAGCTGAACGGTCTGTATGACGAACACGCCGTACGTTTCGGACGCATTTGCGCCGACCGCTCCCTGGAACGCGTTTTCTCCAGCGATCCATCGTATCCTTTGCTCTTGTCCCTCGAAATTGCGGACACGAAGAACAAGAGGAAATTCGTTGAGAAAGCCCCGATTTTTTCTCATCGAATTATCGCTCCGGCACATACGCCAAAGCACGCGGAAACACCGGAGGACGCGCTGAAAATCTCGATGCAGGAAAAAGGGCGCGTGGATTTGTCGTATATGTCCGCATTAACGGGAACTCCGACATCGGATTTGGTTTCAGCCTTGGAGTTTTCTTCCATTTATTTCGATCCGAAAAAACAGGAATATCAACAATCGGACGAATATCTTTCCGGCGACATCCGGCAAAAGATGGATGACGTGAAGGCCGCCATCGAGGACAACAAGCGAAAACTCCAAGCTATCGCTGAGCATGAGCTTGTCGTGGATTGGATGAATTTCGATGTGCCGAGCATCGAATACGAGCCGCAGGACGCGACCGAAGAAAAGATTGTCATGGCGGCGTATGGCGGTGCGCCGCGCTTGGAGTATTTCAAGGAAATCGAACAAAAAGTTTTTCAAAAGGACAATTACAAACTGTCTCTTCTCTATTTTATGGCGAGAGGAGAGATTACACTAGATGCTCCGCTGAAATATTTAGAAGACCCGTTGTTCTTACTGGACGCTTTGGGACATGGTGTGCCGCTTCCGCATGGACTCTACTATTCCAACGAAAAACGCAAAATGCGCGATGCGATAGCAGCGGTCAATATCTTGTTTTCTACTCTGTCGGACGCGCCGTCTCCTTATGAGTATATGACGCCAACAGAGTTTCCTGATCGTTTCATTTACCCTTTCCTTCGGTCAAAGCTGCTGGAATTTCTGCCTCCGCGCAATCTTTCGGAACTTGCCGGGGTAATCAACGAGCAAAGCGAGCGTATCCAAAAGGAATGGGAGGACTTCAAGTCGGAATATGTGCAAAAACGTCAGAGATGGATTGACGTCTCCAATTTTGAATCTGTCCGTTTTCTGAAGGCTGCCAATCGTTCCTTGCAGAAAAATTTTGAGGCACTCGATACGGCGAAGCCGGAGGACTTAAAGCCGGGAGAAATCAAGGTGCGGCTTGGCGCTCCGTGGATTCCCACATATTACGTCAAGGAGTTTTTACAGGATTTGCTGCAAACCTCGGCTGAGGATGTCGATGTGGAATATTCACCGACGACGCAGCGATGGCATATCGGCGGGAAAAACAGCGAAAATGATAATCCCAAAGCGTGGATGACTTACGGCGTGCCTGGACGTATGAGCGCATATGATCTTTGTGAACTTGCGCTGAATTTGTCTTTCCCGCGCATCTATGATCCATATTATGAAGACGGCAAGGAGAAGCGCAAAGTGAACGTGGAGCTGACCACACAGGCTCAGATGAAGCAGGAGGACATCAAGAATGCGTTTGAGGAATGGTTATGGAAGGACGCTTCCCGAGGTAAAGCTGTTGCGAATTACTACAATCGCCATTTCAATAATATTGTCCCGCGCCAGTACAGCGGCGAGAACTTGATTTTTCCCGGTATGGCTCTTGATATCGAGCTGCAGGAACATCAGAAGGACGCCATCGCCCATACGCTTTACGGCGGAAATACGCTTCTCGCGCATTGCGTCGGCGCGGGTAAATCCTTCGAGATGGCGGCGAGTATCATGGAAGCGAAGCGGCTTGGTCTCGCGCATAAGGCGATGGTCGTTGTTCCGAAGCACTTGACGGAACAATTCGGCGCTGAATTTTATCGGCTCTATCCTGGCGCAAAGCTCCTTGTCGCTACGAATAAGGATTTCACGAAGGAGAACCGGCAAGCGTTTCTTGCGCGTGCAGCTACGCAGGAATGGGATGCCATAGTTCTCGGTTATTCCCAGTTTGAGAAAATACCTATTAGCCATAATCGACGCGTGGGCATTTTACAGAGCGAGATCAATCGGTTAATGGCAGCTATCCGTGAAGAAAAAGAGCAGCACGGCGTAAGCTGGTCTATCAAGCAGATGGAGAGTAAGCGCAAGGCACTGGAAGCGGAACTCAAAAAGCTGGAAGATGTGCCGCATGACGCGACCGTGTGCTTCGAGGATCTCGGCATCGATAAGCTCTGCATCGACGAGGCCCACTATTTTAAGAATCTCTACACGCCGACAAAGCTCTCCCGCGTAGCAGGGGTGCAGACCTCGGAAGCGAAGAAGTCTTGGGATTTGTACGAGAAGTGCCAGTACCTGAACGAGAAAACGAACGGCAAGGGCGTTATTTTCGCAACAGGGACGCCTATCTCGAATTCCATGACGGAGCTTTACACTATGCAGCGGTATTTGCAGCCCGACCGTCTCCGGGAAGAAGGGTTCGCCTCTTTCGATTCGTGGGCCGCGAATTTCGGGCAGACTGTTCTTTCTATGGAGTTAAAGCCAGAGGGCAAGGGGTTCCAGGAAAAACAGCGGTTCTCAAAGTTCTTCAATTTACCGGAGCTGATGAGCCTGTTTAAAGAGATTGCGGACATTCGGACGCCGGACATGCTGAAACTGCCTGTGCCGGAAGCGGAGTTTTTCGTTGAGAAAATTCCTGCGTCGGCCACGCAGCGAGCCGTCGTCAATGAATTGGCAGATCGTGCGGAAGCCATACGGGCGAGGAAGGTTGACCGCGAAGAAGATAATATGTTAAAAGTCACACATGAAGGACGATCCTTGGCTCTCGATGTGCGCGTCTATGATCCGTCGCTCCCGGAAACGGAAGACAGCAAGGTCAACCGTTGCATCAAAAATGTGCTGGACATTTACCGCGAAACGAAAGAAAATCGCTCCGCACAGCTCATTTTTTGCGATCAGTCCACGCCTACAGGGAAAGGCCCGTTCAACGTTTACGACGACATCAAGCGGAAGCTGATGCTTTCCGGCGTGCCTGAAAAGGAAATCGCTTTCGTCCATGACGCGAAAAACGAAAATCAAAAAGAGGAGCTTTTCGGCAGGGTTCGCCGGGGCGAAGTCCGTGTGCTGCTCGGTTCCACCGATATGATGGGGGTGGGAACGAATGTGCAAGACAAGCTGATTGCCACCCACGATCTCGACGTTCCATGGCGGCCCTCCGACTTGGAGCAGCGGCTGGGGCGCATTATCCGTCGCGGAAATGAAAATAAAAAGGTCAAGGTCTTTCGTTACGTTACGGAAGGAACATTCGACGCGTATATGTGGCAGCTTATCGAGAATAAGCAGCGGTTCATCTCGCAGATTATGACATCCAGCGTTCCCGTCCGCGAGGCAGAGGAAGTGGACGAACTGACGTTGACGGCAGCGGAAATCAAGGCAATCGCAACCGGCAATCCGTTGATCAAGGAAAAGATGGAAGTGGATAACGATCTGACGCGGCTTAAGATGGCGAAGAGCCAGCATCTCTCAAATCGTCGTCAGTTGGAGAATATGATCCAAAATGTTTATCCCAAACGCATCCAGTACCAGCAGAATCTTTTGGAGAAGCTGCTGGCAGACAAAATCCGTATGGAGGGCAATACGAAAATCGACGGGGAGCAGGAACTGTTCTCCATCATATTGAATGGGAAAATCTATACGGATACGAAAGCGGCTGAAGCTGTAATGGAATCGGCGCTGGGAGAAGGGCTTTTCTCGGACGGCAAGGAACTGACGGGCGAATACAAAGGAATGAAGATCCGAAAAGTTCTCGACCGGGAGACGGGAAAGCCAACGCTCGTCATGTCTGGCAACCTTTCTTATCGCTCGCCGATGGCTGGTACGGGGAAAGCCAATCTGCGCCTGATCGAAAGCACCTATACCAAAGTGATTGATACCATCGAAAAGGAGCAGAAAGAACTTTCCGCGCTTGAAAAGAATTTCGCTTCGGCTAAGGTGGAGGCGGGAAAGCCGTTCGAGCGCGAGCAGGAGCTTCAGGAAAAGCTCAAGCGGTCGTTCGAGCTGGATGCAATCCTGAAATCAGAGGATGCCACAATTTCAGGCGTAGACAATACGGGAGATATCATGGCGAAGGATGTTTGCTTGCAGCAGCGGTATGAGGAAAACGAATATGGCATCACAAGATGATCTTCCTTGCGGCACTGTAAGCAAACGTCGAGGCGCAGAAATGCGCCTCTTTTTTGTGCCCGAAAATCATCTGTCATAAAAATGAGCGTTTGCCGACATTGATTGGCCTTACAATTTAAGAAAATCAAATTGGAGGGTTGATTATGAACGAAATGACTTCATATTCCATTATCGTGCCGAAAGAAAATCGGCAGGAATATCTTGCCACGGTACGAAGCTATCTCCGTCATTTGCGTCTCGATCCGTACCGGGTCCGGGACAACGTGACGAAGGAAACTATCGGGTACGGTTTTGATACCACCGGCGACTTGGGCGTGACTGTCATACAGCGCATCCAAAATCTCCCGGATATGCGGGGCGTTCCTTTGACGCTGGACTATGAGGACACCTACAATCCGACTACATGCGGCGAGTTGAAATTCAAGGATGGCGAGGTTGTCGAGGAATATCAAACGAATCTGCCGGACGAGAAAAAGTCCATGCTCCAACATACCATGGAAACGTTGATGTTCTGCGAACACAAAGGCATCAACATTGGAAGCCTTCGCGAAGCGGTTACGCTTCTTCCGGGAGAATGCCACGGGAAAAATGTATTCGAGCTTGACACGACTGATTCCATTTGTCGGCCGCTGCTTGACTCCGCATTTCGAATGATGGCAATTAACTCGAATGCTCCAGAGACGGCCAGTCTTACGGAACAGAAATATCTTCTCGCTTTAGGTCGAGAGGGGTTGCGGAGCATGGACGCCAGCGCACCATGGACAAAGGAAACCTTGGCAGATGTGGATAAAGCGGCTATCGAGTCCTGCATCAGCACTTGTAATTTGAAATTGCTTGTGGCAGCGGTACAGAAATACAGCCCAGTCACTTTGTTCTGCGAAGCAGATTATTCCCCGCAAGCGCAAATGAAGTACGCAATGGCAACGGTCATGGCGGCGGAGAGCCAGCAATCGCGAGGTATGGGGATGGAAGCCGAGCGAGCGGCGGTTCTGTGAGTGGAGGCGGAAGCAATGCCGATCACACAAGTCTATGATGTTTTCAGAGACAACATTGATGAGGATTCCACGCTTCTTTGGTTTCATGTAAAGACGTCGGATAATCGGTCTGTGTATTTTCATATTGACTACGAGAAGCATCCGGTATTTTCTTCTCTCCTCCCAATAATGGATTTGGGGCCAAGCAGAGCGGAGCATCTCCGCGACGAGGCGGCGAAGCTTATAAAAAACATGCCGGGTGTGCTCTCGGATTTTTCTGGTCTGCCGCAAATCGAGGATACGTCCCTTAGCATGCAGGAGGTTTTTAGCCAACTGGAGGCATCTGACAGCATGATGTCATTTGTGGACTTCGAGGATCATCTTTGGGAAGATTTAGATCTGACGCAAAAGGAATTTGAGAATCAATTGGATGCAGATATCGACAAGTACCTTTTGAGTGATGTAATCGAGAAAAACCAGGGCGAATCCCTATACGTTTGCTATGCTAATCTGTTGACGCGGTTTTCGGTACCCGCGTTGCCGGAACAGGTGCAGGTAAGGGAAAGGGAAGATGAAAAGCCAATGATATTTTCCACTGACAGGGAGATCCTGATTTTGGACAAAAAAGATAGAAGCCGCACAATTTATGAAGGGCCGCTATCAGGCCACGATCAGGCTGTTCTCCATGCTCTAAGGGACTACCGGGAAAAATTGGAATCCTCTCTGCCGTTGGTGGACAAGCTGATTTTGGCTAACAAGAATACGCCGTTCCCCTCACCGAATGCGATTCCTCTTCTCGAATTATACAAGTATGGAGTAATCAAGAATTGCTTTTATCGAGATCTGCAGCAAACGGATTTCAATCCTATTCCTTGTATGATTACGGATTATAGGTTCGTTGAAGGCTTTAATCAAGATTGCTTCAATGTTCTCTATCTTGATTCCGGAAGGCCGGAAAAAAATACGGGACGAGGGACGTGGGCGTTTCCGTCCAATCTCGTCATTGATATTGGTTCCAACACAGAGGGCACACCCTCTCGTAATGCTCAATTATTGAATCGACATGGGCTTGTGTCCAAGGAGCAGCTCGCAAGACTGGACGCCATTATTGGAATCAATAAGTATCGGGGAAAGCGAAAACCTAAAGATGCGGCTGAAAAGTTTGCGTATGAGTTTGCAAAACTGTTCAAGACGAAATATATGGAGCATCCGGAGGACATCAAACGATTCAAGCTCAATAAAAATACACGCACAGCGGTAATGTGTATGTTGGGCGAGAAATTTACGCCAAATGAGATTGTAGAAACAATTTTGGAGTATAGTCCAGCTCCAAGCATCGCGAACGGGGATCAGCAGGAGCGTATGAAATTCGCCATGGAAACGGTGCTGGATTCGTAGCGAAATTGTCTCGATGCGCAGCGCGAAATCGAACATGGTAAAGGGTTGGACGTTGGGAAGGAGGAGGCGGCCAGCCTTTAATAATCATCAAATCACATTAATTTAAGAGAGGAAGGATAGGTATGGGTATGAGTATCAAATCCGACGTGGTGCACGAGGATGTTTTTGGCGAAGTGTACACGCAGAAAGAGTTTATGGGAGAGTACGGCTTGGACGACGGCGTTTCCGAGGACGAGTACCAGGGTGCACAGATTTTCGACGGCGAAAAACTCGTCTCGCCGGAGGAATATGAGGCGTCACAGAAAAACGACAAAGATAATGGGGAGGCGGCATAAATCATGGCGGAAAATAAGCGGGATATGTACCAGGAAATGACGGATACCATCATCGAAATGATGGAGCAGGGGACATTGCCTTGGCAGAAAGCTTGGGATGGGAAATCGGCGTCGGCGGCAATGGGGATGCCCGTCAGCGGTTTTACGGGACGTCCGTATACAAACGAGAACAAGCTGTGGCTTTCAATCATCATGCAGAAAAAAGGCAGCAGCGATCCGCGTTTCTATACGTTCAAGCAGCTCCAGAAAATGACGGAACGTGCGCGGGAGAAAGCGGAGCTTCAGCGACAACAGGACATCGCGGACGGCAAAGAACCGACCGTGACGCCAACGCCATTTTATGGGCCGCGCAAAGGCGCGAAAAGCATTGGCATCCGTTGCGTGTTCCGCGTGACGGAAGATAAGAATGGGAATCCGCTGCCCGAAAACGAGAAACGTTGGGCGCATCGTTATGTAAGTGTGTTTCACGCCTCGGATTGCTGCTGGCGGGAACCGCAACTTGACAGGGACGGCAAGCAGATTTACGATGCCAATGACAAGCCGCAGTATATCGAGCATGAGCTTGAGCCTTACGAATCGGCTGTGAAACCCTATACCCATGAGGAACAGATGGAGCTGGCGGAGGATATGCTGACGCGAAGCGGCGCTAAAATCCTTCACGACCAGGCTGACCGTTGTTTCTACCGTCCCTCTGAGGACACCATCCACATGGTTTCCAAGGACTGGTTTGAAAAACTTGAAGAATATTACTCGACCGCGCTTCATGAGCTGGGACATTGGACAGGGCATTCCAGTCGCCTCGACCGTAATATCAGCAACACATTCGGCACGCCGGAGTATGCGAAAGAGGAACTCCGGGCAGAGATGGCGTCGGTGTATCTTTCCATCGATCTCGGCCTTCCGCTTTCCGGGAAGGGCATGGAAAATCATGCCGCTTATGTGCAAAGCTGGATGGAGACTTTGAAGAAGGACAAGTTCGAGTTCGTCAAGGCTTGCGCGGATGCCCAGAAAATTGCTGGCTATATTAAGAATCTTGTCAAGGAGAAGTTGCGGACGGAAGTCAAGGAAACGGATCCGCCTGCTATGCAGCAGGAGATGATTGTGGAACAGATTTCGCCGGAGATGGCCAACGCCGATCCGAAGCTGTTCAAGTATTACCTGAACGCGCATTCGGCGTTGCCCAGCACGATTCCCGAAAATGTCGCGCTTGTCGATCCGGACGACAAGGGCGGAAAATATGGCGCGGTTTATTATGACCGCTATCTGGACAAAGCGACAATCGAGAAATTCGAGCTGACGCCCGATCCGTATCACTACTCAAACAATATGACCAAGGTGACGATCTACTTGGCACGAGCGGAGCATCCCTTTGTCACAGAAGGCAAAAAAGATGGGCTAGCCGACGGAGAAGTCGCCGCAATCGGAAAATTTGACGATGTCTATCATGGCGTGCAGGAAACGCTGATTCCCGCCAAAGACTTCTCATTGGACAGCGTTTACGAAAAATACAATGCTGCCGACAAGGCTACGCGGAATCTTGCCGTGGGCGACCTGATCCAGGTCAACGACCGTTTCTTCTGCGTCCAGCCCCAAGGATTTTCCGAAGTGGAGTTTACCCAACTCGGCGAGCGTTCTATGATGATTGCTGTCCCTGAGGAAAACGTGCAGATGGCCATCGAGTCTGCCAAGAAAGCAGTGGGCGAGGAAACTTATGAGAAATACAAGCAAGACTTCCAGCGAGCGTTTCTGCTCGGCTCGAAGGTCAAGGAAATCCCGCACGGCAAGGAGTTTTTCCCGCAGTCGTACCATAAGTACCTCTATGAGCACGCTTTCGAGCATGGCGCATCCAGTCTTCACCCGAACGACAAAAAGGCGTGGGAGGATTTGGACACGGCCTTTGCGCAGAAGTTGATTTGCGAGCCGTCCAATCAGGAGGTTATACCCAACGCCGTCCGCGCCGAATTTGCGGCAAAACTCATCCAGTCAAACAGCCCGTTCATGACTGTGCAGCACGACCCGGACTATGGGAAGCGTATAGCCAATAAGGTCTTCGAGTCTCCGATGTGCAAGCAAATCATCGCGGAGCGGGAAGCGGTCAAAGCGGCGGCAAAGGAGGAAGCAGTCGCCAGAGCGATCGCCTGACACGCAAATATCATAAAAATGGAAGTACAATAAAAGCTCCTTCCTGTACAATCTATCTTGCCGAATCGGTTGGATGGATAACAGGAAGGAGCTTTTATATGGATTTGGATGGATTGTTGCGGCTTGCGCGGGAGAAGAACGCTTCGGACATTCATTTGCAAGAGTGGATGATCCCGGCGCTGCGGGTGAACGGTGTGCTTGTTCCCGCAGGGGGCGAGGAAATCAATGCAGCACAGATACAGGACATCACGGAAAAAGTTTTGTCGCCGTTCGCGAAACAAGATTTTTTCCGCAATGGCGACGCTGACGCCGGATACTTGTCTGCGGACGGCATTCTCACGCGCATCCATTGTTTTCAGAGCATGGGGAGTAAGTGCGTGTCTATCCGTATATTCCCGCAGGGGATTCCGAGCATGGAATCTCTTCGCATTCCGCTGGCTTTCTGCAAACTGGCGGAGGAGGAGCACGGCCTTGTGGTCGTATCCGGCCCGACCGGCAGCGGGAAAAGCACCACTCTCGCCGCAATGATTGATGCCATCAACAACACGCGTCCCGTCAGGGTCATCACCATAGAAGATCCCATCGAGTATATTCACACGTCGCAAAAGGCGATGATTGCACAACGGGAAGTTGGAAAGGATTGTCCCAGTTTCCTTTCCGGGTTGCGCTCCGCACTCCGTCAAGACCCGGACGTGATTCTCGTGGGCGAGCTGCGTGATCGGGAGAGCGTCGCCACTGCGCTTATGGCGGCGGAGACAGGGCATCTTGTTTTCACGACGCTCCACGCGGGGGATGTCGTCGAAGCAGTTGATCGTATCATGCAATATTTCCCCGCCGATATGCAGCAGGAGGCTCGCAACCAACTGGCAAACGCTCTGCTCGGGATTGCCGCGCAAAAGCTTTTGCCAAGAAAACAGGGGGGACGCGTCGCCGCGTTCGAGCTTCTTTTCCCCACGCCTGCCGTGACTAACTTGATCCGGCGCGGAGCAATCCACGAGATACGAAATTATATGCACGCTTCCGACGGGATGCAGGCTTTCGACGATGCAATAAAGGAGCTACGCCGCTTTAGATTGGTTTAAAAAAGGCGGGGGCGCAATCAAGCGCCTCCAGCCCAATTTTATACGTCATCTGGTATATTCAATCTTTTGGATTTCATCTTTCGGAATGAAATCCTTAACCAGCTTCTTGCAGTATACCGTATAATTGTCTTGCGCGGATAAACATGTATCGCGAAGATATCCCGGTTCGTGGAAGTATTCTTGCAGACCACGGTAGTAGAAATCTTTATGGTCGGCGTCAATAATGAATGGGATGATGTCATTCTTTAGGCATTCTCGAAACATAATCAGTCGCCCGACTCTTCCGTTTCCGTCTTGGAACGGATGGATTCTTTCAAATTTGACATGGAATTGAAGAAGCTGATCAAAAGAATGGATGGCCGCCGCGTCATAATTATCCATCAGATCATGCATGGCATCTTCGACATCTTCTGGAGCCGTTGTCTCGTGATTGGCGACAACATTGCCTACTGCTTTGTAGTCCCCGACATTGAACCACGAAATATCGGCGTCTGACGTGCCTGTTTTAAGGATTCTATGAAATTCTTTTATCATTTCCTCATCCAGCAGTTGTTGTGCAGAATCAAGCAGATAATCAAAAGCACGAAAATGGTTCGTAGTTTCGATGACATCATCGCTGCGAATCACCTCGTCTTGATTGGCCAATATGGTTTTGGTCGAGAACAGGCTTTCCGTGTGTTCACGTTTCAGTCTGCTGCCTTCGATACGATTACTATTATAGGCAAGCTCGACTTGCGTGAAATAATAAATACCATTTTTGTATTTATTTATGCGTGTTAGTGTCGGGTGAAAATGACCATTTCGGGTCGGGCGATTTTGACCAATTTTTAGTCGGATGAGAATAGCCAATGCTTCTTCATATTCGTTATACTTGAGCTGTCAACGGCTCAGAGAACTATATCCTTCCCACTACTGGCTGATTTCGGTCTTTCACCGATTAGAGATGTGCGCCGCTAAGTACACGCGCAGGGTGGCCGTTCGTGCACTGACATTAACTTCACAACAACAACCAAAACTTAATCGTCGACCACAATTAATCTTTAAATACGGCACCTTTACAATAATCATTCATATCCAAATCAAATATATAACAAGTCTTCCCTGGATCGGAATAATGTAAGTAATTATATGTCAAGGCTGGGGCATAGCATAGTTGAATAGACTCATTCTTAAAGCACGCCAATGCAATTCCAACAGTTGAAATCTTATTATTCATTGGGACAACAATGAGGTTGGACTCATTGCCAATCCTTGCAGCTTCCTCTAAAACCACGCTACAAGTTTCATATGGATCGTTGCAAGGAATCATAAACTCCGGTATTTCTGCGTAATACGCATGCAGATCTTTTAACAAACGTTTAAAATGTTCATTGGCATCTTGGTTTTTGTCTGCAGTATAACTTTCCGGTTTTGCATATCCCAAAGATAAAGAATCCGCCTCAATTGCATCAATAATTTTTGAAGCCCGTTTATACTCATACCCTACAATCATCATTAAATGCGTTCTCCGTGATGGACGAACATCTCCGATATAACCTAAAATTGACCTGACCTCTTTTATTCCCGTGCTTAGCCATTTTTCGGTTTTCCCAGTTTGATCTATTGAATAATCCGATGCATTAATATAACAACAAGTCACTTGAATATGTTGAAACTTATTTCTAAGTACCGCCATCAAAATCAACAATGTTTCATGTGTAAACGTAGTAATATCGATTAGAACACGTTTTACTTGTTGTTGTTCATTTATACTCTCCAATTGATTCATGATATTATCCGCAGTAAAAATAGGATCAAATGATGAAATTTCTACCAAGGAAGCTTTATCTTTAAAATGCGTTTTCAATGTCTCCAGATTGTCATTTATGTAATCATAATAATTTTTATTTGCAAACAAAAGCGCTCTTTTATATTTCGAGAAGTCAACTATGCAGGGAAGCACACATGATCTTGACTCAAAACTACTAGAACACAAAAATAAATCATAAGACCCACGAAGTTCTGAATTACACTGCTCCACGCCAATCATTTTCATCATGCATATCGCCTCCTATAACAGAAAAATCATCTGCAACAAAATCTTCATCAAACAATGAAGTTTGTATCCAGTCACTTTGTTTAGAATATTTACTTTTCATGCGCCGAAGCAATGCAAACGGTTCCCTCATAGCTTCTTCCAATAAATGATTTTTTATCGAAAGATAGCCCGCAAAACCGGTGGGATCAAGCGTCCAAATCGGCGCCAATCGGCGGTTCATGATATATAATGCTGTTCTCCCGCCACTTTGCCCATCTTTTCGCCCAATCGTGGAGCGATGAAAATATCCTAATTCTATCCCCAATTTTAAAATTTTCTCTACATCTTTTGAGGGTTTGTCAGAAATAAACATTGAAAAAACTTTTCTTTCCGATCTATCCGACAATAATATTTGTCGATATAGCCCCCCCAATCCTTGAATCAGATTTGAAAGTTGCTCTATCTCTTCCTTTGGGTAAACTTCATTTTCCAATTGAAATTCATCCAAATATTCGTCCGGTGCCGGCTGCCCATATTTAATTAAATCTTGAAAAAGAAATTTATCTGCCTCTTTCCGAATGACCTCATTTTGCACCTTAGGCGATATTTCTTCAATCATCTGCGTTGATTTTTGAGAAGCCTCTTCTGCATACATTTTATATGCAGCCTCTAAAAAATATCTAACAATTCCAGAAGATAAATGCACTAACTGCTGAAATCCAGCATAACTGTACGAATGACTGGATTTTGATTCACCGGCAAGACTTTTAATATAATCTGGTCTAGCATATCGAAGAGCATCGTCTCCCCGCTTGTTTCCTTTACCTTTATGCTGGTCAAATCGGCGTTTATATGCCTCTGCTATTTTCCGTATTTCTTGTTCCTGCAATTTATCTTCAGCAAAGAATTTCTCTGCGGATGCACGTATATTTGCAGACAACAGCCTTTTTTCAATAATTTTTGTTACACGCTTCAAATAAGTATTTTTTACGCTACCTGTATATACCGTACTCATATCGATCTCCGAATAATCATGCGGCGCATCTATCGTAGTCCCTGTTATAGTATAATAATGTTTATAATTATATTGAGTAGAAATTTTCAGGCCGACAGTTCCACTTGTCCGCGTGGAAACCCAATAATTCAGCACTTGTGTCTGCTGACTATTCAGCATATGCGCATCATCAATTAAAAAACATAATTGCTTATTACTAAATACACTTATTTTTTTCAACGCACTCATCAATGGAATTAAAAAATCTAAATAATCATATAACGGTTCTTCATATGGTATAGTTGCTTTTGCAAACGACAATGTTTTTACATAGCGAATTGTTTTTAAATATGCTTCTTCCATAATCGTAGCCATTTTTTCAAAAATCATACAGACAGTGCATCCATCGGGCAATCCCATCTGCGGAGGATTTGATATCATAAGCCTATACAAAAAAGTATTATAATAATATGTTTTCAATTCATCGCAGAAATCATTTGAACGAATATATAAATCAGCATTAGAAAGAGCCGAAAAACCTTTCTGCAAAAAATAAGTCGTCATCATATGTTCATGAAAAAATTGTGCCGCATTCTTTTCTAATCGAATCATTTCGGTAATATTTGTAAAGCCAGCATTTCGCAAAGGAACGTAAAAGCCCAAAAAATCTACTTCCTGAAATGGTTTGTCTTTGCATTGGCAATCCGGCTGCAAATATCGCAACAACATACTTTTCCCTATGCCGCGCGGTCCCATAATAAAAGTATGTCCTTGCGTCTTTATTTTAGGCAAATCTGTATTCTCATCCACAAATAAAGTCAATGTTTCATCGACTGTCAAATTTTCTGGTGTTTTAATTTGAAAAGGATTACACATGGTAGGCTTCCTCCCCTTGCAATTGTTCTGCAAGCTTTTCCCCAGTTGGCAAAGTCTCATTGATCTTTTGAATAGATTCACAATTAAATTCCGGATAACCTTCTTCTTTTAATTCATATTTAATCTCATGTTTCCAAAATGGATCTTCAGGATTGAAAATTTCTATGTCAACACAAATCTCTTCCAACGGCAAATACATTCGTAAATAACGCATACAGTAACGTCGTTCGCGTTCCATTTTCATTGTGCGTTCATAAATTTCATCCAAAAGATATTGTTTGATGCACACCTTCTCAATAGGAATACGTGCATCTTTTATCTCAAACGAATAACTCAAATGAACTGAAAATGTATGATTTATTGGGTTTTTTCTTATGCATACAGTATGCAGTGCTACCGAGTATTTGTGATGAATCAGGCTGGCCGTCGGAATTATCCCCAGTTTTAACGCATCATAATCCGCACGCGAAGAATCGTCTGCCAATTCATCAGAAAATCTCAGAATTGCTGCCAACATTCGTTCCCGTACATGTATCCCATGTAAAACACGCTCTTCAAGCAAACACGCAATAGTATCTTTCCCCGTCTCCTTACTTACCCCACCATGTGCTTGTGCAATTGAAGATATAACTTTTCGTTCCACACTATCTGGCAAAAGATGCACAAATTGTGGATCGGATAAGATTCGTGCAACCTCCCGTTCATGTCCCTTTCGTCCATGTACATTCCCTATATCATGAACAACAATTGCACACAATAAAATAAACAATTCATAATACTCCAAATTAATATCATGGCAATTCACTAAAATTTCCTTCGCCTTATTCATCACAGCTTTTATATGCTGCATAGAATGATTATTAAGATATATAACCGGTGAATCTTCAAACAATTGATTAATAACTTTCTTTCGTTCACTCTCGCTACAACTCTGATCTATTTTTAATATTTCTTTTTTTATTTTTTCAATCCAACTTTCAATAGATTGTGTTAACGCCCCCATCTCCACAGGATAACTTTCAACTTCTTTTATTAGATTTCGAAACCGTTCCATACAAGTCTTGTCCTGAATGAATGGTAAACATTTTTCGGGAGCTTTTCCCAAACAATCTTCCAATTCATCGCACATGCTAATTATTTCATCTACATTGCAATAACCCTTCTTTTTACCCATTTCTTAATCCCTCGACTTTTAATATTGCACTAAACACAGCTTGAGATAAATACGGCGGAACAGCATTCCCTACTTGTTGTTGCTGAAAACCAATGCTCCCACAGAAGTCATAAGTATCAGGAAAAGATTGTAATCTCGCCGCTTCCCTGACAGACAACCCCCTGTTTTCCCACGGATGAATTAACATGCTTTTTCGATAATTCCCTACAGTAACTGCAGGAGAATCCGCTCTCAATCGTTTATATATATCAGTATGGCATCTCGTCCTATCCTTATAGTTCATCATCAATTCATCGGGGATGTTTTTCCAATTGCCGCCTTGGGGGACTTGAGCATATCGTCGAAGAATGTGTTCCGCACTTTTGGTAACAAGATGCCCTTTACAACTATAACAATCACCTCGAAGTTTTTGTGCATACAAAGACGGTTTTCTGCGACTATACGATAATTGGTCAATATTAGCACCATTATTCAAATGTGGCAAATCTCGAATGGCTTGACCAACATTGACATGGTATGACGCTTTCTCTGGCGACTGAACTTGGTATCCATTTTTTGATCCTATAAAAAAAACACGCGATCGTAATTGCGGAACACCATAATCGTATGCAGACAGAACTAACCTAGAACACTTATACCCCAATCGACAAAATTCGTGCTCAATGAGATCTGAAAAGAGGCCCTGTTCTATATCCACAATGCCTTTTACATTTTCCATTACAACCCAATCAGGAGCAATATTTTCTGCAAAACGCATAAATTCTTGAAATAACCAATTCTGAGGGTTTTGCTGATTTCGCGTCTTTTGATTAGCACTGGAAAAACCTTGACACGGAGGCCCACCAAATAAAATTCGTAAAGAATCCCCCGACTCAAACTGTTTTGCATCTACATTACGTATATCATCACAAATCATTTGTGTATGTACATGATTCTTTTGATAAGTTTTCGCAGCATAAAAATCATTTTCTATTGCATATTGTACATTTATACCTGCCATTTCAGCCCCGAGCGACAATCCACCCGCACCCGCAAACAAATCCATACCGACAATTTTTTTCATAAAATATACCTTTTCACAAATCACATACCACTTCAAAACAGCTCTTCTTTTATCACATCAAGATTCGTGCAAAACATTTTATCGCTTATCATTTTCACACAAAAATCAAAGCTATACTTAACGACAAAAAACTTTTTTACTTAAAGGAGCAAAGTGTCCTTGACTGGTCATTAAGCTTGCTCCATGAATCAAAGGCAGAATCGACAGTTTCCTCAAGTTTGGCTATTGTTGGAAAGAAACCGTTATGAGTATTCTCTCGTCGCGTAATTCGCCATCCCTGCTCAATCGGGGTTAAATTCGGTGAATATGGCGGCAATTTCACACAGGTGACGCGCTCTCGGATGTCTGCGTACTCTGGTTGCTTTTCTGTTTCAACAAGGCGGACTGTTTCCTGTGCCTCTATTCCCGATATAATAGAATCACCACAACTCAAAAAATACCGAAAGTGGTGCTGATTCTATGTTACCGCAAGCGAATGCATTCCTCCAGTCTTCCAACAAAATATTACTTGTCATGCAGGACCTCCAAAAAATAATCATTCACAACTTCTGTCCAATTTCAAGATTCACGTCCCACATACACGCGCTCCAATCCATTTCATCAATAAAAATATCCCGCTCCATCCCAACTCATCCTCGAATTTGGCGCTATCTTCTCGATAAAGTATAATCGAATGCCCGTCCAACAGCACCCGTTTCTTATTCTCGCCAATCAGAATTTGCCGCATTTCGGCATCGATTTCTATATCCAGCTCCCTCCTTTATCGTTTTTCTCCCTTCATTATAACCACAAAAACGGGCAAAATCAATTGTTTGTGCGTTTTTGCAGACGTTATTATTTACTGATGTTAGCGTCGGGCGATTTTAACCACATCGGGTCGGGCGAAAATCGCCAATTTTGGGTTGGGCGAAAATGACCACGCCAAAGTCGGATGAAATTAGCCAACGGCTCAGATAGACCTTATACCTTAGGAAACAGCCGATCCCGTAGACATCGGGGTATACGGGCTTCCAGCCTGCAATGCAATGTTCTCCAGCCTTTTCCCTCGAAAGCTCTCGCCACGGATGTTGAAGACCAGCGCGTCGTCAAAAATCCGGTCAAGCAAGCACAACAAGGAATCGGGCTCCTTGAAGTTCTCCTTCCACTGGGAAGGTGTCTTGTTGCTCGTGAACACGAGATTGAATGCGCCTTCCTTGTTGTACCGGCGGTCGACCATATCGAAGAACAGGCGCGTGTTTTCCTTGTCGAATTCGCAGTGCCCAACTTCATCAATGATCAGGCAGGAAGGACGGACGAGCGCGGTCAGTGTGCTTGCCTCCTTCCCAAGCCGTCTGGCATTCGTGAACTTGTCGCGAAGCTCCGACGCTTTTATGAAGTAGGTTTTCATCCCGTGCTGGCAGCACTCGTAGCCGAAAGCCATGGCCAAGTGTGTCTTTCCCGTCCCTGCGGGGCCGATGAACGCGAGATTCCTGTGGGCGTAAATGGGAGCCAAGGAAGGGAGGCTTTTCAGCCGTTCTATGTCTTTCCCTTTCAGTACGCTGAAATCGAAATTCTCGAAGGTCTTCGCGTGCTTGAGCGGCAACCGGCTGGTCCTCATGAGCATCTGGATCGTCGCCTGCTCTTTCTTGGTGCAGATGTACTCAAACACTTCGTTGACAACGGAAACGGACTCCATGGAATAGGCGTTGTCGGCTGCGAGCTGGGCAAATTCGGCTGAGGAGAAATCCATCCGCAAAGCCCGGCTGCACTTGTCGATGGCATCTTGGAATGTATCACTCATCCCAGTTCACCCCCTTGTCGAAGTTGAACTTCTCGAAGGAGTCCACGGGCGTTGGAGGCTGGATCATCCGGATCCGTGCCTCTACGGGGACGGAAGGGTGTTCCTCCGGCTGGTCGGGCACGGCATACTGGTCCTCACAGAAACTGTCATGCCGGCTCCATGTCACCTCATGTGTGGTGAGCATCTGTAACAGGTCTTCCGAATAGATATAGAGCGTGCCGTCCTGCCGCATGACACGCGCCACGTTGCCCGTGTAACTGTACGGGACGCCGAAGCGGCGGCCCTCATAGTTTACGAATCCGTCAAAGGATATCCGGCGCATGGGGCAGAGATATTCACGCACCATGCCGTTGTCCTCCAAGGTACGAGCACGTTCCGCACAAAGGCGGGTGTGCATTTCGTGGGGGACGCCTCCGATGGCGCGATGGAAGATACCGTTCTGGCGGTTGCACCATTCCAGTGCCTGTCGGTTCAGATCGGTCACGTTCCAGAATACACGGCCTACAAGAAAATTCTCTTTCACGAAGCGGACGAGCCGTTCCACTTTCCCTTTCGTGAATGGATGACGGGGCTTGCACAGCTTGGTCGCAAAATCCAGGTTGCGCATGAATATCTCGTAGTCTTTTTGCCACACCGGCTTTCCTGCCATGTCCCTGCGGACAACCACGCTTTTCATGTTGTCCGTAAGGATATGCGAGGGAATGCCCATGTGCTGAAACGCATGGATAATTCCGATGAACAGGTTTTCCTGTTTTGCGTTCGGGAAGAATTCCACGTACCTTTCCCCGCAGTGGTGGCAGATCATAGCGAAGCATGCGGCGGTGAATACATTGCCTACATGGTCCTGCACCTTGACGAATCCCCAATCCATCTGGAACGCTTCCCCCGGTGGCGTCGTATACCGGCGCCCACGGTTTCCCTGCCGCAGGGAAAGATGGCGTTTGGCGGGGAGAAGATGTTTGTGTTGGCTGATGTAGACCTTCACAGCAGTCAGCCCTCCGCGGTAACCGGCTTCCAGGAGACGGTCATAACAGACGGAGGAATTGGAGAGTCCGTCCGAGAGCATATTGTCGAGCATCCCGCTGTAGCCTGTAAGGACAGTATGCCCCGGCTTTTTGCCTTTGCTGGCATGGGGAAGGAATTTGAACCCATTGCGCTTCAGGCGCCGCAATTTGGACCTCGAAACGCCGGTACGCCTTTCCAACTCCGCTAGATTGACGGAAGCCAAGGAAAAATCTTCTCCCACCTTTGCTTTCATTTCTTCAAGTGCTTCCAGAATGCGCGTTTCTTCAGCAGATGTATTTGTGTTCTTCATATGACTCCTTTCCCTGAGCCGTTGACAACTCAAGTATAACGCATATGAAGACGCATTGGTTATTTTCGTCCGACTGAAAATTGGTCAAAATCACCCGACCCGAAATGGTCATTTTCACCCGACGCTAACATGCGTTCGAGGTTTAATTGATCCAAGAGATTCTTGACAGAGTAAATATTGTGGTTCATATTTATATCTCCTTGTCGATGTCTGCCTTCCTTATATATTATATCATACCGGTGAATTTTGTCGACGAGTTGCTACGGCTTTACGTTACCATCCTTTACGGCTTTCCATCTCCTCCAGCCGCTCGTCCTTCTCCATCTCGCTGAGCATTTCCCATTCGTCCAAATGATCTGGCTTCGACCGGGCGACGAGCTGGGTATAATGGGAATCGCCGCGAAGGGCTTGCGCGACGGCAACGGCATCATGGCGCATGCTTGGTGTCACGTTCGGCTGCGGGGCGACTCGGTAGCGCGTCTCCTTGTTGCCGCTGATGGCGACGTCACGCTTTTCCTGATGGCGCAGGGAGGACACATGGGATTTCGTCTCCGCGATGGCCTTCGACAATGCATTGACTTCTTTTTCAAGAGTCTGATGCTCTTGCACTGTCGGCTGGTTCTTTCGCAGGATGCCCGCTGCGATGGATTCGATTCTTTCCCGCGCCTTTGGATGCTCGCAACGGGCATCCAGTTCCTGCTCCCGCCGTTCGATTCTCTGTCGCTCATCTGTGAGCGCTCTGCTCCGTTTATTCAAGCTCTCCCTCTCTGGCAGGAGGGCTTTTTGTTTTGCGGGATTTCCCTTGGCGTCGGCCCATGCCTGCTCCCATTTCTTTTTGTCGTTGTCGAGGTAAGTCTCTTGCTTTCGCAGCTTCTTGGCGTCGTCACGGAGCTTCTTGTATGCGCCTTTCACATAAACGTTTTTCGCCATCGCTATGGCGCGATTATAAGAGATAACTCTGGTTCCCAGCTTCCGCAGCGCGGCACGTTTTTCCTTCAGCATGACAGTCAGCTCTCGCAGCCGTTCATCGAGCGCGTCAGACAGTTCCGGCAGCCGATATGGAACGCCTTCGGCGGGGCGTGCTCGTTCTTTCCGGTCGAGGTCATCCCGAAGGACTTGCACGGCTTTTTGATACGCTGCCAAACTATCCGCGAGATTCCGCTTTGCCAGCTTGTCGTCAAATAGAATCTGTTGAGCGTGCTCTTGTATCTTCTTTTGCATCACCTTAGATGAGAGGCGGCGGTGGACTGGTTGCATAATCTTCGCTGCTTTTCGGATGCTTTCGTCCAGTTTCCCTATCTCGCGGCGCACTTCGCGGCAGACAGACAGATAGGCTTGCAGTTCTTCCGCTTGCTCGTTGGATGGCTGGGCCAAGCCGTGAAGAAAGTCTTGCCAGTATTCCCGTTCCTTGCCGGATGCTTTCAAGTCTTGCCACGTTTCCCGTTCCTCCTGGGACATGAAATCCAGTTTGGATTGCTCCAATGCGTCCTCGTGCCAAACGGCGAGGGCAAGACGCAGTTGGAGCTTTTTTTGCGCCTCGTCCATTTGTCGGAGATCATCATCGAAAACGGCTCTCTCTTCTGCGCTTAAATCCTCGGCGACGAGCGCACGCAAGCGATCATCCTCCGCTCGTGTCTCCTCGTATTCCTTTATCGTGGCTTGCTTTTCGTCAGCGGCGTCGGCAATTGCTTTTGCGCAGATTGTCAGCGCCCGCTCCCGATTCTGTGTTTTCTGCCTTTGATGACGTTCCACCGTGTCGCCGCCATGCAATGCTTCCATGGAAAGGGACTTTGTCGGCAGTCGATCCAGGAGCGTGGCGAGGACGGTATTGCCCTTCGCCAACGCTTCCTCACGTCGCGCTTTCAAACTTCGATGATCGACACGTTCGGGCTGTCCGTACTTCCTAAGTATCTCGTTTTGGATGTGCGCCATGCTTTCCCGCATCCGATTGAGATGACCTCGCCTCTGTCCCCATGTTCCGACCCAGCAGTCCGCCTTTCGGCATCCGCCGCCTTCCGGCTTCCTGAAGAAAAGCTCCGGCGGTCTCGGTGACGTTTTTTCCTGCTCATCTAATTCCCGCGTGGAAAACATCAGGTGGACGTGCGGATGACGCTCACCGTTGGACATGGCACCGATCTTATCGTGGACAGCGTAAGCATAATAGAAGTTTTTCATGTAGCGGTCAAGGAAGCGGTCAATAATCTCCTGTTGCTGATCAAGCGTCAGCTCATTCGGCAGAGCAAACTCAAGTTCCTTGTATCGCTCTCCATTGGCGCGTTCGTATTTGTCTGCCGCTTTCCAAAATTTCAGCGGCGAGTCCTCCGCCCAAGGCGGCAGATGGTGTCCGGTTCGGACGCACCCGCCTCTCTCCTTAAAAGCGGCTTCCCTGTTGATGTACTGGACGTGGCTCTCGGCGAATGTTTTGCCCAGCCGCCCATGCATTCGCTTCATGATTTCTTTCGTCGTGTCATGGATGCGTTCTATTTGAGCGTCAAATAACTGCCGTCGCACAGCACGATTGGATTCGGTTCTTGCCCGGTGTAGCTGAAGGCGTTCAGCAGTCGACACCAGCACCGGACCTCGGCCTTGTCCTTCTCTTCCATGCGGACGAGCCACGCCGCCAGTTGACAATGTTGGCAAGCGGAATCCTCGGCGGGTAAGAGATTCGACGGTAATTTGTTCAGCGTCGGGCTGCCAAATTGTTTCCGCTCTCCCTCTGTCTTGTCCATCGCTACCTTCACTTCCTCCGAGGTCAATTCGGCGAAATCTGTCGTCTCGTTGTTCTTCATCCCTTTTTTCCTCCTTTATTTGTTTCAGCCGTTCATTCATTTCCGGCGAGAAGCACGGCGGCAAATCCATATCTCGGCCCGCGAGAAGGGCTTTCGCGTAGAATGCTCTCCGCCCTTTCACGGACAAGCTGTCTCCATATACATTACTCGCAACGGACAAGGCGATGGCTACCGTCTCAATGGACGCGTTTTGGGAGACATGAATAGCTCCCGTCGTGTCCTGCTTGATTGTCCCGTAGGGGCTTTTGTAAAGAATTGTTTCTCGCTCCGGTGGGTGTTCGATGGAACGCTCTCCGGCAATCGTATCGACGTAAGAGAGCGAGCCGATGCCACGCTCGTCGATGTCCTTATACTTTCCCTCCCGGTTGATGTAGGTCACATGGTTCGATGCAAACACCCGCGTTCCATCTTTTTTCTTGTCTGTCTTGATTCTGAAATGGTAGTTGGCCACATCGCGGCCTCCTTTCTTGTTATCGGATTATGTTCTCCGTTCCCCGTTTTCCCAGCAACGCAGTTCAAGGAGCGAAGGCGACTGGCAAATGCCCTTTCAGGGCTTTTCGTTCCCCGGTGTTTCCTTGGAAACACCTAAGTGCACATCCCGTTATTTTTGCACCGCATAACGTCATCGTAAAAAGTTTATCACACCCCTCGGAGCTACTCACGATTTTTCAATTTCAGGAGCTGCGACGGAAAAAATGACGAGCAGCTGGAAGGACGAATCGCAAGCTGTCATAAAAATCGTGAGTAGGTCAAACACCTATGATAAAATTTTTTTGGACACGGAAGAGAGGAGGCGATCAATAGGATGAAATCGAAGCGGCTTCGGCGGAGAGAACGGGAACAGCAGGAAGCGTTGACGAAGAAGATTGAAACGATGGATCGCGAGCTTCATCGTTTGCAGTCCGAAAAGCGGAGCTTGGAAAAGACGCAACGCATTCGGAAGCTGCTTCAAGCTGGGATGATTTTCGAGGAGGCTGGCATATTGGACGGGTATGATCGTCAAGAGGCACTGGCCGCTTTGAAAAAATTGCCGAACACAAGAGAGGATGAGATGTTGCATGAGCGGTGAAATCAAAAAAGAAGACATCGACGAGATGCTTCAAAGAACAAGGAAAGAGATTGCGTTACGGGAACGTTCCATCAATCGACTGGAAAAGCAGCTCACTAACGCAAAAGACCGTCTCGCGATTTTAAAGGGGCGCGAGAGTCAGTACGCTGCAAAAGCGCTGATGAGGGATTACGACGTCCAGTCGATAGACGATTTGCGAAAGCTGCTTGATGACGCGCACATCAAGCAGGCGGATGTTAATCTGGCGACGAATGAGGGGCAGGATTCGCCGACAAAAACTCCGCCGTCTGGAAAGGCTGGCAGCAAGGAGGCATCTGCGGCGAACGGCAAGCCGGAGACGAAGAAAGCCGAGGAGCCTGCCACCGACTTCTCTCAGATGTGGTAAGGAGGGAACCTTATGAGATTATTCATCGCCGAAAAACCATCGCTGGGCAAGGCAATCGCCTCCGGTCTCGGTAAGGGGAAGCCAGGGGACGGTTGCATCGTCTGCGGCACGGATGTGGTGACGTGGTGCTTCGGCCATATCTTGGAGCAAGCCGCGCCGGAAGAGTACGATGAAAAATACAAAACGTGGCGCATGAGCGATTTGCCCATCCTTCCGAGCGTCTGGAAGTTGAATGTCACGAAGAGTTGCGCAAAACAATTTTCTACTATTAAAAAGCTCGTCAAGGAAGCCGACGAAATTGTCAACGGAGGCGATCCGGATCGAGAGGGACAGCTTCTCGTTGACGAGGTGCTGGAATACATCGGAAACAAGAAGCCCGTGAAACGGATTCTCCTGAACGCGCTCGATGAGAAGAGCGTGCGGGATGCCCTTGCCGACCTCCGGGACAACCGTGACTTCATCGGACTAAAAAATTCCGCATTAGCTCGTTCGCGAGCAGATTGGATCATCGGCATGAACCTGACGCGGGCATACACAATCCGGATGAGAGCGGCTGGCTATCAAGGCGCTGCCTCTGTGGGGCGGGTGCAGACGCCGACGATGGCGCTTGTTGTCCGCCGCGAGCAGCAGATTAAAAATTTTCATTCTGTCACCCATTACGCTCTGCAAGTGGACTGGAAACATGAACGCGGCGTCGTCCCTTCCGTTTGGCAGCCGAGGGATGATGTGCAAGGGATGGACGATGAGAATCGTCTGCTGGATCAGAGCGTTGCCGACGCGCTGCTCCGAAAACTTCAATCGGAGGCTCCGGCGACAGCAAAAATTGTTTCGTTGGATCAGCAGGAGAAACAAGAGCAGTCCCGTCTTCCATATTCGCTCTCGTCGCTCCAGATTGAAGCGGGCCGGAAGCACGGACTTAGCCCCCAGGAAGTCTTGGACACGATGCAGGGGCTTTACGAGAAAAAGTTGACGACGTACCCTCGCTCTGATTGTGATTATCTTCCGGAGAACCAGCTTGCGGACGTCGCCGTCATCCTCGGTAATCTGAAAGGGCTTTCGGGAGAAATGGAGACGATGGTCAACGGCGCTGATCCGTCTCTCCGATCAAAGGCATGGAACGACAAGAAAATTTCCGCGCATCATGCCATCATCCCCACGCGTGTGAAAGCAGACTTGGACACCTTGTCCGAAACGGAAGAGAAGCTGTACCTCATGGTCGCCACGGCTTATCTCGCGCAGTTTTATCCGGCGCACGTTTACCTCTCGACGAAGGTCGACCTGGAATGGAACGGAGAACATTTCATCGCCAAAGGGAAGACGGTCAAAACGATGGGTTGGCGTTCGCTTTACAAAACGGATGTGACGATGGAAGAGAAAGGGGAAGACGAAGAGCAACAAAAAAGCCTCCCTGCGATGCAGAAAGGCGATGATGTAATTTTTATGGAAGGGAATGTGGCTGAGCGGGAGACGAAGCCGCCGTCCCGGTTCACTCCGGCGACGCTCTTGGCTGCGATGAAGAATATCCACAAGCACGTCAAGGATAAGTCGTTGCAAGCGGCATTACAGGAATCGCAGGGCATCGGCACGGAAGCAACACGAGCAGGGATCATCGAGACGCTGCAAACGAGAGGTTTCCTAATAATCGAAAAGAAACATCTCGTTCCCTGCGAGAAAGCGTATCAGCTTTGCAGCGTTCTACCCGACGAGATCCTCTATCCAGACACGACCGCGCTCTGGGAGCAGCAGCTTGATGAAATCAAGGAAGGGAAGCTGTCAGTTGCTGACTTTTTCTCGAAGCAGGAGGAAACCTTGCGGAAGCTCCTGCGCCAAGCGCAGGAAGCAAAAATTGCCGAGGCAAAGGATATTGTGAAGTGCCCGAACTGTGGGAAACCCATGACGCGCAGAAAAGGACCGAATGGAATCTTTTGGGGTTGCTCCGGATATCCGGAGTGCAAGACGACAATGGAAGACAATAAAGGCAAGCCTGTCGCCCGGAAACAAGATGCCGGGCACCAAACTCGCCTGAAGAAATTATTCAAGGTAAAATAAAAAGGAGAGTGGAGAAAATGAATCTTTTGGTATTGTCGGGACGGGTAGCCAGTGATGTTACGATGCGTTACACGCAGAAAGGAAAGCCGGTGGCTTCCTTCTCGCTGGCGGTACGAAAAAGTTATACGAAGGATGCGGACGGTAACTATCCAACCTCGTTCTTTTATATCGACGCATGGAACAAGCTGGCGGAAACTTGCGAGCAGCATTTAATGAAAGGCAGCCAAATCATGATGCGCGGTCATGTGATGGACAACCAGTACACGGACAAGGAAGGAAAGCAGCAATACGGCATCAAGCTGGTAGCGGACAACATTGAGTTTGTCGGCAGCAAGAAGCAGGGATTGGCTGAGGAATATGGCAACGATGACGATATTCCCATGTGATGGAGGAGGCAAGCGGTTATGAGTAACAAGAGAACAGAAGACAATCTCGTCATCAGTCAGCCGACAGACATCGGCGGCATCATGGTCGATGTACATGGTCTACATGACGTGACGTGAAAGGAAGCAGAAGCATACATCCAGCACATTCAGGAAACGGAAAAGGAACTTTTGAGCCACGGACGGCTCTCCTCCCTTTCCATCCATGCAACGCAAAGCGCAGATGTCCTGCTTGACTATGCGGTCAAGCCGCCGCAGTTCCAACGCATTAGGAGAATCACCGGCTATCTTGTCGGCACGACAGATCGCTGGAATAATGCCAAGAAGGCCGAGCTGGGAGATCGGGTCAAGCATTCGTTAGAGGGGGAGGAAAGATGCTCTGAGGAAATATCTCGGTGATGATTGACAGGGTAGCGTATTTCTTATTAAAATTAGTGAGCATAAGGAATGGGCACACGCACCAACGCTCATGTGTTTTCTTCCTCCGGTTTCATGTTTGCGCTCGTAGTATTCTCCATCTGGTATTTCGTATCTTGGATGTTAAGCTGAAAGAGGACGTTATAATGAACTATTCAGATGAATACATGAATGATCTCATGGTTCGAATGGCGCATCATTCCACGGCAATCGAGGGAAACTCTCTTTCCCTGGGCGAAACAAAAAGCATCTTAATTGATGGCTATATTCCTCGTGCCATGAATATGCGCGAACTTCATGAAGTCATGAATTACAAGGCTTTCATGCCGTTCCTTAAAGAAAATATTGAGCAGCGAAATCCTTTGAGTCTGGAATTGATAAAAACTATTCACGCGATTCTCTGCAAGGATGCAATCGAATCCGTTCCGGGCCAGTTCAAAAAAATACAGAATGCCGTCATCGGCGCAGAATTTACGCCAACGCCACCCTATATGGTGCCGCCAGCTTTGCAGGACTGGATACGGAATCTGGAAACGCAATTACAATATGCGTCCAATCAGCACGCAAAAGTCGAGGCCATTTGCCGCCAACACATCGCTTTTGAACACATCCATCCATTTCCAGACGGAAACGGACGTGTCGGACGCGCCATGATGGTTTACAGTTGCATGATGGAAGATATGCCGCCGATTGTCATTTCTGTTGAAAATCGAGCAGAATATATCAATTTCTTGAATACAGATAATGTCGCGGGATTTGCTGCATACGCTGCAATCCTCCAGCAACGGGAGGATGAGCGTATGCAGCTGAATTTCACAGGGAAAGAGTTTTCTGATCAACAACGATAGTTGTGGGTCAAATGTTGGTCAATTTTTTCGTGGATAGCGAATAAAAGCAATAACTAAGTCAATATCCGCGCTTTTTGTCGATGATGTTTTTCATTTTCGCTGTATCGGGGAATGCTTTCAGATTGTCGATGAAAACCTGGATCGCGCGTTCCATGTAGAGCGGCGACGTGGCGGCGTGATGGGGCGTGATCAAAAGGTTCGGCGCGTCCCAGAGGGGCGAATCCGCGGGGAGCGGCTCTTCGCAGAATACGTCGAGCGCCGCGCCGCCAATGTCGCCTTTGCGCAGCGCTTCGACGAGATCCGCCTCGTTCACTACGGGGCCTCGGGAGACGTTGATGAAAAAAGAAGACGGTTTCATCGCTTCGAAAGCTTTTTTTGAGAAAAGGTTTTTCGTTTCCGGCGTCAGCGGCAATGTTACGATGACGAAATCGACGGTCGGAAGCAGATCGTAAAGCGCGTCCGGCGGAAACAGCCTGTCGACGTCCGGTTCGGCGTTCATGGTTTGCTTGACGCCGTAAACGGTCATGCCCATCGCTTTCAGGCGTTTGGCGATGACGCTGCCGACGCTGCCGAGGCCGAAGATGGCGGCGGTTTTGCCGTAGAGCTCGTCGAGGCCGCGAAGCCCTTTCCATTGCCTGGCTTTTTGATTGTCGTGGGCGGTCAGGAGTCCCCGTGTTCGGCAGAGGATCATGCCAAGCACGTGCTCGGCGATCGGGATGCCGTGGATGCCGCGCACGTTGGTCAGCAGGATATCCGATTGGCGGAAGGCGTCCAGCGCGATGAATCCGTCGACGCCTGCGGTCAGCGCCTGTACCCAGCGAAGCTTCGGCGCGTGCGGCAGAATCGGCGCGAGATTCGTCTGCCCGAAGGCGAGCAGGATTTCCGTATCGGTAAGATACGGCGCGCAGTCTGAAGCTTTTGCCGTATGGATTTCGGCGTAAGGACAGGCGGCCCTGATCTTTTCGATTTGCGCGTCGCGCAGGGGATGCAGGGAAAGAATGTTCATGTGCAAATCTCCTTTCGCATTGTTTCTTCCATAGGAAATGTTTCGACGGCGAATAAGAGATTCCTTTTGACGGTTGACAAAATTTGGCAAATTTATTATTATATTACTATATTAACTCTTTAATTAAATAAAGAATCTATGGAGGCTTTATGAGGATCAATGATTTGGATTATCTGACGGTTGCGCTGCCGAAGGGAAAACTGTTTTCCCCTTCGGCAAAGCTCCTGGCGCAGGCGGGGCTTTCGGCGGAGGGGCTGGAGGAGTCCTCCCGGAAGCTCGTTCTCGTCAATGAGAAAGCAAAGGTCAGGTTTATCATCTCGAAGACGGCGGACGTGCCGACGTATGTGGAATACGGCGCTGCGGATATCGGCGTCATCGGCAAGGACGTGCTGGAGGAATCCGGCCAGGAGGTCTACGAGCTCCTGGATCTGGGCTTCGGCCATTGCCATTTGATGATGGCCGTACCGGAGGACGAGCGGCGCCCACATCTCGAGGATTATGCGCATACCCGCGTCGCGACGAAATTCCCGCGCATCGCGGAGCGGTTTTTCAGCGAGCACGGAATGCAGATGGAATATATCAAGCTGAACGGTTCCATCGAGCTCGGCCCTATCGTAGGGTTGTCGGAGAGTATCGTCGACATCGTGGAGACGGGGACGACGCTTCGGGAAAATCATCTGGTGGAAATCGTCCGCATCATGGACGCCACGGCGAGGCTCATTTCAAATCGCGTGAGCTTCCAGATGAAATTCGGGAGGATCCGTCGTCTGGTCGGGGATCTGCAGGAAATACTGAAGAAAGGAAAATAAAAGATGCGAATTGTCAATGTGAAGGATTGCGGTGAGCCTGAAGTCGAGCGCCTGCTGCGGAAGGCCGCGTTTGACGAGGTGGAGCTGAGCCCGGCGATCCGTGAGGGGAACAGGAAGCTTTTCGGCGCCGATTTGACGGCGTCGGAGGTGGTAGAGAAAATCGTCGGCGATGTGCGGCGGGAGGGTGACGCCGCCGTCACGCGGTACACGAAGCTCATTGACCGCACGGAGCTGGCGCCGGAGAATTTCGCCGTCAGCGAGGCGGAGTTCAGTGAAGCGGAAAAGCTGGTCGACGAGAAAGTCATGGAGTCACTGCGCCGCTCCATCGAGAACGTGCGGCGCTATCATGAGGAGCAAAAACCAAAATCGTGGATGACATATCGCGAGAAGGGATCGATTCTCGGGCAGTCCGTGCTGCCGCTTGACCGTGTCGGGCTGTATGTGCCCGGCGGCACGGCGGCATATCCTTCCTCCGTCGTGATGAATGCAGTGCCGGCGAAGGTGGCGGGCGTACGGGAGATCGTCATGATGTGCCCGCCACGCGATGGGAAGATCAATCCTTATGTGCTGCTCGCGGCAAAGGAAATCGGCGTTTCGAAGATTTTCAAGATCGGCGGCGCCCAGGCCGTCGCGGCGATGGCTTTCGGCACGGAGACGGTTCCGCGCGTGGACAAGATCACGGGCCCGGGCAATATCTTCGTTACGCTGGCAAAGAAAGCCGTGTACGGCCATTGCGACATCGATATGCTGGCGGGACCGAGCGAAATCTTGATTATCGCGGACGAAAGCGCCGACCCGGTTTACACAGCGGCGGATATGCTTAGCCAGGCCGAGCATGACCCGCTGGCGTCGAGCATCGTGATCACGACCAGCGCGGCGCTGGCGGAACAGACGGCGGCAGAGGTGGAAAAGCAGCTTGCCGGTCTGCCGCGCAAAGCGATTGCGGGCGCTTCCATCGAGCGGAACGGCCTGATCGTCGTCGCCGAGGACGTGATGCAGGCGGTTCGTTTCGCGAATCTTTCCGCGCCGGAGCATTTGGAGCTTCTGACGGAGCAGCCGTTCCAGCTTTTGCCCTATATCCGGCATGCGGGCGCTGTGTTCCTCGGCGCGTATTCGCCGGAGCCGCTGGGGGATTATTTCGCTGGGCCCGATCATATCCTGCCGACGGGAGGGACGGCGCGGTTCTATTCCGTGCTGAACGTCGAGACGTTCATGAAGCGCACGAGCTTCATATCCTATACGCAGCCCGCGCTGCAAAATGTTTCCGACGACATCGTGCGGCTCGCCGAGGCCGAGGGACTTCAGGCGCACGCGAACGCGATCCGGCTGCGGGGAGGAAAATAAATGCTGAAATTTCGCAAAGGGCTTTCGGATATGCCGTCCTATGACGTGGCGGAGCGGGACTGGCGCATCAAACTGAACGCAAACGAAGCGCCGACGAGCCTGCCGCCGCTTGTGGAGGAGCGCGTGATGGCGCGGCTCTCCCGCGTGGCGTTCAACCGCTATCCGAATCTGGAAATGGAGGATATCATCGCGCAGGTCGCGGAGAATTATTCGCTCAGCGAAGGGCAGATTTTCTTCGGCAACGGTTCCAGCGAGATGATCGAGAAGCTGTTCTTCGCGTTCGGCGGGGCGAGGCATACCATCGTCTATCCCGAGCCGTCCTTTTCCATGTATAAGATTTATGTGAAAGCGGCGGATGCGAATGGCGTGCCGGTGGGATTGGAAGAAGATTACAGTCTTGATCGGGAAAAATTCGTCCGCGCCGTGAAGGAGAACAAAGCGTCGCTGGCGGTGATCTGTACCCCGAACAATCCGACGGGAAATCTGATTCCGCTCCCGGATGTGGAGTATATCGCACAAAATATCGACTGCGCCTTCCTCGTGGACGAAGCCTATCTGGAATTTGCCGGGGAAGAGGCGTCGGCAATCCCGCTGCTGGCGAAATATCCGCACGTGATTGTCGCGCGCACCTTTTCCAAGGCCTACGGGCTTGCATCGGCACGCGTCGGCTACATGATGGCGGACACGCCGATCGTGGAAATGATAAAAAAGGCGTTCATGCCGTATCATTTGAACGTGCTCTCGCTGGTTACGGCGGACGTCGTGTATCAAATGCGGGACGAATTCATGCCGAGGATTTACATGCTGCGCGACGAGTGCAGGCGTGTGGCGGAGACGCTGAAGGCCGTGCCGGGGCTGACCGTTTACCCGTCCCATACGAATTTTCTTTTGATGAAATACGCGAAAGCCGTGGAATTGAACGAATACCTGACGGAGCGTGGGATCGGCGTGCGGAGTTTCGGCAGCGCACCGAGACTTGAGAATTGCCTGCGAATTTCCATGGGAACGCGCGAGGAAAACGATACATGGATGAAGGAAGTTCAACGATTTATTGAGGAGAAGCGATGAAGATGCGTAAATCGGAGAAAAAACGGACGACGGCGGAAACTTCCGTCTGCGTTTCCGTGAATTTGGACGGGGCGGGAGAAAGCAAGATCGAAACGGGCGTCGGATTTTTCGACCATATGCTGACGCTGTTCGCAAAGCACGGCGGATTCGACCTCGTCGTGAAGTGCAAGGGCGATCTTGCCGTGGACGGCCATCATTCGGTCGAGGATATCGGGATCGTGCTCGGCGAGGCCGTCAAAGAGGCGCTGGGAGACAAGGCTGGCATCGCAAGATACGGTTCCTTTTATATTCCGATGGACGAGGCGCTTGCCTTCGTCGCTCTCGATATCAGCGGGCGCCCCTATCTCGTCTACGACGGCGGCGTAATGGCTCCTGTCGTCGGCGGCTACGACACGGAACTGACCGGGGAATTCCTGCGGGCCTTCGCGTTCAACGCCGGCATTACGCTCCACGCGAAAGTTCTGTACGGCGGCAATACGCACCACAAGATCGAGGCGCTTTTCAAGGCACTCGGCCATGCGCTGGCCGCCGCCGTGCGGAAAGACGGCAGCACGGGTGTGCTTTCGACGAAAGGCGTATTGTAATGATTGCGATAATGGATTACGGCGTCGGGAATCTGTTCAGCGTGGAGAAGGCGTTCCTTTATCTCGGCGCGGACGCGGCGATCACGAGCGATCCCGACGTACTCCAGCGGGCGGACAGGATCGTACTGCCCGGCGTCGGGGCATTTGGCGACTGCATGAAAAATCTCCGGGCCAGCGGCATGATTCCCGTGCTGACGGAGCGGGTGCGTGCGGGCGTGCCGTTGCTCGGCATCTGCGTCGGGCTGCAGATCCTCTTTGAAGGCAGCGACGAATCGCCGGAGGCGGAAGGTCTTGGATTCTTCCGCGGGCGCGTCCGCCGGATTCAGGCGAAAGGACTGAAGATTCCGCACATGGGCTGGAATTCTCTTACCGTTCAGCGAGAGGCGAAAGCCGATTTGTTCCGGGGGCTCCCGGAAAATCCTTTCGTTTATTTCGTCCACAGTTACCACGCCGCGCCGGAGTACGAGGAAATCGTCACGGCGGCGGCGGATTACGGCGAGCGGCTGACGGCGGCTGTGGCGAAGGACAATATCTGCGCGACACAGTTCCACCCGGAGAAATCCGGGGACGTCGGGCTGCGAATCCTTAAGAATTTTATCGACGGAGGCGACGCTGTATGATGATTTTTCCCGCGATCGACCTGCGGGGCGGGCATTGCGTTCGTCTCTACAAAGGCGATTTTTCAAAGGAAGAGATTTTTTCCGACCATCCCGGAGAAATGGCAAAAAAATGGGAGGGCATGGGCGCGGAATTCCTTCATGTCGTCGATCTCGACGGCGCCCGCGGCGGGCAATCGGAAAATCTGCCCGCCATCCGCGAGATTTTGTCGTCTATCCAGATTCCTATCGAATTAGGGGGAGGGATCCGCACGATGGAACAGATCGAGTCGATCCTGGATCTCGGCGTCCGCCGTGTGATTCTCGGCTCGGCGGCGGTGGAGTCGCCGGAGCTCGTGCAGGAAGCTGTGGAGAAATACGGGGAGCGCGTTGTAGTCGGCATCGACGCGAGGGACGGCGTCGTGGCAGTCAAGGGCTGGGAGGAGTCCGGCGGCGTCGACGCGGTGGAGTTCGCGAAGAAGATGGCGGCCTTCGGCGTCCGCACGGTCATCCATACGGACATTTCCCGGGACGGGACCCTTTCTGGCGTCAACGCAGACGCGTCCGTCGCTCTCGCGAAGGCCAGCGGGCTTTCTGTTGTCGTGTCCGGCGGTGTAAGCTCGATGGAGGACATTAAAACGGTCAAAATGCATGAAAAGGACGGACTTGTCGGCGTTATCGCGGGCAAGGCGATTTATACGGGCGCGCTCGACCTGAAAGCGGCGATTGCGTTTGCCGGGACGGGGGACTAAAATGTATACGAAACGAATCATTCCGTGTCTTGACGTCAAGGATGGACGCGTCGTCAAAGGAACGAATTTCGTCGGCCTGCGCGACGCGGGCGACCCGGTGGAGCTTGCCGCACGCTACGACCAGGAGCGGGCGGACGAGCTTGTTTTTTTGGACATCACTGCGTCCAGCGATAAGCGCAGCACGATGGTGGACGTGGCCTCTGCCTGCGCGTCGCAGGTGTTCATCCCGTTCACCGTTGGAGGCGGCATCCGCTCGGTGGAGGATATGCTGGCGCTGCTTGCGGCGGGGGCGGACAAGACGTCGCTGAATACGGCGGCGGTCAACAATCCCGCGCTGCTTTCCGAAGGCGCGGAGCGCTTCGGCCGACAATGCGTGGTGTTGGCGGTGGACGCGAAAAAATGCGGAGAGGATCGTTGGGAGGTCTATGTAAACGGCGGCCGGACGCCGACGGGGATCGACTGCGAGGAATGGGTAAAGCGCGGCGTTTCCCTCGGCGCCGGCGAGATCCTTTTGACGAGCATGGACGCCGACGGCACGAAGGACGGCTACGACATCCCGCTGACGCGCATGGTGTCTGAGGCCGTGAATGTCCCGGTCATCGCTTCGGGGGGAGCGGGAACGCTGGAACATTTTTACGACGTCCTGACCTTGGGCAAGGCGGACGCTGTGCTTGCCGCTTCAGTGTTCCATTACGGGCAGTTCACCGTGCGCGAAGTCAAGACATATCTGAAATCACGAGGAGTGGAGGTAAGGCTTTGATGGATATTTCAATGGTGAAATTCGATGAGAAAGGCTTGGTGCCCGCCATCGTACAGGAGGAAAACGGGCAGGTGCTGATGCTCGCTTATATGAACGAGGAATCGCTGAAAAAGACGCTGGAGACGGGCTACACCTGGTTTTACAGCCGCAGCCGGGAAAAGCTCTGGAACAAGGGCGAGACGTCGGGCAACGTGCAGAAGGTCAGGGAGATTTCCTACGACTGCGACGGGGATACGCTCCTGGTGCGTGTACACCAGACGGGCGTTGCCTGTCATACGGGCACGTATTCCTGCTTCAGCGGGCGCAGGCTCGGCGAAAACGAAAAGAGCGTCGCTGTCGTGCCGGAGGAGCCGAAGGCTTCTCTCGCCAACGTGCTGAACGACCTTTACGAGGTCATCCGCGACCGTCAGCTCAATCCGGTGGAGGGTTCCTATACGAATTATCTGTTCCAGCACGGGCAGGACAAGATCCTGAAGAAGGTCGGCGAGGAAGCGGCGGAGACAATCATTGCGTCGAAGAATATGGACCGCAAGGAGATTGCCTACGAAATGGGCGACCTCTGGTATCATTGTCTCGTGCTGCTCGCGTTCCACAACCTCTCGCCGGAGATTGTGTTCCGCGAGCTGAGGAATCGGCGCAACGGCGGCAATTATCATAAATTCGAAGGGAAGACGGGCAACCGTCCGGAGATGTGACGATATGGAAGCAGAAATCAAAAGTTTTTTGAAAGCGACGGATTTAAAAGAAGGTCACCCGACGGAAGCGGAGCGGCAGATTCCGCCTCCGCCGCCAGAGGTTCCCGTTCCGCAGAACGCCCGCGTGTTGCGGCTTCCCGAGCCGGGGCTTTTGCCGGATAAAGAGGTCAATTTCCTCGAAATGATTGAGATGCGTGCTTCTGTGCGCGAATATAGCGATAAAGAGTTGACTTTGCAGGAGCTTTCGTTTTTGCTCTGGTGTACGCAGGGCGTGAAAATGGCGACGGAAAACGGCGGCACGATGCGGACGGTGCCTTCGGCGGGCGCACGCCACGCGTTCGAGACGTATCTGCTCGTTCATCGCGTGGAAGGGATTCCGGCGGGGCTTTATCGTTTCCTCGCACTTGGGCACGCACTCCTGCCGATTGCGAAGGGAGAAGAGGCGGACGCGGCGCTGATTCCCTGCTTCAACGCGCAAAATATGGTCAGGAACAGCGCGGCTGCGTTTTTGTGGTGCGCCGATTATCGGCGCATGAACCATCGGTACGGTCCGCGCTCGGCAAGGTACATTTTCCTCGACGCGGGGCACGTCTGCCAGAATCTTTATTTATCGGCCTATACGCATCAGATCGGCGTTTGCGCTATCGGCGCGTTTAACGACGACGCGCTGAACGCGGCGCTCGGCTTCGATGGGGAAAACGATTTCGTTGTCTATGGCGCGACGGTCGGAAAGTGCCTCTTATAGAGCTTCGCTGAAAAAATACTTGCCAATGCGCAAGTTTTGTGATAATCTGAGCAACATACAGGATAAATGCTTGGAAGAGGAGCAGTAGCGTTTGCGGATTGCGCAGAGAGCCGTCGGTCGGTGCAAGACGGACAAAAAGCGACGTGAACTCGCCTCGGAGCAGATTCGTCGAGTGCGCGGAGAGCGTTGTAGGCGAAGACGGAAGCCCACCGTTAGAGAGGGCATAACGAGTGCGCGTCTATGGATGCGAATGAGAGTGGTAACACGCAGGCAGAGCCTTCGTCTCTTGATGGGACGAAGGCTTATTATTTTGAGGAGGAGAGGCAATGCAAAACTACACGAAGTACAGAAAAGGATACTATCTTCCGCCGGTCCTCGATCTTTCGTGGGCGAAAAAGGAATATCCGGAGCACGCGCCGGTCTGGTGCAGCGTCGACCTTCGCGACGGCAACCAGTCGTTGATCATCCCGATGAGTCTCGACGAGAAGATCGAGTTTTACAAAATGCTCGTCAAGATCGGCTTCAAGGAAATCGAGGTCGGTTTTCCGGCGGCTTCCGATACCGAGTATGAATTTCTGCGCCGCCTCGTGGACGACGATCTGATTCCCGACGACGTGACGGTGCAGGTGCTGACGCAGGCGCGCCCGCATATCATCCGAAAGACCTTCGAGGCGCTTCGCGGCGTCAAGAACGCCATCGTCCACGTTTATAATTCCACTTCCGTCGCCCAGCGCGAGCAGGTGTTCCGCATGACGAAGGAAGAAATCAAGGAGATTGCCGTCGAAGGCGCGAAGCTTTTGAAGGAACTGACCGAAGAAGCGGGGGAGAACTACCGTTTCGAGTATTCGCCGGAGAGCTTCACGGGAACGGAGCCGGAATACGCGCTGGAGGTCTGCAACGCGGTGCTCGACGTCTGGCAGCCGAAAGCGGACAGGAAGCCGATCATCAATATCCCGGTGACGGTGGAAATGTCGATGCCGCACATTTACGCGATGCAGGTCGCCTATATCTCGCAGAACCTCAAATATCGCGAGAACGTCGTGCTTTCGCTCCATCCGCACAACGACCGCGGCTGCGGCGTGGCGGATTCGGAGATGGGGCTTCTCGCGGGCGCCGACCGTATCGAGGGAACGCTGTTCGGCAACGGCGAGCGCACAGGCAACGCCGATATCGTGACCATCGCCATGAACATGTTCGCGCTGGGCGTCGACCCGAATCTTGATTTTACGAACATGCCGGAGCTTACGGAGATGTACGAGCGCGTGACGCGAATGCATGTCCACGCCCGCCAGCCGTATGCGGGCGCGCTGGTCTTCGCCGCTTTCTCAGGCTCGCATCAGGACGCTATCGCCAAGGGCATGAAGTGGCGCGAGGAGACGGATCCGGCCCGTTGGACGGTGCCGTATCTGCCCATCGACCCGCAGGACGTCGGACGCGAGTACGACGGCGATGTAATCCGCATCAACAGCCAATCGGGCAAAGGCGGCGTAGGATTCATCATGGAGCACCAGTACGGCGTACTCATGCCGAATAAAATGCGCGAGGATTTCGGCTACTTTGTCAAGAGCGTTTCCGACCACAAGCACAAGGAACTGCTGCCGGATGAAATCTATCAGCTTTTCCTGAACGAATATGTCAATGTCGAAATGCCGTACAAGCTGATCGACTTTACGTTGAAAAAGCAGCCGGACGGCTCCCGTGCCGGCGAGGTCATGATGTTCGTGAACGGCAAGGAACAGACCTACAAAGCGCGGGGCAACGGACGCCTTGACGCAGTTTCCAGCGCGCTCCAGCAAAACCTGGGCGTAAGTTATAAAGACCTGACGTACAGCGAGCACGCGCTGGAAATCGGCCAGGCGTCCCGGGCGATGGCTTATATCGGCATCACGGGCGAGGGTGGACACACCTATTGGGGCGCGGGCATGGACACCGACATCATTACGGCGTCGATCCTGGCCCTCGTCAGCGCCATCAACCGAATGAAGCACGAGGAAGAGTAAGTTGACGGAAAGAGAGCGACATGGCAACAATTGCCGTGCCGTTCTTTTTTTTGGCAATGAACCGGGCTGATTATTTCATGAAAATTTCTGTAAAAAATTGTCGGAAAAAGAGGAGATTTCCGCAGGGTGTCGAATACATAAATATATTTGGGGACATCAAATTTTAAAACAGAGGGAAGTGGCAGGTTTGGAGAGCGTGCGTGACAAACGGGTTGTCGGGTCTCCGGCGGTGCATCTTTTGTCGATGGCGGTCCTGATGTTTGGATTCTGGATGCTTCTTTCGGGGAATACGGAGCCGAAATTTTTGACCTATGGCGTTTTGACTTCGATCATTGCGGCGTGGGTCAGTTATCCGCTTCTTTTGATTCCGAACGGGGACGATACGAAGCGGTATTTTGTGTTTGGGGTCAACCCGGTGAAGCTTCTGGCGTATTTTGTCTGGCTGCTCTGGCAGCTCGTCCTGGCCAATGTGGACGTAATCCGCGCAACGGTGCGTCCCGAGATTGAAATCGACCCCTGCGTCGTGCGCTTCCGCTATCAGACGGACAACCCGATGGCGAAGGTCGTGCTGGCAAACTCGATTACGCTGACGCCGGGAACGGTGACGATGAACGTGACCGAGGACGGCGTGTACGAGGTTCACGCGCTGACGGTCGGCGCGGCGGAAGGACTCCGGGGCGGCGATATGCAGAAGAAGGTTGCCTGGCTCTATGGCGAATCGTATGATTTTGAACTATTAGAAGGGAAGGATTGACGTGCGAATCTTTTTTCTCGTGCTGATGGGCGTCCTTCTGGCGACAATCGGGCTGATGCTGCAGCGGGTCTTTCAGGGGCCGACGATTTTCGACCGCATGAACGGGTTGGGCGTGATTACGGCGGACACGATCCTTTTGATCGTATTGTTTGGTTTCCTTGACAATCAGCCGGGCATGTACGTCGATCTCGCGATGGCCTACGCGATGATGGGGTGTCTCGGCTCGGTGGTGCTCGCGAAGTATTTGGGAGGGAAGAAACTATGATAGCCAGCGTACCTGTACAGGAAATAATCGCGGCGCTGTTGATGGGGCTGGGGCTTATCTTCCTCGTCGGCTCGATGATCGGAATGCTGCGCCTGCCGGATTTTTACAGCAGGGTGCACGCTTCGGGCAACAGCGAAACGCTGGGAACGCTGCTGGTGTTTCTTGGCCTTGCCGTGTATAACGGCGTGTCGATCACGTCGGCAAAGCTCCTGATTATCATGATGTTCGTTTTTATCGGCAATCCGATCGGCTCGCATATCCTGACGAAGGCGGCGTACAAGACGGGACACCCTGTCTGGACGAAGAACCGACTGCCGAACGAGGTCTTGCCGGACGCGGAGATAAAAGGAGGGGAAGCAGATGCAGATTTACATAGTTGAGGCGATTTTGCTGGTGTTCCTGATCCTGATCACCATCTGCATCATCTACGAGCGCGATCTTCTGAGTGCGATCATGACGTACAGCGCGTTCAGCTTCTGCGCGGTGCTGATGTATCTGATGATGGGCTCTCCGGACGTGGCGTTCACGGAAGTCGTCGTCGGTACGGTCTCGACGATCTTCTATGTGATCGCGTTGAAAAAACTGGATAGGTGGTGCAAGTAAATGCGCGGTTTTGTCATTACGGTCCTCGCGCTTCTGACCGGGCTGTTTTGCAGCAGCGTGATCTTCCTGCCGGAGATCGGCGATCCTCAGAGCGCGCCAAACCAACATATCACTCCGGTCTATATCTCGCAGAGCGAGATCGATACCGGCTCGCCGAACATCGTAACGGGCACGCTGGCTGATTACAGAGGCTTCGATACGATGTGGGAGACGACGGTTATGTACCTGTCGGGACTGACGGCGGCGCTGATCCTGTCGAAATCGACGATGGGACGCAGGCCGGAGAAAGAAGATGATTACGAATGATGAAGGATCCATTCGGCGGCATTTTGCTGAATATCGCGTTTAGAATGCTCGTCCCGTTCACGCTGGTCTATGCGGTGTATGTTCTCGTGTTGGGTGAGACTTCTCCGGGCGGAGGCTTCCAGGCCGGCGTCGTGATGGGATTCGGCATCGTGCTGGCGCGGCTGATTCTAGGAGAGCGGGCGACAATCTTCAATATCCAAATGAAAAATTCTTTGGTATTGGCAGGCTGCGGGACGTTCATCTACACGCTGGCCGGTTGGCTGACGCTGCTGGGCGGCGGCAAATTCCTCGATTACAGCTTTATGCCGGTGCATATGGAGCCGGCGCATGAAATGCACGCGCTGGGTATACTGATGATCGAGATCGGCGTCACGATCTGCGTCATGATGACGATTTTGAATATCATGGACGCCGTTGTGGAAAGGAGCGATGATTGATGGACGCGCTGAATGAATTTCTCGCGCAGCGGGGCATCTACACATTGGTCATGATCCTTTTCTTTCTGGGCGTTTACGGTATGGTGCTCGCGAAGCATTACCTGAAAAAGCTGATGGCGATGAACGTCATGCAGGTCGCAGTCATTTTCTTCTATCTTTGCTTCGCGCAAAAAGAGGGCGGTATGATCCCGATCCTCGTACCGGGGAATGTCGATCCTGCCAGCTACATCAATCCTCTTCCGCATGCGCTGATGCTGACGGCAATCGTGGTCAGTATGGGCACGACGGGCGTCGCAATCGCCCTTTTGATGCGAATCAAGGAATTTTACGGCTCGCTGGAGGAGCCTGAGGTGCTGAGGAGGGCGAGCAAATGAATTTAGGAGCGCATAGCCCTGTATTCATCGTTCTGCTTCCGCTTTCTGCGTCGCTGTTGTGTCTGGCGCTCTCACGCCTGCATAAGCATCTTGGCGCATGGGTGGTGCAGCTTTCCATCCTGGGCGCGTTTATCAGCTCGGTGGCTTCGCTTCGCGAGGTGCTCGCCGAGGGGGGGAAGTCGGTCCATTATTGGATGGGCAACTGGGCGCCGCCGATCGGTATCGAGTTCGCGATCGATCCGCTCAACACGGCGGTACTTTGCATGATCACTTTCATTTCGCTGGTGGTCAGCTTTTACAGCCGCCCGTTCCTGCAGAACGAGGACTGGCTGCATTACGGCGGATATTATACGCTGTACGGGCTTTTGACGGTCGGCCTTTGCGGCATGACGGTGACGGGCGACGTATTCAATATGTACGTTTATCTCGAAATCATGTCGCTCTCCGGCTACGGTCTTATCGCTTTGGGCGGCAAGAAATCGATGGTGGCGGCCTTTCGTTATCTTCTGGTCGGAACGATCGGCGCGTCGCTTTACCTGATCGGCATCGGCTACATCTACGCGATGACCGGCTCGCTGAATATGGCGGACATCGGGCAGCGTATCCAGCCCTTTGTGCATACGCCGTTGTTCGCGTTCGCGGTGGCGTGCTTCCTGATTGCGTTCGGCATCAAGATGGCGCTGTTCCCGCTTCACGGCTGGCAGCCGGATTCTTACACCTACTCGCACCCGGGAGCGGCGGGCTTCATTTCCGGTTGCATGAGCAAGGTGCCGGCATACGCGATGCTTCGCTATTTCTTCTATGTCTTCGGCGTCCACAATTCCGTGATGGAATCGCTGATGAACGTGCTCGGCATCATGGGAATCTGCGGTATCCTGATCGGTTCGGTCATGGCGCTGGCGCAGTATGATTTCCGCCGTATGCTGGCCTATTCGTCGGTGGCGCAGCTCGGTTATATCGCTGTGGGCATGGCGCTCGGAAACGTCCACGGCTTCATCGGCGCTGTGCTTCACCTGATCAATCACGCGTTCATGAAATGCTGTCTGTTCCTCGTGGTCGGCGGCATTACCTATCGTTACGGCGAGGTCAATCTGTACCGCCTCGGCGGGCTGAACCGCAAAATGCCCGTGTCGAGCGTGGCCGTGGTGCTCGCGGTGCTCTCGATGGTCGGCATTCCGCCCACCTGCGGCTTTTTCAGCAAGTGGTATCTGATGCTTGGGGCCTACGAGGGCGGACAGAACATTTATATCGCGGTGCTGGTCGTCAGCTCGCTTTTGAATGCCGTGTATTATTTCCGTATCATTGAGCAGATGTTCGTCCAGCGCGAGGCGTCGCTGCCTGAGATCCACGAAGCGGAGACCGGACTCGGGCTTCCCGTCAGCATGCTGGTTCCCATCGCGGTCACTGGGCTCGCGATCCTGTTCCTCGGCATATACAGCAGCACATTGGTGACGGATATCGTCAATATTGGATTGCCGGAGGTGCTGATCAAATGACTGTTATAGACGCACGTCCATTTATCGCAATCGGAATCGCTTTTTTAGCGGCGCTGCTCGTCTCCATGAGCAACAAGTACCCGAATATCCGTGAGACATGGAGCGCCATCGGCTCCATCACGATGTTCGGCGTCATCATCAGCATGGTCGGCGGCGTGCTGGACGGCGTGACCTACGAGTACACGCTGTTCGACCTGACGGACACGGTGGGGCTCACGATGCGGGTCGACCCGGCGGGCATGATTTTCGCCGCGCTGGCCTCGATGCTTTGGATACCAATCAATTTTTACAGTATCGGCTATATGCGGAACAATCATGAGGGAATGCAGACCGGTTATTTCGCGGCCTTCGCGCTCTGTATCGGCGCGACGATGGGCATCGCGATGGCGTCAAATCTGCTGACCTTCTTCGTGTTCTACGAAATCCTGACGATTTCCAGTTATCCGCTCGTACTCCATGAACGCGATGAGGAAGCGCTGCTCGCCTCGCGGAAATATCTGGCATATACGCTCGTCTCCGGCCAGCTTTTCCTCGCGGGCACGGTGGGCGTATACTGCATCGCGGGCACGATGGACTTTACCCCCGGCGGTTTCCTTACTATCGATATGGCGCCCGCCTGGGTATTGCAGCTTCTTTTCGTACTGATGATTATGGCGGGCAGCGTCAAGGCTGCTGTCATGCCGCTGCACGGTTGGCTCCCGGCCGCGATGGTTGCGCCGACGCCGGTCAGTGCGCTTCTCCATGCGGTGGCGGTCGTCAAGACTGGCGCGTTTGCGGTGCTTCGTATACTCGGCTTCGTGTTCGGGCCGAAACTCCTCGCCGAGCTTGGAATCGCGGATTGCCTTGCCTGGGCGGCGGCGCTCACGATTCTCGCCAGCTCGTTTATCGCGCTTCGGCAGGACAACCTGAAACGGCGGCTCGCGTTCTCGACCATCGGACAGCTTAGCTATATCGTGCTCGGCGGCGCGCTGCTCACGCCGCTGGCGTTCAAGGGAGCGTACCTGCACCTCGTGGCGCATGCGGTTATGAAGATTACCCTTTTCATGTGCGCGGGCTGCATCATCGTCAGGACGCATCTGCACGACATCAGCGAAATGGACGGAATCGGCCATCGAATGCCGGTGACGATGGGGTGCTTCGCTATCGCTTCGTTGGGTATTGCCGGTACGCCTTTCATCGTCGGCTTTATCAGTAAATGGAATCTTGCGATGGGCGCTATGCAGGCCGGAAAGCCGCTTTTCGTAGCGGTCTGGGTAGCCTCGGCGCTTCTCGCGATGGCGTATCTGATGCCGGTGGTGCGCATGGCGTTTTTCAAGCCCGAGCCGGTCAAGGATCCGAGAAAATACGGATCCATCAGCTATTGCATGCTGATCCCGATTTGCTTTACCGCGATTCTCGCTTTGATTCTCGGCGTAGACCCGGAGATTTTCCCGCCGGATTTCTACAAGCTCTGTGAGATGGCGTCGGCGGGAATTACGGCCGGATGGGGAGGTGGCTGGGTTGATTGACCTTGTCGGCGACCGTGCAAAGCGGTTCAAAGTGATTTTCCTGGCGGCGGCTTTGGCGCTTGTGGTTTTCGCTGTGACGTTCGCGTTGGGCGGATACAGCGAGCCGGAGCATCTCCTGCAAAAGCCGGGCGGCATGATCGCATTTGCGTTTGTCGGCTGCTGGATATTGATTATCCTTGCGAAGCTGATTATGACGCCGCTCTTGCAGCGCGATGAAGATTATTATGAGAAAGGATGCGATGATTCCGATGTTTGAGAATTTCCATCCCGGTATCATATTCATTCTCGTAGGCTTTTTCGCGGCTCTTTGCGCGCCGAAGGAACGCAGGATGATTCTGGCCTGCTGTCCGGTATTGGCGCTTCTCGGTATGCTCCGCTTCGCTCCGGGGACGGATTTGAAGTTCAAGTTCCTCGAGGACTTTACGATCCATTATCTTTACGTCGATTCGTTGAGCTGGATATTCGCCGTGATTTTCTGCGTCTTCGGCATTATCGGCGGCATATACAGCTGTCATCACAAAAGCCCTTTGGAAGCGCTTTGCTCGATGGCATATGTCGGCTCTTCCATCGGCGTCGTGCTGGCGCATGACTGGATTACCTTCCTGTTCTTCTGGGAGCTGGAAGCGGTCGCTTCGACCTTCCTGATCTGGAACGATCCGAGGCCGACGAGCCGGAGCGCCGGCATCCGCTATCTTCTGGTGCATACGCTGAGCGGAAATCTCGTACTCTTCGGCGTCATCATGAAGCTTGTGCAGGGCGATATCCTCGTGCACAATCTGATGTCGGGTCCTTATGATGCAGCGTTCTGGGCAATCCTCGCGGGCGTCTGCATCAACGTGGCGGCCGTACCGATGCACGGCTGGCTCGTCGACGGCTATCCGGCGGCGACGCTCACGGGCAGCGTCTTCATGTCCAGCTACACGACGAAGGTAGCCGTCTATTCGCTGCTTCGCATGTTCGGCGGCGCGGAGCTCCTGATCGGCGTCGGCGTCCTGATGGCGCTGTATGGCGCCACTTACGCCGTCATGGAAAACGATATGATCAAGCTGCTTTCCTATCATATCGTCAGCCAGGTCGGTTACATGGTCGCGGGCGCGGGTATCGGCACGGCGATGAGCATGAACGGCGCTACGGCGCACGCCTTCTGCGATATTCTGTTCAAGTCGCTGCTCTTCATGTGCTGCAACGCAATCACTTACGCTACGGGCGTAAGGAAAATCAATCAGCTCGGCGGCATGGCGAAGCGGTATCCGCTCGTGTTCATCTGTTTTATCGTCGGCGCGTTCTCCATTGCGGGCGTTCCATTCTTCAACGGCTTCGTCAGCAAGATGGTGACGATCGAGGCGGCGGAAGAGGCGCACATGGGCACGGTGGCCCTGCTTTTGGAGCTGGCCAGCGTCGGTACTTTCCTCTCGATCTGCTTCAAGATGATGTATTTCATCTTCCTCGCGCCGGATAAGGGCATGGCGCCGGAGCAGCGTCCGATCGAGAGCAATATGAAAATTGCGATGGTGCTGGGCGCGGTGCTTTGCACGGTCATCGGCTGCTTCCCCGAGTTCAGCCTTTACCAGTTCCTGCCCTTCGGGCCGGTGGGCTATGAACCGTACACTGTCATGCATTTTTCCAATCAGCTGATCATGGGGCTTGTCGCCGTGATCCCGTTCCTGCTGTTCCTGCCGAGGATGGAGCCGCATACGGCGATTTCCCTCGATACGGATTGGTTCTATCGTAGGCCGTTCAAGACCTTCGTGCTGGGCATCGCCTATCTCTGCTTCGGCCTTTGCCGTAGCCTCGGCCATGCTTGGGGCGTCGGCGTGCGGCAGATCATGGTCGTCACGGACAATCCGATGCAATTCCTCGATGCGAGGCCGTTTCACGAGAAAAAACGGTACAGTCCGGACAATTATCGGACGAGCATCGCCGATACGATCATGATTATATTGACGGTGCTGTTCATCTGTATCTTCTATTTCCGGACAAGCCTGTAATGTAGATTCTGCATGGCAAAAGCAATCTCCCCATACGTTGCCGGAAAACGATAGCGTAAGGGGAGATTTTTTGCCAGACAATGTCAAAGATATTGCGGGACTTATATCCTGTTTTTAAAATGTGCGCATGCTGATCCGCCGGCGACAGGAGGGAGGCTTTGCGGCGGCCATGTAAGATACCCTTTCACTTAGGAAGCTTTATCATATTCCAAGGGCACACGCGGCTGATTTTTGTCATCCCGGCGGCATTCTGGTATAATAATCCAAGTATAATAATTACGGGAGGAATGAAAATTGAACAAGAAAGCGGAGCAATTTCAGGCCTATTTGAAGGAGAAAGACATCGAGAATGTGTTCACGGTGGAGGAGCGCGAGGACGAGCTGCACACGGTGCTGTTCCGATCCCAGATCGACGTCGACGGAAATAAGCTGCCGACGGTCGTAATTTTCGATGACAGCATTTACGGCGTTGTCCGCGTGCTTGTCGCGCCGAAGGCGCTGACCGAAAAAAACGAACTGGCGGTGATGAAGGCTGCCAACGGCTACAACAAGCAGTACAAGCCGCTGAAATATTTCTTCGATGACGAGGGCGCGCTGCTTCTCGACATACCTCTTATTTCCACCGAGAGTGAACCCATCGGCGATATGGTTTATGCGATGTTCGACGTGATCATCCGCCATTTGAACGAAGCTTACAAGGAAATCATGCACTCGGTCTGGGCGTAAAAAGGTCAAAAACCCCTGCGGGAAATGTCAGGTTACGTTTTCCGCAGGGGATTTTTGTATTTTTGTTGTTTTTCTCGGCTATTTATGGTATTATGCCTTGTGGTATGTTCGGCGTATGTGGATCGTACCGCAGACAATATGCGAAGAAAGGGGCGCGGACGGCGTTCCTGATAAATGGGAGGGCATTTCAGGTTATGAAGGTTTCCAGAGAAAACGGAGAAAATCAGCAGGTCGTTTTGACGATCGAGGCGGCGGCCGAGGATTGGGACAAGGCGATAGCGCAGGCCGCGAAAAACATCGCGAAGGAAGTCAACATTCCGGGATTCCGTCGCGGCAAGGCTCCGCGCCATATCATCGAGCAGCGCATCGGCAAGGAGGCGCTGATTGACGAGGCCTACGAGAAATTCGGCCCGAAAGTCTTTGACGAGGCGATGGCCGAGGAGAAGCTGGAGCTGGCGTCTTATCCGAGCTTTGAGCGCGTGCAGGCAGAGGAAGGAAAGCCTTTCATCCTGAAAGCCACGGTGACGCCGAAGCCCGAAGTCACGCTCGGCGAATACAAGGGTTTGAAGGTTGAGAAAAAGGTCGAGGAGATCACCGACGAGACGGTCATGCAGCATATCGACAAGATGCGCGACCGCAAAGCGCAGATGGTGGACGCTCCGGAGGGCGCGGAGGCGCAGATGGGCGACCTGACGACGATCGATTTCAAGGGCTTTGTGGACGGCGAAGCTTTTGAAGGCGGCGAGGGCAAGGATTATCCTCTGCAGCTCGGCTCCGGCAGCTTCATTCCCGGCTTTGAAGATCAGCTTGTCGGTATGAAGGTCGGCGAGGAACGGGAAGTGAAGGTTACATTCCCCGAGGATTATCATTCAGAGAAAGTCGCGGGCAAAGAGGCCGTTTTCAAGTGCAAGCTGAACAAGCTGAAGAATAAAGTGCTGCCGGATTTAAACGACGAGTTCGTGCAGCAGGCCAGCGTATTCAAGACGGTGGACGAGCTTAAGAAGGACGTCCGCGACAAGCTGGAGAAGGCGGCGGAGTCGAAGGCGGAGAACGACCGCCGGGTGGCAGCCATCGACAAGGCGGCGGAGAACGCTTCGATGGATATTCCCGACGTGATGGTCGAGGACCGCATCGATCAGATGCTCCGTGAGTTCGCGATGCGTCTGGAGCAGCAGGGCATGAAATTCGAGCAGTATCTCCAGTACACGGGCGGAGATATGATGAAGTTGCGCGACCAGTATCGTGAGACGGCGGAGAAGAACGTCCGCACCGACCTGATGCTGGAAGCGGTGGCCAAGGCGGAGAAGATCGAGGTCACGGGCGACGATATCCGCACGGAGATTGCGATGATGGCGCAGCTTTACAACGCGACGCCGGCGCAGGTGCAGAAAATCGTCCGCCAGCAGGGCCGCCTGAACGACCTCGCGGTGACGGTCATGCGCCGCAAGACGGCGAAATTCATCGTCGACAATATCGCTGAATAATTTTTTCAGGGAGAATCAACATGAGCTATGAAGAACCGCGCATGAATTATTATGTGCCGATGGTCGTGGAACGCTCGAATCGCGGAGAGCGCGCTTACGACATCTATTCGCGCCTTTTGAAGGACCGTATCGTTTTTGTCGGCGGCTCTATCGACGACAGCGTGGCCAATGTGGTCGTGGCGCAGCTTCTGTTTTTGGAGGCGGAGGATCCCGACAAGGATATCCATCTGTATATCAACAGTCCGGGCGGCGTCGTGACGGCGGGGCTTGCCATTTATGACACGATGCAGTATATTCGCCCCGACGTGTCGACGATCTGCATCGGACAGGCGGCCAGCATGGGAGCGCTTCTCCTGGCGGCCGGCGCTCCGGGCAAGCGGTACGCGCTTCCGCTGGCCCGCATCATGATCCATCAGCCCCTCGGCGGCGCGCAGGGACAATCGACAGATATCCAGATCCAGGCGAAAGAAATATTGCGCCTGCGGGAGATTGGCAACGACATTCTCGTGAAGCACACGGGACAGGAGCGGGACAAGATCGTCCAGGATACGGAGCGCGACAATTTCATGAACGCGCAGGAAGCGAAGGAATACGGCCTGATCGACGAGGTCATTTCCATACGCCCGCCGAAAGAGGAGAAGAAGTAAGCGATTGGAAACGATGTCCAAGAGGGGAGCTACGGCAGAATGAAATTCGGGGACGACAGGAGCCAGATGAAATGTTCCTTCTGCGGAAAAGCGCAGGATCAAGTCCGAAAGCTCGTAGCGGGTCCGGGCGTCTATATCTGCGACGAGTGCATCGAGCTCTGCAACGAGATTATCGAGGAAGAGTTCAGCGGCGAGCATGAAGTAGAGCTGCAGGACATTCCGAAGCCGAAAGAGATCGCGGAGATTCTCGACCAGTATGTCATCGGTCAGCAGGAAGCGAAGAAGGCTCTTGCCGTAGCGGTGTATAACCATTATAAAAGAATAAATCTTCCTGCCGGACGCTCGGGCGACGATGTGGAGCTCACGAAGTCGAATATCCTGATGCTCGGCCCGACGGGCAGCGGGAAAACCTTGCTCGCGCAAACGCTGGCGCGTATCCTGAACGTGCCGTTCGCGATGGCGGACGCCACGTCGCTGACGGAAGCGGGTTATGTCGGCGAGGACGTCGAGAATATCCTGCTGAAGCTCATTCAGGCGGCGGACTACGATGTGGAACGCGCGGAGAAAGGCATTGTCTATATCGATGAGATCGACAAGATTGCGCGTAAGTCGGAAAATATGTCGATTACGCGCGACGTGTCGGGCGAGGGCGTCCAGCAGGCGCTCCTGAAAATCCTCGAAGGGACGACGGCTTCCGTTCCGCCCCAAGGCGGACGAAAGCATCCGCATCAGGACTTGATACAGATCGACACGACGAATATCCTGTTCATTTGCGGCGGCGCTTTCGACGGTATCGAAAAGATCATCGAAGAGCGCATGGGCAAGAAAGGGATCGGCTTCGGCGCGGAAATGGGCTCGCGGGAGCAAAAGAACATCGGCGAGACGCTCAAGCACATTCTTCCGGAGGATCTGCTCAAGGGCGGCCTGATTCCGGAATTTATCGGACGCTTGCCGGTGGTGGTCACGCTGGAGGCTCTGGAGGAGGAAGCGCTCGTCCGCATCTTGACGGAGCCGAAAAACGCGCTCGTCAAGCAGTATCAGAAGCTGTTGTCTCTCGACGGCGTCAAACTTGCGTTTGACGACGAGGCCCTGCATTTGATTGCCCGGGAGGTCCTGAAACACAAGACGGGGGCGCGAGGGCTTCGGGCCATTATCGAGGACGTCATGCGGAACGTCATGTTTGAGCTTCCCTCGATCGAAGGCGTGACGCTCTGCCGTGTGACAAAAGAAGTGATCAGCCGTCATCTCGATCCCGTGCTGACGATGGATTCGGGCAAGACGGCGCAGATGCTCAGACAGCACGTCGCATCGGCTTGATACCGAAAATTATCAAAGGCACTGTTTATGACAGTGCCTTTTTTAGGAGCTGGAAGCAAATAAGATAGGAAGATGCGCGCAGGATATATTTTTGCTGCCGAGGCGGAGGAAGGAGGCATAGCGGGCTATGCCGACTGGCGACAACGAAGACAGCGGAATATCGACAAGCAAGATTCCTGAGTTATTTGTGTACAGTTCCTTATAAAAGGAGGGCCCGATATGCGGGGTACCGAGAAAATTCCACTGCTGCCGCTGCGCGGCATGGTCGTATTCCCGGCGATGATCATTCATTTGGACGCGGGACGCGCGCGCTCCGTGGGCGCCATTGAGCAGGCGATGCTGGCCAATCGGCGCATCCTGCTCGTCGCGCAGAAAAACGCGGACATCGAGGAACCGGACTACAACGATTTATTTATGATGGGAACCGTCGCCGAGATCCGTCAGCTCTTCAAGCTGCCCGGCGGCGCGCTTCGCGTGCTCGTCGAGGGAATAGAGCGGGCGAGCATCCGACATATCAAGACGCTGGAAAAGTACGACGAGGCGGAGGTGCTGTGCCTTCGGGACGAAATCATCCCTTCGATGGAAATGGAGGCGCTCACGCGGGGCGTCGTACATCGGTTTGAGGAATGGGTCAAGGCCACGCGAAAGATTCCGGCGGAAGCGCTGGTTTCCGTTTCTATTCTCGAGGATTCGGGCCGAATGGCCGATTTGATCTCCAGCCACATGAATCTCACGGTGGAGGATAAGCAGGCGCTTTTGGAGCTGATCGACGTCGGCGATCGTATGCGGAAGCTTTACGCCCTGCTCGTGCACGAGCTGGAGGTGCTCGCGATCGAGAATAAGCTAGGCACTGAAGTCCGCCAGCAGATGGAGAAACTGCAGCGCGATTATTATTTGCGCGAAAAGATCAAGGTGATTCAGAAAGAGCTGGGCGATCAGGACGGGCGGCAGGCCGCAGTGGAGGAATACCAGAAGCGGCTGAAGGGTAAAAAGTGCTCCGACGAGGTTCGAAAGGCGATTGAGAAGGAGATCCGGCGACTGGAGGGCATCTCCGGGTATTCCGCGGAAACGGGCGTCGTGCGCGCCTATATTGATTGCCTGCTGGAGCTGCCATGGGAAGAGGCGACGAAGGATACGCTGGATATCCGGAAAGCCGCGCGCATTTTGGAGCGCGATCATTACGGACTGAAGAAAGTCAAGGAGCGCATTCTCGATTACCTTGCCGTGCATCAGCTCGTCATCGAGAAGGCGGCGGCCAGGAACGGCGAAGCGAAACATAAATCCCCGATTCTCTGCCTTGTGGGGCCGCCGGGCGTCGGGAAGACGTCGCTGGCGGCGTCGGTCGCCCGCGCCGTAGGCCGCAAGTTCACGCGCGCCTCGTTGGGCGGGATACGGGACGAAGCGGAAATTCGCGGTCACCGACGCACCTATATAGGCGCGATGGCCGGACGCGTCATGGAAGGCATTCGCCGCTCCGGTGTGAAAAATCCCGTCTTCCTGCTGGACGAGGTGGACAAGCTTTCCCATGACTATCAGGGCGATCCGGCGGCCGCGCTGCTGGAGGTGCTGGACCCGGCGCAAAATTGCACCTTTACCGATCATTACGTCGACCTGCCCTTCGACCTTTCCGAAGTGTTCTGGATCGTCACGGCCAACGACATGGGCGGAATCCCTCGCGCACTGCGCGACCGCATGGAAATCATCACGCTTTCCAGTTACACGGAACAGGAAAAGATTGAGATCGCGAAGCGCTATCTGTGGCCGCGCCAGCGGAAAGAGAACGGATTGACGGCCGGAGAGGTTACCGTCGGCGTCGGCGTCATCCGCCGAATTATCGCGGAGTACACGCGGGAGGCGGGCGTTCGCGAACTGGAGCGGAAGCTGGGAGAGATCTGCCGCAAGGCGGCGCGCCGTATCGTGGAGGAGAACGACAAGAAAGTCGTCGTGGCCGCGAAATCGCTGGAGGATTTTCTCGGCCGACCGAAATTCTTGCACACCAAGGCGGAAAAAGAGCCACAGGTCGGCGTCGTCACCGGAATGGCGTGGACGGAGATGGGCGGGGACATCTTGCCGACGGAAGTCACGATTTTAAAGGGCAAAGGCGAGTTGATACTCACAGGACAGCTGGGCGACGTGATGAAGGAATCGGCGCAGGCGGGTCTTTCGTACATTCGGAGCCGCGCGGCTCGCTTCAAGCTGCCGAAGGATTTTTACGAGAAAAACGATATCCATATCCACTTGCCGGAAGGCGCGGTGCCGAAAGACGGCCCCTCCGCCGGCATCACGATGGCGACGGCAATGGTGTCCGCGCTGACAAAACGCAAGGTCAGGAGCGACGTCGCTATGACCGGAGAGATTACGCTGCGCGGGCGCGTGCTTCCCATCGGAGGCTTGAAGGAGAAAGTGCTGGCGGCGTACCGGGAAGGAATGCATACGATTATTCTGCCTAAGGACAATGTCCGCGATATTGAGGAGATTCCCGAGCAGGTGCGGGAGCGGTTGACCTTTGTGCCCGTCGCGTCGATGGACGAGGTGCTGTCTCATGTGTGGGTGAAGCCGTGAAAGAACGGGTAATCGTCACGCAGGGGAAATATCTGGCCTCAGCGGTAAAGCGGGAGCAGTATCCGAAGGAAGAGCGGCCGGAGATCGTCTTTATCGGGCGGTCCAACGTCGGCAAGTCCTCGCTGATCAATTCGCTGACACGCGTCAGGAATCTGGCGCGCGTCTCGAGGCAGCCGGGAAAGACGCAGACAATCAATTTTTACGACGTCGGCATGAAGATCGAAGGCGAGGAAGCGCGGCGGGATTTTTACCTCGTCGACCTGCCCGGCTATGGGTACGCGAAGACCGGCAAGGCGCAAAGGCTGACGTGGAAGAAGTTCATCGAGGAATATCTGCTGCATTCGAAGAACATACGCTTTGTCGCGCAGCTGATCGATATTCGTCACGACCCGATGCAGTCGGATCTGGACATGTTTCGATGGCTGACGGCAAACGGGATTCCCGTGCTCGTCGTCGCGACGAAGGCGGACAAGCTGGGACGCGGGGCGGGAAAACAGCAGACGGACAGAATGCGCGAGGCGCTGGGCGTTCCAGAGCTGGACATATTGCCGTATTCGTCCTTAAAAAATGAAGGGCGTTCAGAATTGCTTGACGTGATTGCAAATTCTCTGTAAAATATGCATAGTTGACAGAAGCACCGGGCGAAAACGGCGGCTCGGTGTTTTTTCGTCGGAGGAGGAACTGCCATGCTTTCGGAATTTGACAAGGCGATCCTGAACGCGGTGCAGGAAGAGCTTCCTCTCGAGCCGCGGCCTTTTGCCGTTCTGGCGGAGAGATTGCACACGAAGGAAGAAACTCTGCTCGAACGGCTGGCGGCGCTCAAGGAAGGCGGATATTTGCGGCGTTTAGGCGCGTATTTTGATTCCGACGCGCTCGGATATCAGGGGACCCTCGTTGCGCTTCGGGTCGCTCCGGAAAAAATGGCAAGCGTCGTTGGAAGCGTCAATGGGTATGACGGCGTGACCCACAACTATGAGAGGGAAGGGGAATACAATCTCTGGTTCACGCTGCAGACTCCGTCGGAAGCACGGCGAGAGGAGCTCCTTGCGGCGTTTCGCGCATTGCCGGGCGTGGAGCGGATGATTGCAATGCATTCACGAAAAAAATATAAGATTCGCGTGCAGTTTCATTTGGAGTAAGGAGTTTTCCGTAGCAGTTCCTAAGAGGAGGGATCGATACGATGCTGGAGGAAGCGGATCGGCGCATCGTTCGCGCGCTGGCGGACGGCATCCCGATTACGCCTAGGCCTTATGCAGCGCTGGCCAGAGAAGCGGGCATGGAAGAAAATGAATTGCTTTCCCGTTTGAGAAAAATGAAACAGCAGGGCGCGCTTCGCCGCGTCGGCGCTGTGCTCCAGCACAGGCGGGCCGGTTTTTCCGCGAACGCGCTCTGCGTCTGGCAGGTTCCCGAGGAACGTCTTGACGAGGTCGGGGAGGCTGTGAGCCGAGAAGCGGCGGTTTCCCACTGTTACTCCCGCGAAACATTGCCGGAATGGCCGTATAATTTCTATGCGATGCTTCACGCACGGAGCCATGAGGAGTGCGAGCAGACAGCCGACCGCATTTCCACGGAAAACCGACTGGGAGAGCGCAGGACCTTTTATTCCGTGCGGGAATGGAAAAAGGCGGCCATGCGGTATTTTTGCGAACTTGATGAAAAATGAGAAAAATGGCCCAAACCGCAGGAATTAAGGAACTGTGAGAAAATAATTGCTGCATTATGCGCAGGATAAATCTGTCATAGCTAGGCGGAGGAGCGAGTCATAGCGGTGCTATGGCGAATGACGACAACGACGCTATGGCAGATTTAGACAAGCAGGATGCTGTAATTATTGATGCACAGTTCCTAAGCCCTTCCTTTTCTTGACGAGAGGCGGTTTCTGCGATATAATTCTATCGGTTTGTTATAAGGCGTTCCATAGAACGCTTTATTATTTTGGGAGGCAGATCGAATGGAAACGGACGCAGCGACCCTGGTCAACGAAGCGGTTTCTAGTGAATTCGACAACCTGACCGACGAAGAGATCGTTTTGCGGATCAAGACCTCCGATGGGCGCGCCGCATTGGAATATCTCATCAATAAGTACAGGAATTTTGTGCGCGCGAAGGCCCGGTCGTATTTCTTGATCGGCGCGGACCGGGAAGATATCATTCAGGAAGGCATGATCGGCCTGTACAAGGCGATTCGCGATTTCCGCAACGACAAGCTCTCTTCTTTTCGTGCGTTTGCGGAGCTTTGCGTGACGCGCCAGATCATTACCGCAATCAAGACGGCGACTCGCCAGAAGCATATTCCGCTGAATTCGTATATATCCCTCAACAAACCGATCTACGACGAGGATTCGGAGCGTACGCTCCTTGACGTGCTTTCCGGCGCGTGCATCGCGGATCCTGAGGAGCTTGTCATCAGCCGTGAAGAGTTTATCGACATCGAGGCGAAGATGGAGGAAATCCTCAGCGATCTCGAATGGCGCGTGCTGATGCTCTATCTTGACGGCAAGTCGTATCATGAGATCGCGGTCGATCTTCACCGTCGGGTCAAGTCCATCGACAACGCCCTTCAGCGCGTGAAGCGCAAGATTGAAAAATATATGGATTCGCGCGGCCACGATGTGGATCTGGGACTCATTTATCGCGGTCTCACCTCTATTAATCGTCATCGGCTCGACGGCTGAGAAAACGAGTTTTGTCCACTGCTTTTTTTGAAAGGCAGTGGATTTTTTATTGCGTTCGACTGATGTTTATGATATCCTTTGCGCAGGCAAACAGATGACATCAGGAAGCTTGAGTTATACTGCCAATGCCGGTTTTTTCGATGGGACCGCGTTTTCGCCCGTACCGTTCCGGACGGGACGATAGATGTGCGCGGACTGTCGCCGGGGTCGTATACGGCTTCTTTGTCATGGGCAAAGGAGCTTTTTCTATTGTTTGCTGAAATAATTAGGAGGTGTCCGTATATGTCCAATCAACCGTTTACCGTAGCTACATTCAAGGAAAGGAAAGCAAGCAGAACCCCGGTCACGATGCTCACGGCTTATGACTATTCGACGGCGCAGCTCGTCGAGGAAGCCGGGATCGACACGATCCTCGTCGGCGATTCGCTGGGAAACGTCATGCTCGGCTACGGCTCGACGCTGCCGGTCACTGTGGAGGATATGATCCATCACGGCAAGGCCGTCTGCCGCGGCGCGAAAAACACGTTCGTCGTCGTGGACATGCCGTTCATGAGCTATCAGGTCTCCGCTGAGAAAGCGGTGGAAAACGCGGGCCGCATTCTCAAGGAGACGGGGTGCCAGGCCGTCAAGCTCGAGGGCGGCGTGGAGATCCTTCCGGGCATTGAGAAAATGATCGCGGCGGGAATCCCCGTGGTCGGCCATCTCGGGCTCACGCCCCAGTCGGTCAATCAGCTCGGCGGCTACAAGGTGCAGGGCAAAGACGCCGCCACTGCGCAGAAGCTTATCGACGACGCGAAGGCGCTCGACAAGGCGGGCTGCTGCGCGATCGTGCTGGAATGTGTGCCGGCCCGCCTCGCCGAAAAGGTGACGGCGAGCGTGAATGCTGTGACCATCGGCATCGGCGCCGGGAGCGGCTGCGACGGGCAGGTCCTCGTCGTCAACGACATGCTCGGATTTTCCAGCGGCTTCTGCCCGAAATTCGTCAAGCGCTTCGCGAATCTTCACGACGAGATCGTCAGGGCGATGCAGGGATACAAGGACGCGGTGACGGCGCGCAGCTTCCCCGAGGAGGGGACGCATACCTTCAAGATTGCGGAAGAGACACTGGAAAAGCTGTATTGACGGGGAAGGAGGGAACGCCAATGAAATTCGTGGTTCTCGGCGCGGGCGGCGTCGGCGGAATCGTCGGAGGATACCTGGCGCTGGGAGGAAACGAAGTGACCTTCATCGCGCGCGGCGAGCATCTGGCGGCGCTGAAGGAAAACGGGCTCATGCTTCGCACCGCGCACCGGGGCGACCTTCCCGTGCCGACGGCGAAGGCCTGCGCGATCGACGAATACAAGGATACGCCGGACGTGATTTTCGTCTGCTTCAAGTATTACAGCCTTCCGGCCGCTATCGAGTTCGTGCGGAAGCACGCGGGCGAGAATACCCTTGTCATTCCACTCCTGAACGTGTTCGGCACGGGCGCGGTCATGCAGAAGGAACTGCCGGGTGCGACGGTGCTGGACGGCTGCGTCTACATTTACGGCATGATGGAATCCCCCGGCGTCGTAGCGCAGCCCTCGAAGATCTTGCGCGTGTTTTACGGCTACCGTTCGGGAGAGCCTCGCAAGCTGGAAGATTTGGCGAAAAAGTTGGAGCCGGTCCTGAACGAGGCGGGGATTGAAGGCCATTTCACCGAGCAGATACAGCGCGACGCACTGCAAAAATTCAGCTATGTATCGCCCCTCGGCGCGGCCGGTCTTTATTTCGACGCGGTCAGCGGGGATTTCATGCGGGACGGGGAGCCGCGAGATATGTTCGTCGGCCTGGTCAGGGAAATCGAGGCGCTGGGACACGGCATGGGCATTCGGTTCGAAAAGCCGCTGGAGGAAGTCAACCTGAAGCTGATGGATTCCTTTACCAAAGACCTCAGGACCTCCATGCAGCGGGACGTGGCGCACGGCGGACCGTCAGAGTTTGACGGGCTCGTTCACCGCGTGCCGGTTCTCGGGAAGGAATATCATGTCCCGACGCCGTTGTACGATAAGATCAGCGCATGGGGCAGGGAAAAAGGGATTCGGTAAGAAACAATATGAAAAACGAGGCGTGTCGTTCGGCATGCCTCGATTTTTTGTTTTTGCTCCGCGGACTCTTTTTCTATTGCAATCATTATATAAGGAATGGTATAATATCCCTCGCATGCAGAAAATGTTCCATTGGATACAAACGGAGGCAACAGGTATGAAGAAAGCAACGAACGGTTTCTATTTGGTGCAGGAGAATATCCTTCCCGAAGCAATCAAGAAAACCATCAAGGTGAAGGAGATCCTGAAACGCGGTGAAGCGCGGACGATCAACGAGGCCGTTGAGAAAATGAATCTGAGCCGCAGCGCTTACTACAAATACAAGGACTATGTGTTTCCCTTTTACGAGGCGAGCCGGAACAAAATCATCACGCTGAAGTTCCTGCTGGAGGACAAGAAAGGAATCCTTTCGAAGGTGCTGAACGTGATTTCCGAGTTTTCGGGCAACATACTGACAATCGTGCAGGATATTCCGCTTCAGGGCGTGGCGAGCGCTACGATTTCCATCGAGACGCGCAATCTTTCGGCGGGGCTTGAAGAGCTTCTGGAAAAGATTCGCTCGCTCGACGGCGTCAAGCGGCTGGAAATCCTCGGACAGGAGTGAGAAGACGGCATGGAAAAGCCGATTAAAATAGGGCTTTTAGGAGCCGGCACAGTCGGCTCCGGCGTCCTTCAGGTGCTTCATGAAAACGCGAAAGAAGTTTCGCAAAAGGCGGGCGCGCCTGTGGAGATCAAGACGGTGCTCGTCCGCGACGCGAAAAAGCCGCGCCCGTATATGGACGGCCTTGTTGTGACGGATAGGATCGAGGATATCCTTGAGGACGAGGATATCTCGATTGTCGTCGAGCTGATGGGCGGCCTGCACCCTGCGCGGGAGTATATGCTCGCAGCGATGGAGGCCGGAAAGCACGTCGTGACAGCCAACAAGGACGTCATCGCGCAGTTTGGCGCCGACATGTTCGACGCGGCCGGGACGCACAGCGTGGGATTCCTGTTTGAGGCCAGCGTGGGCGGCGGCATCCCGATCATACGCCCGATCATGGAGTGCCTGACGGCGAACCGCATTACCGAGGTCATGGGCATCGTCAACGGCACGACGAACTATATGCTGACGAAAATGACGGAACTGGGCGAGGACTATCAGTCGGTGCTCAGGGAAGCGCAGGACAAGGGATACGCCGAGGCGAATCCCGCCGCCGACGTCGAAGGGCTGGACGCCGCGAGAAAGGCGGCCATCCTAGCTTCGCTGGCCTTCAATACGCGCGTGACGCTCCAGTCTGTTTCTGTGGAAGGCATTACGGAGATTACGCCGGAGGATATCGACTACGCCCGTCAGCTCGGCTATGTGATCAAGCTGCTGGCAATCGCGAAGGACTCTCCGGAAAAAGGCGTCGACGTGCGCGTGCATCCGGCGTTCCTGCCGAAGGAGCACCCGTTGGCGTCGGTCAGCGACGTGTTCAACGCGATTTTCATCAAAGGCAACGCGATAGGCGAGGCGATGTTTTACGGCCGGGGCGCCGGTTCCCGTCCGACGGCCTCGGCGGTCATCGCGGATATCGTTTCCCTTGCGCGCGGTATCGTCAGCGGCGAAGTGCATGAAGTCGGATTCCAGGTGTTCGGGCAAAAGCAGCTCTGCCCGATCGAAGAGACCGTCTCCGCTTATTATGTGCGGCTGCTGGTGGCCGATATGCCGGGCGTGCTGGGCGCTATCGCGACGGCCTTCGGCGACGAGGGCGTCAGCCTGAACTCCGTTATTCAGACGCGGAAGGTCGGCGATCTCGCGGAAATCGTCGCGATCACGCATCATGTCAAGCACCGCCGTATCGAGCGCGCGAAGAGAACGCTTGCTTCCATGCCTGTTGTGACGCGGATATCCAGTGTGATTCGCGTGGAAACGCCGCCGACGTCGGAGGTGGAGTGACATGGCAAAATCAATCAAGATCCGTGTGCCGGGAACCAGCGCGAACTGCGGCCCGGGCTTCGACTGCCTCGGCGTGTCCTGCACGATCTATAACGATATCGAATTGACGCTCCTCAAGGAGCAGGAGCTCAAGATTTATGTGGAAGGCGAAGGCGCGGAGAATATCCCGACCGATGAGCGGAATCTCGCGTGGCGTTCCATTCGGACGCTGCTCGGCCGTGTCGGCGCGGAGGGCGAGTATCGGGGCGCGATCATTCGCATGCAGAACGGCGTCCCGCTTTCGAGGGGGCTCGGCAGCAGCGCGGCGGCTATCGTCGGAGCGCTGAAGGCGGCGAACGTGCTGCTTGGCAATCCGTTGGACCGGCGCGGGCTTTTGCAGGTGGCGACGGATCTCGAGGGACATCCGGACAATGTCGCGCCGGCGATTTATGGCGGCTTCACGGTCAGCCTCGTCGCGGACGGCGTGCCGGAAAGCTTTTCGTTCCTGCCCCGGCTTTCTCTGAAGCTGGTCGTAGCCGTCCCGGACTTCCACCTGTCGACGAAGGAGGCGAGAAACGCGCTTCCTTCGGAAGTGCCGATGAAGGACGCCGTATTCAATATCGGGCGCGCGGCGCTCCTGGTCGGCGCGCTGGCAAAGGGCAACGCCTCGTTCCTGCGCAACGCCTTTGACGACGCGCTCCATCAGCCGTACCGGTCGAAGCTGATTCCCGGCATGTACGACGTATTCGCCGCCGCGAAAAAAGCGGGGGCGCTCGGCGTCGCGATGAGCGGCGCGGGACCGTGCATTATCGCCTACACCGCAGAGCGTGCGACGGAGATCGGCGAAGCGATGGTCGGCGCGTTCCGGGAGCACGGAGTCGGGGCGCGGTTCCTTGCGCTGGGCGTCGACAGGCGAGGCGCGCATATCGTTAAGGATTGAATTAAGGAAACACTGATTAAGTCAATTCGTGCATCTGTCGAGGGATTTTTTCGACTGTCTAGGAAAATCCCTCGAAGGCGTAGCATCGCTACGTCGAGAGGGATTTGACAACGACAGGCGGAAAAAGACCCGGCAGAGGCGCGGAGGGACTTATTCAGTGTTTCCTTAAGGAAAAAGGCGCGAATCACATTTGTGTTCGCGCCTTTTTGTGCAAATCGTGGGTTATTATTATGGAAGAAAATGTTTTTGTACGGCGGGTGCGCGAGGCCGGAGGCCGGGCGGCGATCGTCGGCGGCTGGGTGAGGGACTCGCTGCGCGGGGCGGAACCGAAGGATAAGGATTACGTCGTGGCGGGAATTGGCGAGGCGGATTTCTGCGCTTTATTTCCGGAGGCGCAAAAGGTCGGTCGCTCGTTTCCCGTGTTTTTGCTGGACGTGGACGGCCGTTCGTCGGAAATCGCCCTCGCCCGCACGGAGCGAAAGACGGGAAAGGGGTACCTGGGCTTCGACGCTTTCTCGGATAAGAGCGTGACTTTGGAGGACGACCTGTCAAGGCGGGATACGGCGATGAACGCGATGGCACTGGAGCTGTTTTCGGATGGGACGCCGTCGCGGCGGATCGACCTCTTCGACGGCGAAGAAGATATTCGTTGCAGGCGGATTCGCGCCGTGTCGGAACGGTTCACGGAGGATCCGGTGCGCGCCCTCCGGGCGGCGAGGCAGGCCGCCGTTTTTGGCTATACGGTAGAACCGCGCACGATCGGCTTCATGCGCGATTGCCGGGAGGAGCTCATGGCCGAGCCGCAGGAGCGCGTCTTCGGCGAGCTTTCGAGGGCGCTGGCTGCGCCGCGGCCGTCCGTCTTTTTCCGCACGTTGCTTGCGGCCGATCTATTGGAAACGGTATTCCCGGAGCTATTCGCGCTGATCGGGAAAACGCAGCCGGCGGCGTTTCACCCGGAGGGCGACGCCTTCGAGCACACGATGGCGACGGTGGATGAAGTCGCAGGCAGGACGGATCATGTCGTCGTCCGTTTCGCCGCGCTCGTCCATGATATTGGGAAAGGTGCGACGCCGGCGGACATGCTGCCGCACCATTACGGTCATGAGACGAAGGGGCTTTCTGTGCTCGCCGCGTGGAATCAAAGAATGACGCTGCCGAGGCAATGGTTTCGCGTGGCGGAGTTTGTCATAGCCGAGCATATGCGGGCGTCGCGGCTGAAAAAGCCGGGCAAGATCGCCGCGCTGCTCATGGCGCTTTCCAGGCTGCCCGTGCCCGCGAAGGAAGTCCTGCACGTCTTCGCCGCAGATCACGGCGAATTGGCGCCGTACTTCGTGCGGTATGACGAATTGATACAAAAACTGTGCGCCGTGAAGGGGAGCGAAGCACCGGAAGAATTGCGCGGCGAGGCCGTAGGAGCGTGGATACGAGCGCAGCAGGCGAGAATCGTGCGGGGAGCGTTGAAAGAAAAAAAGTAATATGAGTATGCCGACGCGAAAAATTTTCCGTATATTTTTCGCGTCTTTTTTATTGAAATGGAGAGAAGCGAACTCCTTCTATCCTTGTCGTTTCGCACTTTTGGAGCAGTTGCGGCAGTGGAGTTTGCGGGGGATTGGGCAAAGACGTGGCAAAAAAATTTTAAAAACTTATCAAAAAAGACTTGCAACCGAATTGAAAGTGTGCTACACTGCGAAATAGCCGAGGTCTACCAGAGGAAGACGCACCGAGGAAACGTGGACACTCATGCAGAATCCTCGCGGCGACTGAGGCTGCCGCGCCGGAACATTCCGGCAAACATCATTTATTTATTTTAAGGAGGAGTTCTGTATGAAGAAAACTCTCGTATCCGCTCTGACGACCGCGCTGGTCGTTGGCGCAGCCTCGACGACGTTCGCCGCTGCGAACCCGTTTGAGGATGTCCCTGCCGATCATTGGGCTTATGACGCTGTTGCTCAGCTGGCTGCTGACGGCGTCATCGAAGGCTATGGCGACGGCACCTATCGCGGCGATCAGGAGATCACCCGCTATGAGATGGCTCAGATGGTTGCCCGCGCGATGGCGAAGGGCGCCAATGGCGCAGACAAGGCCCTGATCGACAAGCTGGCCGCTGAGTTCGCCGATGAGCTGAACAACCTCGGCGTCCGCGTTGCCGCCCTCGAGAAGAAGGTCGACAATGTGAAGTGGGAGGGCATGGTTCGTTATCGTTACATTACGCGCCACGAGGAGCATAATTCGGATCGTATTCGACAGGACGCTAATAATTCTGGTGATGCTCATGCGAACACGAATCAGGTTCTGCTCCGTCTTGAGCCGCAGATGCAGATCAACAAGAACTGGACGGGCAAGGCGCGTTTGGATTATGGTAGTGCCAACGATATGGATTCTGCAGCTAATGATGACAGTCGCAGCTTGACGTTGGATCGCATTTGGGTCGAAGGTAAGTACAACAACGTCCTGATCAAACTTGGCAAATTCAATGTGAAGACACCTTCTGATTTTGGTCAGACCTTGGATTATCGTATTGCTGGTGCCGAAGCTGTCATTGGCAAGGACATCAAGGTTGCTCTTCGTGGCGGTCGCCTCAATTTGAACAATGCCAAAGCTTTTGCTCATGGCGGCTATTCTTCCGATGGTGCAACTAATTCGCCAGGGGCAAGGGCTAATGACCGGAATAATGGTGGAGATACTGCCACTTATTATGGCGTTGAGGTTTTCGGGACGCAGAAGAAGCTCAGCTGGGGTCTTGGCTGGCATCATGTCACTGGCGATAAGTACAACACGCTGTACAATACTGGCAAGGACAATCTTGATATCTTCGATATCGGTCTTGGTTGGAAGTTTGATAAGAACGTGAACATTACGGGTTCATATGCGTTCACAAACCTGGCTGATGACACTAACGGACCTTCGGGCAGCAACTTTAATCATCGGGGCTATAAGAACGCTGCTTCTCTCCAGCTCAACTATAAGGGCGCTGACAAGGCGAAACCGGGCTCCTGGGGCGCATTCGTCGCTTATCGTCACCTCGGCGACTTCGCTACGATTCATCCGACCTGCCGTGAAAACGGCGCCATGAACGGCGGCGAGAAGGGCTTCGAGATTGGCGTACATTACACCTTCTTGAAGAACATCCTCGGCAAGGTGCAGTACTACAATGGCAAGGAGATTAATAGTGGCCACAAGGTCAACGCTGTCTGGACCGAGCTCGGCTTCTACTTCTGATTTCCAAAGTACAACTCAAAAGCCCCCGCATTGCGGGGGCTTTTGTTATGAGAGAACAGCGTTGACAGCGGCGGAGAATGTGGTATAATGTAGACAAGAAAAGATGCTTACCGGCAAACGGTCAGCCCCGAGTGGACAACTTTTTGAGAAGCCGCCTGTGCCGGGGATCAGCAAGAGGCGGCTTTTCTCATGCTTTCAGAGCGATAACACATAACGCGAAGACAAAATCAACGCGAAAAAATCGTATTTCGTCATCAGCGCTACCCCCTTCCAGGGGCTGAGTATCGACCGCCTGCCCATTGATGGCAAACACCTTTTCAAAATTCAGTATAACATAGAACATATATTTGTGCAAGTATAAAGCCCTCGACATGCGGGGGCTTTTGTTATGGATATGTCTTTACATTTTGGGGCAGGGATTTTATAATAGTTGAGGAGATTGATTAATATTTCACAAAAGGAGAAGCGATTTATGGAAAAAACATTGGTACTTGTAAAGCCGGACGCGTTCAAGGCGGGGCATACGGGGGACATCATCAAGATCTATGAGGACGCCGGGCTTCGGCTGATTGCGGCGCGCATGATGAAGATGACGAAAGAAGTCGCGGCGAAGCATTATGAGGAGCATATCGGCCGTCCGTATTACGGGGAGCTGGAGAGCTTCATGACCTCCGGGCCGATCCTGGCGATGGTGCTCGCGGGCGACAACGCCATTGCCAAGGTGCGCGAGATCAACGGCAAGACCGACCCGAAGGAAGCGGCGGAAGGCACGATCCGCAAGCTTTACGCGGCCAGCAAGGGCGAGAACGCGGTCCACGCTTCGGACAGCCCGGAGAGCGCGGCGCGGGAGATCCATATTTTCTTCAACGAGACCGAGATTTTCGACTGAGCAATATTATAAACGAGGTGAAAGAGCATGGGCGTTTATACGAAAACGGGCGACAAGGGACAGACGAGCCTTTACACCGGACAGCGTGTGGACAAGGATTCGCTCCGTGTGGAGACCTATGGCATCATTGACGAGATGAATTCCGCGCTGGGCATGGCGCGCGCCTTCTGCGAGAACAAAGAAGTGCAGCAGCTGATACTCGCGCTGCAGCGGGACATCCCGAACTTCATGGCGGATCTCGCCAGCATCGGCGCCCGCCCGATGATCAACGAGTACCATATCAAGGATATGGAAAATGAAATGGACCGCATCGAGAACGAAGTGGGCGCGCTCGGATGCTTCCTGATTCCGGGCAACACCAAGGGCGGCGCGATGCTCGATCTCGCGCGCACGATTGCGCGGCGGGCCGAGCGGCAGATGCTCCGTCTCGCGAAGGAGGAGGAGGTCGCGGAGGTCGACCGGCTCTATATCAACCGTCTTTCGGATTATTGCTTCATGCTCATGCGTCTCGAGGAGAAGGACGTACCTCCGGTAGAGTAAGGTATCTCAACAACGACCGCTTTCGTTTTGCAACGGAGGCGGTTTTCTTTTTGCATTCCAAATTATTAGATGACAAGGAATTTTCCTTGACAGGGGGGCGGATATCCGTTATACTGTGCAGGTCGATGAATTTGGCGTGGGTGTGAAGGTTATGCTGGAAGAGTTCTTGCGCCGTTCGGCGTTGTTTGATCTTTACGGAGCGCTTTTGACAGAAAAGCAGCGGCGCTGCCTGTCCATGAGCCTGTATGAGGATTATTCCCTGTCGGAGATCGGCGACGCGCTTGGTATTTCCCGGCAGGCGGTGCATGATATGCTGCATCGTTCCGAGCTGGCGATGGAGGATTACGAAGCCCGTCTGGGGCTGCTCGCCCGCCGCGACGACGAGCGCAGGACGCTGGCGGCGGCGTATGAAAGATTACGGGCGCTGCGTACGGACGACGCGGACGCTAAAAATGAGCTTTTGGGATTGCTTGCTCCGCTGGCGGGGCTGGAGGATACGAAATGATTTTTGAGGGATTGGCCGACCGGCTGCAGGAGTCGTTCAAAAAGCTCCGCAGCCACGGGAAGCTGACGGAGGACGACGTCAATGAAGCCATGCGCGACGTCCGCATGGCGCTCCTCGAGGCGGACGTCAATTTCAAGGTCGTCAAGGACTTCGTCAAGCGCGTAAAGGAGCGCGCGATCGGGCAGGACGTACTGGAAACGCTGACGCCCGCGCAGGCCGTGATCCGTGTCGTCAATGAGGAATTGACGGAGCTGATGGGCGGCACGCAGAGCCGCCTGAACATTTCCCCGAAGCCTCCGACGGTCGTCATGATGGTCGGCCTGCAGGGCTCGGGCAAGACGACGACGGCGGGCAAGCTGGCGAGGAACCTGAAAAAACAGGGCAAGCATCCGCTCCTCGTGGCTGACGATATTTACCGCCCGGCGGCTGTCAAGCAGTTGCAGGTACTCGGCGAGCAGGTCGGCGTGCCGGTCTTTTCCATGGAGCCGGGCACGGACGCGGTGACGATAGCGAAAAACGCGCTGGCGTACGCCGAGTCCCACGCCCTCGACGTCGTATTGATCGATACGGCCGGACGTCTCCATATCAACGAGGAATTGATGCAGGAGCTTCGCTCGGTCAAGGCCGAGGTCAAGCCCCATGAGATCCTGCTTGTCGTCGACGCGATGACCGGACAGGACGCGGTCAATGTCGCCGAGAGCTTCCATAAGGAGCTTGGCGTCGACGGCGTGGCGCTGACGAAGATGGACGGCGACGCGCGCGGCGGCGCGGCGCTCTCGGTCAAGGCGGTCACTGGCTGCCCGATCAAGTTCGTCGGCATGGGCGAGAAGCTCGACGCGTTGGAGCCGTTCTACCCCGACCGCATGGCCTCGCGTATCCTCGGCATGGGCGACGTGCTCTCGCTGATCGAGAAAGCGCAGAGCGTTTACGACGCCGAGGAAGCCAAAAAGATCGAGAAGAAAATCCGAAAGAACGATTTCACGCTGGACGATTTTCTCGACCAGCTCCAGCAGATTCGCAAGATGGGCTCCTTCGGCGATATTCTCGGAATGCTGCCCGGCATGGGCAGCGTCAAGAAGCAGCTCGAGGGCGTCGACGTCGATCTCAACGGCAAGGAGATCAAGCATGTCGAAGCGATCATCCGCTCGATGACGCCGGCGGAGCGCGCGGACATCACGATCGTCAACGGCAGCCGCCGCAAGCGGATCGCGCAGGGAAGCGGAACGCGCATACAGGACGTCAACAAAGTCCTGAAACAGTTTGCCGAAATGCGGAAAATGATGAAAAAGATGAAAAAAATGCAGGGGAAGGGCCTTTCGAGGTTCCGCCTGCCGTTCCTTCCGTGACGTCATTTCTGCTTTCATAAATATGCATCATGATAAGGAGGTGAAAATACCATGGCAGTTAAAATTCGTCTGAACCGTATGGGCGCGAAGAAGAAGCCGTTTTACCGCATCGTCGTCGCCGATTCCCGTTCGCCGCGCGACGGCCGTTTCATCGAGATCGTCGGAAACTACGACTCCACGAAGGAGCCGGCAGTGGTCAACGTCGACGAGGAGAAGGTGCTCGATTGGCTTCAGAAGGGCGCGCAGCCTACGGACACGGTCCGCTCGCTGCTCAGCCATAAGGGAATCATGGCCAAGTTCGACGCTCTGAAGCACGCGAAGAAAAAATAATTCCACGCGAGAAAGAGCGAGATCTCTCTGCGGGGTTGTCACTTCCCGAAGAAAGAGGAATTCACATGAAAGAGATTGTTGAAATCATAGCCAGATCTCTTGTAGATCATCCGGAATCGGTCGTCGTCGAGGCAAAGGAAGAGGACCGCATGACCGTGTTTGAGCTGCATGTGGCGCAAGAAGATATGGGCAAGGTCATCGGCAAGCAGGGCCGTATCGCGAAAGCGCTGCGGACGGTCGTCAAGGCCGCGGCCACCCGTGGGAACAAAAGGGTCACTGTGGAGATCATCTGAGAGATATGCGGCAATATGCCCTTTTGAGGGGCGATTGCCGCTGTTTTTGTCGGGGTATTCCAATTCCCGGCGGAAAAGGAGAAACAAATGGACAGCATCAGTCTGAAAATGCCGGTCACGATCAAGGCAAAGCTGACGGAAAAGCTCAGAAAGCGCATCAGCGACGATCTTTCGCAGAAGCTCCAGCAGGTGACGATGGAGCTTCAGCAGATCGATCTTGAAGAAAAGCGCGTCGTACAGGAACAGGCGCAGGGCAACTTGCAGGCGCTTCAGGCGATTCGCCAGCATTTCGCGGCGGAGCGGCAGCAGCGCGAGGCCTTCAAGGCGGATGCGGAGCAGAAGCTCGCCGACATCGGCAAGCTCGCGCTCGGCGCGGAAATCGTGCAGGGGCAATTGGAGCGCCAGGTCGAGGTCAGGGTCGGCGACGATTTCCATGCGATGATGAACGTCGAGGTTTTGATTGAAGATGGAAAAGTCATCGCCATCCGCAGCTGAGAAACGGATCATCGTCGGAAAGGCGGGCGCTCCGCACGGCGTTGGGGGGGAAATGAAGATCATCCCGATGACGGATTTTCCCGATCGGTTCGAGGGCATGAAGCATTGCTATATCGGCGACAGGTTCGTGGATATTGCGGGCGTCCGCTATCAGAAAAACCATGTGCTGATGACCTTTGAGGGAATCTCTTCGCGCGAGGCTGCCGCGGCGCTGACCGGCGCCTTCCTTTCTGTCGACCGCTCGGAGGCGGTTCCGCTGAAGGAAGGCGAGTATTACACGTCGGATATTCTCGGTCTGGCCGTCTCGGATACGGACGGGAATCCGCTCGGCATGGTTACGGACGTCATACGGACGGGAAGCAACGACGTCTATGTCGTATCGCAACCCGGCAGGCGGGAGGACGTCCTCGTCCCCGCGCTTAAGAAGGTCGTCCGGGAAATCTCGATCGAAAAGGGGAAAATGGTCGTTGCTATGCCGGAAGTGGTGGAATAATGCGGATCGATATTGTTTCCCTGTTCCCGTCGATGTTTTCGGGGCCTTTTGACGACAGCATTATTCGCCGTGCGAAAGACAACGGGATCCTGGATATCCATATCCTGAACCCGAGGGATTTTTCCTTCGACCGTCATAAGCACGTCGACGATTCGCCATTCGGCGGCGGCAGCGGCATGGTCCTGAAGCCGGAGCCGATGTTTCGCGCCATACGGTTTTTAATGGACACGACGAGCTGCGAGCGGCGGCGCGTGATCCTGACGAGTCCGGATGGCGAGGTTTTCAGCCAGCAAAAAGCGAAGGAGCTGGCGGTTTTCGATCAGCTTGTGTTCATCTGCGGGCATTACGAGGGCTTTGACGCGCGTATTGAGGAGCTTGCGGACGAGGTCGTATCCATCGGCGACTATGTGCTGACCGGCGGGGAGCTTCCCACGATGGTCATGGTCGATGCAATCGCCCGCATGCTACCGGGGGTTCTCGGCTCGGAGGAATCGGCTCCGACCGATTCGTTTTATCACGGCCTGCTGGAGTATCCGCAGTACACGCGGCCTCGCGATTATCACGGCAGGGTTGTGCCGGAGGTCCTGTTTTCGGGCGATCATGCGAAAATAGCCGCGTGGCGTCGCCGCGAAGCTTTGCGCCTCACCTTCGAGCGGCGGCCCGACCTGCTCGAAAAAGCGGAGCTGACGGAGGACGATCGGGCACTTTTACAAGAACTAAAGACGCAGCAGAAAAGCAGCCGTTGAAAAAGCGGCTGCTTTTCTGCTGTCGCGTCGCTTTGACAGGGCGGGCATGAAAAGATATAATTATCGTATAGTTTTCAGCGAGGTGAAGCGAATGAAACGGAATCTTTTCATGCTGGCAGCAGCTTTGGTTATCCTGTTGTTTTCCATGCAGATTGCGTTTGCCGCGGCGCTGCTCCGGGAAGGTTCGCGGGGCGCGGCTGTGAAGGAAATGCAGAAGGTGCTGATCGAGCTGGAATATCTGAAAGGGAAGCCCAGCGGCGTTTTTGACAAAGCCACGACGGAAGCGGTACGGCGTTTCCAGCGGGACAGGCAGCTCGAGGTGGACGGCATTTGCGGGCCGATCACGCAGGCCGAGCTGAAAAAGAAGGACTTAAAGAAAGCGCCGGAGGCCGCAAAGGAGACGGAGACACGGGAAAAGGCCGAACAGGAAGCCGCACGGCAAAAAGCGGCTCATGACAAAGAGCTGCATGAAAAAGCCGTGCGGGAAGGACAGGTCGTCTACGTTTCCGCGACGGCGTACAGCGCCTACGATCCCGGCAACGGCCATTATACTGCCAGCGGGACGCCGCTGCGCCGGGGCGTCATCGCGGTTGACCCTTCCTTCATCCCGCTTGGCACACGCGTTTTTATTCCCGGCTACGGCGAGGCGGTCGCCGAGGACACGGGCGGCGCGATCGTCGGCAATATCATCGACGTCGCTTTCGACACACATGAGGAAGCGCTCGAATTCGGACGGCAGGATATGGAAATCTATATCTTGGAATACCCCTGGTGAATCTTAAGGAAAAGAAGTGTGACGAGATGAAAAGAAAAATAGCGGCAGTGCTGGCGGTTCTCTCCCTTTGGTGCGGCGCCGGAAATATCGGGGAGGTGGCGAGCGCGCAGCCGGAGGAAAAGATCACGATCAATCTGGCGAGCCGTATCCTGACCTTCTGGCGGGATGGGAAAAAGGTGACGATGTATCCGATCGCCGTGGGCGCGCCGGAGTCGCAGACGCCGATCGGCAGCTTTTCGGTGCTCGATATGGAGGAGAATCCCGAGTGGATCGACCCGAAGGACACGAAGAAGAAGGTGCCCTCCGGCGAGGAGAATCCTCTAGGCTATCGATGGATACGGTTCTATCAGACGTATGGCATTCACGGCACCAATAAGCCGTGGTCCATCGGCGAATACGTGTCGAACGGCTGCATCCGCCTGAAGGAAGAGAATGTCGAGGAGCTCTATGAGCTGACTGATATCGGCACGCCGGTGGAGATCGATTACGAGCGCATCGTCATCGAGCAGACGCCGGATGGCAGAGTGGCCTATTATATCTATCCCGACGGGTACGGCCGCCAGTACCTTGACGTGCAGACGGTAAAAAGAGCGTTGGCGGAGTTTGGCGTCGCGGGTTTCGTTTCGGACGCGGAGATTGCGGATAAAATCGAGGATTCGGACGGCGAGCCCACGTTTCTTCCCTGCACGTACCGGGTGGAGATCAACGATCTTTGGATTTCCGGCCGCGCGGTAAAGACGGAAGATGGTCTTTATCTTCCGATCAAGCCTGTTTCCGCGCTCATGAAACGTCCTGTAACTTCCGATTGGGACGCGCAGATGCTCTCGACGGATCTCGGTGCGGCTGCGGGCAAGTATTGGGGTGGACAATGGTACGTTGGTCTGGACGGCCTCCAGCCGTTGTTCGGTCTTTCGGGAACGCTTGGGAAGGACAATGTTTTGCGCCTGAAGAACGTCGCGCCGCCTCCGGCAGTGAAAGAATCGGCGGTAAATACGCCTGAACGCCATCAGGGCCTGACGGAAAAAGCGGACGCCAATAGCGGGAGGAAAAAATGAAGGAACGCCTGATGATCCTGGACGGCAGCAGCCTGATGTTTCGGGCTTTTTACGCGCTGCCGCTGCTGACTTCGCCGCAGGGGGAATATACGAACGCGGTTCACGGCTTTTCCAATATGCTGGTGAAGATGATTCAGGAATACAGGCCGGACCGTATGGTCGTGGCTTTCGACAAGAGCCGCCATACCTTTCGCACGGAAATGTACGCGGAATATAAAGGTACGCGCGACAAGACGCCGGAGGAGTTTTCCTCTCAGGTGCCGATACTGCGTGATTTTCTGAAAGCGTGGGGCATTCCGTTTATAGAAATCGACGATTATGAGGCCGACGATATTATCGGGACGATTGCGGCGGCCGCGTCGGAGTCAGGTTCCTTCGATACGATGATCGTAACCGGGGACCGCGACGCGTTCCAGTTGATCCGTCAGGACGTTCGGGTGCTGTTTACCAAGAAGGGCATTTCGGAGATCGCGGTCTATGACGAAGCGGCGTTTCGCGAGTCATACGGCTTTGAGCCGATCCGGCTGATCGATCTCAAAGGACTGATGGGGGACAGCTCGGACAATATCCCGGGCGTGCCGGGCGTCGGGGAAAAGACGGCGAAGAAGCTTTTGCTCGATTACAAGAGCCTGGAAGGCGTCTACGAGCATATCGACGAAATCTCGGGCAAAAAACTGAAGGAACGGCTGGCGGAGAACCGGGCGCAGGCGGAGCTTTCCAAACGTCTGGCGACAATCGACTGTCATGCGCCGGTGCCTTTTGAGCCGGAATCGTACGCAATCACGCCGGATGAGGAAGGCTTTTTTCATTTCTGTGACCGCTACGGGCTGAACGGCGCGAAAAAGAGTTTCAGGAAGCTCTATCCTGCAGCGGGGGAGACAGTACTGTTTCCGCAAAGTGAGGAAGCTGCGGAGCCGACGGCGTTGGAACTGCTGGATTCGTTGGAGGCCGCGGAGGATTTTTGCGCGGCGGTACGCGGCGACCGTTTGCCGATGTTGTCGTTTGTCGGGCTTTATGAGGGAAAGGTTCCCCATCGCCGCATTGTCGGCGCGGGCATTGCAGCATTAAACAAAAATTATTATGCGGCAGCGGGTTCTCCGGGCTGGGGATCGGTTTGGGACTTGTTGAACGACGCTTCGGTTTCCCGGGCGACTTATGACGTGAAAAGCTTTTACCATGCGGGAGGCGCCCCAAACGCCGAGCTGTTTGACGTGGCGCTGGCCGGATACCTGCTCGACGCTTCGCTGGGACAGGCGCCGATTTCCAGGCTGGGAGCAATCTGGCTTTCCGACGGCGATGCGTCGAATGAGAACGTACCGCAGCCGAAGCGCGCGGCGATGGATGCGGCGACGGTCACGAAGCTTTCCGTATGTCTGCGCAGGCAGTTGGAGGCGCTGGACCTTCTTACGCTGTATCGCGAGATGGAGCTTCCACTCGTCGAGGTGCTCGCGGACATGGAGCGGACGGGAATCTATCTGAACCGCGACCGTCTCGCGGAGCAGGGAGAAGCGGCGGATCGGAAGATTGCCGCGCTGGAAGCGGAAATCTATGATCTGGCCGGTCATGATTTCAACGTCAAGTCGACGAAGCAGCTGGGCACGGTTCTTTTTGAAGAGCTTGGACTTCCCGTGCTGAAAAAGACGAAGAGCGGGGCGTCCACGAACGCGGAGGTTCTGGAAAGCCTGCGCTTCGAGCATCCGATCGTTGAAAAGATCCTCGAATACCGCCTTTGGACAAAGCTCAAATCCACTTACCTTGACAGCATGGGAGCTCTGGTCGACAAGGAGACGAAACGCGTCCATACGAGCTTTAACCAGATGGCGACGGCGACGGGGCGCCTGTCGAGCTCCGACCCGAATCTCCAGAACATCCCCGTGCGCACGGAGGAGGGAAAGGCGATCCGCCGCCTGTTCGAGCCGGGAGAAGGCTATGACTGCCTGCTGTCCGTCGATTATTCGCAAATCGAGCTTCGGATTTTGGCGCATCTTTCAGGAGACATGAATTTTGTCCGGGCCTTTTCGAACGACGAGGATATTCATGCCCGGACAGCTTCGGAGGTGTTCGGCGTCCCGATGGACGAGGTGACGCCGGAGCTTCGCCGCCACGCCAAGGCAGTCAACTTCGGGATCGTGTACGGCATCAGCGATTACGGTCTTTCGCGGGGGCTCGGCATTTCGCGGAAGGACGCGGCGAAATATATAGAGAGTTATTTCGAGAAGTGCAAAGATATCAAGGCTTTCCTGGAGAAGATGGTGAAAGACGCCCGCCAAAACGGTTTCGTCACGACGATATTCGGCCGCAGGCGCAAACTGCCGGAGCTCCAAAGCAGGAATTATGCGCAGCGTTCGCTGGCGGAACGCATGGCGATGAACACGCCGATCCAGGGGGCGGCGGCGGACATCATCAAGCTGGCCATGATCGAGGCGTACAGGAAATTGAAGGAGGGCGGCTTCAAGAGCAGGATCCTGCTGCAGGTCCACGACGAGCTTGTGCTCGAAGTGACGCGGGAAGAGGCGGAGGCCGTATCCGCGCTGCTGAAGGATACGATGGAGCATATCGTTAAGCTTGCGGTGCCTCTGACGGTGGATATTCATCTCGGAACGGACTGGGCTGAAGCGAAATGAGGGATAGTGCGTGCGTGTCATTGGATTGACCGGCGGAATCGCCAGCGGGAAGAGCACGGTGTCGAAGCAGCTTCACGAGGAGTTCGGCGCGGTGGTTCTCGACGCCGATGAAGCGGCGTATGCGATTGCGGAGCCGGGAGAGCCGCTTTGGAGCAAGTATGTCGCCCGGTACGGAAAGGAACGCGTATTGCGGCCGGACGGGACGCTGGATCGCGCGGCGGTGGCGGAAATCGTATTTCAGGATAAAAAAGAAAAGCAGTGGATGGACGAAACGGCGCACCCGCTGATCCGCCAGAGCCTTCTGAATCGGCTGTCCGCCTGCAGGGCGGAGGGAAAAGGGCTTGTCGTGCTCGATGTGCCGCTCCTTTTCGAGGCGGGATGGGAGACGATTCCGGACGAGGTCTGGGTCGTCTATGTGAACCCGGAGACGCAGCTCCGGCGCTTGATGAATCGCAACGAGTATTCGGAAGAGACGGCCCGCAGCCGCATCGCGGCGCAGATGTCTTTAGGGGAAAAAAAGCGGCGGGCCGACGTGGTGATCGACAACAGCGGGACGCGAAAAGAGACGATGACGCAGGTCAGGGAGGCTGTCTTACATCGGAAGGGCTAAATAGCACAGGAAGGAGAGCGTCGCGTGCAGAGCAAAGAAATTCGAAACAAGCGATATCGGGCACGCAAGCACAGGTCGCTTCTAGTCGGGGCGCTTGTCGTTCTCCTGGCTTTTGCCATTTATTTCATCAGCCAGATCGAGCCGGTCAAGAAAAGATACATTTATCCGTATCCCTATCAAGAGCTCGTCATGCTTTACGCGGAGGCAAACGGCGTGTCCCCGGCGCTCGTCGCGAGCGTCATCATGCATGAAAGCAAATTCTCGAACGACGTGCATTCGCCGCGCGGCGCGATCGGGCTCATGCAGCTGATGCCGGAAACGGCAAAATGGATCGCGGGCGAATTGGAGGAAGCCGATTTTTCCCTGCAAAAGCTTCATGAGCCGGAGACGAATATCCGATATGGCACATGGTATTTGGCTCTTTTGGAGCGGGAATTCGACGGGAATCTGGTGCTGGCGCTTGCGGCCTACAACGCGGGACGCGGTACGGTGCATGAATGGGCGGAAGAATACGAGTGGCCGTCGGATTTTCGTGAAATCCCGGCAATCCCGTATCCGGAAACCCGCCTTTACGTGGGGCGCGTCCTGAAAGACGCGAAGCATTATGAAACGTTGTATCATTCAGTGGTCGACGCGAAATGATTTGATCCATGGAGCGCGTTATGCAAAAATATTGTATCGTACCCCAAAAAACAAATAAATTCTGGCTGCTCGTCAAGGGCATGGAACTGACGCAGGAGCAGCGCGCCCTTTTTCAGCATTGTTTTATCAAGCATGTCGAGGTCTCCCCGAATGAAAAAACATGGGAGATCGTGCTGACGACGCAGGAATTGATCGATGAGGCCCTGCTGGCGGCTGCTGCGCTGTATATCGAGCAAAAATGCGGCCTGCGCGAAGTGATTTTCTATCAGGACGTCGTCGACGTGGCGAAAATGCTTTCCACAGGCTGGCTGCAGCTTGTAAAGCGCGTGACGGAGGACGCGCCTTCGATTCGAAGACTTTTATTGCATGCCCAGCGGAATCTTTCGGATGGGCGGATTCGTGTGCGCGTTGGGAGCGCAATCGCGGGCTCGCTGCTTGAAAAGCATGACGTGGCGGGACGTTTGCAGCGTGTGGTGGCGGATTTGACCGGATGCTGCGTCGACGTCGTTTGCGAGACTTACGACGGCGAAGAATCGGACGCCGTGGATACGGAGATCGCGATCTATAAGACGGCGGCATATAAGGAGGCGTGCCACCGTGAGCATGCGCATGAATCCGAGGCGTCATCTCCTTCCGCGACCGGGACGGCGGGAATAAACTGCGGCGGCAAATTCAAAGGGCGTTCGGCGAAGGGAAGAAAACAGGAAACGGCAGTCGGGTGTATTTTCGGCCCGGGCGTCGACGGGCCGGTTGAACAGATACAGGCCATAGAAAACGAAGTAAAATCCATAGTCGTCGTCGGAACGGTCGAGAGCGCTATACAAACCCGAGAATTCAAGGAAACTAATTTGTTGTCTTTCGATATTGCCGATGATACACAGGGAATCATTGTCAAGGCGTTCATTCGCGACAAAGAGGAATTCGCGCGCGTTTTGGACGAAATGCAAAAAATGAAGCGCCTTCGGATTAAAGGCGCCGTTCGTTTCGACAGGTACGAGAGCGATCTCGTGCTTTTCCCGACAAGCATGAAGTCGGAGCCCGCCGCGCAGCGGGAGGACAACGCCGAAGTCAAGCGGGTGGAGCTTCACGCGCACACGCAGATGAGCGCGATGGATTCCGTGGTGCCGACGAAAAAGCTGATACAAACGGCGGCGCGTTGGGGCTGGGACGCGATCGCGATCACCGATCACGGCGTCGTGCAGGCTTTCCCGGACGCGATGAACGTCGTCGACGAGAATAAGCTGGATATCAAAGTCATCTACGGTATGGAAGGATATCTGACGGGCGACGATTACAAACAACAATTTGCGAATCACATTATCATTCTGGCGAAAAACCTGGAGGGACTGCACAATTTATATCAGCTTGTGTCCCTGTCGCATCTGCGTTTTTTCCACCGGAGGCCCAGGATTCCGAAAAAGGTGTTGAAGGAATATCGCGAAGGCTTGATTCTCGGTTCCGCTTGCGAGGCCGGGGAGCTGATCCGCGCCATCGTCGCCCGTCGGAGCGAGGAGGAGCTTCTCAAAATCGCGGATTTCTATGACTATCTGGAGATTCAGCCGATTCAAAACAACGCGTTCCTGATTCGGAGCGAGGATTTTCCGGACGTCAAAACGGAGGAAGACCTGCGCAATATCAACCGCAAGGTGGCGGATCTGGCGAAAAAGCTCGGGAAAATGCTGATTGCGACCTGCGACGTCCATTTCCTGAATCCTGAGGATTCGATTTATCGCACCGTCATCATGGCGGGTAAGGGCTTCGACGACGCGGAGCTGCAACCGCCCCTGTATCTTCGCACGACGGAGGAAATGCTGAAAGAATTTGATTATCTCGGGGAAGAAGCGGCCTATGAAGCTGTCGTTACGAATCCGCGCCGTGTCGCCGAAATGTGCGGGCGATTCAAGCCGATTCCGGACAAGCTGTATTCTCCGGCGATTCCTGGCGCGGACGAAACAATCCGTGAGATGTCGTATCGGCGGGCCCATCAGCTTTACGGGGAAAATCTGCCGGAAGTGGTGCAGGCGCGTCTCGATCAGGAACTGACGCCGATTATCGGCCACGGTTTCGCCGTGCTTTATCTCATCGCGCACAAACTCGTCAAAAAGTCGAATATCGACGGCTACCTCGTCGGATCCCGAGGTTCGGTAGGTTCCTCCTTCGTTGCGACGATGACGGACATCACGGAGGTCAATCCGCTGCCGCCGCACTGGCGCTGCCCGAAGTGCCAATACAGCAAATTTGTCACGGACGGCTCTTACAGTTCCGGCTTCGATCTTCCCGATATGGACTGCCCGATCTGCGGCGAGCCGCTGATAAAAGACGGGCATGATATCCCGTTTGCCGTGTTCCTCGGCTTTGACGGGGACAAGGTGCCTGATATCGATCTCAATTTCTCCGGCGTCTATCAGCCTACGGCGCACAAATACACGGAACAGCTTTTCGGGCGGGACAACGTTTATCGCGCCGGTTCTATCACGACCGTCGCGGATAAGACGGCCTATGGGTATGCAAAGAAATTCTATGAGGGGAAAAAAGAAAATAAGCGCGCTGGCTTTATCCAGCGCGTCCTGAGTGGCTGCGTGGGAACGAAACGCACGACGGGACAGCACCCCGCCGGTATCATGGTCGTGCCCCGAAACATGGACGTCCATTTCTTCACGCCGATTCAGCGTCCGGCGGATAAGACCGACGCCAATACTGTGACGACGCATTTTGATTACCATTCCATTTCCAGCCGCCTCGTCAAGCTTGATATCCTCGGTCATGATGATCCGACGGTCATAAAGATGCTTGAAGACATCACGCATCGCGACCCGAAGACGATCCCGTTTGACGATCCGGCTACGCTTTCACTGTTTCATTCCACGGAGGCGCTGGGCGTCACGCCGGAAGAGCTGGGGGCGACTTCGGGCACATTTGGCATTCCTGAATTCCGGACGAGCTTTACCCGGCAGATGATCGACGATACGCACCCGAATTGTTTCAGCGACCTGGTTCGCATTTCCGGTTTTTCACACGGTACGGACGTTTGGCTTCACAACGCGCAGGATCTCATTCGCGCGGGGACATGTACGCTGCACGACGCCATTTCGGCCCGCGACGACATCATGATGTATCTGATCCATAAAGGCGTCGATCCGCTGCTTTCGTTCAAGACGATGGAATCCGTGCGCAAAGGCAAGGGGATAAAAGAAGATGTTGTGGAAAAACTCAGGGCGGCCGGCGTTCCCGAATGGTATATCGAGTCCTGCCAGAAAATCAAGTACCTGTTCCCGCGCGCCCATGCGACGGCCTATGTCATGATGGCCTACCGCATCGCCTATTGTAAAGTTCATTATCCGCTGGCGTTTTACGCGGCGTATTTCTCGATCCGCGCCGACGCTTTCGACGTCAACGTGGTTGCGGCGGGTAAAGAGACCGTGCGGAAAAATCTGACGGCGCTCGAAGCGATTGAAAAACCGGACCAAAAGCAAAGTGAGCTGATTATCGTGCTGCAGTTGGCCTGGGAAATGTACTTGCGCGGTTATTCGGTAGAGCGCGTCGATCTTTATCGTTCCGACGCGGAGAAATTCATTCTGCTCGACAAATCGCTGCTTCCGCCGTTCACTGCGCTGAAAGGTTTCGGGTCGGTCGCCGCGAAGGGGCTGATCGCCGCGCGCAAGGAAGGCCGGTTCACGTCCGTCGCCGATTTGAAAAGGCGCGCGTCCGCCGTGACGAAAACGAATATTGAGCTGTTGCGGGAGCACGGCTGTTTGGAAGGCATGATGGAAAGCGACCAGATGGAGCTGTTTTGATGGGAGACTTTGAATTGAAATATAAAAAACATGCGTTTCAGCTTCTATGGGGGGGACTGTTCTTCTGCCTGCTGGGTCTGACGTCGTTGACTTCAGCGGCGGAGACGCAAACAGTCCCGGAGGCGTCGGCAGCTGCGGAAACGCCGGCAGAGGTGGAAAAGCCGGGAAAGACGGAGGCGCGGACGGTGCCCGAGACGCCGGCAGCGGCGGAAACGCCGACAATGCTGCAGTCGCCGACATATATGGCGTCTCCGACAGTGCAGGAAATGCCGGAAGCCGCAGAAACGCCGGAAGTACAGACTGCGCCGGAGACGCCGGCAGCTACGGAAGCGTCGGCTGTACCGGAGATGCCGGCAGGGACAGAAGTGCAGGCGGAGGAAATAATCTTTGTGGAGCAGGACGGCGTCGTCTATTATCACGGAAACCGGAATTATCCGGTTTGGTCCATGGGAAAACGGGTCGGAGCTGTCGCCGACCTTTCCAGCGCGTATATTCTGGACGACAACGGAAAATGGAAGCTGATAGGATTCTTGTCCTTTCCAATCGTCGTGCGCCAAAGCGGCAGCATCAATACGGCGGTCCCGCTGGAGGAAGAATGGCGGGAGTGCTGTTTTTGGCAGAAGGTCAAAACGGGGGAGTTCTTTTTCTTCCGCGATGGGATTGTCGGCAACAAAGTGGAGGGAAAAGCGTTTGCGCGCGAACTGAGCGTGTACAAGCTGCTGTTGGAATCTGCGGAATACAATATGGCGGCGGCGAATGGATAAAGAAGAAGTCGAAAATGGAGAGGCAAAAAAATCTCTTCACGTGCGGCCTAAGCCTTCACGTGAAGAGATTTTTTTTTGGCTAGAAAAGGAAGTGAACAAGCATTTCTCCGAATGCCTGCGGGTTCATGGCGAGGAGCATCTTCTGCCGTTCCGGCTTCGGGATATATTGGGCGAGCCGCATAAACGTCTTCGCAGCATTTTGTTTTCCGACCAAGGGTGCCGTTATGCTGACGAATGCTTCCAGTGCTTCGACGACGGCGTTCCGGATCCCGTCGTGTACGTTCCCTGCAACCGAGAAGAGAGCGATACAGGATTCCTTTGTCTCGACAGGAATATCAAAGGACTTACCTTTATACGCAGCCGCCATTGCCTGAAACTCTTTCTTGAAATCCTCGGAGGCAAATTCCGAAAGGGTTAAGGCAAGCTGATGCGGATCGACGGTGGACAGTATTTTCTTCCTGGTCACCAGCGGCAGTTTTTCACAAAGACTGAAGAAACGGCTCCGGCTTTTTTCGCTGCCGAGCCGTGCAGTCGTCAAGGCCTGGAATTCATCGAATGCATGCCGTGCATTGGCTAAAAGATGTTCATTGGAAGTACCGTCGACAGCAATGCCGAATGTTTTCCCAAGCCACTTATCCCAGGAATCGCGGAAAACGTGTTCATTGCTCTCTTTCTTTTTTCCGGTTTCTTTTTCACTGTCGTCAGTCGTAAAGCCGGGAGAGCTTTGTGGTTTGGTGGTTCCGCCAAAAAACGGCTCGACGACGTTCCTGACGCCTGCCATGTCCAATCCCTTTTTTTCCGGCGCAAGCATCGCGGCCTTTCGTTCGGCGCGCTCTGTCTCCTCGGCCACGGATTTCATCACGGCGCGCATGACGAAATCAAGGACGCTCATATTCCGTTCCGCTGCATACTTTTCAATTAGGATAGCGTCGGCATTATTGAAGGACAACGAGAGTTTCATTGAATCATCTCCCTGCTGAAATCGAAATGGTGCCTCGACGGCTGGAGATGGGAAGACATCAGCATTTGTTCTTGCCATAACCGTCCATATTTTTTTACATTATATGTATTATACCATTTTTATATCTTTTGCGCTTGATTTTTCGTCGGCGCATTTCAATTTAAACGACACAGCGGCGGAAGCGGCGAATGATGACAACAAAACTGACGCGGTACGCGTGTATTTTCTGAAACGGGAATAGGAAATAGTGCCCATGAAAATTAAAGCCCTTTGTTCTAGTTGCCAAATCAATGGTTTGCAGCTATAATATAAGCGTAAAGGTTTAGACGTTTTCTTTTGAAAGGGAGTGCATATTATGGCTATGGGAGGGCTTGGGGCTCTGAATCAAATCAACCGTACGCATTCGGCGGTCAATTCGAGCATCCAGAAAATCGCGACGGGTTCGCAGCGTCCTTCCGCGAGCTACGGCGCTTCGTCGTATGCGATTGCGACGCGCATGAATTCGAATGTGGGGACGGCGGCACAGTCCCAGCGCAACACGCAGAACGCGAACGCCATGCTGAACGTGGCGGCGGGCGGCGTCAGCTCGACGGTGAACGCGCTGACTTCCATCAGGGAGCAGATTTTGCAGGCGGCTAACGGCACAAATAGGGATTCGGACGTCGCGACGATCCGGAACTCTATTCAGCAGTCGGTTTCAACGATCAACGACAATGCCAACGTCGAGTACAACGGCATGAAGCTCCTGGACGGCTCGCGTTCGATTACCGTGGCCGGCGATACGGGTTACAAGACCGTAAATCTGGGTAATTTGTCTTCGGAAGGTCTGGGTCTGACGGATGCAGACGGCAATTTGACGCTTAATCTCTCTTCACCGGATGGAATTAAACAATCCCTGGAAACGGTGGATTCCGCGCTGGATTCGGCTTTGGGACTGGCGACGGACATCGGCGCTGCGCAGCAGGGGTTGAGCTTCTCGGAAGCGAACTACACGACGATGGGCGAGTCGCTGACCGCTTCGCTTTCGACGGAGGACGACACGGACATCGCGGCGGAGGTCACGAAGCTTCGTTCCGCCGACGCGCAGAACCAGCTCGCGATGTACGCGCAAAAGATGTTCATGCACAACAACGCGCAGGTGCTTTCGTTGCTTCCGTAATTCTCTGTTTCGGCGAGCCTGGGGACTGCTTTTCGGCAGTCCCTTTTCTGTTGCTTGAAAGACTTTTCAGCGTTTTCTTTACTCGCGTGATGTGATATAATAATATGATGTAATCAAAATTAATTGCTGCGCATCCGATTACGCGGTCTTATCATAAAAAAGGAGAGGGAGTTCATTCATGGCGTTGTTGGAAATACAGAAGGCGGGTTCTCCCGTTTTGAAGCAAATCTGTGAGCCCGTGAAGAAAATTGACGGGAAGCTGCGGAGTTTTTTGGACGATATGGCGGAAACGATGTACAAGTTCGACGGGATTGGCCTCGCTGCGCCGCAGGTCGGCCGGGCGATCCGCGCGGTGGTCATCGACGTCGGCAACGGCAAGCTTTTGGAATTGATCAATCCCGAGATTCTCCAAAAGGAAGGCGCCTGCGTGGATTCGGAAGGTTGCCTGAGCGTGCCGGGGATTTTCGGCGACGTGGAGCGGGCGGAGAAAGTGACGGTTGAGTATACGACGCGCTATGGAAAACGACGCAAGCTGGAAGCGGACGCCCTGCTCGCCCGTTGCGTGCAGCATGAACTGGATCATCTGAACGGGATATTGTTCATTGATTTGGCAAAGAGTTTGCGGCAGGAGACGGAAGAATCATGAAGCGGCTGCGGTCGGTTTTTATGGGCACCCCCGAGTTCGCTGTGCCGTGCCTTGCCCGTCTATCAGAGATCAGCGAGGTCGTCGGCGTCGTGACGCAGCCGGACAAGAAGCGGGGGCGGGGCAAGAAGCTGACGCCGTCGCCGGTGAAGGCCTTTGCCGAGTCGCATGGGATATTGGTCCTTCAACCGCCCAAGGTCAAGGCGGAGGAGTTT
>CAMHCS010000006.1 GCA_946183785.1 uncultured Selenomonadales bacterium | reverse complement strand
ATAGAAAATTGTTGAAATCATATCAACGTTTTCCTAAGTATCAGATGCCAGCAAATTTGATTTCCAATTTATCGATTCAAATTCCATTGCAAATAATGGGAATAGTGTTCTCGCCAACTATATTAGGATATTATGCGATGGCAAATCGTATTATGTCAATGCCAGGATCTCTCATTGCAACACCTGTTAATAGAGTTTATTTTCAAGAGGCAAGCAGAAGATATTCAAATGGAGAAGACATTGCAGAGTTTGGTTTAAAAATAATGGAATCAAATATTAAATTGGCGATGATTCCAATAATTACATTGATGATATTTGGCAGATGGATGTTTTCCTTTGTGTTGGGGGATCAGTGGGGAGAGGCAGGGGGATATGCAGCTGTTTTGGGGATTTATTTCCTCATTTCTTTTTGTGTGCAATGTCTGTCAGGGAGCTTTGTGATTATCGGGAAAAATTCATGGAATTTAATTTGCGCGATTATAAATGTATTTATTGGAGGAATGCTTTATTATATTGTGAAATTTTTCCCCAATATATCAATTTGGACGTTTTTATTCATAATGGCATTAACGTTCACGGCTGAAAGAGTGGTTGAAGAGGGAGTATATTTTGTCTATTTAGGGATAGAAGCCAAAAGATATATTGCCTTTGTTGTTAAATGGATATTATTTCCATTCGTTCTTGCATTTTTGATTCAACTAATATTCTCTTCTTTCGTTTTGTGAGGCGTATTAAATTATGCAGAAAATTATTCCAATTGTGATAGGGAGCTATTACAATGCATATGGTCTCGTTCGTGGATTTGGGGAAAAAGGAATTAAATCTATTCTAGTTACATATGGGGAAAAGAATTTTGTGCAAACATCTAAGTATATTATGATGTTGAGAATTGTGCGGGATGTAAATTATGACGAGCAAGGATTTATTGAAGATTTAATCCGGTTAGGCAAAGATATCAAGCCAAAAAGAGGAATGTTTTTTCCAACGCATGATGAGCAATTAATTGCAATAGTAAAACATAAAGATTTATTAAAAGAGTTTTATGAGATCCCCTGTGCAGATTACGAAATATTAAAACGAATAATGAATAAAGCGATCTTTTCGAAAGAATGCAAAAATCTGGGTATTCCAACTATTCGAGAGTATAAGGTTAAAAATTTGGATGACGCTCAAAGAGCATTGCATGATTTTGGATTACCTATTTTGGTAAAAATTAATCAATGGGATATAAATGTTATTGAATGTTTTGGCGATAAAATTGCATTATATGAAAATGATATTGAATACTTGGATTCTATGAATCGCTTTTTCGGATTATGTCCTGATGGAGAATTATTGGTTCAGGAGTACATTCAGGATTCTGAACATTCAATCCTGAGTATTAATAGTTTTACTAATCATGATGGAATAATGCAATGCATTTTTGTCTTAGAAAAGAGAAGGCAATATCCTCCGTTTGGCGGAACTTCTACCGCAACATTCTCGATGAATCCGGAAGATTCAAAATATAAAGATGTTATTGCATATTCAAAAATAATCTGTAAAGCATTTAAATATTATGGACTGTTGGGGATCGAGTACAAATATGATTTGCGAGATAGCGTATACAAAATTATAGAAATGAATTGCAGATCTGAATTCTTCAACTATTTACATACATTAGTAGGACAGAATATGTCATATGAGCTTTATAAGTATCACTTGGGGAAAGAAGTTACAATCCCTTATTACCCGGTTATTAAAAGTGCTTCATGTTATTTGCCGGTTCTTGATAAATTTTATGTAACGAAATTGAATCATTATAAATATCCACAATATACAATGACGGAGAAAGAATGGCAGGATAGTATTGTTGCCCCCACGACACTATATGGATTGACAATTAAAGATTTTACGCCATTTATTTCTGCATACTTTGAAGCTTGGAAAAATTCGATAATCAGTTTGTTTAGATTAAAAAACGACATTCCAGAAAATATACATACTATTGACTATATTAAAGCAAAATTATGGAGGGCAGACAAAAACTTCTAGCTATGTTGTTCAATTCCTTTGCATTTGCGATTTTTTTGCCTATTGTATTTAGTTTATATTGGGCGTTACCGCATCGCTGGCGGTGGGCATTGATTTTGGTTTCCAGTTACTATTTCTATATGAGCTGGAACGCAAAATACATTGTGCTAATTCTGTTTACCACATTGGTTTCATATCTGGCCGGAAGAATGCTTGAACGAGCCGAGGGCGGCAAGAAAGAAAAGATACTGGGATTTGCGGCGGTCGTATGCTTGGGTGTGCTGTTCTATTTCAAGTATTTTAATTTTTTCAGTGCGTCGGTGTCGGAGATGCTTGGACTATTTTTCGTTCCGATTGACCCGATTGTGGTCAATCTGGTGCTTCCGGTCGGCATTTCTTTTTATACATTCCAGACTGTCGGCTATGTCATTGACGTGTATAGGGGCGAGATTCCCGCCGAGCGCCACTTCGGGAAATATGCGGCGTTTATTTCGTTCTTTCCGCAATTGGTCGCCGGGCCTATTGAGCGGACGAAAAATCTCTTGCCGCAAATTAAGGCGGAACACTATTTTGATTACGATTCTGCGACTTATGGGCTGAAACTTATGGCATGGGGCTATTTCAAGAAGTTGGTGATTGCAGACGGATTGTCGCAATACGTCTGCAAGGTGTACGACGCGCCGCGATCCTACGAAGGATTTGCGCTTGTACTTGCCACGTTGTTTTTCACCCTGCAAATCTATTGCGACTTTTCCGGGTACTCGGATATTGCGATTGGGACGGCAAAACTGTTCGGCGTGGATTTGATGATGAATTTCAAAAGCCCGTATTTTTCGCAAAGCCTCAAGGAATTTTGGGGGCGGTGGCATATTTCGTTGTCGTCATGGTTTCGGGATTACGTCTATATTCCCTTGGGCGGGAATCGTGTCGGAAGATGCCAGCACTATGCTAATTTGCTGCTGACCTTTCTTGCGAGCGGACTTTGGCATGGAGCGAATTGGACGTTCGTGCTTTGGGGTGGCGTGCATGGCATTGGGCTGATTTTGGAAGACCTGCTGCTTGGGAAAAAGGAAAGCAGAAGAATTTGGCGGATGCTTAGGACAATTTGCGTTTTCTCGTTCTGCGCGTTTGCGTGGCTCTTTTTCGTGTCTCATTCTATAGTGGATGCCTGGTATGTGATTACGAGCGCACTGAATGGGATTGGAAGTCCGTTGGAGTATTTGCGTAGGGGTTTTTCGTCCATTGGGATGGGCAAGACAAAATTGGCTGCAGAAGCCTGCTTTTGGGCGATACTATTCTATGTCGACTATCGCTCGTTGAATGAAGATGTGATAGAAAAGATTGGAAATTGGGGAGTAGTCGCCCGTTGGAGCCTGTATATATGTTTGGCATTGCTTGTCCTGTTCTTTTCGCAGAAAGGAGTCGCAACTGAATTTGTGTACTTTCAGTTTTGAGGCGTTATGAAAAAATTTATCGCAAAGCTGCTGTTGTTTATCTTGTTGGTCTTAGGGATTGTTGGCATCATCAATGTCGCTTATATGCAAATGGATGTCAGCGATAAAGATGATACGAAAAAATTTGCCACTATACCTGCGCATATTCAGATATGCAATTTTGGATCCAGCCATGGCATATATGACTTTAATTACGTGGATTTCGATGATAAGTATGAGTGTTTCAATTTTGGATTACCTTCTCAACGGTTATCATATGATTTCAGATTGTTAAAGAATTATCAGAATCACATTGGCAAAGGGACGATTGTATTTATACCAATCTCTTATTTTTCGTTGTTTGGAAAAGACGAAATTGAAAGTAAAGAGTTTTTAGCCAAAAATAAGCGGTATTATAGAATTCTCCCCAAAGAATTAATCAAAGAATATGATATAGTACTTGATGTTGGAATGAATTATTTTCTTTCGCTCTTAGTGAATCCAAACGATGTGATAAAAGCATTTATTGGACAAAGTTCCAATTTTCATGAGGAGAGATGGAAAAAAAAGTCAATGGAGGTCAATGTGGCTGAAGACGCAAAAAATGCGTGTGCACGGCATTTGAAACTAGACAAGTTTGACGAAAATGGCAACAGACTTGTAAATCAGGAAGAAATTGAAGCTTTACGCGGCATGATTGGAATTTGTCATGAAAGAGGTGCGATTCCGATATTGGTTACAGTTCCTTTCTTGGAAGAATATCTTATGGAAATAAGAAAAGATGCAACATTTTATTCGGATTTTTATTCGTTGGTAAATAAAATCTCGAAAGAAACGGGGACAGAATACTATGATTATGCATTTGATAAAAGATTTACAACGCATTACGATTGGTTCATCAATTCAGACCATTTAAATAGGGAAGGCGCGAAGAACTTTACCAATATTCTGTTACATGAAATTGTTTTCAAACAAGAAAAATATAAAGATGAAGTGGGTAACTGTTCATAAGGATTGCTATCGGTTGGTAGAACAAAGAATTTAGATGTCAGAGAATCATAACATAGTAGCATAGGTTTGGTCTAGTTTGCATCAAACTATTTTCTAGGAGGATTAAATTCATGCAGTTTAGAGACTTACAAAAGCAATACGAAATTTTGAAAGAGGATATTGACCGTTCGATGGCTTTAGTCGTTTCTTCCGCACATTTCATTTCTGGTTCACAGGTGACGGAGCTGGAGAAAGAACTTGCAGAATATGTCAGTGTTCGCCATTGCATTACTTGCGCCAATGGGACGGACGCTTTGACGATTGCGTTGATGGCTTGGGGGATTGGTGAAGGCGACGCGGTGTTTGTGCCGGATTTTACATTCTTTTCGTCGGGGGAGTGCCCAGCGGGTGTCGGCGCAACGCCAATTTTTGTCGATGTCGATGCGCGAACTTATAATATGAATCCGGCGAAGCTTGAAGCTGCGATTGTCAAGGTACAGAATGAAAAAAAATACCGCCCGAAGGTGGTGGTGACAGTAGATTTGTTCGGCCTTCCAGCGGATTATGACGAGATTCGACCAATTTGTGAGAAATATGGGCTTCTGATTTTGGAGGACGGCGCGCAGGGCTTTGGCGGGTCGTTGCATGGGAAGATGGCTTGCTCCTTTGGCGATATTTCGACGACGTCGTTCTTTCCGGCGAAGCCGTTGGGCTGCTATGGAGACGGCGGCGCAATTTTCACGGACAATGACGAGTGGGCGGCGTTGATCCGGTCCGTCTGCGTCCATGGCAAGAGCGGCGAGGATAAGTATGACAATGTGCGTCTTGGTATGAACAGCCGTCTCGATACATTACAGGCGGCCATTTTATTGCCGAAGCTCAAGGCATTTCGAAAGCATGAGCTGGACGCGGTGAATCAAGTTGCGGCGTGGTACAACGAAAGGCTTGCCGGGACGGGACTGATCTTACCGGAGATTGCCGACGATTTTGTCAGCAGTTGGGCGCAGTATACAGTGCAGTTGCCGGAGAATGTTAATCGTGTTAAATTGCAGGACGAGTTAAAGAAGCAAGATATTCCGACGATGATTTATTATCGGAAGCCAATGCACAAGCAGGGGGCTTTTGCGGGCACGGACAGCGCGAAGGCGGATTGCCCGGTGACGGAGCGGCTTTGTAAGACAGTGCTAAGCTTGCCGATGCATCCCTATATGACGGAGGAGATGGTGGAGACGGTGACGAAGGCACTCATGAGTATTGCGGCGAGATAGAGCATTTGGAAACTGACATTACGGAAAATCGGAAATCGTCACCGGGTACCAGCGAGACGCTGAATCACATTTTAAAATATATAAGATATCTGATGGGCGAGAGCTCTGCACAAAAAAGCCTCTCGAGAGGGAATTTCTCGGGAGGCGGTGCAGACAATAGATTGATATTTATAGCTGCGAGGCGTACTTTTCCTGCTCGCTGGGGGGCTTTCTAAAGTACTCATGGCTTCTGTCGCTGTCATGTGAAGCTTTTTCATCAGGCTGCGGATGGAGGCAAGCGTGATTTGGATAAGAGGCACATATTGTCGATAGAGTTAAAATGCGCCCGCGGGAAGCGGGCGCGGGAAATTATAGTGATGCAGCAAGTTTTGTCTGTTCGGAGTCAGGAATCTTTAAGGCGTCCATAGCTTGTTTGGCTGTTAATCCCAAGCTGTCCATCAGATTACGAACGGAAATCACTCGTTCCTCAGCTTTGCCTTTTTCCACGCCTTCTTTTACCAATTCATCCATCACTTCACACATATTCTGGACACCTCCTTTGTCTTCTTTGAAAAACCTCATCCTATCCGCCAAGACTTTGTAATGCATATCTTTTGCATCCCGGCAGAAGAAATCATGCATCAGCCGTCCGAGCGGTGTTTCATCTTGGATTTGACCGTTTACATATGTAATCGCGCATTTGTCATCGAAAGGCGCGCCAGATTCTTCAACGATTCGTTTGATATGATACAACGGCAAACCCATTCTGAAAACATCATGTTCGCAAATCATGATAACCACAGTTTCGGGAAGATTGCTATAATCAGCTCCCTTCTGTACCTCACGAGCATCCAATAGGGAGCTGTTGTATCTTGCTCTTAGTGGGACAGCACCGCTGTTGTCCCGCTGTATTTCACAGTTAAACTTTTTGCCGTCAGCGGAAGCAAACACATCAAAGCGGACGCTTCGGCCATACCAATTGATAACGTCTTTCTGCGTGTAAAGTTCGTCAACGATGATGTGATTATCGTTAAGCACTGTCCGGAGAATCAGCTCCACTCCCGGTTTGAAACCGTCGAGACTGACGCTGAAAAAGAAGTCGTCAATATAGCGGAAACTTTGTATCTTTTGCAAGAGGTTCTCGCGTTGCTTGTTCGTAATCATCCCTCCCAGCTACATTTTAGTATATTGGATAAGGGCATGTCAATCGTCTTGGTCTTGTTTTACATTCTTTAAATGAAAGGTTGTGCACTATGAAGATTTCCTATATGCCGGACGCACTATCAACCTTCCCTCTTCCATGAATGCATTGGGGATATGGGGCATTGCCTCCGGACAGATTACTGGCGCATCCACAACAAAAATATTTCGCTCCCTGATGATTCGGTCAATATCATCTCTTGTAATTGTCGGAGATATATAAGAATTTCCTTCCGTAATATCTTTGAGCATAGCCCCTAATGCCATACTGGTAACTGCGTTGGTATTCTTGATAATAGATGCCATCTGCGTCAATTGTTCGTTAGGGAAATAATAGTCCACGCCACCCATCATGGCAGTCTTTAGACGTAGATTCACTGTTGGATCTTGCACAAAATCCACGCAAAAAGAATAATCTACAAAATCCTCATCCTCCGGTATCCAGTATCCGAAACCATCCTGCCTTTCCGGTCTTGCAAAAGGTTGCATCCCTATCGGCAAAAGGGGACCGTTCATTTCAAAATCCATAACAGAAGCCGTTCCCCGTATTCTGCCGATGCCTTCCTTCATCAAATAATATTGCTTGCTTACACCATCGTAATAATGCGTTGCAAAAAATGCTGCTACGGCGATTTCACTGGTCAAGTCAATCATTGGTGTTGCAAACTCGTAATGCTGTGCCAATGCCCAAGGAACATAATAACCGTTTTCATTTATGAAATATTGCACTTCCGGCAGGGACTCTAAAAAAACCATAAAGTCATACGATTTTAGTAGAGCGACGATTCTATCTTCCCTGTCTTTAATTCTATACAGGCTCGCTTTGCAGGATGGGTAGCACTTATTTTCCCCACGATAGAAGATAAAGTTCCCTGCCATAGACAGTGCCGCTATTTTTCCGTCAGGCATAATCATATATTCCAACTTTGAATGCTTTATTGCCACTCCGTCCCTTTCAAGGCATGTTCCAAGAATGTGATTCGGTTCAAGATGTTTTATCGCATCTACGACATTATCGAATCTTTCTATATCTGCCATATGCGTTCCCTTTCATAAGATATCCAATCTTCCTTAAATTTGAAGCTGCAGCATCATCAAAGAAACTCATTACCGAATCAGCGTCATACCACATGATATGCTCGTTGTTTGGGGTAAACAGTCTAATAGCATAATGCCAGTCTCTTCGGGCGAACTCTATTCCCATTACGCTGGGAAAAAGTCTATAATCGGCCTCTAAAAACTGGTATTCAAACAGTTCGCCTCTTTGGCAAGTCCTTTCTTCTCGAAACGCTGTCTGCGAAAGGATGTTTCTATCTCGTATAACGCCCAAGTCGGCATGTGTTTCGAGAGACATATGGCAGAATCTGGTTTTGCACTCTGTTTCGGCAAATCGAATAATTTTATTGAAAATCTTTTTCTGATTATCGCCATAATCAGAAAAATGGCATCCTATTTTGTTTATATGGAAAATCACCCTATCTCGTCCGCCATTCTCATAAAATGCAAGACGCGGCATGGAATCCCCATCAACATAAAGTTTCTCAACTTGTGTTACGGGCTTCCATTGATCATGTGGCAATATGGTTTCAATCTTCTCTATCCATTCCTTGGTCGGCATGATTCCCATGACATTCGCTGCAACATCAATATTCCACTGGTTTATCTCTTTTTTGGAAACTTGGAAACTATCTAAATACCGCTTGTATTCTTGAGTCAATAATTCTTTTGGGAAAGCTCCCTTAATTAAGTCTTCAACTGAGGACAGAACTGCTATATCAGATAAATTTTCAAGTTTCACAGGCATCATTTCCTTTAATGCCTTCCTGTTCACACCTGATACACGAAGATTTGGGTTCATACGTGCGACAAGAAGCATTTCCTGTTTCCAGCGCTCTGCTGTAGCTCGATCAAATATATTGAACTTATATGGATCAGCATATACGCCCCCATACCGTACTGATGCAATCATTCCATAATACTGGTTCGCAAATCTCATGCCCAGCGCATTCCGAAATCGTTGCAAAAAGATCTCGGGGTAGAGAATAAGTACTGCCATGTTCCCAATTGTGTTGAATTGTTTCTTGAGTTTCAAAAATCTACCGTTCTCAAACGCAAGCGGATACATTGAAACTTGTTTTGCCAACAGTTCCGTAATATTTGCATACCCACCACTTTTGACTGCCTCCCAATCTACTATTCCAATATATTCATTCGGTATCAGCGACAGTAAATTCTGCATCGACACCTCATTGGTAACAGGTTTAAGGATAAGATTGCCGTCCATTATAGCTGTTGTCTCTTCCTCCGAACCGATAAAGAACGGAATGAAGACATCTTTGGAAATGGTATATTCACTAGATTTTTCCATTCTGCAACATCTTTCCTTCTTCGCAATCTGGTATGATGATAATTACATCATACCACAGGTACACTTTGGGGTCTAGATTTTCAAGTACTGCCTGCATAGCAATACTCCCATTATGTCGACATTTTTTTCGCTGTCCCTCATAAGGGAATGATTTTTTTGATTAAACTATTTCGATAGAAAGAATGTATTTAAAGTAATTAAAATTCCCCATAATTCCCTTTGCCAGCAAAGCAATCTTCTCATTCACATATTTGCGATTGTACTATACAGCATTACAGATATATAAGATATCTGACGAACGAGAGCTCTGCAAGCAAAGAAAAAGCCTCTCGAGAGGGAATTTCTCAGGAGGCGATGCAGACAATAGGTTGATATTTATAGTTGCGAGGCATATTTTTCCTGCTCGCTGGGGGGGATCTTCAAGGCGTCCATCGCCTGCTGCATTGTCAGATGTAAAGTATCCATCAAATTGCGGATGGAAGCAAGCGTAGTTTTGAAAACGCCTTCTTTATGTCCCTCGGCACGTCCCTCGGTGCGTCCTTGTTCCAATCCATCTTCCCGGGCTTCTTCCATACGTACCTTCATTGCGAGCTCGGGATCCCATTTGAAACTGACCATATCGATAACCTCCTCCTGTTCTTTTTGCGCGAAATAATCCAAGAGGCACATATTGGCGATAGAGTTTCGCAATGTACCACAGCATTCGCAGAGGCATATTCGGCGAGAGGGTGGACTGGTGCTCCATGAGGACGATTCAGTTGCCATGACACGAAGCAGAGGGGTGACAGAGTTATTGCGTGGACAGTAGTTATGCAAATTCGATGCGTAGGGTTTTGTTCATTGCGGCTGCAATTTTTCGAAGGGTGCGGATTAAAGTACTGTTTTTCTACCAATATACAATTAATAGGCTGGAGTGAAAACAAATCTTGACATTGTGACCAAAGACCTTTATCATAGAAATTGCTTTTTGTGGGCTAAAAATACCATGAAGCTATAATTTGAGTTTTAGGCGCCTCAAAGAGCGGGGATGATGATTGGACGGGCTTTGGTCGACCTTTGCGGACGACCTGCAGGAATCCACACACAACCGGGATTGCGTTGACGGGATTTACTTGTAGGAGGGATGCATTGGTGGAAAGGATCGAGATTCGGAATACGGAGTGCAGTCAACGGCCATGTCCTCATGTGCTGGACGTCCTCGTGGATGGGGACTCCATTTACTTGGAGATCAAATGCCGGAAATGTATGCAGAGGATTTCCCTGAAGGAAGTGTTGCGGCAAGTCCGTGAGGGAATGGAGAAGATGGCGGGGGGTGGGCCGTCGCTCAGCAGGAAAACTGAATTGCGTTCATACCGAGCCCTGGAGTCATTAAGGGGCGGCGACGCCGCTCCATGAGCCCCTAACTGCCGGATGGATTGTGAAACGAAGGTTTCATGACTCATCTGGCAGTTTTTTATTCAAGGAAGCACTGATTAAGTCAAGTCGTGGCCCTGTCGAGGGATTTTTTCGTCAGGCAAGGAAAAGTGCTCGAAGTCGTAGCAGAGCTACGTCGAGAGCACTTTGACGCAGCACGACGGAAAAAGACCCGTCAGGGGCGCGGCAGGACTTATTCAGTGCTTCCTCAATAGGCAAAACTGTCCTGTTTGGCGATTACGATTAGATACGGCAAACGGAGAAAGGAGGAGGCGGCGACGATAGAAGCGGAACGGCGGCGGCGTGGAATCGTGAAGTGCCTGGATCGCAGACGGCACGAGACGATGGCGAATCTGGCAATTGAATTCGGCGTCAGCGTCCGCACGATCCGCAGGGATATACAGATATTGTCGCTGTCATATCCCATCGTCACCGCGAGAGGAGCGCAGGGCGGCGTCAGTGTCCTGGAGGGCTGTTATTACGATCGCAGTTATCTGAGCGAGTCGGAACAGGCCACACTGGAAAAGCTTTGCACCGTGTTCGAGGGAAAAACGCTCATCGACCTCCGGTCTATTCTCCGCAAGTTTACGAAAGCATCTTAAGGAACCACTGAATAAGTCCCTCCGTGCCTCCGCCGGGGCTTTTTCCGCCTGTCGTTGTCAAAGCCCTCTCGACGTAGCGATGCTACGCCTTCGAGGGCTTTTCCTAGACAGTCGAAAAAATCCCTCGACAGATGCACGAATTGACTTAATCAGTGGTTCCTTAAGATAAGATTGCACACGGCGGCCAGTATCTTGTGATAATTACGCAGGGAATTCTCCCCATTCTGTCCATGGTACGTAGGAGACGCCGCTGATATCTATTCTCTCATTGCCCAGGTAAAAGACGGCGCTTTTGGCGTCGCTGTCTTTGCGGAGCGCCAGATATTTTCTGGTATTGGCGGAGAGTTTTGATTCCGGGGCGTTGGCGCTTTTGATCTCAATGGCGAAGGTATGCTTCCAGTCTGCGACAGCGTCGACTTCCAGTCCTCTGTTGTCGCGGAAGAAGGTCAGGTTTGGCTGTTTCCCTTGGTTAAGGCGATGTTTTAGCAATTCGGCGACAGCAAAGGTTTCCACTACGGCTCCTTTGTGGCGGCTGAGAAGAAGCTCCTCCTTGGATTCCAGACGGAGCAGGTGGCAAAGAAGACCGGAGTCGATGAAATACAGCTTTGGCGTTTTGACGAGGCTTTTTCCCAGATTGTTCGTGTCCGGCGTAAGAAAATGGATGATAAACGACGCCTCCAGGATGGAAAGCCAGTTCTTGACGGTCGGTGCAGATATGCCCACGGCTTTCGCGACGCCGTCCATAGACAAAAGCTGGCCGCTGTGGGTCGCGCATACCTGGACGAAGTTCTTGAAGGTGGAGAGATTGCCGGGATTGATTTGGTCCCGGACGTCGAGATCAAGGTACGTGTCGATATAGCTTTCGTACCAGTCATATTGCTGAAAATGTTTTTTCTGATCATGGAGCGGCGGATATTGGCCGCCGAAGATAAGGTCGTAAGGATTCCCGGCAAGGGCGCCGGCGTCTTTCAGTTCCTTGACGGAAAAGGGGAGCAGCTTTAGAAGGGCAGCCCTTCCGGCCAGACTGTCCGTCATATTGGTTTTTAGGCGAAACTGGCTGGAGCCGGTAAGGATGAATTGTCCGGGCGTATATTTAGAGTTGTCCACATGCAGCTTCAAGGCGTCAAATATCTCCGGTACTTTTTGCGCCTCGTCGAGAATGGCGCCATCGGGAAACGCGGCAATGAAGTCGGAAGGATTGGACTTGGCGAGCTCGCGCATTGTTTTGTCGTCAAAGCTGATATAGCGTTTACCGGGAAACACGGCTTGCGTCAGCGTGGACTTTCCGCTCTGTCTGGGACCGGTGACGCCCACGATGGGAAACTGTGCGGCAAGACGAAGAAGTGCGTCCTTTGCTTGGCGTGGAATCATCAGGTGCCTCCTGTGTAAAATCTAAAGTTTTGGATATGTATAATCCAAAGTTTACAATACGTAAAACCTAAAGTCAATAGATTAGAAAATCCAAAGTCTATAATTTCTATCAAGAATAAGAGCAGGGGAATAACATATCATATTTTCGCCTCAAAATGCAATTACACTGCATTTTGACTGCCGGATGGATTGTGAAACGAAGGTCTCATAACGCATCTGGCAGTTTTTTATTTAAGGAAGCACTGATTAAGTCAAGTCGTGGCCCTGTCGAGGGATTTTTTCGTCAGGCAAGGAAAAGTGCTCGAAGTCGTAGCAGAGCTACGTCGAGAGCACTTTGACGCAGCATGACGGAAAAAGACCCGTCAGGGGCGCGGCGGGACTTATTCAGTGCTTCCTTAATAGGACAAAAACTGTCCTGTTTGGCGGAGGATTTGGGGCGGTTTGTTCTTGGAATGGCTTCCAGCCGTTGAGGGACATGGACTGAAATTTTTCAAAAAAGCATCTTCAAATAGGAAAGGTGCTGTCCTATTTGGCGATTACCATTATATACGGCAAACGGAGAAAGGCGGCGGCAGTGTCCTGGAGGGCTGCCATTACGACCGCAGTTACCTGCGCGAGTCGGAACAGGACACGCTGGAAAAGCTTTGCACCGGATTCGAGGGCAAAACGCGCATCGCCTCCGGTCCGTTCTCCGAAGTTTGCCAAGTCAATTTAATTTTATTGGAGGGTATCGTTATGACAAATGACAAGGACAAGAATGCAATCAGGGAGTGGGACGATATGCCGGGGATGGCTTCTCTTTCCGCGTATCGGGACAATCCGCCGGTGCTGCCGGAGGAGCTCATTACGGGAATCCTGCGCAGAGGTCATAAGATGCTGATTTCCGGCTCGTCGAAGGCGGGGAAGTCCTTTCTTCTGATGGAGCTATGCGTGGCGTTGGCGGAAGGGACGCCGTGGCTTGGCTTTCCTTGCAGGAAGGGGCGGGTGCTTTACGTCAATCTGGAAATCGATCCGGCAAGCTGCGTCACGCGTTTTTTGAAGATTTACGAGGCGCTGGGGCTGGAGATGAAGCATACTGACGACATCGTGATCTGGAATCTTCGCGGCTGCGCCGTGTCGTTTGACAGGCTCGTGCCGAAGCTTATCCAACGCGTGCGCCGTCAAAATTTTGCAGCTATCGTCATCGACCCGATCTACAAGGTCATCAAGGGCGACGAGAACAGGGCCTCCGAGGTGGGACAGTTCTTCAACCGTTTCGATCAAATCTGCGTTGAGACGGGGTGCGCGATGATTTGCTGTCATCATCATTCCAAGGGGGCGCAGGGAACGAAGCGGGCGATGGACAGGGCGTCCGGCTCCGGCGTGTTCGCGAGAGACCCGGACGCGCATTTGGATATGATCCAGATCGATATTCCGGGCGTTTTTGCAGACGCCGTCCGCGACAGGCATGCGACGGCCTGGCGGCTGGAGTCCAATCTTCGGGAGTTCGAGAATATCGAGCCGCTGAACTTCTGGTTCGAGTATCCGATCCACCGCGTCGATGAAGACGGGATTTTGGGAGCGAGGCCGGCGCAGGGGGGGATGAAGATGTAGGAGGCGCCATATGCAGACGCAGGAAATCCACGCCCTTGTCCGCCGTGTGCAGGCGGGCGACAAGGCGGCGGCAACGGAAATCTTATCTTTGTTTCGCCCGCTGATTTGCAAGGCGGCGGGGCAGTCGCATCTCCGGGAGGTTCGCGAGGACGCGGAGCAGGAAGCGGCGCTTGCGCTCCTTGACGCTGCCGGGGCGTTTGACGAATCGCGGGGTGTGCCGTTTTCGGGGTTTGCGAAGGCCATCGTGCTCGGGCGGGTGCGGACGTTCTTTCTGCGGGAGCGGCGCAGGTGGCGGCGGGAGGTTTTGCCGGCCGATACGCGGGACGAGGACGGCGGGGCGGAGGATTTTTTCGCGGGCGTTGCGGACGAGCGGGACGAAATCGGCTGGTTCGAGGAATCGGAGAGTTTTCGCGCGGCGCTTTCCGCATTGCCCGAGCGGGAGCAGAAAATCCTGTCGCTTTATTATGAGAAAGGGTTGCCGCTTCGGGCGGTGGGAGCGAAGCTCGGCATGAGCGAGAAGCATGTTTCCGTCGTGAAGGCGAGGGCGATGAAGAAAATGCGGCAAGCCCTTGGCATAGAGCGGACAAGGAGAAGAAGAAAGCGTCCAATCGTCAGTCATAACGATTCCGGAGCGCAGAAAGGGCTTGACTTTTGCGCGGAATTATGAGAATCTGAACTATACGAGAATTTCAGGGTGAAGGTGGAGAAAAGTTGAGCGAAGAAAAGAATTCCCGCCTCGCGTCGCGCCGCGCCGTGCTTGCGTGGTGCGAAAACTGGATGCGGGACTATATGAAGTCGTATTATAATGAAGACGAGGAAATCCAGCGGGCTATGCTGACGAAGGAAGCGCACACGGGGCGCGTACGGAAAATCATCGGCGAGCTGGCTGTTCATTTGGGACTCTCAGAGGAAGACGTGGCGCTGGCGGAGCTGATGGGGCTTTTGCACGACGTCGGGCGCTTCCAGCAGTTTACGGCTTATCGGACGTTCAAGGATCATTTGTCGGAGGATCACGCGTCGGCGGGGCTCAGGCTGATGGAGGATCATCGGCTGCTCGAGGGGCTCTTGCCATGGGAGCAGTCGCTTATCCGTTTCGCCGTCGAACGGCACAACAAGAAGGCGATCGGCCCCGCGCCCGACGCCTGCCATCTCGGCTATGCGAAAATGCTCAGGGACGCGGACAAACTGGACATTTACCATGTATTGGAGCCGTTCCTTCCCTCGGAGGACGGCAGCGGCGTCAGCCCGAATTTCATCGAGAAGTTTGTCGAGGGCGTGCAGTGCGACTACACGATGGTCGGCACGGAGGACGACAAGAAGCTCGTCCGGCTGATGTGGGCCTATGATATCTATTTCGCGTGGACGCTGCAGCGCATTGAGGAGCGCGGGTATCTGGAAAAGCTCATCCGCTGTCTGCCGAAGGGCGAGAAGGTTGAGCGGGGCGTAGCGCGGCTGCGCGGATTTGTGCAGAATAAGCTGAAGGCAAAGGATGACGCGGGATTTCGAAGCTCGCATGAGTGCGAATGATAGAGGGGATGTCATAAATGGCGGAGAAAACAGCGGCTATGGCCGCGAACTTTGTGGAAAACATCATCGACGGCGACCTGAAAAGCGGAAAATACGTGCCGGAGGAAATCCATACGCGGTTTCCGCCCGAGCCGAACGGATATCTCCATATCGGGCACGCGAAGTCGATCTGCCTGAATTTCGGCCTTGCGAATCGGTTCGGCGGCAGGTGCAACCTGCGCTTTGACGACACGAACCCGACGAAGGAGGACACGGAGTACGTCGATTCCATTCAGGAGGACGTCAGGTGGCTGGGCTTCACCTGGGACGACCGCAGGTTTTATGCCTCCGATTATTTTGAAAGGCTGTACGAGTATGCGGTGGAGCTGATCAAACGCGGGAAGGCGTTCGTCTGCGATCTTTCCGCCGACGAGATCCGCGCCTATCGCGGCACGCTGACCGAGCCGGGGAAGGAGAGTCCGTACCGGAATCGCAGCGTCGAGGAAAATCTCGACCTGTTCGCGCGCATGAAGGCCGGGGAATTCCCGGACGGGTCTCACGTCCTGCGGGCGAAGATCGATATGGCTTCGCCGAACATCACCATGCGCGATCCGGTGCTGTATCGCATTGCGCATACGGCGCACCACCGCACCGGCGAGGCGTGGTGCATTTATCCGATGTATGATTTTGCGCATCCGCTGTCCGACGCTATCGAGGACATCACGCATTCCGTCTGTACACTGGAATTCGAAGATCACCGTCCGCTGTACGACTGGCTGCTGGAGTCGTTGGGCTTCAGTGAGAAGAGGCCCCATCAGTATGAGTTCGCGCGGCTGAACCTGACGAATACGGTGATGAGCAAGCGCAAGCTTCGTCAGCTCGTCGAAGGCGGCTATGTTTCCGGTTGGGATGATCCGCGGATGCCGACGATTTCCGGTCTCAGGCGACGAGGCTATACGGCGGCGGCGATTCGCGATTTCTGCGAACGCATCGGCGTCGCAAAGAGCAACAGTCTTGTGGACGTGGCGATGCTTGAGCATTGCGTCCGCGAGGATCTGAACGAGAACGCAGACCGCGTGATGGCGGTCCTGGAGCCTTTGAAGGTCGTTATCACGAATTACCCTGAGGATGTGACCGAGTACCTTATAGCGGAAAACCACCCGACCCGCGGCGGCCATCGGTATGTGCCGTTCTCCCGGGAGATTTTCATCGAGCGCGAGGATTTCATGGAGGATCCGCCGAAGAAATTCTTCCGTCTGAAGCCGGGCGGCGAGGTACGCCTGAAGCATGCTTACATCATCAAGTGCGAAGAAGTCGTGAAGGACGGCGAAGGCAATATCACGGAGCTTCGCTGCACCTATGATCCGGACTCGAAGAGCGGCGGCGCGACGGCAGGCCGCAAGGTCAAAGGCACGCTACACTGGGTGGAAGCGAAGAACGCGCTCAAGGCGGAGGTCCGCCTTTACGATTATCTTTTGATGACGGACGAAAACGGAAACGTCCCCGACGATTTCCTCGCGCACCTGAACCCGAATTCTTTGCGCGTACTGAAGGACGCGCTGATCGAGCCGAGCGCGCGCTATACCGCCGAGGGGACGAGGTACCAGTTCCTGCGGAAGGGCTATTTCTGCGTGGATGTGGACACGACGCCCGACCATCTCGTATTTAATGAAGTCGTCGGATTGAAGGACACATGGGGCAAGGTGAAGGGATAAATGGGAAAGATACCGAAGAACCTTTCGGACAAGGACATGTTCAAGGGGTGGAAGGAAGAGCCGACCATCGAGGAAACGATGCTGAAAGCGGCAGAGCCGAAACAGGCGCCGCGTTCGCAGGCAAAACGCGCGCCGGAAAAACGAGAAGGCTCGTACCAGACGTATCTCTCGCAGGATGCCGTCGACACGATGGAAAAGCTGCTGCTGGAAATCAAGCTGGACCTCTACAGGCAGGGCGTGTCAGATTATCATATCAACGTGCGCCGCGACGGCAATAAGATCATCCTGGAGCATCAGACTGTCGAGAAAACTTTAAAGAATTAAACGGGGGCAAGACTGGAATGGAAAAGTACAATCCGAAGGAAATCGAGCAGAAATGGCAGAAGAAGTGGGCGGATGAGGAGACCTACAAGACGGAAGCCGATCCCTCGCTGAAAAAGTATTATGTGCTGGAAATGTTCCCGTACCCGTCGGGGAATCTGCACATGGGACACGTCCGCAATTATTCCATCGGCGACGTGCTGGCCCGGTACAAGCGTATGGCGGGCTTCAATGTGATTCATCCGATGGGATACGACGCCTTCGGGATGCCGGCGGAAAACGCCGCGATCAAGCACGGCGTGCGTCCGTCGGACTGGACCTTCTCGAATATCGAGAATATGACGCGGCAGCAGCAGACGATGGGGCTTTCCTACGACTGGGACCGCGAGGTGGAGACCTGCCGCCCCGATTATTACCGCTGGACGCAGTGGCTCTTCGAGCTTTTCTATAAGCGCGGCCTTGCCTATAAGAAAGCGGCGTCGGTAAACTGGTGCGACACCTGCGGCACGGTGCTGGCCAACGAGCAGGTCGTGGACGGCAAGTGCTGGCGCTGCGATTCCGAGGTGCACAAGAAGAGTCTTTCCCAATGGTTCCTGAAAATCACCGATTACGCCGACGAGCTTTTGAAGGACCTGGAGCTTTTGAAGGGCTGGCCGGAGCGCGTCAAGACGATGCAGGACAACTGGATCGGCCGCAGCGAGGGTCTGGAGTTCGCTTTTGATTTCCCGGCGATCGGTGAAAAGATTCCTGTTTACACCACGCGCCCGGACACGGCCTTCGGCGTCACGTTCCTGGCGCTGGCCGCCGAGCATCCGCTGGTGGAGAAAATCTGCAAGGACAATCCGAAGGCGGCGGAGATCAAAGCCTTTTGCGAGAAGGCCCGCAATCAGTCCGAGATGGAGCGTACCTCTGAGACTTCGGAGAAGGAGGGCATTTTCACCGGGCTTTGCTGCGTGAATCCGTTCAACGGAAACGAAGTGCAGATCTGGGTCACGAACTATGTGCTGGCAGAGTATGGTACCGGCGCGGTCATGGGCGTTCCGGCGCATGACCAGCGCGACTGGATGTTTGCGACGAAATACAATATCCCGAAAATCCTGACCATCCAGCCGAAAGGGCAGACGCTGAACCTCTCGGAAATGGACGCCGCCTATGTGGAAAAAGAGGGCGTACTGGTCAACTCCGATACATTCGACGGCATGGAAATGCACGCGGCTTTGAGCGCGATCATGGACGAGGCCGAGGCGAAGGGATTCGGCAAGCGCCGTGTCAATTACCGCCTGCGCGACTGGCTGATCTCCCGCCAGCGGTATTGGGGCGCGCCGATTCCGATCATCCATTGCCCGCATTGCGGCGAAGTGCTGGTGCCGGAGGAGGAGCTTCCGGTCAGGCTGCCGGAAAACGTGAAGTTCGAGCAGGGCGCGGTGTCGCCGCTGGCGCAGTGCGAGGAATTCGTCAATGTCAAGTGCCCGAAGTGCGGCGGCGACGCGAAGCGCGAGACCGACACGATGGACACCTTCATCTGCTCGTCGTGGTATTATCTGCGCTATACCGATCCGCACAATGAAAAAGCGCCCTTCGATAAGGAAAAGGTCAATTACTGGGGGCCGGTGGATCAATACATCGGCGGCATCGAGCACGCGATCCTGCATCTTTTGTATTCGCGATTCTTTACGAAGGTGCTGCGCGACGCGGGGCTGGTGGATTTCGACGAGCCGTTCACGAATCTTTTGACGCAGGGCATGGTCATCAAAGACGGCGCGAAAATGTCGAAGTCGAAGGGCAACGTCGTCTCGCCGGAGGAAATCATTGCGAAGTACGGCGCGGATACGGCGCGGCTCTTTATCCTGTTCGCTGCGCCGCCGGAGCGCGACCTGGAGTGGAGCGACCAGGGCGTCGAGGGTGCGTGGCGTTTCCTGAATCGTGTCTGGCGCATTGTAGGGCAGTTCGCGCCGCTGGTGAAGGAAGGGAAAGACGACTACGACGTTTCGAAACTGACGAAGGAAGAGACGGCGCTTCGCCGCGTACTGCATCAGACCGTCGCGAAGGTCACCGACGACGTGGAGAACCGCTTCACTTTCAACACGGCCATCAGCTCGATCATGGAGCTGGTCAATGAGCTGTATACGTTCCAGGAGGTTGAGAACGTAAACGCGGGACTGATCCGCGAGGTGGTGTTGGGGCTCGTCAAGCTGCTGGCGCCGTTCTCCCCGCATATCACGGAAGAAATGTGGAACGAGATCGGCGGCGAGGGCAGCGTCCACGCGCAGAAGTGGCCGACCTATGATAAGGAAGCCATGAAGGAGAACGAGGTCGAGATCGTGTTGCAGATCAACGGCAAGGTCCGCGACCGTATCGTCGTTCCCGCGGAACTCGACAGGGCGGCGATGGAAAAGGCGGCGCTGGCGCAGCCGAAGGTGCAGCAATACACCGAGGGCAAGACGGTCGTCAAGGTCATTGCCGTACCGGGCAAATTGGTAAATATTGTAGTGAAGTAAAACAAAAAAGGCAGGGAATCATCATGGCGGAGACAATATGGTCTGTTTTTCCACCGATCCTGACGATCGCGCTGGCGTTGGCGACGAAGGAAGTCTATATGTCGCTTTTGATCGGCATATTCTCGGGGGCGATGCTGTATTCCAATTTCAACGTCATCCAGGCGATCCTGACAATGTTCGCGGTCATGGAGGAAAAGGTCGGCGGCAACGTCAATATCCTCGTATTCCTCGTCGTCCTCGGGATTCTCGTCGCGGCAATTTCCCGTTCCGGTGCGACGGAAGCTTACGGCAAATGGGCGGGGAAGCGGATCCACGGAAAACGCAGCGCGCTTTTCCTGACGGCGCTTCTCGGCATTATTATCTTCATCGACGACTATTTCAACTGTCTGACGGTGGGGACGGTCATGCGTCCGATCACTGACCGATTCAAGGTTTCACGGGCGAAGCTCGCCTACATCATCGACGCGACGGCGGCGCCTGTCTGCATCCTGGCGCCGGTTTCGAGCTGGGCGGCGGCCGTCGGCTCTTCGCTGCCGGAGGGTACGACGATTGACGGATTCGCTTTGTTCCTGCGGACGATTCCCGTGAATCTTTATGCGATCCTGACGATGCTCTTCATGCTGTTTATCGCGTGGACAGGCCGTGATTTTGCGACGATGGGCGCAGTCGTTCGCAGCAATCGCAAACAGTTCATCGTTTCAGAGGAATATGCGGATAACGGTGAAGAAAGAAAGGAACTGGGAGAGGGCACTGTGCTCGACTTGATGCTCCCGATTGTCGTGTTGATCGGGGCCTGCGTATTCGGCATGCTCTATACGGGTGGAATCATGGAAGGGAAATCCATCGCCGACGCCTTTGCCGACTGCGATTCGGCGAAAGCGCTGGTGCTCGGCTCGTTCATTTCGTTCGTGTTCGTCGCGCTCCTGTACCTGCCGCGCGGCGTGCTTTCGTTCAATCAATTCTGTGAATGCTTCGTGCTGGGATTCAAAGCAATGGTTCCGGCGATCTTTATCCTCTGCCTCGCGTGGACTATGTCGGGCGTTGTCAGCGATAAATATTTGAATCTCGGCGGTTACGTAGGTCAGCTCGTACAGGCCAATTCTTCCGTGGGACTTTTCCTGCCGGCGATTTTCTTCGTCGTGGCAGGCTTTCTGGCGTTTTCCACCGGTACGTCCTGGGGCACTTTCGGCATCCTGATTCCGATCGCGGTGGCTGTCGTCGGGTTGGAGCAGTATGAACTGTTGGTGCTTATGGTGGCGGCCGTGCTTTCCGGCGCGGTGGCGGGCGATCACGCTTCGCCGATTTCCGACACGACGATTCTCGCTTCGGCGGGCGCGCAGTGCCATCATATCGACCATGTCAGCACGCAGATTCCTTATGTTCTTCTCGTGTGCGCGTGCAGCTTTGTCGGCTACATCGTGGACGGCTTCACGAGAAACGGCTTTGCCGGGCTTGCGGTGGGCGTCGTGCTGCTCGCGATATGCTGCCTCGTGATTCGGGCGAAGTGCGAGCCGGTCGAGGTGGACGAGGAGTAATCTATTGCAAAACGACGGGAGTTTCGATATAATATTTCTGGCGTTTTGACAGAGAAAAGAAACGTCGCAGATTTGCAGTATGGAGGGAAAGGAAATGAAGAAGTTATTTGCGGTGCTGATGTTGGCGGTGCTTGCCTGCGGCCTTTTGGCCGGATGCGGCGGCGGACAGAAGCCGGCGGAGAAAAAAGAGGCTACGAAGCCGATCGTACTTGGCCTTGACGACAATTTCCCGCCGATGGGATTCGTCGACGAGAACAACAAGATTGTCGGCTTTGACATCGATCTTGCGACGGAGGCGGCGAAGCGTCTGAATGCGAAAGTCGATTTCAAGCCGATCGACTGGGCGAGCAAAGAAGCCGAACTGAAGAGCGGCCGCGTCGATATGCTCTGGAACGGTCTCGACATCACTGAGAAACGCAAGGAAAACATTCTTTTCAGCGACCCGTATATGAACAACCGCTTCATTATCTTCCGCGCGGTGGGCAAGAATGAGGACATCAAGAGCGAGTCGACGCTGGCGGGCAAGATTGTCGCTACGCAGAGCGGCGGCGGCACCATTGAGGAATACCTGGACGGGAAGACGGATCTGACAAGCACGTTCAAGGAATACAAGAAGTATCAGGATTATCTGTCGGCGTTCATGGATCTTGAGAACGGCCGCATCGACGCAGTGGTCTGCGACGAGATCATCGGCCGCTATTACATCAGCAAGCACCCGAACAAGATCGAGGCGGTGGACGTGACGGTCGGTCCATCCGCGCAGTTTGGCGTCGGCTTCCGCAAGGACGATAAGGAGCTTCGCGACAAAGTGCAGAAGGTTCTCGACGAGATGCGCAAGGACGGCACGATGGCGAAGATTTCGCAGAAATGGTTCGCGGCGGACATCACGAAGATCGACAAGAAGTAATATAACAAGGCTGAGATGTCCTCCGTCGCTATAGGCGGGGGTGTACATCGGAGATCGGAGGGAGGTTAAATCTCCTTCCGATCTCACGCCTTGTTGAAATGCTGGCTAGGGTAATTTTTCTCCTTTGGAGAAAAATTTGATTTATGGCATTTTGAGCGGCAAGAAAAACGGGGCTGTCGTGCGGCAGCCCTTTTTCATTCGCCGAGCAAGTTTTTCTATACGCCGTCTCGAAGATGGGGTATAATATATAAGATTTTTGTATTATGGAGGAGAAGCTATGAAACTCGTAGTCACGGTCGTGGGGAAGGATCGCGTCGGCATTATTGCCACGGTCAGCAGCCTTTTGGCGGAGAACAAGGTGAACATCCTGAGCATCAACCAAAATATCATGGACGGTTTTTTCAATATGGTCATGCTGGCGGAGACCACCGACGACGCGGTGAAGCTCGGCGAGCTCGCGAAGCAGCTCAAGAAGAAGGGCGAAGAGATCGGCGTCGAGATCAAGGCGCAGCATCAGGACATTTTCAACGTCATGCACGTTGTGTAATAAAGGAGGCGTGCGTACTTGATTACCGTTGACGATATTATGGAAACAAACCGGATGATCACCGAGAACAAGCTCGACGTCCGGACGATCACGATGGGCATTTCGCTTCGCGGCTGCGCCCATCCGAATATAAAGCAGTTTTGCGACAACATTTACGACCGTATCACGACGGCGGCGGAATTCCTCGTCAAGACCGGCGAGGACATCGAGGCGGAGTACGGCATCCCCATTATCCATAAGCGGGTGTCGGTGACGCCGATCGCCATCGCGGCGGAGGCATGCAAGACGGACAGCTATGTGCCGGTGGCGGAGACGCTGGACAAGGCGGCGAAGGCTGTGGGCGTCAATTTCATCGGCGGCTTCTCGGCGCTGGTGGAAAAAGGCTTCACCAACGGCGACCGTATTTTGCTTCAATCGATTCCGCAGGCGCTGGCCTCTACGGATCTCGTCTGCTCGTCGGTCAATCTCGCCTCGACGAAGGCGGGCATCAATATGGACTGCGTGCGGGAGATGGGCGACATCATCAAGCGCACGGCGGAGCTGACCCGCGACCGTCAAGCCATCGGCTGCGCGAAGCTCGTAGTATTCGCCAACGCGCCGGGGGACAATCCGTTCATGGCGGGCGCGTTCCACGGCGTCAGCGAAGCGGAAACGGTGGTATCTGTGGGCGTCAGCGGCCCAGGCGTGGTCAAGCACGCGCTGGAGGATTTGAAAGGCGCGGATTTCACGGAGATCGCGGAGACGGTAAAGCGCACGGCGTTCAAGATTACGCGCGTCGGCCAGCTCGTGGCGCGGGAAGCGTCGCGGCGGCTCGGCGTTCCATTCGGCATCATCGACCTCTCGCTGGCCCCGACGCCGGCCGTCGGCGACAGCGTGGCGAACGTCCTGGAGGAAATGGGTCTCGAAAGCTGCGGCGCGCCGGGCACGACGGCGGCGCTGGCGCTCCTGAACGACGCGGTGAAAAAAGGCGGCCTGATGGCGTCGTCGCACGTCGGCGGCCTTTCCGGCGCTTTCATTCCGGTCAGCGAGGACGCGGGCATGATCGACGCGGTGAATTGCGGCAGCCTGACGCTGGAAAAGCTCGAAGCGATGACCTGCGTCTGCTCGGTGGGACTCGATATGATCGCCATTGCGGGCGACGTCCCGGCGTCGACGATTTCGGGCATTATCGCGGACGAGGCGGCCATCGGCATGATCAACAACAAGACCACGGCGGTGCGCGTGATTCCCGTGCCGGGAGCGAAGGTCGGCGATTCGGTGGAGTACGGCGGACTGTTGGGCTCCTGCCCGGTCATGCCCGTCAAGAGCGAATTCAACTCGGAGGCGTTCATCGCCCGCGGCGGCCGTATCCCGGCCCCGATCCGGAGCTTGACGAACTGATATAGAAAGGGGAGCGGCGCGTGCGGGTGACGAAGAAGACGAAGGACGAGATGATTCGCATTTTGTCCGAGGTGTACGCGGACGCGAAGCCCGCGCTGCTGTTCAGGAATCCCTTCGAGCTGCTTGTGGCGGTGATCCTGTCCGCGCAATGCACCGACCAGAGGGTCAATATCGTGACGAAGCGGCTGTTCGCGAAGGCGGCGACGCCGGAAGCCATCGTCAGGATGGGGCTGCCCAAGTTGGAGAAGGAGATTCACGAGTGCGGCTTTTTCCACGCGAAGGCGAAGAATATCCTCGCGACCTGCGAGATCCTTGCGCGGGAGTACGGCGGCAAGGTGCCGGAGGATTTCGACGCGCTGCTCGCGTTGCCCGGCGTGGGGCGCAAGACGGCGAACGTGGTGACGAGCATCGCGTTCCGGCGTCCGGCGATCGCGGTGGACACCCACGTCTTCCGTGTGGCAAACCGTCTGCGGCTGGCTGTGGGCGAGACGCCGGACGAGGTGGAGCTTGGGCTGAACAAGGCGATCCCGAAGGAGAAGTGGAGCGACGCGCATCACTGGCTGATATGGCACGGGCGGAAAATCTGCAAGTCCCGCCGCCCGCTTTGCGCGGAGTGTCCGTTGGCGAAGCTCTGTCCGAGTTTCGGGACGGACGGTATAGACGAGAAAAAGGCGAACGGGAAGAAAAAGACGAGCGGAGGAAAGAAAGCGTGATTTACCGGAAGCCGACGTTTGACGACGTCGAAGCGATTTATCAGATGGTGTACGACTACGCGCAGGAGGGCGCGATGTTGGCGCGTTCGCGCAATACGCTGTACGAGACGCTGCGCGATATGGTCGTAGCGGAGGAGGATGGTCGCATCGTGGGCGTCGGCGGGCTGCATTTCATTTGGGATAAGCTGGCCGAAGTGCGGACGATGGCGGTGGCCGAGGGCTGCACGCGGCGGGGCGTCGGCGCGGAGATCGTGCGGCGGCTCTTAGAGGAAGGGCGGCAGTACGGGGCTTCTCTCGTTTTCACGCTGACGTACCAGGTGGGTTTTTTTGCGGCGATGGGTTTCCGCAAAGTGGCGAAGGAGGAGCTTCCGCCGAAGGTCTGGAAGGACTGCATCGAATGCCCGAAGTTCCCGAACTGCGACGAGGTCGCGATGATCCTGGATTTGTAATATTGAAAGTACTGCCATGTACGCGGTTTTCGAATACAAGGAAGCAGTGCTTGCTTGGCGTGCAATAATACGTTATGATATAGACAATCAAAGGTTCGAGGTGCAAGATGACTTGGGCGGAGTTGGAAAGGAAATTGGTACGGGAAAGCAAATGCAGGCACACTGGGGAACGCGCAGGTCATTCGGAATGGACGAATTTGGAAACGGGCAAGAAATTTACGATGGGACGCCATGCATCCCAAGAAGTTCCTAAGGTCGCAGATACGCAACATGGAATCAATCGTCGCGCTTGACAATTCATTTCATGGGTGCTATATTTTTTCCCATAAAGCGAAATGCGATGCGCGGGAGAAGTAACGGACGGAATCCCACAGAGAGCCGCGGGACGGTGCGACGCGGCGGAGGAAATCTGCGAAATACACCCGCAAGCAGCAGGCTGAAATTATAGTAGGCCGCGCCGGGGCGCCTCCGTTATCATGGGCTAGGGCATAGATTCTTTCGTGCCCGAAAAGAGAGGCTTGTCTTTGGCAAGCAGGGTGGTACCACGGGTTTACGGCTCGTCCCTGTAAGGGGACGGGCTTTTCTGTTTGTTTGGGAAGATTTATTTTTAAGGGAGGAATTTCAAATGATTATCGTGATGAAGCCGGGCGCAACCGAGGAAAACATTTCCCGCGTCAGGGAAAAAATCGAGAGCGCGGGGTTGTCCTGTCACCTTTCTGTGGGCGAGAACCGTACGATCGTCGGCGTAATCGGCGACAAGAAGATTATCAGCGGCATCGAGGAAAACATGAGCGTCCTGGACGGCGTGGAAAAAGCGGTCCGCATCACGGAAAAATATAAGCTGGTCAGCCGTGAGTTCCATCCGGAGCCGACGGTCATCGATGTGCGCGGCTTCAAGATTGGCGGCGATGAGCTGGCAATCATGGCTGGGCCCTGCGCGGTGGAGAGCATGGAGCAGCTTCGCGAGGCGGCGTCCGAGGTCAAGAAGGGCGGCGCGCAGTTCCTTCGCGGCGGCGCGTTCAAGCCGCGCACCTCGCCTTATGATTTTCAGGGTCTGGCCGAGGAAGGGCTGAAGATGCTCCGTTCGGTGGGAGACGAGTTCGATTTGCGTGTTGTGACCGAGATTGTCGACCTGAACGACGTGGAGCTCGTTTCAAAGTATGCGGACGTGCTTCAGATCGGCGCGCGCAATATGCAGAACTTCCGCCTCTTGCAGGCGGTCGGGCATGGGACGAAACCGGTGCTTTTGAAGCGAGGCCTTTCGGCGACAATCTCGGAATGGCTGAATGCCGCCGAGTATGTCATGAGCGCGGGCAACGAAAACGTCATGCTCTGCGAGCGCGGCATTCGCACTTATGAGACCTTCACGCGTAATACTCTCGACCTTTCGGCAGTGGCGGCGGTCAAGGAGCTTTCGCATCTGCCGATCATCGTCGATCCGAGCCACGGTACGGGGCGCTGGCAGATGGTGCAGCCGATGGCGCGGGCGGCGGTGGCTGCCGGTGCGGACGGACTGATTATCGAGGTGCACCCGCATCCGGAGGTCGCTCTCTCGGACGGCGACCAGTCGCTGACGCCGAAGAACTTCCGCGCGACGATGGACGAGGTGCGGAAGATTGCCGCGATCATGGGGAGAAAATAGATGGCCAGGCTCAATCTCGCCATTATCGGCATCGGGCTTATCGGCGGATCCTTCGGCCTGGCGCTGAAGAGCCGCCTCGGAGACGACGTGTACATTACGGGGCTATGCCGCACGCAGGCGTCGATGGACGCGGCGGTGGCGCGGGGCGCTGTGGACAAGGCTTCGGCGGATATTGCCGAGGTCGTGCAAGACGCCGACGTGATTTATCTGAGCACGCCGGTTCTGCAGATCGTGCCGATGGTCGAAAAGCTCCTGCCGTTTGTCAAGGAGGGCGCGGTTTTAACCGACGCGGGCAGCACAAAGTCGTATCTTTGGGACACGATCCGTCCACTGCTCCCGCCGCACGTCTATTACGTTTCCGGCCATCCGATGACGGGCAAGGAAAAAAGCGGCGTCGAGGCGGCGGACAAGGATTTGTTCCTGCACAAATGCTATGTCGTTTTGGAGGAAACCACCGCGCCGAAGGACGTCTATGACAAGGTGGTGGATTTGATCCGTCTGACCGGGGCGAATCTGACGACGCTTTCCACGGCGAAGCATGACCGCTGCGCGTCGCTTATCAGCCATGTGCCGCACATCACTGCCGCAGCGCTTGTCACGCTGCTGGCGGAAAACCCGGAGGACGACGAGGACAGCCTGAAGCTGGCGGGCGGCGGGTTCAAGGACACCACGCGCATCGCCTCGTCCAACGCGGATATGTGGGCGGACATCTGCATGACGAACGGCGCGGCCATCGAGTCGCATCTCGCGCAAATGCAGGAAATCCTGGGCAGGGTCGCCGACGCCGTCCATCGAAAGGATCGAACTGCCGTGCACGATTATTTCGCCGCTGCGAAAAAGAGGCGTGATAATATCCTGCACGAGACGGAGAAGATGTTTGAGATTTGATTGACAAGCAGGGCAGGGGAGTGTATAATACAACTTGCGCTGTGAATGAGGTTCTTGTTTCGGCGTGGCTACGGCCCGGTAGTTCAGTTGGTTAGAATGCCGCCCTGTCACGGCGGAGATCATGGGTTCAAGTCCCATTCGGGTCGCCATTTTTATGAAGGGTAATATTGGAATTAAGACAAACTATTTGATATAGGGCGACATAGCCAAGTGGTAAGGCCGAGGACTGCAAATCCTTTATCCCCAGTTCGACTCTGGGTGTCGCCTCCAGCCAGCAAGCTCCGAAGAATCTTCGGGGCTTTTCTTTTTTTGCACGGCAATTTCAGAAAATTAAAAATTGACAATCGCATGAAATTACGGTATGCTGATGCTGAGAGGGGAATGGGTCTTCTCCTGAGTATTTTTTGTCGATATGAGGAAAGGGGTAGAAATGATGAATCTGAACGAAGAAGCGCTTCAAGTCCATAAGGAGCACAACGGAAAGCTTGCGACGGTGCCAAAGGCCAAGCTGGAGAACGCCCATGATTTGAGCGTGCTGTATACGCCGGGCGTTGCGGAGCCGTGCCGGAAAATCCGTGAGGAGAAGGACCTTTCCTTTGAATATACCTGCCGTGGCAATATGGTTGCGGTAGTGTCGGACGGCACGCGCGTCCTCGGTCTCGGCAACATCGGTCCGGAGGCCGGCATGCCGGTTATGGAAGGAAAGTCCGTGCTTTACAAGTGTTTTGCGGATATTGATTCCGTTCCTATCTGCCTGGATACGACGGACAAGGATAAATTCGTCGAAGCTGTGCGTTATCTGCAGCCGAGCTTTGCGGGTATCAACCTGGAGGATATTGAATCGCCGAAATGCTTCGACGTGGAAGACGAACTGATCGAAAAGATGGATATTCCCGTATTCCATGACGATCAGCATGGCACGGCGATTGCCTGTGCGGCGGCGCTGACGAATGCGCTCCGTTTCGTGAAAAAAGAGCTTCGCACGGCGCGTATCGTCATCAACGGCGTCGGTGCGGCGGGATCGGCTATCGTCCGGCTGCTGCTTTCCCTCGGCGCGGAGAATATCGTCATGGTAGACGCTATGGGCGTCATGTACGACGGTATGGAGGCCGCTTCGCTGAATCGTATTCAGCTCGATCTTTTGAAGCGTACAAACAAGGATAATCTGCGTGGAAACTTGCTTGACGCTGCGCAGGGAGCTGACGTACTCCTCGGCGTATCGCGTCCGGGTCTTTTCATTCCGGAAATCATTCAGAGCATGAACAGCGACAGCATTGTGTTTGCGATGGCGAATCCGATTCCGGAGACAAGTTACGAGGCAGCGAAGGAAGCGGGTGCGAAGGTCGTCGGTACGGGACGTTCCGACTCGCCGAATCAGGTCAACAACGTGCTGGTGTTCCCCGGCCTGTTCCGCGGCGCCATCGACGTACGTGCGCGCAAGATCAACGAAGCGATGAAGCGCGCAGCGGTTCATGCTATCTCGGAACTGATTTCCGATGAAGAGCTGCGCGAGGATTACATCATTCCGGGCGTATTCGATACGAGGGTCGCTCCGGCAGTTGCCGCCGCAGTTGCGAAGGCTGCGATGGATACGGGTGTAGCCCGCGTAAGCGTCGATCCTGAGGACATCCGTCAGCGCACGACGGAGCGCACGGCAAGACTGCGCGAGTTCATCAAGACGCTGCCGTCGTAATCCATAAGCTGAATAGAAGAAAGACCGTTGCGGGCATATCACATGCTCACGACGGTCTTTTTCTCTGCGCTGGATTTGCATTTTGGAACAGTACATTATACAATAGTAGTACGGAAGGGGGAGGCGCGATGACGCTGGCTTTCACATGGCATGTGCTTGATATAATCGGGACAATCGCCTTCGCGTTTTCCGGCGCGCTCGTTGGGCTGTCAAGACGCATGGATATTTTCGGCGTTGTCGTCCTTGCCGTATTGACGGCGGTGGGCGGCGGCATGATTCGCGACGTCCTGATCGATATTGTGCCGCCCGAGGCGCTGGTCAATACGACGAATTTGTTGTTGGCGATTGTCACGGCGGTGGCGGTAGTCGTCATTTATGCGGGGGTCCATATCGCACCGGAGCAAAAGCGCCGTTTTGCCTTTTTATTCCAGATTTCGGATACACTTGGGCTTGCCGCGTTCACGATCACGGGCGCCATTACGGGCCTTGTACAGAAGGATGCGCGATTCACGCTGCCAATTTTATTGGGCGTATTGACGGCGGTGGGCGGCGGCGTCCTGCGGGATTTACTGGCTCAACGAATACCGGTGGTGCTCCGTGCGGACGTCTATGCGGTGGCTTCTGTCATCGGTGCGTTTTTCGTCTGCTTCATGAAGCACATGCATGGGGATATGCAGGCCGCAGCGTGGTTTGGCTTTTTCATCGTCGTTCTGCTCCGTATTTGCGCAATCCATTTTGGCTGGCAGATCTATCATCCGAGGCCGAAGCGAAAAAAATGCGAGAAGGGATAGAAAAACTCCGTCCAACCCAATTTGCGGTTCGGACGGAGTTTTCTTTCGGCGCTTTTATTTGAATATATAGCCGCTGATGAAGAGCCAGAGGATAATCAGCGGGAGAATCCATGTCATGTAAAAACGGACGGATTTCGGAAGCTGGACGCCTTCGCCGGTGTTGACCTCGGCGAAGAATTTTTCCCAGCCCCAGCCGTAGCGGCTCGTGCAGAAGAGCAGATAGATCAGGCTTCCGATGGGCAGGATGTTGTTGCTCAAAATGAAGTCTTCGAGGTCGAGCACGCAGGTTCCCGGCCCGAGGGGGGCGAAGGAGCCCCATACGTTGAAGCCGAGGGCGCAGGGCAGCGACAGCAGGATGATGACGGGGATGCCCCAGCGGACGACCGTTTTGCGGCTGGCGCCGGTGTAATCGATCAGGCAGCTCGTCAGGTTCTCAAAGACGGCGATGACGGTGGAGTACGACGCAAATGTCATGAACAGGAAGAACATGCCGCCCCAGAATCGACCGAACGGCATGTGGTTGAACACGTTCGGCAGCGCGACGAAAATCAGGTTCGGCCCGGCGGTGGGGCTGACGCCGTAGCTGAAGCAGGCCGGGAAGATGATCAGGCCGGACATCAGCGCGACGATCGTGTCGAGGACTGTGATGACGATAGCTTCGCCTGCAAGGCGCTTTTCTTTTCCAATATAGCTGCCGAAAATGGCCAGCGCACCGATGCCGAGGCTCAGCGTGAAGAATGCCTGTCCCATGGCGGCGTTGATGACGGCGATCGGACCGTCTTGCATGAAGCGCTCGAAATTCGGCAGCAGATAATAGGAAAGTCCTTCGCCGCTGCCGGGCAGCAGGAGCGAGTTGCCGGCCAGCAAGATCATCAGCACGAACAACGCGCTCATGATCCATTTGCCCGCCTGCTCGACGCCCTTTTCCAGACCGAGGTAGCAGACGCCGCCGCAGATGATGACCGTCGCCACCATGTAGCCGATCATGGTCGTCGGGTCGGACAGGAGGGCGCCGAAGACGCCGCCGACGGCTTCCGGCGAAAGTCCGTCAAAGCCGCCCGCTAATGTCTTGTATAGATAGTACGGCATCCAGCCCGCGACCGTCGTATAGAACATCATCAGGAGGAAATTGCCCAGGAGGGCGATATGGCGGAACCAATGCCATTTCGTTCCATGCGGCTCCAGCTCGTTGAATGAGGACATGACGCTGTGGCCGCTGGCACGGCCGACGGCAAACTCCGCCATCATCACGGGCAGTCCCAGAAGCACGAGAAACGCCAGATAGATCAGTACGAAGGATGCGCCGCCATAGCGCCCCGTGATGAATGGAAAGCGCCAGACGTTGCCGAGACCAATGGCGCAGCCGGCAGAAATCAGGATAAAGCCCAGCCGCGAAGAAAACTGTTCCAAAGGGCATGCCTCCTATTATATGTATTGCTCATACGCACCTTATTCTATACGATACGAGTTCTTTTTTCAAGGCGAGCGATAAAAATCCCGCAGGAGAATGAACCTGCGGGATCGTTGTCATGCGATTGTGCTGTGCGTTATCCTTTCGCTTTTGCATCCTTGACGTCCTGCCACATGTCGCGCGCCATTTCGTAAAGCTTCGGCGCGGTGGACCGCAGCCCCTGATTGCTGATGATGCGGCTCAGATGGCGCGTCGCTTTGTCGTAATCCTGCCGGAGCACATGAATCGCGCCGGTCAGGTAAGTCGCCATCGTGTCGGACATCTTGTCCACCGGATAATTTTCTGTGTCGAGGGACAGATCGAAAAGCTCCGCCGCCTTGTCGAGCGCGGCGCGTTCTTTCTCGGCGTTTCCGTCGTAACGGTGGATCCATGCCATAATCAGATAGAGATTGGCGCGGCGGTTCGGCGACGGGTCGGCCAGCTCGTTGAACAGAATCGCCATTTCAAGATATTGGATCGCCTGCTGGGAGGTGCGCTCCTCGACGAATGGCAGGGCGAGATTAGACGTTTGCAGGAATTGAAGCAGCTTCTCCTGGGTCTTCTCCGGCAGACGTCGAATGAATTTCTGCTCATCGGCGGCATAGCCGCAATGTTCGCAGGCCCAAACGCGATATAAGTACGGATTGAAGTCCTTATAATGAATGCAGAGATCGAGGTCGGTCTTTTCGGCGATGAGGCGCGACTTGCATTTGACTACGTGAGTTGTCAGGCCGCAGACCGGGCAGGGGCGTTCGAGTACGAAGGTGTATTTTTCCGCCGCGCCGCCTGCCGCCTTCTTCTCTTCGGCGGCTTTCGCCTTTGCGGCGCGTTCTTCGTTTGTCTTCTGCACCTGGTTTCGGAGCAGGGCAAGCTTGTCCGAAAAGACGTCGCCCGTGCCGGCGGGAACGCCCTCGTCTTTTATATTAGGCAAAGGTTTTTTGGGCGACGTATCGGACAAGGGTGGAGTCTTTGGCTCTTCCGGCGTCGCCTTTTTTTGCAGCGCAGCTTTGATGGCGGCAAGCTTGTTCAAATCGGTCGCCGTAGGCGGTTTTCCGCCGTTTTTTACAATGAGAAAAATCTCTTGACAAACATCGGGATCGTGGAGAAGCTGAATCAGTTCTTCTTTTTGCATAACGGTTCCCCCTTCCGTTCTGTATATTCTCTATCTTATCACATTCGTTCATGAAGAGAAAGGGGGGATATGGAAACGCTGAAAAAAACCATCGGGCATCATGACGGTCAGAATGCCCGATGGTTTGCTTATTTCTTGACGATATGCTTTCCGCCGTACCAGCGGGGCTTCCAGTAGGAATCGTCGAGGTTGTCGACGCGGACGCCCTTGCTGGAGGAGACGTGGATGAACTGATTTTTCCCGAGGTAGATGCCGCAGTGGGACGCTCCCTTTTCATAGGTGGAGAAAAAGACAAGATCGCCCGGTTCGAGCTCGGCGCGTTTTTTGACGCGCTGGCCAAGCTTGTATTGCTCGTCAGCGGCGCGGGGAAGAGTGAAGCCGTTCTGTTTGAAGACATATTGGACAAAGCCCGAGCAGTCGAAGCCCTTCGGCGTCGTGCCGCCGAATACGTATTTTGTCCCCAGGTATTTCTTCGCCGTCTTGATGATGGCGTCGACTTTCTTTTTCGGCAGGAACGGTGCGCTTTCGGGCGCTTTCACGGCAGCGGGCGCCGGTTCGTCCTTCGGGCGTTCCTCCGGTTTCGCGGTCGCTGTCGGTTTTTTTTCGGAAGTACGTTTTTTGAGGGCGCGCCATGTCCCGCGATCCACTTTGCCGCTGATTGTCAGCTTTTCATCCCGTTGGAACGCGATGACCGCGCGATAGGTCGAATACCCGAAGACGCCGTCCGTTTCCACTTCGTAGCCGAGGGATTTAAGCCCTTGCTGCAGGATGAGGACGTCGTGGCCTTCGGAGCCTTGCTGCAACATGGGGGCGGCGAGAGCTTCGCCGGACAAGAGCAACGCGAGTGCGAGAGCCAAAAGGAAAGGGAAAGATCTTCGCTTTATCCGCATACGATTCGCTCCTTTCTTAGGGGCTGCAGCTGTCAGCCGTGGGAAACGTGTTCGAGTCCCTGACGCATAAGCTTGACGACGTGGTCGTCGTCAAGGGAGTACCACGCTTCCTTGCCTTCTTTCCGGAATTTCACCAGCCGTGCGTCGCGAAGCACGCGAAGCTGGTGGGAAATCGCCGACTGTCCCATAGCGAGGGCGTCGGCGATGTCGCTGACGCGCATTTCGCTCGCAGTAATCAGGGCAAGCAGCTTGATCCGCGTCGGGTCGCCGAGTACTTTGAAGACGTTGGCGAGTCGTTGGCTCGTGAAATCGTCCAGCTCGGCGAGAGGGCGGCTGTTGTGTGTATGGGCGGAAGCACCCTGAAATCCTGCCTTTTCCATTTGATTCCTCCTGTGGGCATTTCACCGCGTATTTTCCTGCGCATATATCTATGGAATCCATTATACGCCAAGAAGAGGGAAGGATACAAATGACTTCCCCCAATCAGTAAACGCGTGAAACGTCGTAGCCTGCTTTTTCGAGGGCGGAAATGATAGTGCGGATATGTTCTTCGCCGTGGGTCTCGCAGGTGACCTCGAGCTGTACCTTCTTGAAGCTGTCGGTGACGCCGGCCTGATTGTGCTCTAGCTTCGTGACGTTGGCGTTGGTGTCCGCGAGAATCTGCGCGACGGCGAGGAGCTGGCCCGGCTTGTCCGGCAGCATGACTCCGAAGCAGAAGACGCGCCCACGGTCGATCAGCGCCTTGTCGATCAGCGCGGAAATGGTGGAAATGTCAATGTTGCCGCCGCTGATGATCGGGACGACTTTCTTGTTCCGCATTTTCAGCTTCGGCAGCGCGGCGAGGGAGAGAACGCCGGCGCCCTCGGCGACGAGCTTGTGCTTTTCGATCAGCGAAAGCAGCGCGCTCATGATTTCCATCTCCGAGACGGTGACGACGTCGTCGAGGTATTTTCTGCAGAAGGCGTATGTCAGATCCCCCGGCGTCTTGACCGCGCAGCCGTCGGCCACGGTGTCGACAGCGGGAAGCGTAGTGACTTTGCCCGCTTTAAAGGCCGCTTTCATGCAGGCCGCGCCCGCAGGCTCGACGCCGATGACCTTGACGTGCGGATTGACGAGCTTCGCGGCGAGAGCGACGCCGCTGGCGAAGCCGCCGCCGCCGATGGGGACGAGAATCGCGTCGACGTCCTTGCAGTCGTCGATGATTTCTTTTGCCGTCGTCCCTTGTCCCAGAATGACGTTAAGGTCGTTGAAGGGATGGATGTAGACGTAGCCCTTTTCTTTTTGCAGTTCCAACGATCTCGCGAACGCGTCGTCGAAGGTGTCGCCGTGAAGCACGATTTCCGCGCCGTAAGCGCGCGTCGCTTCGACTTTCAGGATCGGCGTGGTCGCGGGCATGCAGATCACGGCCTTGACGCCGAGCTTTTGCGCGGCAAAGGCGACGCCCTGCGCGTGATTGCCCGCCGACGCGGTGATGACGCCCTTTGCCCGCTCGTCGTCCGGGAGCTGGCTGATTCGGTTGTATGCGCCGCGCAGCTTGAAGGAGCCGGTGACTTGCAGGTTCTCCGGCTTCAAGAGGACGGTGTTCCCGCTGATGGAAGAAAAAAAGGGGCTCTCGATCAGCTTCGTCTTGACGGCGATATTGTCGAGGTAGTAGGCTGCGCGGAAAATATCGGCGACGGTCGTCTGCTCCACTATGGAGGCGGCGTCCAGCGATTCCGCTTCCGTATTCTTCTTTTTATCTGTCATTTGCATTGCTTCCTTTCTTTATCCATTATTGAAAATGCAAGTTGGGATTCCGGAATGTTGTGATTAAAAAGTATAACAGAAATAACGAGAAATAAAAAGCGAAATTTACTCTGCGCCAACAGGGTCGCCGACGAGGAAAAGGTAGGCGAGCACCACGAGGCCGAGGGCGATACGGTACCAGCCGAAGGCCTTGAAGTCGTTTTTCTTGATGTATCGGAGTAGCAGCTTGATGGAGATGACCGAAACGATGAAGGCCGTCGCCATGCCAATCAGCAGGATCAAGATTTCGCCGCCGGTATAGTGCCAGCCGAACTTCACCAGTTTCAGCAGGCTGGCGCCGAACATGACCGGGATTGCGAGGAAGAAGGTGAATTCCGTTGCGACGAAACGCGACGTACCGAATAGAATCCCGCCGAGGATCGTGGAGCCGGAACGCGAGGTGCCGGGCACGAGGGACAACACTTGAAAGCCGCCGATGATCAACGCTGTCTTGTAGTCGAGCTGCGCCAGAGTTTTGATGCGGGGCGTCCGCTTTGCGTTCATATTCTCCACGACGATGAACAGGATGCCGTAGATAATCAGCGTAGACGCGACCACCAGCGCCGTCATGAAATGTTGTTCCATAAATTTGTTGAACGAAAGACCGATAACGCCGGCCGGCACGCAGGCGACGATGACTTTTTTCCAGAGCTCGATCGTCTCCTTTTTTTCTGCCCGCGTTTTCCACGAGGAAAACGGATTCAGTCTGTCGAAATTCAGCACGACGACGGACAGGATGGCGCCGAGCTGGATCACGACGAGAAACATGTCCATGAAGGCTTTGGAAACGTCCAGCCTGATGAATTCGTCCACCAGGATCATATGACCGGTGCTGCTGATCGGCAGCCATTCGGTGACGCCCTCGACGACTCCCAATATAATCGTCTTGATAAGTTCCGCAAAGTTTACATCCACGTTGATTCCTCCAAGAAATTGATTGTTCCATTATAAAAGTTCTTTTTCAAAGATTCAATAGCTGGAGCGATTTTTACGTTGCAGTTTTTGTCTTAAACATATAAAATAAATACGATTGTGAAGGAGCGTGAGAATATGGCATTGGCTTTTACGAAATGGCAGGGCTGCGGCAATGATTTCGTGCTGGTCGACGGGCGGACGTCCGGGCTGCCGGGGGGGACGGCGGAGCTTTCGCGGCGCGTCTGCGACCGCCATTACGGAATCGGCGCGGACGGGTTGATTTTCGTGCTGCCGTCGGATAAAGCGGATTTTTGCATGCGGATATTCAACGCGGACGGCAGCGAGGCGGAAATGTGCGGAAACGGTATTCGTTGCTTTGCGCGCCTCGTGTACGACGAAGGCATGACGGAAAAGGACAGCTTCACGGTGGAGACGGGCGCGGGCATCCTGACGCCCCGCATCGTCAAGGACGACGGGAAAATCACGGGCGTCGAGGTCGATATGGGCGAGCCGGTGCTGGAAGCGAAGAAAATTCCCGTGGAGGGGTTCGGCGATCATCGCGTAATCTCGGAAGAAATCGAGGTGCTCGGCAAACGATACAAGGCGACCTGCGTCTCGATGGGAAATCCCCATTGCGTCGTTTTTGTCGGCGACGTAGACGACGTGGATATGGAAAAAGTCGGCCCCGCCTTTGAGAGCCATACCTGGTTTCCACGCCGGACGAATACGGAATTCGTCGTGGTACGCGATCGCGAGCATCTTCGCATGCGCGTCTGGGAACGCGGGGCGGCGGTGACCTTGGCTTGCGGTACGGGCGCCTGCGCGACGCTCGTGGCGGCGGTGCTGAACGGGCGCTCGGAGCGCCGCGCCGAAGTGGAACTGGACGGCGGGCGGCTGACGATCGAGTGGTCGGAGAAAAACAATCGTATTTATATGACTGGTCCGGCGGAAAAAGTTTTTTCAGGGGTATATGAGGGGGAATTGAAGTGCTGAGGAGCATGACCGGCTTTGGCGCGGGGCTTTCGGAAAACGAGGATTACCGCGTCGCAGTTGAGGTGAAGGCGGTCAACCAGCGGTATCTTGACCTCGATATTCGCATGCCTCACGCCCTCGATTCCTTTGCGGAAGCTATGAAGGCGAAGGTCAGGGCGTATGCGTCCAGAGGAAAGCTGACGATCGGCGTGCAGTTTCTCGACAAGCGGGAGCGCGTTCGGGAGATTCGGCTTGACAAACCGTTGGCGATTGCGTACCATAAGGCGTTGAACGAGATCAGCGATCTTTTGCGTTTGCCGCGCCCCGACGACGTGCAGGCTGTCGCGGCTTATCCGGGCGTGTTGACGGCGGCGGACGTCCAGGACGCTCTCGAAGGCGCGGAGCCGGTGATTTTGGCGGCGCTTGACGAGGCAATGCAAAGGTTTACGGCAATGCGCGAAACGGAGGGCGAAAATCTTCGGGCAGATTTTTTGAAGCGTGTCGATATCCTTTCCGGCTATACGGAAGAAGTCGCGAAGCTGGGACCGGAGATTGTCAGGCAGTACCGCGAACGGTTGGAGGCGACGGTCAAAGAGGCGCTGGCGGGCGCGGAGATCGACGAGGCACGGATCATTCAGGAAACGGCGATGTATTCGGACCGCGTGAACTTCACCGAGGAGATCGTGCGGCTCCGGAGCCATTTCGAGCAGTTTCGCGCGATTCTGGAAAACGCGGCGGAGCCCGTCGGGCGAAAGCTCGACTTTTTGATCCAGGAAATGAACCGCGAGGTCAATACGACGGCGTCGAAGGCAAACAACGTGCGCGCGGCGCAGCTCGCGGTGGAGATGAAGAGCGAGATCGAGAAGCTGCGCGAGCAAGTGCAGAATATTGAATGAGGATAAGATTATGGACATGAAATTTATCAATATAGGCTTCGGCAACGTCGTTTCGGCGCATCGGGTCATTTCCATCGTGGCGCCGGAATCGGCGCCGATCAAGCGGATCGTCCAGGAGGCGCGGGAAACGGGCGATTTGATTGACGCGACCTACGGGCGCCGTACCCGGTCGGTGCTCGTGATGGACAGCGGCCATGTCATCCTGTCCGCCGTCCAGCCGGAGACCATCGTGGGGCGTATTACGGGCAAGGACGACGCGTCGAAAGCGGAGGACGAGGATACATGAAAAAGGGCAGTCTGATTGTGGTGTCCGGCCCTTCGGGAGCCGGCAAGGGAACGGTGTGCGACGCGTTCCTCGGCGCGCACGGAGAGATCGCCTACTCGATTTCGGCCACGACACGTGCGCCCCGCGAAGGGGAACAGGACGGCGTCAATTATTATTTCCTTTCCCGGGCGGAGTTTGAGCGCATGATCGACAACGGCGAGCTTCTAGAGTGGGCGGAGGTTTACGGGAATTACTACGGGACGCCGCTGAAAAAGATCGAGGAACGCCTCGCACGGGGTGAGGACATCCTGTTGGAGATCGATACGCAGGGCGCGCTGAACGTGCAGAAGAAATTCCCCGACGGCGTTTACGTTTTTATTCTGCCGCCGTCTTTTGACGAACTGGAGAAGCGGCTTCGGGGCAGGGGCACGGACTCGGAAGCGGTCGTCGCGCGCCGTCTTGCGGCGGCGGCGGGAGAAATTGCCGCCGCAAAGCAGTATGCCTATACAATTGTGAACGATAAAGTGGAAAACGCCGTGAGGACGCTTTCGGCCATTGTGGCCGCTGAACACGCGCGCACGCGCAATAATTTGGAAAAGATTGAAGAAATGATAAAAGGAGTGTGAAGGATATGCAGATGGATATTGTGCATCCGCCGATGAAAGAGCTTTTGACGAAGGTGGACAGCCGTTACACGCTGGCGGTACTCGCGGCGAAGCGCGCGCGTCAGCTTCAGGATGGCGCGGAGGTTAAAGTGAAGGTGCCTTCGAACAAGAACGTGACGCGGGCACTGGCCGAGGTCGCGGAGGAAAAGATCGGTTTCGAGCGTACGAAACTCGGCGCGAAATAAGGGAAGTTCATCCTTGAATCCGTGAAACTCGTTCCGCGTAAATGTCTACAAACTCCCTCCGTCACGCCTTCGGCGTGCCACCTCCCTCAAAGAGGGAGGCTTAAAGCCCCTCTCCGGGAGGGGGGTGGCGACGAAGCCGCCGGGGGGAGAACGCGGAACAAACTTCACGGATTCAGGTTATCGTTTTAAAGTCAGGAGCAGAAGCGATGCTTGAAGGCAAAAGGATACTTCTGGGCGTCACAGGCGGTATTGCTGCATATAAAGCGGTGGAGGCTGTGAGCCGTCTTCGGAAAGCGGGAGCAGAGGTTCGCGTCATTATGACGCGCGAAGCGACGGAATTCGTCACAGAGCTGACCTTTCGCGAGATCAGCGGAAACCCCGTGACCGTCGATATGTGGGCGCCTGTCCAGCATTGGAATGTCGCGCATATCGCATTGGCGGAATGGGCAGACGCCGTTTTGGTCGCTCCGGCGACTGCGAATGTTCTTGCGAAGGCGGCGCTTGGCGTCGCCGACGACATGTTGACGACGACGCTTCTCGCAGTCACGGCGCCGATATTTTTCGCGCCGGCAATGAATTGCAACATGTTTGCCCACCCGGCCGTGCAGCAGAACATCAAAACCCTTGAAGCACGCGGCACGCATATCATCGCGCCGGGCACGGGAAAGCTCGCCTGCGGCGCGGAAGGACCGGGGCGTCTTGCCGAACCGGAAGAAATCGTCTCGGCTTTGGAAAAGTTTTTCGCCGAGGGCGCGCAGCTTTCCGGCGTCAAGGTGTTGGTGACGGCGGCGGGCACTATAGAGCCGATCGATCCCGTGCGCTATATCGGAAATCGCTCCAGCGGTCGCATGGGCTATGCGTTGGCGGAAGAAGCCGTAGCGCGTGGCGCGGATGTCGTGCTTGTCTCTGGACCTTCAGCGCTGACGCCGCCCGCCGGTTTGCAAGAATTCATCTCCGTCGAGACGGCGCAGGAAATGCGTGAGGCCGTGCTGCGCGAAGCGGAGACGAGCCGCGTTATCGTCAAGGCGGCCGCTGTCGCCGACTATCACCCGAGAACGGTTTCCGATCAGAAGATCAAGAAAGGCGACGAGGAGCTTTCCATAATATTGGAAAAGAATCCCGACATCTTGAAAGAGCTGGGACAGAAAAAGCGACCGGGCCAGATCCTCGTCGGCTTCGCAGCGGAGACGCAAAACCTCCTGCAGTACGCGCGGGAAAAGATCGAGAAAAAGAACCTCGACTTCATCGTCGCCAACGATGTGACGAAGCCGGGCGCGGGCTTCAATACGGCGACGAATCTCGTCAAGATCATTTCCCGAGACGGGGAGATCGAGGAGCTGCCGATGATGACAAAGAAGGAAGTCGCGAAGCGGATTTTCGACCGCGTCCTGCCGGAAGATCTGAAAAGCCGGAAATGAGATATTTCCCATTTACAAATGATTTGCCACGGGGCTGTCGCATGAAGGAAAAAAATCTTCATGGGCAGCCCCTTTGATTCTATTCAGCAACTTAGATTTGACGGTTTGGGCGGCGCCGTTCCTTTTCTTGACAGGGAGGAACCGTGGGCATATACTGTATTCATGGGCGTCTAACGATGAAGCATGATTATGCGGTTTTGTCGGTTTGCCGGACACGATCTTCTGTTTGAATCAATGAAGAGACTTCCTGACTAATACTACATCCGAGCCTATGGCTCGTCTGACGTCTCATGCAGAAACTGTAAAAATCAAATGATTTTAACAGTTTCTGGTATAAGTTATGAATGATTGTGGGAGGTCATTCCAAAGAGTTTTTCCTTGTTGTTATTGTTTTCCGTACTGCGCGGAGACGAGCATCCCCCTGTGTAGGCAATATTAACGGCCTTTTTAAGGCTGGACGGGAGAGGAGGCGCCTCATTGAGCGACAAAGAAGCTGTATTGACAGTTGAAGCTACATTGGACGGGCTGGACGTGGTCAACGAATTCGTGGACGAGCTGCTGAAGGATGTGCCCTGTACGGATGAAATGCGGGCAAAGCTGGACATCTTAGTGGAGGAAGTCTTCGTAAATATCGTCAACTATGCTTATGCACCGGGGACAGGACAGGCCGATGTCCGGGGCCGCATATCCCAAGATTCCGATTATATCATTACGTTGGTCTTTGAGGACAGCGGGAAAAAATTTAATCCTCTGGAGCGAAAAGAGACTCTCTCTGCGGATGCCGTTCGTAAACGCGCTAAAAACCGTCAAAGAGGAGGACTGGGGATTTTCCTTGTCATAGATATAGCGGATGAGATCCGGTATGAATGGCGTGACGGAAAAAATATACTGACGGTAAAAAAAAGAATGGTCTGATACCCTGAGGAGGATAAGCATGGAAATCAAGAAGGAGCAGAACGGAAATGCGCTTACCGTCCATCTGGCCGGACGGCTTGCAGCTAAAGAGGCAAAAACACTGGAACAGGAAGTGCAATCAAGCCTCACGGGAATCACGGATTTGACTTTCGACATGGCGGGGGTCACCTATGTGGCCTCTGCGGGGCTGAGAGTTATCCTTCTTGCCCAGGATATGATGGACGAGGCCGGTGGGGATATGAGGCTGGTTCATGTCGGGCCTGTGGTCATGGACGTCCTGAATCTTACAGGATTCAGCGACTTTATGAAGATTGAAGACTGATACTACTCACCAATTGAAAGATTCAATTGGTGAGACGCGTGCTACGCACGCTACAGCCGAGCCTGTGGCTCGTCTGACGTCTCATACTAGAAACTGTAAAAATCAAATGATTTTAACAGTTTCTAGTATGATTTGGATATTACCGCATTTACGGCGAACATTTCTTTAGACAATATTGCCGTTTTTGTAAAATGTTGATATAATTCAAAGTGTTGAGCAAACATACTTTGTATCTCTTTTCCTTCCTATGGTTATCAGTGGAGGCATAGAGGGCGCTTTGCGTTGTTGCCTTTTACAGGCTGTTGGATGGAAAGCGTTCTTTATGCCTCTTTTTGCAAGTTGGCAAGGTTTTCGCTGTTCTCCTATAAGCATGGGAATCGCGATATTTCCCGGGCAAGGATATGATTGGGCAGAAAGGTATCAGGATGGAAGGATTGCAGGATGAACGGGCTGCTTCCGAGATGGAAGGCATCTACAACAAATATTATGCCGGCGTTTATAATTATGTTTACGGGCAGCTGCTCCATCGGCAGAACGCTGAGGACGTAACGGCAGATATCTTTATATCGGTTTTTCAGAATCTGGCGCAATGGAATGAGGAGAGGGGAACTCTCACTGCCTGGATTTATGCCATAGCCCGAAACGCTGTGCGTAATTTTTGGAAACGGTCGGCTTTTCGTCATGAGGTTATCGGCGAAATACCGGAGACGGCTGCTCCGGAGGAGATCGGAAAGGACGACTCTCTGCAGGCTCCTGTCCGCCTGTGGCTGGAAAAGCTTCTGGAGGGCCTTTCGCCAGAGGAACGCAGCCTTTTGGAACTGCGTTACGGCGTCGGCCTTACCAACGAGGAGGTGGCCGGGATCATCGGGGTGAAGGAATCGGCGGTCAGGCAGCGATATCATCGTCTGCTGCAGAAGTGCCGAAAGATGGTTCAAAATGAATAAAAAAATTTTGTTCAGGGTGTCACATTTTGAGATGCAATATTGTATATATGAGCAGAGGAGGGAGTGGATCATCAATGACAGTCGGGGACGGACGGAACAAGTCGGACCATGACGACGCTATGATTATCACACAACTGGAAACTGCTTTTCAGCAGGTTGATTTTGCAGCAGAAAACCCTCTTCTTCGGGAAAGGCTTTGGCAAAGAATACAGGAAGGCTTGAAATGCCATAGTCCTATGGAGAGCACGGATGCGCCGACGGAACGGGAGAAGCTTTCCAAATTTCAGGAAATACTGGCAGATGAGACGATGCTTCATAAAATGGCAGGGATGAAGTCCATTGATGAGGTTCGGGCGCTGCTGGAGGGAAAGGGGTTGATATTATCCACGGCGGAATTAAGGGATTGCTGTAATGCGGCGGCTAAGGAAGAAGACCGCGAAGAGATGGGGGCTGAAGATTTGCGCCGGGTGGCCGGCGGATCGAGATTGCCCGTAAACCGGAAGAATCTGATAGAGGCGTTGAAAAGGCTGTGTTTCTAACCATGAAGACGCCAATCCCCTGCTTTCCGGGGAACTGATATTCCGGCGGCTAATAAGCAGTGCACAGTCGTGCGTTGAAGTATTGGGATAGATGTTTAAATTAAAAAAAGGGGGCAAATCCTATGAATGACCAAGAGCGTATCACCAAGCTAAAGGAGGCTTTCGCCGATCAGGAATTCGCCAAGAAGATACTGGAGATGGAGACTGCAGAGGAAGTGCAGTCGGCATTGAAGGGCAAAGGCGTCGACCTTTCGGTGGAGGAAATCAAAGCGATTCACAATCAACTTGTGCGGCAGCTGGAGAGCGGCGAGGATCTTGACAAGGACCAGCTGAAGAACGTGGCAGGGGGGTTCGTTATTACAACAGCTATGGCGGTAGGTGCGGCCATCAGCGCAGCAGTCCAGGCGACTGCGCTCGGACTTCATTTAGGACGGGTGCGTTGGTAAAACAGGAACAAAGGAGATGTACAAAATGACAGAGCAAGAACGTGTGAAAAAACTGGAAGAAATCTTTGCCGATCAGGAATTCGTCAAGAAATTGCTGGGGATCGAGACTGCAGAGGAAGTGCAGCAGGCATTGAAGGAGAAAGGCGTCGACCTTTCGTTGGAGGAAATCAACGAGATTCACAGGCAAATGATTCAGCAGTTAGAAGGCGGCGAGGAGCTTGACAAAGAACAGCTGAAGAACGTGGCGGGAGGCTGTGGCGTTATTGGGTCTGCGGTTTCACTGGGGCTCAAGGCGCTCTTTACGGGGACTGGGATAACTGTTGCCGCTTCGGGGATCTCGTTGGCAGACACACTGACAAGAGGTCGTTGGTAAAACAATAATCAAAGGAGGAAAGCGATCATGACAGATGAACAGCGTGCGGAAAAATTAAAGGAAGTGTTGTCCGATCAAGCGTTCGTTGAAAAAATCTTGGAGATGGAGACTGCGGAGGAAGTGCAGCAGGCATTGAAGGACAAAGGCGCCGAAGTCTCGGTGGAAGAAATCAACGCCATGTGGGAGGAAATAGTTCGGCAGGTGGAGGGCGGCGAGGAGCTTGGCAAAGACCGTCTGAAGGCTGTGTCAGGCGGTTGTGTTGTTCCTGCCATAATATTTGGCATTGGCTCTGCTATCGCCGCAGTTGCAGCCAGTGCTAGGTGTGTAGATACGTGTACAAGGAACCACCGCCGTCGTTGGTGACAAAGGGAACGCTCCTTGTGCGACAGGCAAACAATTAAAAAGCGCCGTTGGGAAAGTACGGGTTGCTCGATCGTGCGGATCATGATTGTGCTGCCCCGCTTCGCAGAACTCCGGGGCAAAGGATATTCCTCTGCGCCGGAGTTCTGTTGCGGCGAGAGGCAGATTTATGGCGAAGGAACGGACAGATACGGAACAGGACCCTGGACGGCGGAAACGATGAACGAAGACAGGGGTTCTACGGAGGGAATGGTTTTCGATGCTGGTAAAGGAGTGCCTGGATTATCTCGGGCAGAAAACCTATGAGAATTTATTTGACGATGGATGCCGTCGCGGCTGGGAAAATGTACGGCAACAATTCGGGGATAAAGAAACGTCGGAAACAATTTTGGAGGTGTGCCTTTCAAAAGAGGAAAAAGGCTGTGGCTATTCCATACGTCTGGACCGGAAGACGCCTTTCGGTAATGAATTATGGCTGGAATTAGATGATGAGGCGTGTTCGGCGATGCCGATACGCCCCTGTTTCTTTTTTGATGTTTCGCGTGTGGAGAATGTTTCCTCGCTAAGCGAGATGTGCGATTCCCTGCTGTCGGAAATTGTATCCCCGGAAACTTTGGAGGCGGTGCGCCCTGTTCTGCTTCGCTGTGCGGAGATTGTATTTTTTCGCGGGCAACGGATCTTGCAGGTCGGCTCCATGCAGGGCCGTGGGATGGACGGTTTCCTGCGCCTAGTCCTGAACGATATGGAAAGGGAGGCGGTCTTATCCTGTTTGGGGGATCTTGGATGGGACGGCGATGTTTCAGCCTTGGATGCGCTTTTGTGCAGATTGGGGCCCTTCAGTGAGCGGGGGCGGTTCATCGTGGTTTTTGACGTCTGTCCGGAGGGCGTTTCACGGAAAATCGGCATTTATTTTGGTCCCCCCAATAAACATACGGCGACGATTTCACGGTTACTGGAGTTCTTGAAAGGCATTGGACTCTGTGTGGACGGCAAACGGCAGGACGTGCTTCGGTTCGTGGATGAATTTCCGCAGTTCAGCCCTTATATACAAAACGACATATCCCGTTTCAGGCTGACTTTCCAGGATGGCTGTGTGACAGCGGCCAGGGCTTATCTGCGGCAGGGGAATGTGCATTACCAGCACGATTTCCGCGCTTATGCGGCGCCGACTTTGATGAACCTGGAACTGACGACGAAGTGTCCCCTCAGATGCCCTCAGTGTTATTGTGACTTATCGGGTGGGCAGGACATGGAAATGGAGACGGCGCTGTTCTGGATAAGAGAGGCCGCCCGCAGCGGGGTAAAAACAGTAAACCTGAGCGGCGGCGAGACTTTGTGCTATCCTCATCTGGCTGAGCTTGTGGCCGAGAGCAGCCGCCTGGGAATGGAGGCGAATATAGCCGTCTCCGGTTACGGTGCGGAAAAGGATAGGCTGAAATCACTTATAGATTGCGGCGTGGCTGATATCTGCGTTTCGCTGAACGGCAGCACGCGGGAGATCAATTCCCAAAGCCGCGACGGCTACGAGCTTGCCATTCGCACCCTGCATAATCTGCGGGATATAGGGTATGAGAGAACGGTCATCAACTGGGTCATGCATTCTTTCAATTCCTTTGATTTCCCGAATATGATAAAATTGGCGGAGGAGTATCAGGTACGATCGATTGCCGTTATGATGTTCAAGCCGGACAAAATGAAGAATCTTGCCAGTGCGCCCAGCGGCCCACAAGTAATTGAAATTGCCAAGCAAATCAAGAGCTACAAGGGAAGAGTGGAACTGTCGGCCGAGGAGTGCTTCTCACAGCTGCGGGCTATCCTGGGGCAGCGGTTTTTCTGCAACCTGAACGCCGGGATTGGCCGAGGCTGCGGCGCAGGACGCGACGGGTTCAGCGTCAGCGTGGATGGATATCTCACTCCATGCCGTCATCTCCACAGGCAACGGGAGAGATATAACTCCCTGACGGATTATTGGCAAAAATCCCCCGTACTACAGGAATTGCGGACGGTTGAGGACAGGAAGGACGAAATATGCGGCGGATGCCGAAATAAGAATCATTGCATTCCCTGTCAGGCCGTGACATGGGATTTCCGGGGCGTTTTTGAGATGGAAGGCAGCAAATGCCCATTGGCGTCAACGATCTGAGAAATTTTTCACCGCCGGGAGGCGCGGGGTATTCTTTTAACCGTGAAGGACGCCGGACGGCTTATACAGCGATGCGGCGGCAAATAGTATCCGACGCGGGCAGAAAGCCAAATCTCCGAAAGAATTGCGGCCAGGAGGAGAATATTTCCTGTTTTTATGAGGAGTGGTGATGGACCGGTGAAAAAAATATTTCTTATTGCTTTGGGCGTCGTTTTGGGCATCGTGGTTGTCGTCATTTCCTACGGCGCTTATTTGAATCAGGCCGGAGAGAGCAATATCAAGAGCCGTACGGCAGACAAGAAACTGACGCTGCACGGCGCCAGGGCGAAGGTGCAGGATATTAAAATGCGGCTGGCCCTGGACACAGTCCATCTTTATTCAAATGAAATGACCGACGCCATTGCCCTTGTGGACGGGCGCATAAGTGCGGTTGAAGTCCACAAAAGCGATCATGTGAAGCAGGGGCAGATCTTGTTTCGGCTGGTCAATGAGCAGCTGCCCGGCAAAATTCGACAGGCGGAGATTGAAATCCTGAAGGCCGAGAGCGATATCGCAAAAGCTGAAGCAGGATTGGCTAAAGCGGAAAATGATTACGGCCGCTATGAGAGGCTTCGGGCCAGGGACGCAGTTACCCCGCAGAAGTTTGAGGAAGTGGCGGCCGGTTATAAGGAAGCACAGGTCCTACAGGAACAGGCGATTGCCCAAAGGGATATTCTGACGGCGCAGTTGGAACAACTGCTTATCGACAGCGATCATACACAGGTACAGGCTCCCATCGAGGGGGATGTTCTGCTCATTTACAAACAGCTGGGTTCTTATGTCAATGCGGGAACGCCTTTGGCATTGGTAGGAAACTTTCGTCGGCTTTATTTTTCCCTGCCATTGGAAGACGTATTGGCAAAGGGAGTAGCGGTGGGGCAGAATGCCAGTCTGGACTTCAGCCGAAGCGATTTTGCCAAGGTTTACGACACGAAATACGTTGCCGGCAACGCCGGAGCGAGGCAGAGCCTTACGGCGCGTATCTTGAGTATCTCACCCGATCTCCAGGAGACGGCCGCTATGCGGACGGTGTTTTTTGAGGTGGACAACCGCGCGGGATTACTGGAGCCTCAAAATTACAACAATCTGGTGGTACGATCCAATATTTCCCACAGGGGATTGACAGTACCGCTCTCGGCGTTGGATCTTTCCCGTACGGAAGCATTCGTTCTGGGAACGGATGGCGCGCTTGAGCGTCGTACTGTAGCCGCAGGGATCGATGACGGGGAATATGTGGAAATCCTTTCCGGTATCGCGGAGGGGGAGATCGTGATCATATCCGACGTCGAGGGGTTGGAGAATGGAATGAAGGCCGAGGTAAAACTGGAGGAAGGAAGGGAAAACTGATGCCTGCAGATAATTCGGAAATTTTCAGCGAAGAAGCCTTGGACAAATTGCGTTCCCCGGAACGGCTGGATATGATGCTGCCGGTAACCACGCCCGTGGGATGGATGAGCCTTGCGGCCATAGGGGTTCTGCTCGTTTCGGTGCTGATTTGGTCGATTTTCGGGGCGTTCACCGTAAAGGCCGACGGTATGGGATTGATTTTAGACTCTGCCGGAATCGTAAATATTTCCCATATTTCTCCCGGTAAGCTGAAGAAGATTTTTGTAAAAAATGGCAGCAAGGTGAAGCGCGGGGATTTAATCGCCCAATTGGAGCAGGCCGACCAGTTAGCCGATACTCGTATGGCAAAGTACGGGATGGGGTTGGCGACGGATGACCGCAACGCCATGGAGCGTGTTTACCAATATGGGGCAAAGAAAGAACAGCAAAACGTTGCGGAGAATCTTTACAGCGACTATGACGGCATCGTAGATGAAGTTATGGTAGAAAAGGGAAGCGTTATCGAAGCGGGGCGCCCTATCTGTACTATCCGTCTGACGCAGGACCGGGAGGAATTGACCGGCTTGCTGTATATACCTGTGGATAAGGGGAAGCGGGTGGAACCGGGCATGGATATCCAGCTGGCGCCTAATGGCGTGGATGTGTCGCAGTCCGGGAGCTTAGTTGGCATTGTACGTTCCGTATCCCAATATCCCGTACCGGCTCAAGTGGTGGAGCAGGGTTTGGGAAACGCCCAACTGGCGCAATGGATTCAGCAGACCCAGAACAGCGCGTTGATGGAAGTCAAGTTTGAGTTGGTGAAGGACGAGAATTCGGAGTCGGGATATCTCTGGACCAGCGTGGTGGGAGAACATAAGCCCATTACGGCAGGCAGTTTTGTCACCGGCTCCATTGTCATTGAACGACGTCCCCCTATTGAGCACGTGTTTTATAAAGCCAGTCAGTGGCTGAGAAGCAGGTGATCGGATGCTGGATAGAATTCTACGGCTCTGGCGCTCTCAGGGACCCCGGGTGAAGGTACCTACCATACTGCAGATGGAAGCAACCGAATGCGGAGCGGCGTCATTGGCTATGGTATTAGCCCACTATGGTCTGTGGATTCCTTTGGAAAAAATGCGGCAGGAATGCGGGGTAAACCGTGACGGTTCAAATGCGTACTGCATTTTGCAGGCAGCCGAAAACCGCAATTGCACGGCGAAAGGCTATCGATGGCCTGCCGACAAGCTCTTGACTAAACAACAGGAAGATTTCCCCTTGATTCTCCATTGGGAATTCAACCATTTTGTAGTGCTGGAAGGAATCATAGACGGCGTCGCTTATCTGAATGATCCGGCCATGGGGCGCAGGGAGGTGCCGTGGGAGGAGTTTCGTACTTCCTACACGGGGGTAGCCCTTTGGGTAAGGCCTGCGGCCGATTTTGAGCGGGCAGGGCAGCGCTACAGCATAGTCAGAGCCGTGTCCGCTAAATTGATGGAAGATAAGTGGGCTATGATTTTCGCGATGCTCATCGGACTGGGGCTGATTTTTCCCGGTCTGGCTTCCCCTGTGTTCAATCAGATTTTTATCGATGATATTCTGACGGGCAAGCGGCCGGATTGGATGTCCAACCTGTGCATAGCTATGGGAATATCCCTGTGTCTCAGTCTGGCTATGATTTATTTGCGCGCGATGGTTCTTACCCGATGGCAGGAAAAATTGACGCTGGCGGATTCGTCCAGCTTCTTTTGGCATGTGCTCAGGCTGCCAATCACTTTTTTCCAGCAGCGGTATTCGGCGGAAATCGCGGGACGCATAGCGTTCAATGAATCGGTGGCCAACGTGTTGGCGAACTCTGCGGCCACGGTGGCATTGGATTTTTTGGTGGCCGTTTTTTACCTTTTGTTGCTGCTGCAATACAGCGTGTCCTTGACTGTCATCGGCGTGGGGCTTAGTCTGGTGGATTTCGCGGTTTTCCTTCTGCTGCGGCGCAAGCTCACGGATATGAACACGCGCATCCAGCAGGACCAGGGCAAGGAGTTCGGCACCGTGGTGAACGGTCTGATGATGATAGAGAGCATCAAGGCCAACGGCAATGAGAGTGATTTCTTTTCCAAGTGGGCGGGATATCATGCCAAGGTGTTGCTGGGAGTCCAAGAGGTGCAGATCTGGTCCCTGACGGCTTCGGTTCTTCCCACGCTGGTGAACGGACTCAACGCGGCTATCATCATGACATTGGGAGGCTTTTCCATCATGGAAGGCGTCATGACGGCCGGTATCTTTATGGCGTTCCAAAAGCTCATGGATAGTTTCCAGGAACCTGTCAACAAGATGATTCTTCTGGGCTCGGTATTGCAGTCCACGGAGACGCAGATGCAGCGTCTGGACGATGTACGCCGCTATGAGATCGACAGTTTGAACTATCCCCCGGCGGACCGCGAAATGAAGTTTCCCTCTTCGCGGCTTTCCGGCGAAGTGGAATTCAAAAATGTTACCTTCGGGTATAGCCCGATGGAACCGCCTCTTCTGGAAAATTTCAACGTGCACCTGGAACCGGGACACTGGGTAGCCATTGTGGGATACAGCGGCAGCGGCAAGTCGACGTTGGCCAAGATTCTCACCGGCTTATATGAAGAGTGGTCCGGGGAGGTATTGTTTGACGGTGTGAATCGGCGGGAGATTCCGCGCCGCGTGATCGTGGGATCTTTGTCTGCCGTCGATCAGGATATATTTCAGCTTACAGGCACCGTACGGGAAAATATATCTTTGTTTGATAACTCCCTGCGTCGCAGCGATATTATACAGGCGGCCATGGATGCATGCATCCATGAGGACATTCTGCGGTTGGACGGCGGGTACGAGGCCAAAGTGTCCGAGGGCGGACTGAATTTTTCCGGCGGCCAGCGGCAGCGTTTGGAAATTGCTCGCGCACTGGCCGTGAATCCGTCGCTTCTGGTTTTGGACGAAGCCACCAGCGCCCTTGATCCTGTGACCGAGCAGGTGATACTGGAAAACATACGGCGAAGGGGCTGCTCCTGTTTTATTGTCGCCCATCGACTGTCCACGATACGGGACGCCGATGAAATCATCGTGCTGAATCAGGGCCGGGTGGTGGAACGAGGCACCCATCGGGACATGATACAGCATGACGGCCCGTACAGCCGTCTCCTGGCAGACAAGTCCGACCAAGATGAGACAGAGTCTGTTGAGCCTATTGAATGAGGAAGGGAGGGAACAGGCTTTGAAGCTTAAAGCCGGGGAGCGCTATCACCTGACCGACGATACCGTTTTTGCCCTGTTGACCAGCGGCAGCGTGGAGGTCTATGCGGTTAGCCAGCGGGATATTTCCTTCCGACAGATTTTTTTGATGAAGTTGGGAAAAAACGAGACGGCGTATCCGTCCCATGACGAGTTTGGCCGAATCTATATAACGCTTTTTGCCACGGAGGACGCAACGATAGACCTGATTCCTTTCCAGGGGATGGACGTCGGGACTCAGTCAGGACTTATGCGGCAATGGTTCGGGCGGCTTATGGAACTGCCATGGCTGCGCCTCATCGCGGATAAGGGCGGCGATGAGGAATTAAGGCGTTGGCAGGACGGCTCGCTTTTCCAGGACAAGGAATCGGATGAAGCTGGAATTCTGGAAGAATTCGAGGAAAATGAAGCTATTTTTTCCATGCTGCTGGGCAGCCGTTTTCGGTCTGAGGATAAGAGACTGGAAAAAAGGCTTAATGCGCGAGAAAACAATAAAAAGGCGGTTTTAGGAACCGCCATGGAAAGCCTGACCGGCCGTGAGCTTGCTTATCGGGAACCTGTCGAGAATCTGTCTAAAACGGATCGGGTGGCTTTTATTGTCAACAAGGTCGCCAAAGCGTTGGGGATGCCGACGGGCAATATCAGCCTGTCGCCGGACGTCGTGAAGAAGCTTGATCAGGTAGGGCTTATCCGGCGTTTGATCCAGAAAGGCAATATGCAGATACGTCTCATTGACCTCGTGGACAATTGGCATCAGAAGGACAGCGGGGTCATGATCGGCTATTACGGGGAAAAGAAGGATCTCGTAGCGCTGGTTCCTGATGAGATTGGGAAGTACCGGATGGTGAGCGCGCAGGAGCCGAACGGCTGCGAGGTTACGGAATCCGTAGCGGCCAGGATAGATAAGCGGGCCTTTGCCTGTTATGCGGGCTTTCCGACAAAACAGATGAAGGTTCGGGATTTGTTCAAGTTTATGGTCGACCATTGCTGGAATGTGGATTGGCACGCGGTTCTCTTTGCCAGCATCGTGGCAGGGATAATCCCATTGATCACGCCTGTTATCACGGAAACTATTTTTCAGGATATCATTCCGATTCTCGACCGGCAAGGATTGGCTACTGTCACGCAGGTTTCCATGGTAGCCGCCTTCACCATGGCGGCGCTGGCCATGGTTCGTTCCATAGCGATTCTCAGAATCACGACCCATATGGATATGGCGACTGAAGCCGCGTTGTGGGGGCGGGTGCTTACTTTTCCCGCAAAGTTCTTCCGCCGTTTCCCGACGGGCGAGATGGCGCAGAGAATGAGCAGTCTGCAGGCAATTAAGACCGTGATAAATGAGGAATTTGTCGCAACGGCATTTAATGTGATTTGCTCTTTCTGGAGTCTCCTGCTCATGGCATATTACAATTTGAAGCTGACTGTGGCTGCGCTGGCGGTATGGGGCGTTTACCTTTTTGTTATGTTTTTGATTTACCGCGGGACAGCGGTTTTGCAGGCCAATAAGATCGAGGCGGAGAACAACACGGCCAGCATCGTGCAGCAGATTTTCAATGGTCTGGCCAAATTCCGCATCCAGGGAGCGGAGGAAGAAGCGTATCTTCTGTGGAGCAAATCCTTCGGCAAGGAATGGCAATGGAATCTGAAAATGAGGTGGCGGCAGAATTACAGCGGTATCATAAGCTCCGTGCAGCCGCTCCTGCTTTCCTTGGCTCTTTACTATATCGTGTTTTATGTCGTAAACAAGAATGAGATCGGTATTGCCTATGCCCAGTTCTTAGCCTTTGAATCAGCCTTTATCAGTTTGAATATGACAATCAATTCTTTTGTGCCGCTGATGGGGCAGCTTTTCACCATCAAGCCGCATATCGAAAACCTTCGTCCCATGCTGGAGACCATGCCGGAAATCAACGAGGACAGGGTCGACGCAGACGTACTGACCGGCGCCGTCGAAGTCAGTCATATCACTTTTGCTTACAATGAAAATACGCCCGATGTGATTCATGACGTGAGCTTTCGTATCGAAGCGGGGGAGAACGTGGCCATTGTGGGGCGAAGCGGCTGCGGCAAATCCACCTTGGTGCGCCTGTTGCTTGGATTTGAGGAACCACAGCAGGGGGCTGTCTATTATGATGGACAGGATTTAATGGAGTTGTCGCTTTCTTCGGTTCGCGCCCAGATGGGAGTGGTCCTGCAAAACGGACAGTTGATGACCGGAGACATCTTTACAAATATTGTAGGGACCACGGCTCTGTCGATGGAGGATGCGTGGGATGCCGCAGAGGCGGTCGGCATTGCTGAGGACATACGTAAAATGCCCATGGGAATGCAGACGGTTATCAGCGAGGGCAGTTCAAATATCAGCGGGGGACAGAGGCAGCGCATTCTAATTGCCCGTGCTTTGGCGGCGAAACCGTCTATCCTGATTTTCGATGAGGCCACCAGTGCTCTCGATAATCGTACCCAGGCCATTGTCACCCGAAGCTTGACGAAGATGCACGTCACCCGTATCGTGGTGGCGCACCGCTTATCCACCATCAAAGACTGTGACCGCATACTGGTACTGGATAAAGGGCGACTGATAGAAAGCGGAAATTATGAAGAGCTGGTGAAGCGCGGGGGCCTGTTTGCTGATATGGTCAAGCGGCAGGTATCATGAGGGAGGCAAGACTGTGAGCAAAAATCTTGTGTTTTCCCGGTTCGGGCGGGCAACTGCCGGGACGTTGGCTTTCTTCCTGCTGTCATGGGGGTCAATGAATTCGTCCTATGCAAGACCGTTGACTTTGCAAGAAAGCATCGAAATGGCGCTGGAAAACAATCGGGATATTGAGCAGGCAAGGAGCGACAGGGAAAAAGCCGCTAATGAATACATGGCGGCGCGTCGATTCATGGGGCCGAAAGTTACTTGGGAGGGAACGGCCAACCGCATTGGCGGAAAATATTATGAGGAGTTGCGGCGGGCTCACGACTTGGATTCCTCCATTCCTGCTTTTAAATCAGAATTTGAAAACGACGTCCGGATGGAGATCCCTCTTTATACAGGCGGAGATCAGGAAGGCAAGATCGATTCGGCTCTCTATGGACTGCACGCTGCCGACCTGATGCTGGAACATGCGAAACAGACTGTGAAATATCAGGTAGCCGAGGCGTACTATCATCTCCTGCAACGCAATGCTTTGGTGACTGTGGCGCAGGAAGCAGTTAATTCAGTAACGGAGCATTTGCAGGCGGTGACAACTGGCTATGAGGAGGGAGTCATCGCCAAGTCAGACGTGTTGTCAACCAAAGTACAGCTGGCTGACAAGCAGCAAACGCTTATTTCAGCGCTGGGCGATCGTGACAACGCCCGTGCCGAGCTCAATAATCTGATAGGCCTCCCTGTAACAGAGGAATTGGAAGTGGACGATTCATTTCAGTACCGGCACTATGAAATATCCATGGAGGAAGCTTTATCGTATGCAATGCTCAACCGTCCGGATGGAGCGGCGGCTCGATATGCCGTAAAGCAGGCAGAATCAGATGTAGGGTCAGCCAAGTCAGGATACCGTCCCAGTATTGGCATCGTCGTCGGCAAAAATTTGAGCGGAGAGTCCCCCTTCAGGGATGATCATACCCTGGATAATTGGGAAGGCGGGTTAAATGTCGTTTGGAGCCCTTTTGACAACGGCGTCACCCAAGCCAATGTGAAAGCAGCCAGGTCTGCATTAGATAAAGCCGTGTCGCAGGCGGCTCAGACCACTGAAAAGATAGAACTGGAAGTCAGCAAAGCATATACCTCTTTGCGTACGGAAGAGCGCAATATCGCCACTGCGGCCGATTCGGTGGAAACGGCCAAAGAGGCATACATGCTGGGACAGCTTCGTTACATCGAGGGAATAGATACTATTTTGGTGGTAACTGACGCCCAGGACAACGTGGTCCAGGCCGAGACGAATTATGTAACCGCTTTGTATAATTATTATATAGCCAAAGCCGCTTTGGACAAGGCCATGGGCACTCCGATTGATATCCGCGTTCCGGACTATGTCGAGGGAGTGGAGATGGGAAAGTCTTCGTCCCGCGCGCTGAAAGCGGCTTCCATGCATCTTGAGGAGGAGCCATGAATATTCCTGTTATTTTTGTCGACGAGCATCATGAGGCCTTCGTGGCCTGGCATTTATTTCGGGAGAAGGGGATCATTCCCGCAATGGGTAACTATCTCCTGCATATTGACCATCATGACGATATGGAGTGCGGAGGCTACGACTGGGATTTCAGCCTAAGGATTGAGACGGCTGCTGAGGCGCGGCAGTGCCTGGACCGTGCCCTGGGCATAGCGGACTTCATTATCCCTGCCGTTTACTATGGTTTTTTTTCAACGGTGCACATTCTGAAAAACATTCAGCCGATGGACGTCTGCCCAAAGGAAAAGGTTGTCTTCCGCCGGTCGGAAAGCGAGCTAAAATGCTGGGACTATGTTCCGTTTCTCCATGCGCCGAAGAAAAAGGACCCGTCCAGCGGCTATCATTTTTTTACATGGATAAACGGCGGGCTGGAAGAACATCCCGCTCCTTTGGGAAAAATCGTGCTGGACGTGGACTTGGACTATTTCTGCTGGGACGACAGTCTGTCCAGTGTGCCGGAAAAACGTTTGGAGATTACCGCCGAGGCCTATGAGGAATATTGGGCGGATAAAAATCATCCTTTCCGGATATTGCCCCGAAGGCTGTTACATGTCAAAGCGGACGCCGGGAAGTATTATCTTGTCTATCGGGAGCATTTTCTCCCGCCCGGGCTTGCTGATGAAGAAACGATTGTCCGCCGCATCGAACGGCTCCTTGCGTATTTGGCGGCATCTGGAGCAGTTCCTATGGCGATCGATATCTGCCGTTCTTCGTTTTCGGGATACTTGCCCCATGATCGTGCGGCGTTCGTGGAAAGGGAGTTTTTGTCACGGCTTTCAGAGGTTATGGAGCTGGAATTCTTACAGTTATAGGGATATGCAGAACAAGGCCAAAGGCAGGAAATTGCCCGTCTAAAGGAAGACGGCGGCGATTGCAGCGCTTAAGCCGACAAGAGCCAATGCCGTCTTGAAGCCCGAGGATTGACGAAGCCCGATATAAGAAGAGGCAATCTCCTTGTTGTTTGATGCCGTTGCGGGGAAGGAAAATGGGGAAACGAAGAATAGACATCCAACGGAGGATTCTGCGGTTTCTTTTAGGGGCAGGTCTGCTGTCCCTTTTAGCCATGGGAACGGTCTCTCTTCGGAGTATCTACGGCGTTCAGGATATAGTGATGGAAAACGCCGAAACCATGGGGAACTCTGTCCTTGCCATTTGGGAGGAAAAGGCCGTTGACCAAACCAAGCGGCATTTGGAAGAAGTGGCGCAGGGGAAAGCACGGCTGGTAAATCATGAGTTAGACTTCCTCAAGAAGGACGCGCAGTATATCGCAAATTCCATGGAGAGGATTTTGGCACATCCCGAGCGGTATTCGCTCCGTCGCCTTCCGTCCCCTGCAGGACAGCGCGTATCCTCGGGAGAAGCGTATGTTCTTTTCACGCCCGCAGCCAAGAACCCAGAGGAGATGGACTCCGCATTATCGGAGGAAATAGGGTTGGCATCCAATATCGCAGATGATCTCGAAATCATATTACACTCGTATCAGAAATATCAAAGTTCCAGTTTTGTCGCTTCTCGGGACGGCTACTTGATTTGCGCAAACCTCTTTTCCGAAGAAAATGACTACGAAATTATCCGCACAGTGGAGAACCATCCGGCGTTCGCCTCCCGAAACATCTCTCGGTATCAGAAGGCGGAACAAGCCGGAAAGGGAGAGTTTACTGTTATCTATACCGAAAACGAACATTCATCGATAGTTATTTGCTACTCGCCCTATTACAGCGGGCAACAATTCGCAGGCGTGGCGGGTATTGCCCTGCAGTTGGATTCCTTGTATCGGATAATGGCGGACCGGTCCATTTCCGACACAGATATCAATTTTGCCCTGAACCAAAACGGAACGGTTATGTTTTCTTCTCTGAAGGAGGGACCTTTGGCGGTTTCTTTCGAGGGCGCCGCGGATCTCAGGAACATATCGGAGCCGACGATTGCACAGGCGGCAAAGGACATGGTGGCAGGAAAGAGCGGAATTGCCCGTGTGACGTTAGAAGGAAGGGAATATGAACTTGCCTATGTGCCCATTCCGTCCGTAGGATGGAGTTTCGGTACGCTCATCGATCGGGAGAAAGCCATGTCGTCTGTGAAGACTGCACGGGATAGTATATCAACAGGAGAAGGGAATTTTGCTGCGAGGATGCATTCTTCTCTGGTAGGAAATCTATGGAAGCTGGCATTGCTCCTGCTGCTGGTCTTCGGGGGACTGTATTTCAGAAGCTGCAGATCGGCAAAACGATTTGTGGAACCCGTCCTTAAATTGACGGAGGGCGTGCGGGAAATTGCAACCGGGAACCTGGATAAAAAGATCCTTATCAATACAGGGGACGAAGTGGAGGATTTGGCAAATTCTGTCAATGATATGACGAGAGACCTGAAGGCGTACATGGAGAATCTTTCACATATCACGGCAGAGAAGGAGCGAATATCCGCAGATCTGGACCTGGCCGCAAACATCCAGACCGGCATGATCCCCCATCGATTCCCTGCCTATCCGGATCGGACCGAAGTGGATCTCTATGCTTCCATGGAAGCGGCCAAGGAAGTCGGGGGCGACTTCTATGATTTCTATCTGGTGGACGACAACCATTTGGCCGTCACCATGGCCGACGTGTCCGGCAAGGGGACCGGCGCGGCGCTGTTCATGGTCATCGCTAAGACGATGCTGAAGGATTTTGTTTTAGGGACGAATTGCGGAAGTCTCGGGGAACTGGTTGCCCGTGTCAATGATCAACTGCGGCAGGAGAATACGGAGAGGATGTTCGTGACCGCCTTTATCGGTATCCTGGACCTGCGGACAGGAATGTTCGAGTATGTGAATGCGGGGCACAATCCGCCCTTGGTCTATCGAGCAGGGGAGAGCAGGTTCTCCTTTCTTGCGGTGGCCCGCAATTTCGTTCTTGGGGGAAGGAAAGGGATAAACTATCAAAAACAGGAAACGGTGCTTGCCCCTGGGGATGTATTGTTTCTGTACACGGACGGCGTAACCGAGGCTCTGAATGAGAAAGAGGAGCTTTACGGAGAGGACCGGCTGTTGGAGACGCTGAACCGCATAGACGTATCGGATATTTCGGCCAAGGAGATTTTAGAGGCCGTCCGCTCGGACGTCGCCCTGCATGTGGGCGAGGCGGAGCAGACTGACGACATTACAATGATGGGCATACGTTTTTTAGGGTGATATCATCATGGCTACAAAAAAGAGCATTCGTCGGAGAGCCTTTTCCTTGATGTTGTCTGCTGTGGCGCTGTGTTTTTTTGCTCTGAGTGCGGCACTGCTGATGAATATATTCGGCGCACAGAATGATGCCATGGAAAACGGGGAGATGATGGGGGATTTTGCTGAAGACTTTACGGAAACCTTTGGAAAAGATCTCGCCCGTAAACGGCTTCTGACCCATGCCCAAATAAGGGCTGCGCAAATAGATCGGGAGATGAATAGCCTTAAGGAAGGCACGAAGCATATTGCCCTGATGATGGAAAGGCTTCTCGTCAAAATGGACGGAGCAGGGCATAGAAACATACCGGATCCAAACAGGCAGGCAATCAGATCCGGAGAGGTTTATCTTTTTTATTCTCCTGAAGTGAGAACCCCGGAAGCCATGGCGGCAATATCCCCTGAAATCGATAGGGTTGCCGGAATCGTTGATACGATTGAGAATACAGCGAGTTTTTATTTGGACTATTCCGGCTCCATTTATCTGGCGTCAGAAAAAGGCTATATGTTCTGCGCGGACATTTTGCCGTCAGGGCAGGAGCAGGTAGTCTTTACGGAAGAATTCCTGTCCTCGTATAATCCGAAGGAAAGGCCCTGGTATCGGGCGGCAGTGGCAGAGGGAAAGCCGACGACAACGGAGTTATACATGGGCAGCGACGGCTTTCCGATATTCGATTATGCCGTTCCATACTGGGATGCACATGGATTGGCCGGGGTCGCGGGCATCGGTTTCAGTCTGCGGTCATTCTCCCGGTTCATGCGGGATGAAGGCATAAAGGGAATCAAGGGAAGCGGCACATATTTCACCTTGAATGACAAGGGGGAAATTGTTTTTTCTTCTGAGCAGGACGGTATCCTGTCGGTATCTGATGAACGTCGGGATTTACGAAGAGGAACGGAGGAAAGCTTGGCGGCGGAGGCTGCTCGTATGGTAGCTGGCGAACATAATGTTGCATCGGTGACATTAAACGGCGAAGCGTATTTTCTTGCCTATGCTCCGATTTCTTCAGTGGGCTGGAGTTACGGCTCTTTGATCCGGGCGAACGAGGTCATGGATGTGGTTCAGGCTGTGAGAGAATCCGTTGCCGAGAATGTGGATGACTTTGCCGATTCTATGCAAGCATTCTTCAGGGATAACCTTTTGGAGATGACGCTGCGTCTGGCAGTGATTATGACGGTGCTGTTCTTTATCAGCCGTCTGGCGGCCAACCGTTTCGTGAGCCCGATTATAGCCCTGACGGAGGGCGTGCGGGAAATTGCAACCGGGAACCTGGATAAAAAGATCCTTATCAATACAGGGGACGAAGTGGAGGATTTGGCAAATTCTGTCAATGATATGACGAGAGACCTGAAGGCGTACATGGAGAATCTTTCACATATCACGGCAGAGAAGGAGCGAATATCCGCAGATCTGGACCTGGCCGCAAACATCCAGACCGGCATGATCCCCCATCGATTCCCTGCCTATCCGGATCGGACCGAAGTGGATCTCTATGCTTCCATGGAAGCGGCCAAGGAAGTCGGGGGCGACTTCTATGATTTCTATCTGGTGGACGACAACCATTTGGCCGTCACCATGGCCGACGTGTCCGGCAAGGGGACCGGCGCGGCGCTGTTCATGGTCATCGCTAAGACGATGCTGAAGGATTTTGTTTTAGGGACGAATTGCGGAAGTCTCGGGGAACTGGTTGCCCGTGTCAATGATCAACTGCGGCAGGAGAATACGGAGAGGATGTTCGTGACCGCCTTTATCGGTATCCTGGACCTGCGGACAGGAATGTTCGAGTATGTGAATGCGGGGCACAATCCGCCCTTGGTCTATCGAGCAGGGGAGAGCAGGTTCTCCTTTCTTGCGGTGGCCCGCAATTTCGTTCTTGGGGGAAGGAAAGGGATAAACTATCAAAAACAGGAAACGGTGCTTGCCCCTGGGGATGTATTGTTTCTGTACACGGACGGCGTAACCGAGGCTCTGAATGAGAAAGAGGAGCTTTACGGAGAGGACCGGCTGTTGGAGACGCTGAACCGCATAGACGTATCGGATATTTCGGCCAAGGAGATTTTAGAGGCCGTCCGCTCGGACGTCGCCCTGCATGTGGGCGAGGCGGAGCAGACTGACGACATTACAATGCTTTCGTTGGTTTACAAAGGAGGAAGAGATGTGGACGGGAAGGTATTAGGATGAGGGGTGGGAAGTTTGCTGCGTAAGCGTTTAGGATATTTGTCACAAACGCATTTTTTGAGAAACAAAAGACTTTACAAACGTTTTTTTTTATGATATTATTTTAATCTGTCAGCCGATAGTATCGTGACGTCGCGGGATGGAGCAGTTGGTAGCTCGTCGGGCTCATAACCCGAAGGTCAGAGGTTCAAGTCCTCTTCCCGCAACCAAATGGGTAGGTGCCCGAGTGGTTAAAGGGAACAGACTGTAAATCTGTCGCTTAACGGCTACGTTGGTTCGAATCCAACCCTGCCCACCATCATATCGCGGGATAGAGCAGTTGGTAGCTCGTCGGGCTCATAACCCGGAGGTCAGAGGTTCAAGTCCTCTTCCCGCAACCAGGCACAATGCGCTGATGTAGCTCAGTCGGCAGAGCGTATCCTTGGTAAGGATAAGGTCACCGGTTCAATCCCGGTCATCAGCTCCATTAATATATTGATTTGGCGGAATAGCTCAGTTGGCTAGAGCATGCGGTTCATACCCGCAGTGTCGAGAGTTCAAATCTCCCTTCCGCCACCATGAAAATATCCTCCGCCGTCGCGCGGAGGTTTCTTTTTATTCATATTTTTTTGTTGACATGCGGGGACAAGTGTGCTACATTATATCAGCGACGTTTTGTGCGCGTTTTATTTTTGTGTAAGTTTCCCGAGGAAGGAGTGCATACGATGGCCAAGAATGCGAACCGCAATGCAATCACGTTGGCCTGTACGGTTTGCAAGAACCGCAATTACAGGACCAACAAGAACAAGAAGAACGATCCCGACCGGATCGAGATCAACAAATACTGCAAGTTCTGCAAGAAGCACACGCCGCATAAGGAGACGAAATAATATCCTGCCGGCGGCCTGAGGATGTGAAAGGTTTGGCGGAAGAGAAAGCATTGACGGCCTCGTCGGAGTCCGGATTCAATCTCATAAAGTTCCTCAGAGAGGTCAAGGCCGAGATGGGGAAGGTATCGTGGACGACGAAGCGTGAGCTCGCGACGGACACCGCTGTCGTCGCCGTCGCAGTCGTGATTGTCTGTACGCTGATCTGGGTCTGCGATACGTTCTTTTCCAGATTGTTCACGCTCATTTTACGATAAGGCGGATCGGGACGATGGAAGAAGAAAAGCAAGCAGCGGCGGAAAGGCCGGAACCGCAGAAGCGCTGGTATGTAATACATACCTATTCTGGTTATGAGAATAAGGTCAAGGCCAATCTGGAGCGGAAGATCCGCTCGATGGGACTTGAGAACAAAATATTCAACGTCACGGTGCCTCTCGACGACGACGTGGAGATGCAGAACGGGCGAAAGAAGATCGTCAAGCGAAAGGTTTTTCCCGGCTATGTGCTGGTGGAGATGATCGTCGACGATCAGTCGTGGTATGTCGTCCGCAATACGCCGGGTGTGACGGGGTTTGTCGGTTCGGAATCGACGAAGCCGATTCCTCTCGCGGAAAGCGAGGTCGAGCATATCCTGAAGCCTGGCGGCGACAGCGCCGGCAGACGGCGGATTTCCGTGGATATCCAGCCGGGACAGCAGGTGCTGATTAATTCCGGCGCTTTTGAGAGTCTTCCTGCGACTATCACCGAGGTAGATCGCGAGCGTGGGAAGCTCAAGGCGGTGGTCGAGATGTTCGGGCGCGAGACGGTGGCCGAGCTGGATTTCGACCAGGTGGAAAAGATTTAGGTTTTATATAATTTATTGATAGACAGTCACTGTAAGGAGGTGTAAGCATAGATGGCAAAGAAGGTTGCGAAGCTCGTGAAGCTGCAAGTCCTGGCAGGCAAGGCTACGCCGGCTCCCCCGGTAGGCCCGGCGCTCGGTCAGGCGGGCGTGAATATCATGGCGTTCGTCAAGGAATTCAACGAGCGGACGGCGAAGCAGGCCGGTCTTATCATTCCGGTGGAGATTACCGTATTTGAGGATCGCTCGTTTACGTTCATTACGAAGACGCCTCCTGCGGCGGTACTTTTGAAGAAGGCCGCGAATCTCGAGAAGGCGTCCGGCGAGCCGAACAAGACGAAGGTCGCGAAGCTTCCGCGGGCGAAGGCGCAGGAAATTGCGCAGCTCAAAATGCAGGATCTGAACGCAGCCGACCTCGAAGCGGCTACCCGCATGATCGAGGGCACGGCGCGCAGCATGGGCATTGAGATTGTCGACTGACGATCGGCTCATAAGAGCGTGGGAGGTACTGCCGTTTGTACCACGAAAGGAGTTTTTTGAATGGCAAAAGCAGGCAAGAAGTATCAGGAGGCCGCGAAGCTGATTGAGGAAGGCAAGCTGTACGGTCTTTCCGAAGCGGTGGAGCTGGTCAAGAAAACCGCTACGGCGAAGTTTGACGAGACAATCGAGCTTCATGTCCGGCTCGGCGTCGATCCGAAATACGCGGATCAGCAGGTGCGCGGTGCGGTGGTGCTGCCGCACGGCACGGGCAAGACGAAGCGGGTGCTCGTTTTCGCGAAGGGCGACAAGGTTGCCGAGGCGGAATCGGCGGGCGCTGATTTCGTCGGCTCGGACGAGCTGGTGACGAAGATTCAGGGCGGCTGGTGCGATTTTGACGTTGCCGTCGCTACGCCGAACATGATGGGCGTCGTCGGTAAGCTTGGTAAAATCCTCGGCCCGCGCGGCCTTATGCCGAACCCGAAGCTCGGCACGGTCACGATGGATCTCGAGAAGGCAATCAAGGCGATCAAAGCCGGCCAGGTCGAGTACCGCACCGACAAGGCGGGCAATGTGCATTGCCCGATCGGCAAGGCGTCCTTTGATTCCCAGAAGCTCGTCGAGAACTATCGCACGTTGGTCGATACGCTGATTAAGGCGAAGCCGGCGGGCGCGAAGGGACAGTACATCAAGTCCCTGACGCTGGCGGCTACGATGGGCCCGGGCGTACCGGTGCAGCTCGCGTCGAAGCCTGAGTAATCAAGGCTATTCTTTAAAACTGCATATATCAAGGCCGAAGACAGCAGGCGGGAGATAATCCGTAAGTCCAGCCGAGGCCGGAAACGCTGCACTTTTCCTGCGGCTTCCGGAGTCTCTGGCCGGAAGCCGCAGTTTGTTTTTACTAAGTTATTTCTTACATAATGAAAATGGAAGGAGGTGTATTTGATGTCCGCTATTCATGACAAGCAGGTTTCTCAGGAAAAGAAAGATATCGTTGCTTCCCTGAAGGAGGAACTGACCTCCGCGAAAGGCGCAGTCCTGACTTCTTACAGAGGTCTTACGGTCGCGCAGGATACACAGCTTCGCCGCGCACTTCGCGAAGCGGGGGTTTCGTATCATGTCGTCAAGAATACGCTGACCACGATTGCGGCGAAAGAGGCCGGTATGGACGGGCTCGTCGAGCATCTGGCCGGTACGACTGCGTTGGCGTCGTCGAAGGAGGACGCGATCGCTCCGGCGAAGGTCATCAGCGAGTTCATCAAGAAGAACAAGCTGTCCGATGCGGGAATCCTCACCGTCAAGGCGGGTCTGGTCGACGGAAAGGTCATCGACGCGAAGGAGGTAGAGGCGCTCGCTTCTCTGCCGTCCCGCGAAGTCCTTATCGCGAAGCTCCTCGGCAGCATGCAGGCTCCGATCAGCGGTACGGTGGGCGTCCTTTCGGGCGTTATCCGCAACGTCGTCTATGTGCTTGACGCGATTCGTCAGCAGAAGGAGTCGGCGTAAATATTTTTGCTCTCCCCTTTGGGGCGAAGCGGTCCGGTGGACTGTTTCGGGACCGCGATAGCGGTGGGTGAGGTTTTTGACGCTGCGTTTATGTCGGTCGTTACATTACAAAACCTCATCCGTCAGCCCTGCGGGCTGTAGTCTTCCCCATAGGGGAAGGCTGATTATAAGGTATTCAGTGAATTCAATTATAAAAAAACGGAGGTTTTTACAAATGACGAAAGAAGAAATTATGCAGGCGATTGAGAGCATGACGGTGCTCGAGCTTTCCGAACTGGTCAAGGCTATGGAAGAGAAATTCGGCGTTTCGGCTGCGGCTCCGGTCGCTGTCGCCGCCGCTGCCCCGGCTGCCGGCGGCGCTGCCGCTGCCGAGGAGCAGACGGAATTCGATGTGATCCTGAAGAGCGCCGGCGACAAGAAGATCGGCGTCATCAAGGTTGTCCGCGAGGTCACGGGCCTTGGCCTGAAGGAAGCGAAGGCTCTCGTCGACGAGGCCCCGAAGCCGGTCAAGGAGAAGGTCGCGAAGGCGGAGGCCGAAGAGCTCAAGGCGAAACTCGAAGAAGCCGGCGCTCAGGTCGAGCTAAAGTAATCCAACTTGAAATAATTAATCGGAGGGCGAAAACGTCCTCCGATTTTTTTCGCACTATTAATTGACACGAAAATTTTTGTATGATAATATATGTGATTGCAGAAAGTGAAGCATGACACAGTTCCTGCCAACCGAAAAACGATCGCGTGGGTCAGCGGAATATGAACAATAACGGACAAAAGCGGAATACGGAAAAGTTGACGGCAAGGTTTTAAACGGGATAAGGGCCTTGTCTTTTCGTGTTTTCAGTACCTCCCTTTCGTTTTTGTGCGCTTCTTTTTGCGTTGTTTCGACCTCAAATTTGGGGAGACGGACGGTTTCTGTTTTCCCGGCTAAGGAGTGAAGGATTTCATGTTTAATCCTGTACCGGTAGGTAAAAGAACCAGGTATAGCTACGCCAGAATCAAGGAAGTCATGGAGATGCCGCATCTTCTTGACATCCAGCGCAATTCCTACAAATGGTTCATGCAGGAGGGAATGCGCGAGATTTTCCGCGACATTTCTCCGATTCAGGATTTCACGGAAAATCTGGTGCTTTCGTTTGAGGATTTTTCGCTTGGAAAGCCGAAATATGAGCTGGAAGAGTGCAAAGAGCGCGACGTGACTTACGCCGCGCCGCTTCGCGTGGTCGTCCGACTCGCGAACAAGGAAACGGGAGAAATCAAAGAGCAGGAGGTCTTCATGGGAGATTTCCCGCTGATGACCGATACGGGCACATTTATCATCAACGGCGCGGAGCGCGTCATTGTCAGTCAGCTCGTTCGTTCTCCCGGCGCTTATTATAATGAAACCATCGATTCTTCCGGCAAGAAGCTTTACGCGGCGACGGTCATCCCGAATCGCGGCGCGTGGATTGAACTGGAAACTGACGTCAACGACGTCCTGTCGGTGCGTATCGACCGCACACGCAAGCTGCCGGTGACGGTGCTGGTCCGTGCGCTCGGGTATTCGACGGACGAGGAGATTTTGGAGCTCTTCGACAATCACCCGCTGATCCAGTCCACGCTGGAGCGCGAGGTGGAGCACGATAAGGACAAGACGCCGCCGACCCGTGAAGACGCTTTGCGCGAGATTTACCGCAGGCTGCGCCCGGGCGAGCTGGCGACGGCGGACAACGCACAGCAGCTTTTGCGGGCGTTGTTCTTCGACCCGAAGCGTTACGACCTGGCGATGGTCGGTCGTTATAAATTGACGAAGAAGCTGGGCTGGAAGCGCCGCGTGCTCGGTCATGTATTGGCGGAGCCGCTGGTCGACCATGAGACCGGGGAGGTTTTGGTTCCGGCTGACGTCGTCGTCGACGAGAACATGCTCGACGGAATCGACGTGGAGAAGGAGCACGCGATTTTCGGTACGGACGGAGACGTTTCCCTGTTCGTGCGCACCGGCCTGGAAGAGCGTCCTCGCATGAAGATGATTTGCTCGCCGACGCTGGAATATAATTATCGTACGATTACCAAGGGCGACATCATGGCGTCCATCAATTATCTTTTGAATCTGGTGGACGGCGTCGGCACCACCGACGACATCGACCATCTTGGCAACCGCCGTGTGCGTTCGGTGGGCGAGCTTTTGCAGAACCAGTTCCGCATCGGACTTTCCCGTATGGAGCGCGTCGTGCGCGAGCGCATGACGATCCAGGACGTCGATGTGATCACGCCGCAGGCGCTCATCAATATCCGTCCGGTAGTCGCCGCGATCAAGGAATTTTTCGGATCCTCCCAGCTCTCGCAGTTCATGGATCAGCACAATCCGTTGTCCGAACTGACGCATAAGCGCCGCCTTTCGGCGCTGGGGCCAGGCGGCCTTTCCCGCGAGCGCGCAGGCTTCGAGGTTCGCGACGTGCACAATTCCCACTATGGCCGCATGTGCCCGATTGAGACGCCGGAAGGTCCGAACATCGGTCTGATCGGTTCCCTGTCCAACTACGCGCGTATCAATCAGTTCGGTTTCATGGAGACGCCGTACCGCAAGGTGGACAAGGAAAACAAGTGCGTGACGGACGAGGTTCGCTATCTGACTGCGGACGAGGAAGACAATATCACGATTGCACAGGCGAACGAGCCGCTGGACGCCAACAACTGGTTCAAGAACGAGCGCGTAACGGCGCGTCACCATGAGGAAACCTTGTTGGCGAAGCGCGATCGCGTCGATTATATGGACGTTTCGCCGAAGCAGGTGGTCTCCATTGCGACGGCGATGATCCCGTTCCTTGAAAATGATGATGCGAACCGCGCCCTGATGGGGGCAAACATGCAGCGTCAGGCCGTGCCGCTCTTAAAGACGCAGGCGCCGCTGGTTGGAACCGGCATGGAATACAAGGCGGCCTGCGACTCGGGCGTCATGGTGCTTGCGCATCGCGCGGGTACGGTAGAATACGTTTCGGCGGACAGAATTGATATTCGTGCGGAGAACGGAGAGCTTGACAGTTATAGGCTTCAGAAATATCTCCGATCCAACCAGGGAACGTGCATTAATCAGGTGCCGATTGTGTACGAGGGCGATACGGTTTCGGAAAAACAGCCGATCGCTGACGGCCCGGCGACAGATCATGGCGAGCTGGCGCTCGGATACAATATCATTGTCGCCTATATGCCATGGGAAGGCTATAACTATGAGGACGCCGTGCTTTTGAACGAGAATCTCGTGAAGCGCGACCTTTATACATCGATTCATATTGAGGAATACGAGTGCGACGCCCGGGATACGAAGCTTGGTCCCGAGGAAATCACCCGCGATATTCCGAACGTCGCCGAGGACGCGCTTCGCGATCTCGACGAGGAAGGTATTATCCGCATTGGCGCTGAGGTCCGCCCCGGCGACATTCTCGTCGGCAAGGTCACGCCGAAAGGCGAGACGGAACTGACGGCGGAGGAGCGGCTGCTTCGGGCGATTTTCGGCGAGAAGGCGCGGGAGGTCCGCGACACTTCGCTCCGCGTACCGCATGGCGAAGCAGGCAAGATTGTCGACGTCAAGGTCTTCAGCCGTGAGAACAACGACGAGCTTTCGCCGGGGATCAATCGCCTGGTTCGCGTCTATATCGCGCAGAAGCGCAAGATTTCCGTCGGCGACAAGATGTCAGGCCGTCATGGAAACAAGGGCGTCGTGTCGCGTATCATGCGACAGGAAGATATGCCGTTCCTGCCGGACGGCACGCCGGTCGATATCGTGCTGAACCCGCTGGGCGTTCCGTCGCGTATGAATATCGGTCAGATTCTTGAGACACATCTTGGTATGGCCGTGCGGGAGCTCGGCAAGCAGATCCGGGAGGGCGACCCGACGGTGGAGCAGCGGCTCCGCGATATCGGCTACGATTTTGACAAATACGGAATGCCAAAGCCGGATGTCGCAGGTATCCATATCGCGACGCCGGTATTCGACGGCGCGAAGGAGTCGGAGGTATTCGATACGATCCGCGCGGCGGGTCTCAGTGAGGACGGCAAGACGATCCTCTACGACGGCCGTACGGGCGAACCTTTTGAAAACCGCGTGACGGTGGGCTGCGTGTATATGCTGAAGCTCCATCATCTGGTGGACGACAAGATTCACGCTCGGTCCACCGGCCCATATTCGCTTGTGACGCAGCAGCCGCTCGGCGGTAAAGCGCAGTTCGGCGGCCAGCGCTTCGGCGAGATGGAAGTCTGGGCGTTGGAGGCGTACGGCGCCGCATATACCTTACAGGAAATCCTGACGGTCAAGTCCGACGACGTGGTCGGGCGTGTGAAAACCTATGAGGCCATCGTCAAAGGGGAGAACATTCCCGAGCCGGGTGTTCCGGAGTCGTTCAAGGTGCTCATCAAGGAACTCCAGAGCATCGGTCTCGATATCAAGGTCCTCTCGGAAGACGCACAGGAAATCGTCATTCATGAAGACGAAGAGGATATCAACGAAACGGCGCGCGAGCTCGATATTGACGTCAACGGCGTCGACCCGACGCAGGGCGTCGCTCCGGACAAAGGCGCGCAGGCGGACGACACCTATGATGAGAACGACGGAGCAGATGAGTCCTCGCTGGACGACGAAAACATCATTGCCGATCTTGGCGGAGACGATGGCGAGCCAGACGAGTTTGCAGATACGGACGGTAATTCGGAAGAATAAGGAAGGGAGTGCAGCCCTTTGCTGGATGTTAATAATTTTGACTCGATGCGGATCGGCCTCGCGTCGCCGGAAAAAATCCGCGAGTGGTCGTACGGCGAAGTCAAAAAGCCGGAAACTATCAATTATCGTACCCTGAAACCGGAGCGCGACGGGCTTTTCTGCGAGCGCATCTTTGGACCTACGCGCGATTGGGAGTGCCATTGCGGGAAGTACAAGCGCATTCGTTACAAGGGAATTGTCTGCGACCGATGCGGCGTTGAGGTCACGAGGGCAAAGGTTCGCCGTGAGCGCATGGGCCATATCGAATTGGCGGCGCCGGTGTCGCATATTTGGTATTTCAAGGGAATACCGAGCCGCATGGGCTTGATTCTCGATATCTCGCCGCGGGCTCTGGAGAAGGTATTGTATTTCGCTTCCTATATCGTCCTCGATCCGGGAGATTCGAGATTCAAGAAGAAGGAATTGCTGTCGGAGGCCGAGTATCAGGAGTACTGTGCGACCGATGGGGCGAATATCCGTGTTGGTATGGGTGCCGAGGCTATCAAAGAGCTCCTGGAGGAGATCGACCTTGACGCGCTGAGCGAGGAGCTTCGCGGCGATCTCGTCGGCGTCAGCGGACAGAAGAAGGTCCGTGCAATCCGTCGGCTGGAGGTTGTCGAGGCTTTCCGCAAATCCGGCAACAAGCCGTCGTGGATGATTCTGGACGTTGTGCCGGTCATTCCTCCGGAGCTTCGCCCGATGGTGCAGCTCGACGGCGGACGTTTCGCGACGTCCGACCTCAACGATCTTTACCGCCGCGTCATCAACCGCAACAACCGCTTGAAGCGGCTTCTTGATCTCGACGCGCCGGATATCATCGTCAGAAATGAAAAGCGCATGCTGCAGGAGGCTGTGGACGCCCTGATCGATAACGGCCGTCGCGGACGTCCTGTCACGGGTCCGGGGAATCGTCCGCTGAAATCCCTTTCCGATATGCTCAAGGGCAAGCAGGGGCGTTTCCGTCAGAATCTCTTGGGCAAGCGCGTCGACTATTCCGGCCGTTCGGTTATCGTCGTCGGCCCGGAACTGAAACTGCACCAGTGCGGCCTGCCGAAGGAAATGGCGTTGGAGCTCTTCAAGCCCTTCGTCATGAAAAAGCTGGTCAACAGCGGAGCGGCGAACAACATCAAGGCCGCGAAGCGCGCCGTCGAGCGTGTTCGCCCGGAGGTATGGGACGTCCTCGAGGACGTCATCAAAGAGCATCCGGTCCTTTTGAACCGTGCGCCGACGCTTCATCGTCTCGGCATTCAGGCCTTTGAGCCGGTGCTGACGGAAGGCCGCGCGCTGAAGCTGCATCCTTTGGCATGTACCGCTTACAACGCCGACTTCGACGGCGACCAGATGGCTATCCATTTGCCGCTCTCGGCGGAGGCGCAGGCGGAGGCTCGTATCCTGATGCTGGCGGCGCATCACATTCTCGCGCCGAAGGACGGCAATCCAATCATTGTTCCGACGCAGGATATGGTGCTCGGTTCTTATTACCTGACGATTCTGCGGCCCGGCGCGAAGGGCGAGGGCATGTTCGTCACGGGTATTGAGGAAGCGCTTCTGGCCCAGCAGCATGGCGAGCTGGATTTGCAGGCGTCCATTACGACGCGAATCGAAGGCTACGGCCTCGTCAAGACTTCCTTGGGACGAATGATCTTCAACGAGATCCTGCCCGAGGAAATCCGCTACTATGTGAAGAATAAAGAGACGGGCGAGTGGGAATACGGCATCCGTATGAACAAGAAGGAGCTGGAACGACTCGTCGCGAAGTGCTTCAAGCATTTTGGCGCGGGCAAGACCGCCGTCGTCATCGATAACGTAAAGAACCTCGGTTATCATTATGCCTGCCTCGCAGGAATGACGGTCGCCATCTCGGACGTCATCGTGCCGCCGGAAAAGCAGCAGATGATCGACGAGACGACGGAAGCCGTCAATAAGATCGAGCATCAATTCGGCCGCGGCCTCATCACCGAGGAGGAGCGCTACAACAAGGTTGTCGCTCTTTGGCAGCAGACGACGAATGACGTCGGCGAGGCCATGATGCACAACATGGATTCGTTCAACCCGATTTTCATGATGGCAGACTCCGGCGCTCGAGGCAACGCGCAGCAGATGCGTCAGCTTGCCGGGATGCGCGGTCTGATGTCCGACCCGTCGGGCAAGATTATCGCTCTGCCGATTACGGCGAACTTCCGCGAAGGTCTGACGGTTTCCGATTACTTCATTTCCTCTCACGGCGCCCGCAAAGGTCTCGCAGATACGGCTCTCCGTACGGCTGACTCCGGCTATCTGACGCGCCGCCTGGTTGACGTCGCGCAGGACGTCATCGTGCGGGAGGACGACTGCGATATCATGAGCATCGACCTTGCGCGGGAACGCGCTCGGCTTGCGCCGTCGACGGCAGAGGCGCTGGATATTCTCGGCGAGGCTCTCGTCGAGCGGGTGCTGGGCGCTCCAATTGCCGATCCGGAGACGGGCGAGGTGCTTTTGCCGCAGGATACGGTGCTGACCGAGAGCCATCTTGCGACTCTGGGCGAGCGTCATGTGCCTGAGATCGTGATTCGCGGTTCCTTGGCTTACTCCGAAGCGGTCATCAGCAATGCGATGATGTCCGAGACGATTGTGCTCGGCACGCCGGACGCCAAGGCGCGGAAAGAGGCGCTTCATTCCTTCCTGCATGAGATTGCGGGGAAGAAAGCGACGGAGGACGTCGTTTCCGGCGACGGGGAGGTCTTGATTCCCGCCGATACGGAAATTGCCGAAGAGGACGTCCAGCGCGCGTTGGAAAGCGACGCGCGGGAAATCCGCGTTCGCAACAACAACGTTCGCGGCATTGAGGTCGAGGCCATCAAGGAAGGCAACGGCATTATCGAGCCGCTTTCGGAACGTATCGTCGGCCGCGTGCTGGCTGAGGACATCATCGACCCGAAGACGGGTGAAAAGATTGCTTCTTTGAACCAGACGGTGGACGAGGAACTGGCGGAAAAAATCTGCAAGGTTCGCGATAAAGTGTCTATACGCAGCGTGCTGACCTGCAAATCCCAGTATGGCGTCTGCATCAAGTGCTACGGCCGCGATCTCGCCAACGCGTCGGAAGTCGACGTAGGCGAAGCGGTTGGCATTATTGCGGCGCAGTCTATCGGCGAGCCGGGTACGCAGCTTACGATGCGCACATTCCACTCGGGCGGCGTCGCCGGCGAGGATATCACACAGGGTCTTCCGCGTGTCGAGGAGCTTTTCGAGGCGCGCAAGCCGAAACATCACGCGATTATTGCCGAAAACGAGGGCGTGGCGACTGTGCAGGACGATCTGCGGAAGGTCACGATTACTTCGGATGACGGCGAGCCGCGCGAATATGAGATTCCGTATGGCGCCCGCATGGTGGCGCAGAACGGCATGAAGATGAAGCTCGGCGACAAGATTACCGAAGGCTCCATCAATCCGCATGATATTCTCCGTGTCTGCGGTCTCAAGGAGACGCAGCGCTACCTCGTTTACGAGGTGCAGAAGGTCTATAAATCCCAGGGCGTCGGCATCAACGACAAGCATATCGAGGTCATGGTGCGGCAGATGCTCCATAAGGTCAAGATCGAGGATTCGGGCGATACGTATTTCCTGCCCGGCGAGTATATCGACATCAACGCCTTTGAGGCGGTCAATGCCCGCGTGATCGAGAACGGCGGCGAACCTGCGGTGGCTAAGCCGATTCTTCTGGGAATCACGAAGGCTTCCCTCGCTACGGATTCGTTCCTGTCGGCGGCGTCCTTCCAGGAGACGACCCGCGTGCTTACAGACGCGGCCATCAAGGGCAAGGTCGATCCGCTGATCGGCCTTAAGGAAAACGTCATCATCGGCAAGCTGATTCCTGCGGGCACGGGCATGGGACGCTACCGCAATATCGGCGTCGTCGATCCCGACGCGGCGGAGGTCGTACCGGAAGCGCCGGAAGGCGAAGAAGGCGGGGCGTTGCCGGAGGGCGATCATGTTGCCGGGGACGCGCCTGCGGAAAATGAAGCTACGCCGGAAAGCGCAGACGTAGCGGAGGTTCCCGGGGCGGAAACGAACGATTCGCCGGAGGCGGAAGCATAAGAAATGGAAAACGGTTCGTGCGCATAACGCCGCGAACCGTTTTTTTATAAAAATGGGAGGCGGATATTTTGAGCGCATTGACTTTAGCGAAGGCAAAGGAAATCCTTGCAAAGCACACGACGGAAGCCCATCTTTTCACCCACGCGGCGGCGGTCAGCGCCGCGATGGGCGCGTTGGCCGAGCATTTCGACGAAGACGCGGAGCACTGGGCGGCTATCGGCTGGCTGCACGACGTGGACTATGAAAAATACCCAAATGAGCACTGCCGTCATGTGCGGGAACTGCTTGCACCGGAAGGCGTCGACGAGGAAGATATTCGTTCGATTATTTCTCACGGATTCGGCGTCGTCACTGACGAGAAGGAGCCCGTGACGAATATGGAGAAGAGCCTGTTCGCCGTCGACGAGCTGACGGGCATCGTCCATGCTTACGCGCTCATGCGGCCTGAGGGCATGAAAGGAATGGAGGTCAAGAGCCTCAAAAAGAAATTCAAGGACAAGCGTTTCGCGGCGAAATGCAATCGTGAATTGATCCAACAGGGCGTCGAGCGTCTCGGTCTCGAACTCGGCGTCGTGATGGAGCTTTGCGTCAAGGGTATGCAGGCGCACGAGGCGGAACTGGATTTGGGAAAATAAGAAAGGCGAGCGATAAAAAATGAGCATTCGGATTGGTATTTTGGGGTATGGAAATCTTGGGCGCGGCGTCGAGTATGCGACGGAGGCGTGCGCTGATCTGGAGCTTGCGGCGGTCTTTACGCGCCGCGAGCCGTCGTCGCTGTCCATTCGCAGGAAAGACGTTCCTGTTGTATCGGTAAGCGAGATCGGCCAATGGAAGGACAAGATAGACGTATTGATTCTCTGCGGCGGCAGCGCCACCGACCTTCCGGTGCAGACGCCGATGTATGCGAAGGACTTCAATGTCATTGACAGCTTCGACACGCACGCGCGGATTCCCGAGCACTTCGCGGCGGTGGACGCGGCGGCGAAGGCGGGCGGCAAGGTCGCGATTATTTCCGTCGGGTGGGATCCCGGCCTCTTTTCGCTGAACCGCGCTTACGCCAGTGCGATCTTGCCCAACGGCAAGGATTACACCTTCTGGGGCCGCGGCGTCAGCCAGGGGCATTCCGACGCGATCCGCCGCATCGAGGGCGTGCAGAACGCGAAACAGTATACGGTGCCTGTCGAGGCGGCTTTGGAGGCTGTGCGTTCGGGAAAGAATCCGGTGCTTTCGACGCGGGAAAAGCATACGCGGGAATGTTTCGTCGTTGCGAAGGAGGGCGCGGACAGAGCGCGCATTGAAAAGGAAATTGTGACGATGCCGAACTATTTCGCCGACTACGACACTACCGTCCATTTCATCGACGAGAAGGAATTTAATGAAAAGCACGGTGGCCTCGCGCACGGCGGTTTTGTGATCCGCTCCGGCGCAACGGGGGAGAACGGCGCGCACAAGCACGTCGTGGAGTTCAGTCTGAAGCTCGACTCGAATCCTGAGTTCACCGCCAGCGTTCTCGTCGCTTATGCGCGGGCTGCCCATCGTCTTGCGGCTGAAGGGGTGAAGGGCGCGAAGACCGTTCTCGACATTCCTCCCGCGTATCTTTCGCCGAAGACGGCGGAGGAGCTTCGATCGTCGCTTCTGTAAATCATCGTTTCCTTAGTATAAAGGAAGCACTGAATAAGTCCCGCCGCGCCCCTGACGGGTCTTTTTCCGTCATGCTGCGTCAAAGTGCTCTCGACGTAGCTCTGCTACGACTTCGAGCACTTTTCCTTGCTTGACGAAAAAATCCCTCGACAGGGCCACGACTTGACTTAATCAGTGCTTCCTAAAAGACGGCATGGGAAAGAAAAAACCATGCCGTTTTCTGTTTCTTGCAATTTGACAGAAAAGGGAATAAGGCTTAGAATCTTTATTATGGATTTTTGTGTCATTGATTTCTAATGTAATCAATATCTTGCCCGAATCGGGCAGAGGAGGATTTTCATGACGAAGCAACCGACGAAGGCGGCGCAAGCGAAAAGATCCCGCTCATCGAAGAAGAGCAGCGGAACTTTTTGGCGGATTATCGGCGGCTTTTTTCTCGTGGTGCTGGTGATGCTGACCGGCATCGGCTGCGGCTTTCTGACGGCCAGTATGAACACGAGGCCGAACCTGGCAGAGGATCTCACGCCGTCGGCTTCGTCGCAGATTTACGATATCAACGGCAACGAGATCGCCAATATCCACGCGACTGAGAATCGTATGCCGGTGAAAATCTCGCAGATTCCGAAAGACCTCCAGAATGCGTTTATCGCGGTGGAGGACGCACGATTTTACGAGCATTCCGGCATCGATCCGCGGGGTATTTTGCGCGCGGCCTGGGCAAACATTACCGGCGGCGGCGTGACCGAGGGCGGTTCGACGATTACGCAGCAGCTCGCGAAGAACGCTTACCTGACGCCGGAGCGCACGATGAAGCGCAAGATTCAGGAAATGTTTCTCGCGCTGCAGCTTGAGCGGGAGTACACGAAGCAGGAAATTCTGGAATTTTACCTGAATCAGATTTATTTCGGTCAGGGCGCGTATGGCGTCGAGGCCGCCGCGAAGACGTATTTCGGCAAGGATGTCAGCGCGCTTACGCTGAACGAGTGCGCGATGCTGGCCGGGATTCCGAAGAGCCCGAATTATTATTCGCCGTTCAATAATCTGGAAGCGGCGCGGGCGCGCCGGGCTACGGTGCTGGAGCAGATGGCGAAGTACCATTATATCAGCGATTCTGAGGCCAACCGCCTGAAACGGGAGGATTTGAAGCTTGTACGCCCACAGGCCGGGGAAACGACGGAGGCCTCGTATTTCATCGACTATGTGGTACAGGGCCTGATCGACAAGTATGGCGCTGACGCCGTTTACAAGAGCGGACTCAAGATTTACACGACCATCGACATGGATATGCAGAGGGCGGCGGAGGCCGCGATGCGCATGCTGCCGACCTTTGAGACGGATAAGAACGGTCTCGCGCAGCCGCAGGGAGCGTTGGTGGCCATCGACCCGCACACCGGGCAGATCAAGGCGATGGTCGGCGGGCGAGGCACCGACCAGTTCAACCGCGCGACGATGGCGGAGCGGCAGCCGGGGTCGGCTTTCAAGCCCTTCGTTTTTGCGGCGGCATTGGAGAACCGGTTCACGCCAAACACGATCATAGAGGACAGCCCGGTCATGGTCGGCGATTGGGAACCAATGAACTACAACCGGAATTTCAACGGCAAGGTGACGCTCCGCTATGTGGCGGAGCAGTCGCTGAATGTGCCGACGGTAAAAATCGCGCAGAAAATCGGTATGGACAAGCCGATTTACTATGCGCAGGAAATGGGCGTTTCGACCTTTGTGCTGGACGGGCCGACGAATGACCGCGGCCTTGCCACATCTCTCGGCGGTCTGACTCGCGGGGTGACGCCGCTGGAGCTGACCAGCGCTTACGGCACCTTCGCAAACCAAGGCATTCATGTCGCCCCGACGGCAATCATCAAAGTGCTCGACAGGAACGGAAAAGTCCTGGAGCAGGCGAAGCCGAAGCAGAAGAACGTAATCAGCGAGGCCAGCGCGAACGATTTGACGTCGATGCTGCAGGGCGTCATCGCGCGCGGTACAGGCACGGGCGCGGCTATCGACCGGCCGGCAGCGGGCAAGACGGGGACGACCAGCGATTATTGCGACGCATGGTTCGTCGGTTATACCACCGACCTTGTGGCGGGTGTTTGGGTCGGCTGCGACGACAACAGCGACCTCGACGGAATGACCGGCGGAAATTTGCCTGCTTCGATCTGGCAGGCCTTTATGGAAAAAGCGACGGCGAATATGCCGGTCCGCGAGTTTGAGCCCGGTCCGAGCCATCGGAGCGACGCTATGGACGAACTGCGGGAGGAAGGGCGTCCCTCGAATCAAAAACGGGATCAGCAGAATCAAAAGCCGAGCCAACAGGCGAAGCCGCCGACGCAGAGACCGCAGACGCAGCAACAACAGCAGCCGAAACGTGAAGAGACTGCGCCGAAGCGTGAAACGCCCGAGTCGCCGACGCCGGTGCGGCCTTCGACGGAACGTCCGACGGCGCCAGAGCCAGAACCGGAGCCGGAGACGGAGACGCCGACGAGACCGTCGAAGCCTCAGCCCGCGCCTCCCGGACCGTCAACAGCGCCGAGCATGACAGGCGGACAGGGAAAAGGGAAGTAAAGAGTTAAGAGTTAAGAGTGAAGAGTGAATGTTTATTCATTTCCAGGGGATGGAAGTGGTTTAACTCTAAGAGGAGATAGATTGATGGCGGAAAACGTATGGGACGAACTCAAAGAACGAGGCTATATCGCGCAATGTACGAATGAAGAAGAAGTCAAGAAGCTCTTTTCCGAAGAAAAGATTACGTTTTACATCGGATTTGATCCGACGGCGGACAGCCTGCACGTCGGTCACTTTCTGGCGTTGATGGCGATGGCTCGGCTCCAGCGCGCCGGGCACCGCCCGATTTGCCTTGTCGGCGGCGGCACAGGTACCGTCGGAGACCCGTCGGGCCGGACCGATATGCGCCGCGTAATGACTGACGAAGAAATCGAGGCGAATTGTGAGCGATTCAAGGCGCAAATGGCTCGTTTTATCGACTTTTCCGACGGCAAAGCGCTGATGGTCAACAACGGCGAATGGCTGAGGAAGCTCAACCACATCGAGTTTTTGCGGGACGTGGGCGCCTGCTTTTCGGTCAATCGAATGCTGGCGGCAGAATGTTACAGGAACCGCATGGAGCAGGGGCTGACGTTCCTGGAGTTCAACTATATGACGATGCAGGCGTATGACTTCATGGAGCTGAATCGTCGTTACGGCTGCGTACTCCAAATGGGCGGCGACGACCAATGGTCGAACATCATCGCGGGCGTGGAGCTGATCCGGCGCCGCGAGGGGCGAGCCGCTTACGGTCTGACGCTCTCGCTCCTGACGAAGAGCGACGGCAAGAAAATGGGAAAGACTGCCTCGGGCGCCCTTTGGCTCGACGCGGAAAAGACCTCGCCTTACGATTTCTATCAATACTGGAGGAATATCGACGACGGCGACGTGGCCAAATGCCTCGCCCGGCTGACATTCCTGCCTATGGATGAGGTACAGAGACTCACTGAGCACAAGGACGAACGCATGAACGACGCGAAAAAAGTTCTCGCTTATGAGGTCACGCGCCTCGTGCATGGCGAGGCCGAAGCGGAAAAGGCGAAAAAAGCGGCAGAAGCACTCTTTGGCGGCGCCGGCGACGCCGACGCGATGCCCACGGCAGAGATTGCGGCTTCGGAGCTTGGGGCGCGGCTTCTCGACGTGCTGGCGAAGAAAGGCGTCGTCGCCTCGAAGGGCGAGGGTAAGCGCCTCGTCCAGCAAAACGGCCTGTATCTGAACGACGAGCGCGTCACGGACATCGAACGCAAGCTGGCCGGAGAGGATTTCAAGGACGGCGCAGCGATTGTGCGGAAAGGGAAAAAGACCTATGTGCGGCTGACGTTAGGATAATCGATCATAAAGGAAGCACTGAATAAGTCCCGCCGCGCCCCTGACGGGTCTTTTTCCGTCATGCTGCGTCAAAGTGCTCTCGACGTAGCTCTGCTACGACTTCGAGCACTTTTCCTTGCCTGACGAAAAAATCCCTCGACAGGGCCACGACTTGACTTAATCAGTGCTTCCTAAAAGACAAAGAAAACGCTCCCCTGAAATCGTTACGGATTTTCAGAGGAGCGTTTTTTTATATACTGCTTATTTCACGGGCGGCGTTTGCTCATTTTCCCCCGCGTCATGGTAGATGTCCTCAATGACGAGGCGGATGATGACCATCAGCGGCACGGCGAGGAACATACCCGGCGCGTCGAGGAGGCAGCCGCCGAGGAGCAGGCCCAGCAGAATGGCGATCGGGTGCAGATGCAGGGATTTTCCGATGAGCGTGGGATAAATGAAATTGTGATTGGCCTGCGTGATCAGCAGATAGAAGAGAAGCGTCTGCACCGCCATCCACGGCGAGATAGTGGCGGCAACGGACACGCCGAACAGCGAAGCGACGGTCGGACCGATGACGGGAATGAACTCGCTGACGCCGGAGAGCACGGCGAAGACCACCGCGTACGGAATATCGCGGGCAGTGAAGTAGAAGAACACGACGATTCCCATCAGGAAGCAGATGGCGATCTGGCTGCAGATGTATGTGTGCAGCGAAAGCAAGATGCGGTCGAACAGCTTGAAAACGCGCATGTGATCTTTTTGGGGAAAGAGGCGCGTAATCCATTCTTCGATTTCACGGCCGTCTTTGAGCAGATAAAACGCGGAGAAAAGAATGATGACGACGTCGAAGATTTTGGAGAAAAACGAGAACAATACTTCCAACGAGGAACGAAGGGCGTCAATGCCGATGGAAGCGAGTTCCCGCCAAAATTTGTCGACTTCCTGCGCGATGACGGGATAAGAGGCGAAAAGGTCGCGCATACTTTCGGTCAAAGCCGGAAGGTCATGAGAGAATTTCTGCGCGGAGCGCGCCAGCGGCGTCGACAGTACGGCAAAAAGAACCGTGACGGCGACGAGGAACAGAATCAGCGTCAACGCTGCGGCAAGGCCGCGCGGAATCATGCGGAGCTTATGCAGATAGTCTACCATCGGGCAGAGCAGGAGATGAAGAAGCAGCGCGATGAATACGACGAAAGCAAGCTGCGGCAGCAGCCAGAACGAGCCGAGCAGCACGACGAAGCTGATGCCGAGCAGGATAGACGTTTTGTGGGTTGCCCACATATCGGAAAAGCACCTCTGTTTTTCATATTTGCATTTTATACTAATCGCAGTTAAGATTTATAAGTCTATATTGCGATTAATTAGACGGCATTTATGCTGTAGGCGCAAATGCCGCCTGCGCAGCAGACGCATCTGCGACCAAAAATGAATATGAATTTTGGTCGAAAATCAGTATTATTATAAACGTGAGGCTTATGATTTGTCCATAGCGGGCAGGATTTTTACAACAGGCGGCGAATATCTATACGATAAAGATTTGTCCTACAATCTATTTTGGAGGGGTGTTTGTGATGAACCTGAAGAAACTGCAGAAGAAATTGGCGGCGTTGGTCGTTGCCGGGACGGTTGCTTTTTCCGTCGTTCCCGTGCCTACGGCGCATGCGGACCTTCTTGGTACGGTGCTTGGCGCGGGCCTTCAATACGCGGCGCTTAATCAGCAGCTCAACTATTACGATAATGAAGGCAGGGACGAGTTGTTCCAGCAGATGCAGCAGGAATACGGCGTCAATGAAGATCCCTATCTGAACGAGCGGCTCGACAGCATTATGGGAAGCCTTACCGGGGCCATTGCGCAAGTCGATCCTACCGTCTATGACAAACCGTACAATTATTTTGTCAACAATGATAAGTCGTTCAACGCTTTTTGCACGCTTGGGCACAATATCAGCGTGAATACGGGCATGTTCGACATGGTGGCGAACGACGACGAGGTTGCGGTGGTGCTCGGTCATGAAATGGGGCACGGGCAGAAAAAGCATGTGCAGAAAGGGATGCGGGACACGCTGATTGCTCAGGTGGGCGCGGCGGTGCTGACGAACGGCTCGGCGCTCGGACAGCTGATCGCGGGCGTCGTGGGCAACGTGCATATGCCGAGGGCGAAGGAGCGCGAAGCGGACAAGCTGGCGTTTGAATATATTACGCATTCCAGCTACAATCCCGGCGCCTGCGCGGCAATCTGGCAGCGCGTGATGGAAAAGTCGCCGGGCGGCGGTTCCAGCTTCCTTTCCGACCATCCCGACCATAAAGACCGCCGCGATACTTACGCGAAGTCGCTGACTGAATACAGCGGCGGCAAGGTGAAGATCGATGCGGACGCGGCGCTGGTCAAAGTGAACGGCAAGGATTTTGTGACGCCCGCGCCGGCGGACGATATGAGCAGCCATGAACGCGCTTATTTTGTCATGGGCAATCTTGCAACGGCGTATCACAACGGGTATAACAATGCAAACGCCTGGGCGGACGGCAATGTGCTGATGCTTGGCGATCAGCCGATCATGGAAGCGGTCTATGGCGACCCGTCGGCGTCGGAGCTGGCGGAACGGCTGAACGCAATCAAATGACGGGAGAAATGATGGAGGCCCGGCTTTCGGAGTATGCGAGGCTCGCGGTGAAGACGGGCGTGAATCTGCGCGAAGGGCAGCCGCTTATCATAAACGCGCCGATCGAGTGCGCGGATTTTGCGCGGCGGCTGGCCAGGGAAGGATACGGGGCGGGCGCGAAAGACGTGACGATTGTCTGGAATGACGAGCGGTTTTCGCGCATTCGCTTCGAGATGGCGTCTAAAGACGCACTTTCCAGTTATCCCGACTGGCGGCGGCGCCTCTATATGGACAACGCGGAGGACGACGCGGCGATTATTTCGATTCACGCCGAGGATCCGGAAGCGTTCCTTGGCGTTGCGACGGAACGGCTGGCGACGGCCCAGCAGGCGGCGGGGGAGGCGCTCCTGGAGTACCGCGCGCGCATCATGGCGAATAAAAACGCCTGGTGCGTGATTTCCGTGCCGACGGAAGCCTGGGCGAAAAAAGTTTTTCCCAACGAAAAAGACGCGGAATCCAAGCTTTGGGAAGCGATTTTTTCCACGGTGCGGGTATTGGGCGATGGGGGCGCGGAGGCACGCTGGAAAGCGCACACGGATTTTTTGCGCCGCGCTTCGGATTTTATGAACGGCTGGGCGTTCTCGTCGCTTCATTACGTGAACGGACTCGGTACGGATTTGACAATCTGCCTGCCGGAAGGACATGTCTGGGCGGGCGGCGCGGAAGAGACGCAAGCAGGGCGCGTCTTTGTCGCGAACCTGCCGACGGAGGAAATCTATACGCTGCCTCACTGTGAAGGTGTGGACGGCACTGTCGTCGCGACGAAGCCGCTGGTCTTTCAGGGAAATCTGATTACGGGCCTGAGGCTTCGCTTCGAGGCGGGCAAGGTGGTTTCCTTCGAGGCGGAGAAGGGGCGCGCGCATCTTGAGGCATTGCTCAGGACGGACGCGGGCGCGGCGCGTCTCGGCGAGGTCGCGCTGGTTCCCTTCGATTCGCCGATTTCAAAAAGCGGCGTGCTTTTCTACAATACGCTGTTCGACGAGAATGCTTCGTGCCATCTGGCGCTGGGCAAAGCGTATCCGACCTGTCTCGCGGGTGGTACGGAAATGGACAGGTTGGCGCTCCTTTCCCATGGCGTCAACGATTCGCTGCTGCATGAGGACTTCATGGTCGGGTCGCAGGATTTGTCGATTACGGGCAAAACGAAGGACGGCAAAGATGTTCCGGTGTTCCGTGACGGAAATTTTGTGGAGTTTTGACGCCAGGCGGGTTCTCAGGAGGTGAACGGTTTGCGGCGGATTTTTCAGGCGGCGTTTTTTTTCCTGTTGCTGGCGGCGTTTCCTCTGGCGGCAGGCGCTGAGGGGCGCGTGCTTCCGGAGGATTTTTCCGTGCGCGGGGTGGCGTTGGGCGAGACGGCTGACGAAGCCGCGATCGCCAAGGCGTTCGGAACGCCGCTTTTCGATACGGAAAAGAGCGTGTTCGGCATCCGCGTTAAATACTACACGTTCAAGAAGAAATATTCCGTGGGCGTGTCCACCGCGACTGGCAAGGTCGTCGATATTGTCATCGACGATCAGGATTACACGGCGCGGGACGGTGTGCGGTACGGGGCCACGCCTCACAGGATCGCGACGGTTTACGGCTCGAAGGAGCGGGAGCAGGTCGGCGGACTGACCTGGAATATTTATCGGAATCCCGAAAAGCCGGGGCAGAAGCTGATGCTGGAAATCGAGCCGGGGACATGGATCCTCGTCTCGTGGCGGCTGACGAGCCTGCCGCTGACGGAGGAAGAGGCAGACCTTGGCGGCGGCGAGGAAGAGGATTGGCAAAACGACGACTTCAACGCGCGCCTTTTGGAGGGAAAGGATATCGACATGAGCGCTCTGGAGAACCGGGATGAAACGGAGAAGGAGACGACGCCGCCGTGGAAAAGATGATTAATTCTCATCGTCTGCTTGAGGCGGCGGGCATCACGCTGGGGTGCCTGATCAGCTCCAGTTCCATCAATCTTTTCCTGCTGCCGAATCATCTGCTGTCGGGCGGTCTCACGGGCATCGGCATGATCGTCTATTTCCTGTCCGGGCTGCCCGTGGGCGCGCAGGTGCTCGTCTACAATATACCGCTTTTGATTGCCGCGCTTCGCGTGTTGGGGCGCGATTATTTTGTCGGCGTGGTGTTTGGCACTGTGATGTTTTCCGTCTGTCTCGACGCCACGCATTTTCTGAACGCCTATGCGCCGGTGCCGGACCCGATGCTGGCGGCGGTTTTCGGCGGCGTGTTCAACGGCATCGGCTATGGCATCATTTTCCGAAACGATGGCAGCTCCGGCGGGCTTGACATCGTGGCGGCGATTGTGAAAAAATATTACTCGTTCAACATGGGCGGCGTGATTTTCGGTTTCAACTGCGTGATCATGGCCGTGTCGGCGATCATGTTCGGCGTGACGCCGGCCATGTATACGCTTATCTCGATGTTTATGAGCGCGACGCTGACCGACAGGGTCATCGCGGGCTTCAACCATCGGAAGGTCGTCATTTTGATCTCGGACAAGACCGAGAAGATCGCTGAGGCCATTATTCGCGGCGTCGGGCGCGGCGTCACTTTCCTCGACGGCGAGGGTGCTTTCACTCATCAGGAGAAGCGGGTGCTTTTCGTCGTCGTGACACTGACGCAGGTGGCGCGAGTCAAGCGCGTGGCCGACCATTACGATCCGCAGGCGTTTATGATCGTGATGGACGCCAACGAGGTCATGGGACGCGGCTTCACCATGCCTGGCGTGAAGCTTGAAAAAATGCTCCGGGAACGCGACAGGAGGGAAGGGAGAGGACAGGTTGACGAATGAAGCGGTACGGATTGCGTACCTTTTGAACAGCGGCTTCGTCGTCGAAGACGGGGAGGATCGCTGGGCGCTGGTCTTTGATGCGTTTCGCGATATGCGGGGCGACGTCGAGCGCGTGATGGGACAGGCGCTACAGGTTTATTTCTTCGTGTCCCATGCGCATTTAGACCATTTCAGTCCGGCCATCGCCCGCTACGCGAAAGCGTCGCGGTTCTTTTTGAGCGAGGATATCCGGGCGCTTTCCGAGGCGTCGCGGTTTCCGGCGGAAAAGACTGTCTGGCTCGGAAAGTACGACGGTTGGGAGGGCGGAGGAATTCGCGTCGAGAGCTTCGACTCCACGGACGAGGGCACGTCGTTTCTCGTGGAAATCGGCGGCTGGAGGATTTTCCACGCCGGGGATTTCAACTGGTGGCACTGGTCAGGGGACACGCAGGAAAATATCAAGTTTGCGAGAAACGGCTTCTTCAAGCAGATGAAAAAGCTCGACGGCAAGGCCTTCGATTTGGCGTTCTTCCCCGCAGACGGGCGGCTGGAAGAGGCGCGGGACTGGGGCGCAAAGGAGTTTTGCCGCCGCACGGACACGGGCGCGCTCGTCACGATGCACAGCGTCAGCTATCCGCGATTCGAGCCGGACGTGGATTTTTTTGCACCGGGGCGGGAGATTCCCGTCTGGTCGCCGGTCGAGCCGGGAGAGAGACGTGTGTACAAGAAAGGAAGCGGATTTTCACAATGAAGATGAAAAAGATTTTTTGCCTCGCGGCGTCGCTGCTGCTCCTGATTTTGAGCACGGCCTGCGCGGCGGGCGGACAGAACAACGGAGGAGAGAAGAAAATGGAAAACCGTATCGCAAGATTTGAGACGAGCAAGGGAACATTCGACATAGAGCTCTTTGAGGACAAGGCGCCAAAGACCACGGGAAATTTCATTCAGCTCGTTGAAAAGGGCTTTTACAACGGCCTGATTTTCCATCGCGTCATTGACGGCTTCATGATCCAGGGCGGATGTCCGAAGGGCGACGGCACCGGCGGCCCGGGCTACACGATTCCCGACGAGTTCCATCCGGATCTTCGGCACAGCGGCGAGGGCATCCTGTCGATGGCGAACGCTGGCTCGAACACCGGCGGGTCCCAGTTCTTCATTACGCTGGCAAAGACGGAGTGGCTCGACGGTCATCACGCGGTGTTCGGCAAGGTAATCAAGGGCATGGACGTGGTCAAGGCCATCGGCAAGGTAGAGACCGATCCGTTCCGCGACAGACCTTATGAGGACGTGACAATCAAGAAGATCACGATTCTCGCGGCGGACGAGGCGAAGGACAAGAAGTGACCGCCTACGCCTATATCGTCGAATGCGCGGACGGCACGCTTTACTCCGGATGGACCAACGATCTCGAAAAGCGCGTCGCCGCCCATAACGCAGGGCAGGGCGCGAAATACACGCGCGCGCGCCTTCCGGTGAAGCTTCGGTATTATGAGGAATTCGGGGACAAAAACGAGGCCATGCGCCGCGAGTGCGCGCTGAAAAGATTACCCCGCGCGGCAAAGCTGGAATTGATTGAGAGAGGAAAGAAATAAAATTGTAAATAGTAAAATTAGATAACCGCCCGCGTGCACAACGGCGCGGAAGTGAAAATAGCACGAGGTCGGTTTCTTAAACTGTCAACGATAGATTTTAATTGCGTTGACAGTTTTTCTTTTGTATAATAAGCGTCGTATACGAAAAAACGGCGGATTATCCGCTTAAAGGTTGATTGAAATTGGCTTTTATTGAAGTTGAGGAGCTTAGCTTCGTCTATCCGTCGGAACGCGGCGAGAGGCGCATGGCTCTGGACCAGGTGAATCTTTCGATTGAGGAAGGCGAGTTCGTTGCGGTGCTCGGTACGAACGGCTCGGGGAAATCGACGCTTGCGAAGCATCTGAACGCGATTCTTTTACCCACCTCGGGCGTTTGCCGTGTGGCGGGGATGGATACGCGGGACGCGGCGCGGCTTTGGGATATCCGGCAGAACGTCGGCATGGTGTTCCAGAATCCCGATAATCAAATTATTGCGGCCATCGTCGAGGACGACGTGGCCTTCGGCCCGGAAAATCTTGGCGTGCCGTCTGATGAGATTCGCCGTCGTGTTGACGAGGCGCTGGCTGCAGTAGGTATGTCGTCGTTTCGAGGCTTTGCGCCTCATCTTTTGTCCGGCGGGCAGAAGCAGAGAATCGCGATTGCGGGAACATTGGCAATGCATACGAAATGCCTCGTGCTGGACGAGCCTACGGCGATGCTTGATCCCGTCGGGCGCGGGGAAGTTCTCGACACGGTACGGCAGCTCCATCAGGAATCGGGCATTACGGTGGTCTATATCACGCATTTTATGGAGGAAGCGGCGGCTGCTCAGCGGGTCGTCGTGATGGAGGAAGGCAAGATCGTCGAGGACGGGAGTCCGAAGGAGATTTTCAGCCGCGTGGACGCGATGAAAAAGCGCGGTCTTGACGTGCCGCTGGCTGCGGAGGTCGCTTGGAAGCTCCGGAAACAAGGTGTTCGTCTGCCGGAAGATATCGTGACCGACGAAGAATTGGTGGTGGCATTATGCCGATAGAGTTAAAGGGCGTATCCTATACCTATATGAAGGGGACGCCTTTCGAGCGGATGGCGCTCCGGGATGTTTCGTTGACGATTGCCGACGGGTCGCTGACGGCGATCGCCGGGCATACGGGCTCGGGCAAATCAACGCTGGTGCAGCATTTGAACGGCCTGCTGCACCCTACGCAAGGCGAGGTGCTGATTGACGGTGTGAACCTCGCGGGAAAAAAGAAAGAGGCTGTTTTAGCGCGACGCAAGGTCGGCATGGTGTTCCAATATCCGGAGCAGCAGCTTTTCGAGGAAACGGTGGCGGCGGATATCGCCTTCGGACCGAGAAACCTCGAGCTCCCCGAGGATGAAATCGAGCGTCGCGTGCGGGCCGCGATGGAGTTCGTGCAGCTCGATTATGAGTCATACAGAGACGTCACGCCGTTTAAGCTCAGCGGCGGTCAGATGCGCCGCGTGGCCATTGCGGGCGTTTTGGCGCTTGAGCCACAGTATCTCGTACTGGACGAGCCGACGGCAGGGCTCGACCCGCAGGCGAGGGAAGAGCTTTTACGGCGAATCACGGATCTGCACCGAAAGAAAAAGCTAACGATTATTTTTGTCTCGCACAATATGCAGGATATTGCCCGCATGGCGGAGCGCGTCGTTTTCATGCACGACGGACGCATATTGATTGACGCGCCGCCTTCGGAGGCGTTTTTTGCCGACGAGAAAATGAAGGAGGCGGGGCTGGCGGCGCCGCCTACGGTCGCATTGCTGTCGCGTCTCCGGCAAAACGGCCTTTTGGTGGAGGCGGACGCGTTCACCGCAGAGGAGGCTGCCAAGCGTATCGCTAAGGCGATTCGAAAAAAGGAGGGGACGGCATGTTGACGGATATCACCATCGGACAGTTTTTTCCAGGAACTTCCGTGCTGCATCGAATGGATCCCCGGGCAAAGCTCCTGCTGCTGATCGTTTTGATGGCGGCGATTTTTATATTTGACACGCCGGGCGGTTATACGGCGCTGACGGGACTTGCGCTGGCGCTGATCTTTTTGTCCGGCGTTCCCGCGTCCATGTATTTCCGTTCGCTGCGCCCGCTTTGGTGGATTTTGGCCTTCACGTTCCTGATCCATCTTTGCGCTACGCCGGGCGAGGTGTTTTTCCGTTTCTGGATTTTCGACATGACGAAGGAAGGCTTGTCCCGAGGATTCTTCCTTTGCCTTCGCCTGACGCTGTTGATTTTGTTTTCGTCGCTGCTGACCTTTACAACCTCGCCGCTTTCGCTGACAGACGGTATGGAACGGCTTTTGCGCCCGTTGAAGGCCGTCGGCGTTCCGGCCCATGAGCTTGCCATGATGATGACGATCGCGCTTCGTTTCGTACCGACGCTGATCGAGGAAACGGATACCATCGTGAAAGCGCAGCAGTCGCGCGGCGCGGATTTTTCGACGGGCAACGTCTTGAAACGCGTCCGTCACCTCGTGCCGATTCTCGTCCCGTTGTTTATATCTTCGTTCCGCAGAGCGGACGAGCTGGCGACGGCTATGGAAGCGCGCTGCTATCGCGGCGGCGAGGGGCGTACGAGGATGAAAGAGCTTCATGTCGGCGGCGTCGACTATGCAGCGGCCGGCGTGACGGCATTGCTGCTCGCAGCGATGGGCGCGATGAAGGCGGCGGGCGTCTGATGAAGCGCGAGCACAAAGAGGAAATGAAGCGGCGGGCGCGGAATATCTGTCTGATTGTCGCTTACGACGGGACTGATTATCACGGATTTCAACGGCAGACGCCCCCAATCGTCGCCGTGCAGAATAAACTGGAAGCAACTTTTTCCAGGGTTTTCGGCGATACGGTCGAGCTGGCGGCGGCGGGACGGACGGACGCAGGCGTTCACGCGGAGGGACAGGTCGTTAATTTTTTCACGGACGGGACGATTCCCGTCGAAAGGATTCCCCGCGCAGTAAACAGCCTGTTGCCGCCCGATATTGTCGTATGCCGCGCGTTTGAAGCCGACCGGGAATTCAGCGCGCTTCACTCGGCGAAGGAAAAAACGTATCGCTATCGAATCTTGACGGGGGAGACGCCGAATCCTTTTTTGTGCCGCTACGCGTGGCATATCCGGCAGCCTCTCGACAGACTGGCGATAGAAACGGCGCTAAAAACGCTTTTGGGAAAGCACGATTTTTCGTCCTTCCTCGCGGCCGGGGGTGCTCCAATGTCGCCTGTCCGCACGATGACGAGAGCGGAATTGTTTCACGACGGACGAGAAGTTGCATTCACCTTCGCGGCGGACGGATTTTTGTACCACATGGTTCGAAATATCGTCGGCACATTGGCGGACGTCGGCAGGGGCGTGTTGTCCCCGGAAGATTTTTCTGCGATTCTGTCGGCGAAGGATCGTCAGCAGGCCAGCGCCACCGCTCCGGCTTGCGGGCTTTGCCTGACGCGGGTGGATTACGATGCAGCCTGGTACGTGGCGGAGAAAGATGTGTGAGCATGGTGGACGCCGCGCAAAAACGCGTCAAACAGCTTGAAGTTTAGTATCAATATGGTATAATATAGATTAATTATGAAGACGGTTCATTTTGGAATCCATGAGTTCTTCGCGGGTGGTGCAGAGAGTTGGCTGCTGCTTTAAGCGTCGGCATAGATATCGGCTCGACGACGATCAAGGTCGTCGTACTGAATCAGGCGAAAGAAATAATTTATAAAAAATATGCGCGCCATTTTTCGGAAATCAGCAAGGCGTTGCATGAAAATTTGTCGGCGCTGCGGGACGTCGTTGGCTCGCGGCGTTTTTCCTTTGCCCTGACGGGGTCGGCGGGCATGGGCGTCGCCCAGCGGGTCGGGCTTCCGTTCGTGCAGGAGGTGATCGCTTGCGCATCGGCGGTGAAGTCTCTGATCCCGCAGACGGATACGGCTGTGGAGCTCGGCGGCGAGGACGCGAAGATCACCTATTTCGGCGGCGCGTCGGAGCAGCGCATGAACGGCGTCTGCGCCGGCGGTACCGGCTCTTTTATCGATCACATGGCGGCGCTGCTCTCGACGGACGCTTTGGGACTCAATGCGTTAGCCGAGAAAGGGCGCCAGATTTACACCATCGCTTCCCGCTGCGGCGTGTTCGCAAAAACGGATATTCAGGCGCTGATCAACGACGGCGTGGAAAAAGCCGACATCGCGCTCTCGATTTTTCAGGCGGTGGTCAACCAGACTATCGGCAATCTGGCGCAGGGGCGCCCGATCAGCGGACATATCGCTTTTTTGGGCGGACCGCTGTATTTCCTGTCCGAGCTTCGCAAACGTTTTATCGAGACGCTGAAGTTGACGCCGGACGAGGTAATGCCGGTTAAAGACGGCTGTTATTTTGTGGCGATGGGCGCGGCTCTTTCCGACGAAGGCGAGGATATGGATTTCTGCCGCCTTTCCAGGAGTATCGAATGCGCGAGGGAAGATGCGGCAATCCAGACGCGTTCCTCGAAGTTCGTGCTGTTCCATGACGCCGCGGAATACCAGGATTTTCGGGAACGCCACGACAGAGACCGCGTGCCAAGAGGGGAGCTTTCGGAGTATCGCGGCCCGCTGTTCCTCGGTATTGACGCGGGCTCGACGACGACGAAGCTCGCCGTCATCGGAAAAGACAAGGAGCTTTTATACACGGCATACGGCAGCAACGAAGGACTGCCGCTCCAGGCGGTGATTCGAGAGCTGCGCGCGTTTTATGCGGAAATGAAACCCGGCCAGTATATCGCGTCGGTGATGACGACGGGCTACGGCGAAGGTATTGTCAAGGCGGCGATTCACGCCGACGGCGGCGAGGTGGAGACTTTCGCCCATCTTCGCGCGGCGCAGGAATTTTGCCCTGAGGTCAGCTTTGTACTCGATATCGGCGGGCAGGATATGAAATGCTTTTTCGTACATCGGGGAAGTATCGGCAATATCACACTGAACGAGGCATGCTCGGCGGGCTGCGGTTCGTTTATCCAGAATTTCGCTCAGGGACTTTCGATGACGACCGAGGAATTCGCGGCCAAGGCTATCGACTCACGGGAGCCTGTCGACCTCGGCACCCGCTGCACGGTCTTCATGAATTCCCGGGTCAAGCAGGCGCAGAAGGAAGGCGCGTCCGTCAGTGACATTTCTGCGGGCATCGCCATATCGGTCATCAAGAACGCGCTGTTCAAGGTCATGCAGCTTCGCGATGTGGAGACTCTCGGCGAGCATATCGTCGTGCAGGGCGGCACTTTTTACAACGACGCGGTGCTCCGTGCGCTGGAAGTGCTTTTGCAGCGCGACGTAATCCGTCCTGATATCGCGGGCGTTATGGGCGCGTATGGCGCGGCGATTCTCGCGCTGGAAAGCGGCGTCGAGAAATCGTCGGTGCTCTCCGCAGACGCGCTGGATGCGTTTTCGGTGGAGACAAATTCCTATCGCTGCAAAGGATGCGGCAATCAATGCCTGATTACCGCATCCACGTTTTCGGACGGAGGCAAATATTTCTCGGGCAACCGCTGTGAGCGCGGCGTTGGAAAGCAGCGCTCCGCGGAAACGGTGCCGAGCATCTACCAATACAAATACGACCGGCTGTTCAATTATTATCGGCCGCTTACAGATGCGAAGCGGGGAAGGATTGGGATTCCACGTGTGCTCAATCTGTATGAGGATTATCCGTTCTGGTTCACGTTCTTTACGAAGCTCGGCTACGAAGTCGTACTGTCGGGCAAGACTTCCGTCCGTACATATTATCGCGGCATGGAGACGGTGCCGTCAGATTCGCTTTGTTATCCGGCGAAGCTCGTCCACGGCCATATCGTCGACCTTGTCGAAAAGGGCGTGCCCAAGATTTTCTATCCGTGCATTCCCTATAACATGGAGGACAAGGCACACCCGTCTGACGACCATTACAGCTGCCCGGTCGTCGCTTCCTATGCAGAGAATATCCGCGGCAATATGGATGTTTTAGAGGAAAAGGGCGTCAAGTTCATGCAGCCGTTCCTGCCGATCCATGACAAGAGCCGCATGATTGAGCGTTTGGCCGAGGAGTTGGCGGAGGAAAAGCTCGGAAAAGCCGAGATTGCCGAAGCGGTAGAAGCAGCCTACGCGGAACTGGCGCATTACAAAGAGGACGTGCGCGCGTATGGGAAGGAAATCCTCGAATTGATCGAGCGCGAGCATTTGCCGGCGATTCTTCTGGCAGGGCGTCCTTATCATATCGACCCGGAAATCAACCATGGCATTCCGGAGATGATTCAATCCTATGGGCTTCCAGTGCTTTCGGAGGATATGGTCTATCGTCTTCCGGTGGAAGGCGACGACACATTGGGCATCGTCAATCAGTGGAGTTACCATGCGCGGCTTTACCATGCCGCCAGCTTTGCAGCAAGCCATGACAATATCGCGCTGATTCAGCTCAGTTCCTTTGGCTGCGGGCTGGACGCGATTACGACGGGGCAGGTCAAGGAAATTCTTGAGGCGCATCATCGCCTTTACACGATGATAAAACTGGACGAGGTGTCGAACCTCGGCGCGGCTCGCATACGCGTTCGCTCGCTGATGGCGGCGCTCGCCCGCAGGGAGAACATGCCCTACGAGCCGATGCAGCGGAAAGAACGACCTCATTTTACGAAGGCATGCAAGGAGACGTATACGATCCTTGCGCCGCAAATGTCGCCGATTCATTTCGAGCTTTTGGAATCGGTGTTCCGGGCACACGGCTATCGCCTTGTGATTCCGAAAACGATGGATCGAAGTGCAATCGACGTCGGCCTTCGGTATGTAAACAACGACATGTGCTATCCGGCTATCGTCGTCATCGGGCAAATGCTTTCCGTGCTTCGGTCCGGCGCCTGCGATCCGGACAGGACGGCAATCATGCTGTTCCAGACTTGCGGCGCGTGCCGCGCGACGAACTATTTGAATCTTATGCGGGCGGCGCTGAAGGACGCCGGGTATGGGCAGGTTCCCGCCTTCGCTTTCATGGGACGTGAGAGCGAGACGGACGATTTCGTCATGACCCGGAGTTGTTATACGGATATCGTCAAAGCCGTCGTCTACGGCGATCTTTTGATGCGTGTGAAAAACCGCGTTAAGCCGTATGAGATTGCGCTGGGCTCGACGGAGCGCCTTTACGAAAAGTGGATGGCGCGCGTAAAGGAGGAGCTTTCCGACGGCAGTTATTTCAAGTATCGGCGGAATCTGAGGCAGATCGTTCACGATTTTGATATCCTGCCCGTCGACGAGACGCTTTGGAAGCCGAAAGTCGGCGTTGTCGGCGAAATCCTCGTAAAATATCATCCGTTGGCAAACAATCACCTGGAAGAGCTCTTGTTCGATGAAGGCGCGGAAGTCGTAATGCCGGATCTTTTGAACTTCATGGAGTATATGGCTTTCGACGATATCGTAAAACGCAGGCTCCTGGCGGGCGGGCGCGTCGACCGCTGGAAAGCGGAATTTTCAATCCAAATGCTGGAATTTTTCCGACACCCGATGGCGGACGCGCTGAAAAAGAGCCGCCGCTTCGAGCCGCCGTCCACCATCAAGGAATTGGCTGCGCTGGCGAGCCAACAGGTCTCGCTTGGCAATATGGCGGGCGAGGGGTGGTTCCTGACCGGGGAAATGATGGAACTGGCTGAGCGCGGCGTGCCGAACATTGTCTGCCTGCAGCCCTTCGGCTGCCTGCCGAATCACATCACGGGCAAGGGCGTCATGCACGCTCTCCGGAAGCGTTATCCGGACAGCAATATTATTGCGCTCGACTGCGACGCCGGCGCCAGCGAGGTCAACCAGGTCAACCGGATCAAGCTGATGCTTTCCGTCGCACGGGAAAAAGCGCCGGACAACGAAAGCGAAGCATATCACGCAGGATGAATCTAATATCGTAGGAAAGAAAGGCGGTGCAGGGATATATTCCATGCGTCGCTTTTTTTCTTGCATATATTTTCTTCGACGGCGGAATGGTGTATGATATTTCATATTGAGGTGAAATGAAATGAGATTCAGGGAGACGGAAGGCTGCGCGTGCCTGTTCTGCGGGGGTAACGACCGAGTGCAGGTGGTCGCCCGGGACGACGGTGCGGCGGCGTTTGCGGTTTGCTCGGCTTGCCGGGAGAAAATCATAGCGGCCTGGTCGTCGGGCGCCCTGCCGGAAACGGCGGAGCAGGCGGAACAGGCAAAGCAGGTATATGGCGACGGGACGAAGCGCGTGATGGCGGAAGCCGCTGCGATGACCGAGGAACAATTTGAGGAAAAATATTTGTCGGACATGGTGGATCGCGTGATTTTTGAGTATGTGCGCGGCTATGGGCAGACGGATTTGTCCGGCGGCGCGATGGGGCTCCTCTCGATCATGACCGAGGAAGGATCGGAAGTCGTTGCGGCGCATATTGACGGCCTTGCCGCGAAAGGCCTGATTTACTCTGTCGCAGGAAAGCCCGGCTGGTACGGCGCGGATTACCCGTTTGCGGACGATTGATACTAATCTCAGGCCCAAATTTTAGCCAAATTTTTAAGGAAGCACTGAATAAGTCCCGCCGCGCCCCTGACGGGTCTTTTTCCGTCATGCTGCGTCAAAGTGCTCTCGACGTAGCTCTGCTACGACTTCGAGCACTTTTCCTTGCCTGACGAAAAAATCCCTCGACAGGGCCACGACTTGACTTAATCAGTGCTTCCTTAAATGAAATTTTGAACTGAGATACGCCTGCTTCGCAGGCTGCAGCCGCGCCTCCGGCACGTCTGACGTATCATAAATCACAGTAAAGATTTAAGGAACCACTGAATAAGTCCCTCCGCGCCTCTGCCGGGTCTTTTTCCGC